>NZ_JRKS01000037.1 GCF_000763805.1 Paracoccus sphaerophysae | reverse complement strand
GTGGCGCCAGCCAGACCATCTCCCGGTCGAACCAGACCAGCAGCGAGCCGCGCCGTCGCAGGGCGTCGTTGTAGCTGGACCAGTTCGTCGTGCGGTAGCGGGCGGGAGAAGGCTTGCTCATGCCCCCGGCCTAACCGACTGGATTCCCGCCGTGAATCCTCCGCGGGCGGACTTCTGCAACAACGCCGCTTGACAGGGAAAACAGTGGTGAGCCCAACAGGATTCGAACCTGTGACCCACTGATTAAAAGTCAGTTGCTCTACCAACTGAGCTATGGGCCCAACACAGGGCGTCTGATTAGGGATGCCCCGCGGGGGGGTCAAGGGGAAAAATTGCCCGGCTCTGGCGGAATCGCGGGGGGCTGCGTATATCGCCGCGATGGACCCGATCCGCACGCCTGGCCTGCCCTTCATCAAGATGCACGGGGCGGGAAACGACTTCGTCGTCATCGATTCGCGCAACGGCGCAGCGCGGCCGGTCACGGCCGAGCTGGCGCGGGCGGTGGGGGACCGGCATCGCGGCGTCGGCTTCGATCAGCTGGCCGAGATCACGGACGACCCGCAGGCCGATTACCGGCTGGTGTTCTGGAACAGCGACGGGACCGAGGCGGGGGCCTGCGGCAACGCCTCGCGCTGCGTCGCTGCGCTTATGATGGAGGCGCTGGGCCGGGACGAGGTCCGCTTCGCCACCCGCCGCGGGCTGCTGCGGGCGGTGCGAGAGGACGGGCAGGTCTGGGTGAACATGGGCCCGCCGCAACTCGGCTGGGCCGAGGTGCCGCTGGCGCACGCCACCGACACCGACCGACTGCCGCTGGAGGGCGCGCCGGCTGCCGTGGGCATGGGCAACCCGCACGCCGTGTTCTTCGTCGATGATGCCGAGGCGGTGCCGCTGACCACCCGCGGCCCGCAGGTCGAACACGACCCGCTGTTTCCGCAGCGCACCAATGTGGAATTCGCCAGCCTCACCGGGCCAGACCGGCTGCGGATGCGGGTGTGGGAACGGGGGACCGGGGTGACGCTCGCCTGCGGCTCGGGCGCCTGCGCGACCGCCGTGGCGGCGCATCGGCGCGGGCTGACCGGGCGGCGGGTGACGCTGGACCTGGACGGCGGCACGCTGGTGGTGGACTGGCGCGAGGATGGCGTCTGGATGACCGGGCCGGTGGCGCGGGTCTTTGACGGGGTGCTGTCGCCCGCGTGGCTCGCGCCATGAACGCGCCCCTGAACGCCCCCGCGAAACCTCCGGTCCTCGCCACGCTGGGCTGCCGGCTGAACGCCTATGAATCCGAGGCGATGCGCGAGATGGCCGAGGCCGCCGGCCTGTCGGGCGCCGTCATCGTCAACACCTGCGCCGTCACCGCCGAGGCGGTGCGCAAGGCCCGCCAGGAGATCCGCCGGTTGGCGCGAGAAAACCCCGGCGCGCCGATCATCGTCACCGGCTGCGCCGCCCAGACCGAGCCCGAGACCTTCGCCGCCATGCCCGAGGTCGCCCGCGTCATCGGCAACCACGAAAAGATGCAGCCCGCGACCTGGGCCAGCCTCGCCGCCCCCGACCATGGCACCGAGCGGGTGATGGTCGACGACATCATGTCGGTGCGCGAAACCGCCGGCCACCTGATCGACGGCTTCGGCCGCCACCGCGCCTATGTGCAGGTCCAGAACGGCTGCGACCACCGCTGCACCTTCTGCATCATCCCGTTCGGCCGGGGCAATTCGCGCTCGGTCCCCGCGGGGGTGGTGGTGGACCAGATCAGGCGACTGCGCGACCGGGGCTTCAACGAGGTGGTGCTGACCGGCGTGGACCTGACCTCGTGGGGGGCCGACCTGCCGGGCGCGCCGCGGCTGGGCAACCTCGTGCGGCGCATCCTGCGGATGGTCCCGGACCTGCCGCGGCTGCGGATTTCGTCCATCGATTCGATCGAGGCCGACCCGGACCTGATGGAGGCGATCGCCTCCGAACCGCGCTTGATGCCGCATCTGCACCTGTCCTTGCAGCATGGCGACGACCTGATCCTCAAGCGGATGAAGCGCCGCCACCTGCGCGACGACGCGATCCGGTTCTGCGAGGACGCCCGCCGCCTGCGCCCGGACATCGTCTTCGGCGCCGACATCATCGCGGGCTTCCCGACCGAGACCGAGGCGCAGTTCCAGAACTCGCTGCGGCTGGTGGCGGATTGCGGGCTGACCTTCCTGCACGTGTTTCCGTTCTCGGCCCGGCAGGGCACGCCGGCGGCGCGGATGCCGCGGGTGCCGGGGCCGGCGATCAAGGACCGCGCCGCGCGGCTGCGGGCGGCCGGCGACGCGGCGCTGGGCGCGCATCTGGCGGCGCAGGTCGGGCGCACCCACCGCATCCTGACCGAAGGCCCCCGGCTGGGCCGGACCGCGCAGTTCACCGAGGTCGCGCTGACCCGCGACCTGCCCGAGGGCGCGCTGGTGGACATCACCATCCTTGGCCATGACGGCACCCGCCTGACCGCCTGAGCTTGCTGATTCTCCTTTGTCCCCGCGCCGACAGCCGTTATGCCGCAGCGCAGCACGATGAGAGGCGGAGTTCCGCATGACCGCTCACAGCAGCCCGATACAGGTCGTCCGCAGCGTGGTCGAGCTGCGCGCCGTCACCAGAGGGTGGCGCCAGGCGGGCGACAGCGTTGCCGTGGTGCCCACGATGGGGGCCCTGCATGACGGGCATCTGTCGCTGGTGGCGCAGGCCCGCGACGCCTGCGACCGGGTGATCGTCACGCTGTTCGTCAACCTAACCCAGTTCGACCGCCCCGAGGACCTGGCGAAATACCCCCGCACCGAGAATCGCGACCGCGCCGTGCTGGAACCGGCCGGGGTGGATCTGCTGTTCATGCCGGGGGTGGATGAGGTCTATCCGCCGGGCTTTGCCACCACCGTCAGCGTGTCCGGGCTCACCAGCGGCATGTGCGGCGATTTCCGCCCCGGCCATTTCGACGGCATGGCCACCATCGTCGCCAAGCTGTTCCTGATGACCGGCGCGGATCGCGCCTTCTTTGGCGAAAAGGACTGGCAGCAGCTGCAGATCGTGCGGCGGCTGGCCGCGGACCTGAACATCCCCATCGAGGTCATCGGCTGCCCCACCGTGCGCGAGGCGGACGGGCTCGCGATGTCCTCGCGCAACGCCCGCCTATCGCCGCCGGACCGCACGGCGGCGCCGGCGTTGTATGCGGCCCTGACCCACGCCGCGCAGCGGTTGCGGGGCGGCGAGGACCCCGCGCCGGTGCTGGAGGCCGCGCGGGCCGAGATCCTTGCCGGCGGCTTCGCGCGGGTCGAATATCTCGACCTGCGCCATCCGCAGACCCTGACCCCGCTGGACCGCCTCGACGGGCCGGCCCGGCTGCTGGCGGCGGCGTGGCTGGGGCCGGTGCGGCTGATCGACAATGTCGCGGTCTGAGCCTGCTTCTTGCATGACGGCCGCGAATGCCGCAGCCTGCCGCCCATGACGCTGCTTTACACCGACGCCTCGGCCGCCCGCCACCTGACGCCCCCGGGCCATCCCGAACAGGTCGCGCGCCACGCCGCGGTGCTGGATGCGCTGGCGCCGCTGGACCTGCCGCGGCGCGACTGCCCGCTGGCGGACGAGGCCGACATCCTGCGCTGCCACCCCGACCGCTATCTGCGCCGGCTGCAGCAGGCGGTGCCGGCGCAGGGGATCGTGGCGCTGGACGCCGACACGCATATGTCGCCGCACAGCCTCGACGCCGCGCTGCGTGCGGTCGGCGGGGCCTGCGCGGCGGTCGATGCGGTGCTGGGTGGTGAGGATGAAGCTGCCTTCGTCGCCATGCGCCCGCCCGGCCACCATGCCGAACGCGAGACGCCGATGGGCTTCTGCCTGCTGGGCACGGCGGCGATCGCCGCCAAGCGGGGGCTGGATCATCACGGGCTGGACCGGGTGGCGGTGGTGGATTTCGACGTCCATCACGGCAACGGCACGCAGGACCTGCTGTGGGACGAACCCCGCGCCTTCTTCGCCTCGACCCACCAGATGCCGCTGTATCCGGGCACCGGGCGCGCATCGGAAACCGGGGCGCACGGGCAGGTGATGAACGCGCCGCTGCGCCCCGGCTCGGGCGGGGCCGAGGCGCTGGCCGCCTGGACCGCCATCGCCGCGCGGCTGGCCGAGTGGCGGCCGGGGCTGGTGTTGATCTCGGCCGGGTTCGACGCCCATGCCGACGATCCGCTGGCCAACCTGATGTGGACCGAGCGTGATTTCGCCGCCATCACCCGCCTGATCCGCGACGCCGCGCGACAGGCCGGGGCCCCGGTGGTATCGGTGCTGGAAGGCGGCTATGATCTCGCCGCCCTGGGCCGTTCGGCCCGGGCGCACGTCGAAACGCTGAGGGAAACTCCCACATGACCGATCCCGAAATCGACCAGATGTCCTTCGAGGACGCGATGAAGGAACTGGAATCCGTCGTGGGCAAGCTGGAACACGGCGACGCGACGCTGGACCAGTCGATCGCGCTGTATGAACGCGGCGCCAAGCTGCGCGCCCATTGCGAACGCCGCCTGCGCGCCGCCGAGGAGCGGGTCGAGAAGATCATGCTGTCGGCCGGCGGCGAACCCACCGGGACCACCCCGGTCGAGGGGCTCTGACCGATGATTTCCCGTCTCGAGGCCGTCCGCGCCGCCGTCGATGCGGCGATCCAGGCTGCGCTGGCCGATCTGCCGCCTGGCGATCTGTCCGACGCGATGCGCTATGCCTGCGTCGGCGGCAAGCGCATCCGCGCCTTCCTGGTGCTGGAATCGGCGCGGCTGCATGGTGTGGCCGACGACCGGGCGATGCCGGTCGCGGTCGCGGTGGAACTGCTGCACGCCTATAGCCTGGTCCATGACGACCTGCCGGCGATGGACGACGACGACCTGCGCCGCGGGATGCCGACCTGCCATATCCAGTGGTCCGACGCGACCGCGATCCTGGCCGGCGACGCTCTGCAGACCCAGGCCTTCGCGGTGCTGACCGACGACGCCATCGGCGATTGCGACCTGCGCGTGGCTTTGCTGCAGCGCTTTGCCGCCGCGGTGGGCGCGCGCGGCATGGTCTGGGGGCAGGCGCAGGACATCGCCGCCGAGACCGCCGTCGAGCCGCTGGACCTGCCCGCCGTCAAGGCGCTGCAGCAGGCCAAGACCGGGGCGCTGATCCAGTTCGCGGCGACCTCGGGGGCGCTGATCGCGGGGGCGGACCCCGAGCCTCTGGCGGAGTATGCGCGGCATCTGGGGCTCGCCTTCCAGGTCGCCGACGACATCCTGGACGTGACCGGCGATCCCGAACAGACCGGCAAGCGGACCGGCAAGGATGCGCGGCTGGGCAAGGCGACCTTCGTGTCGTTGCTGGGGCTGGAGGGGGCACGCGACAAGGCCTCGGCCATCGTCAGCAAGGCCGAGGCGGCGCTGAATGTCTATCCCGACAGCGAGGCGGCGGGAAACTTGCGGCAACTGGCGCGTTTCGTTATCCACCGCCAGACCTGAGACGCCCCCGCGGGCGCCCAGCGAGAGCCCGAAAGGGGCCAGCCAGATGACCGATCTTCCCGCCCGCCCCGCGACGCCGCTGCTCGACCGGGTCTCGGGCCCCGCCGACCTCAAGTCGCTGAGCGATCGCGAGCTGAGACAGCTGGCCGACGAGTTGCGGGCCGAGACGATCAGCGCCGTCAGCGTGACCGGCGGGCATCTGGGCGCCGGGCTGGGGGTGGTGGAACTGACCGTGGCGCTGCACGCGGTCTTTGACAGCCCGCGCGACAAGATCATCTGGGACGTCGGCCACCAGTGCTATCCCCACAAGATCCTGACCGGCCGCCGCGACCGCATCCGCACCTTGCGGATGGAAGGCGGGCTGTCGGGCTTCACCAAGCGCAGCGAATCCGCCCATGACCCGTTCGGGGCGGGCCACAGCTCGACGTCGATCTCGGCCGCGCTGGGCTTCGCGATGGCGCGCGAGCTGGGCGGCGATCCAGGCGACGCCGTGGCGGTGATCGGCGATGGCGCGATGAGCGCCGGCATGGCCTTCGAGGCGCTGAACAACGCCGGCCATCTGGGCAAGCGGCTGTTCGTGATCCTGAACGACAACGAGATGTCCATCGCGCCGCCAACGGGGGCGCTGTCGTCCTATCTGACCCGGCTTTACACCCGCGGCCCCTTCCAGGAGCTGAAGGCCGCCGCCAAGGGCGCCGTCAGCCTGCTGCCGCCACCGATGCAGGAAGGCGCTCGGCGCGCCAAGGAAATGCTGAAGGGCATGACCATCGGCGGCACGCTGTTCGAGGAGCTGGGGTTTTCCTATATCGGCCCGGTGGACGGCCACGACCTGGACCAGCTGCTGCCGCTGCTGCGCACGGTCAAGGCGCGCGCCGACGGGCCGGTGCTGATCCATGCGGTGACGAAGAAGGGCAAGGGCTATGCCCCGGCCGAGAACGCCGCCGACCGCGGCCATGCCCGCGCCAAGTTCGACGTGGTGACCGGCGAGCAGGCCAAGGCCAAGTCGAACGCCCCCAGCTATACCTCGGTGTTCGCGAAATCGCTGATCGCGCAGGCGGAACGCGACGACCGGATCGTGGCGATCACCGCCGCGATGCCGGACGGGACCGGGCTGAACCTGTTCGCTGAACGCTTTCCGCGCCGCTGCTTTGACGTGGGGATCGCCGAACAGCACGCGGTGACCTTTGCCGCCGGGCTCGCGGCGGGCGGGATGAAGCCCTTCTGCGCGCTGTATTCGACCTTCCTGCAGCGCGGCTACGATCAGGTCGTGCACGATGTGGCGATCCAGCGCCTGCCGGTGCGCTTTGCCATTGACCGGGCCGGGCTGGTCGGCGCCGACGGGGCGACCCATGCCGGCGCCTATGACATCGCCTTCATGGCCAACCTGCCCGGCATGGTGGTGATGGCCGCCGCCGATGAGGCGGAACTGGTCCACATGGTCGCCACCGCCGCGGCGCTGGACGACCGCCCCTCGGCCTTCCGCTTTCCGCGCGGCGAGGGGATGGGCGTCGAGATGCCCGAACGCGGCATCCCGCTGGAGATCGGCCGCGGCCGGATCATCGCCGAGGGCGCGCGGGTGGCGATCCTGTCGCTGGGCACGCGGCTGGCCGAGGTGATGGCCGCGCGCGAGTCGCTGGCCCAGCGCGGCATTGCCGTCACCGTGGCCGATGCGCGCTTTGCCAAGCCCCTGGACCGCGAGCTGGTCCTGCGGCTGGCGCGCGAGCACGAGGCGCTGATCACCATCGAGGAAGGCGCCGTTGGCGGCTTCGGCAGCCATGTCGCGCAGTTGCTGGGCGACGAGGGCGTCTTTGACCGTGGTCTGAAATTCCGCAGCATGGTGCTGCCCGACAGCTTCATCGACCATGCCTCGCCCGAGGCGATGTATGCGGTCGCCGCGATGAACGCGCCGCAGATCGAGGCGAAGGTGCTGGAGGTGCTGGGCGTGGCCACGATGGAACGCCGCGCCTGAAGCCGGGGGCGCTGCCCCCGGACCCCCGGGATATTTCGGCAAAGAAGAGATCGCGGGGCTGGTGGTCGGGCGGGGCGGGGCGTAAGCGGCCGGCGAGTTACTCCCAAGGCACCGCGATGACCCGCAACACCCATCCCGACGCGCACCCCCACGATCCGCATTACATCACCCGATCCGGCTGGCTGCGGGCGGCAGTGCTGGGGGCGATCGACGGGATCGTGTCGGTCGGCTCGCTGACCGTCGGCGTGGCGATGGCGAACCCGGCGCCCGGGGCGGTCGCGATTGCCGGGGCGGCGGGGCTGGCCGCCGGGGCGCTGTCGATGGCGGCGGGGGAATACGTCTCGGTCAGTTCCCAGTCCGACATCGAGCAGGCCGACATCCACCGCGAGCAGAAGGCCCTGAAGGCTCAGCCCGACGTCGAGCTGGAGGAGCTGATCGCGATCTATGAATCGCGCGGGCTCGCCCCCGACACGGCGCGGCTGGTGGCCGTCGAGCTGACCGAACACGACGCGCTGGGCGCCCATATCCGCGACGAGCTGGGGCTGGTCGAGGAACACGCCGCGAACCCCATGCAGGCGGCGCTGGCCTCGGCGGTGACGTTTTCGCTGTCGGGGTCCATCCCCCTGCTGTCGGCGCTGCTGTCCCCGGCGGACCAGACCGTGCGCTGGGTGCTGGCGGTGACGCTGGCCGCGCTGGCGGTGCTGGGCATCGCCGGGGCGCGGGCGGGGGGCGCGCCGGTGCTGCCCGCTCTCGCACGTGTGCTCGTCTGGGGCAGCTTTGCGATGGCGGTCACGGCCGGGATCGGGCATGTTTTCGGCATCGCCGCCTGACCGGGACGCCGCCCATGCGCCATCTCCTCGCCCTTTGCCTGTGCCTTGCAGCCGGCCCGGCGCTGGCGACGCCGGAATATGTGCTGCCCACCCTCTTCGACGTCAGTGGGGTGTCGGCCGGTGACCGGCTGAACATCCGCGACCGGCCCAGCGCCTCGGGCGCGGTGATCGGCACGCTGGCCCCGGATGCCACCGGCGTCGAGGTGGTGGCCGAGCGCAATGGCTGGGCGATGGTGAACACCGCCGAGCGCGCCGGCTGGGTCAATGCGCGCTATCTGGCCTATCGCACCGATGTCTGGATCGCCGGCGCGCTGCCCGCGACGCTGAATTGCCTGGGCACCGAGCCGTTCTGGGCGCTGCGCCAGGTTGGCAGCCGGATGGTGTTCGAGACGCCCGGCACCTCGCGCCCGCTGGACCGCCGCGCGGTGCTGGATGACGGCCGTTTCCGCAGCCCCGTTCGGGCGGTGGTTGCGGGCGACGGCAACGGCCGGATGACGGCGGTGATCCAGCCCGCGCAATGCAGCGACGGCATGTCGGATCGTGTCTATGGGCTGTCGGCGGCGCTGGTCTTCGACGGCGCCGGCCAGCGGTCGCAGATGCTGAGCGGGTGCTGCCGGATCACCCCCTGAGCCGGGGCCGGGGCGCTAGCCTTCGTCCGCCAGCAGCGCCAGCAGACCGGCGCGGTGATCGGGATAGCGCAGCGCCACGCCCAGATCGCGCTTGATGCGGTCGTTCGCCACCCGCTTGCTTTCGGCATAGAAGCTGCGCGCCATCGGGGTCATCTCGGCCGTGGCGAAGTCCTCGGCCGGCGGCACCGGGACGCCCAGCAGGGTCGCCGCGGTTTCCAGCACCTGCTCGGGCGGGGCGGGTTCGTCGTCGCAGACGTTGTAGATCGCGCCCGGATCGGGCCGCCCGATCGAGGCCGCCAGCACCTGGGCGATGTCCTCGGCATGGGTGCGGGAAAACACCTGCCCCGGCTTGACGATCCGCCGGGCGGTGCCGCTGCGCAGCTTTTCGAATGGACCGCGGCCGGGGCCATAGATGCCGGCCAGCCGGAAGATGTGCAGCGGCAGGCCGTGATCCGCCGCCAGCCGCTGCCACGCGGCCTCGGCCGCCACCCTCTCGCGACCGCGCCGGGTCGAGGGGGTGAGCGGGGTCGTTTCGTCCACCCAGCCGCCGCCGTGATCGCCATAGACGCCGGTGGTGGAGAGATAGCCCAGCCAGCGCGCCGGGCTGGCGGCGATGGCCTCGGCAAAGTCGCGCAGGGCGGGGTCGCCCTCGGGACCGGGGCCAGCGCTGACGAGAATTGCGTCGGCGCGGGCGAGTTCGGTTCGGATGGCAGCCTCGTCGCCGGGCCACAGCAGCGGCTGGGCGCCGGCGGAAGCGACGCGGGCGGGGTCGTCGCGGGTGGTGCCGGTGACGGTCCAGCCCTGCGGGACCAGCAGCCGGGTCAGGAACCCGGCCGAATAGCCGTGGCCGAGGACGACCAGTCTCATCGCCGCAAACTCACCGCGGCGCCCTCACCGCGGGGTCAGTCCCATGACCTCGGCCCCGATGGCGAAGGACCGCAGCCGGGCCTCGGGGTCGAAGATGTTGCCGGTCAGGATCAGCTCGTCGGGGGCATAGCGGGCGATCAGCTCGTCCAGCCGCGCCTTGACGGTATCCGGGCTGCCGACCGCCGATATCCGCAGGGTCGATTCGATCATCGACTGGAACTGCGGCGGGATCGCCGTGTCCAGGTCGTCCACCGGCGGCGGCAGCTTGCCGGGAGAGCCGCTGCGCAGCCGGTAGAAGCTGATCTGCTGGCTGGTCCGCAGCTTGCGCGCCGCCTCGTCCGTATCAGCCGCGATCAGGTTCGCCGCCAGCATGAAGCGCGGCGCCTCGCCCCAGGGGCCGGGCTGAAAGCGCGACCGATACAGCCGCACCGCCTCGTCCAGGTCGTTGGGCGCGAAATGCGAGGCGAAGGCATAAGGCAGCCCCAGCGCCGCGGCGAGGCTCGCCCCATACAGCGACGACCCGAGGATCCAGACCGGCACGTTGGTGCCCTGGCCGGGATGCGCGGCCACCGGGACGCCCTCGCGTTCCGGGCCGAGATAGGTCAGCAGCTCGACCACGTCGTTCGGAAAGTCGTCGTTGCGCCCCATGCCGCGGCGCAGCGCGTGCATCACCGCGCCGTCGCCGCCCGGCGCGCGGCCCAGGCCAAGGTCGATGCGCGGGCCGTGGATGGTGGCCAGCGTGCCGAACGCCTCGGCCACCGCCAGCGGCGCGTGGTTGGGCAGCATGATGCCGCCCGCGCCGACTCGGATGGTCTGGGTGTGATCGGCCACATGCCCGATCAGCACCGCGGTGGCGGCGCTGGCGATACCGGGCATGTTGTGATGTTCGGCCAGCCAGTAACGGTGATAGCCCTGCCGTTCGGCGGCCTGCGCCAGGGTTACCCCCGCGGCGATCGCGCTGCGCGCGTCCGAGCCTTGGGGAACCGGGGCGAGATCCAGAATCGAGATGTCCATGCGATCACAGATAGGTTGCGCGTTCGGCCTCTGCCAGAGGCCCCCGGTTGCGACGGTGGCAATCCCCGGCCGCCCGGGCCGGGCCGGGGCGCGCGGAGGCGGACGCCCCTCTCGCACCCGTGTTTTTCCCTTGCGGCGCAGCCGCGCTATCCGGGCCGCATCGATTCTGGGAGACCGCCATGACCCGCCCGCTGATCCTCGCCCTTTCGCTTGTCGCCGCCCCGCTGCTGATCGCCCCGGCGACGGCCGAGACCCCCTCGAACCGGCCCGAGGACGGGGCCTTCGTGTCGCAGGTCGTCTTTCACTGCGCGCGCGGCGCGGTGGTGCCGGTCGCCTATGTCAGCCTGCCGACCGGCGAGGGGTTTGCCGTGGCCCAGATCGACGGCCAGCAGGTCGCGATGAAGCAGGTGGTGTCGGGTTCCGGCGTCCGCTACCGCTCGGTCGCCGCGGATCGCCCGTATGAGCTGCACGCCAAGGGCCAGGACGGCACATTCTATTACGGTCCCGAGGCCGACGCCCCGGCGATCCTCGAGGACTGCACCGCCGCCTGAGGGTCCGGGTAGGGGTCCGGGCCGGCGCCGGCTTGCCTAACCCCCGGGGCGCGGGCAGTCTGGCCCCGCGAAAGGAGCCCCCGATGGACCAGACCACCCGCCTGCTGCCGGTCGAGACGCCCGACCCGGTCGAGCGCGAATATTTCGACGACGCCGAGGCGGCGGTGGACCGGCTGATCCAGCTTTACGGCCGCGCCACCGGCTGGCTGCGCGACCGCTTCGTGGACAGCCTGGGCGGGCTGCCGCCGCAGGCGCGGTTCCGTGCCTATTACCCCGAACTGCGGCTGACCACGTCGAGCCATTCGCTGGGCGATTCGCGGCTGGCCTTCGGTCATGTCGCGCTGCCCGGCAGCTATGTCGCGACGATCACGCGGCCGGACCTCTTCCGCGACTACCTGGTCCAGCAGATCGGCCTGCTGATCCGCAACCACCAGGTGCCGGTCGCGGTCGGCGACAGCGACACGCCGATCCCGGTGCATTTCGCGATGGCCTCGCAAAGCGACCTGAACGTCCCCCAGGAAGGGGTGCTGAGCTTTTCGCTGCGCGACGTGTTCGACGTGCCTGACCTGGACACGATGAACGACGACATCGTCAACGGCATCGCCCAGCCGATGCCCGACGGCACCCGCCACCTGGCGCCCTTCACCGCGCAGCGGGTGGATTACTCGCTGGCCCGGCTGTCGCATTACACGGCGACGGCGCCGGAACATTTCCAGACCTTCGTGCTGTTCACCAACTACCAGTTCTACGTCGACGAGTTCGAGGCCTTCGCCCGCCGCGCCCTGGCCGACCCGGCTTCGGGCTACAGCGCCTTCGTCGCGCCCGGCGATCAGGTCCTGGAACGGCCCGAGGACGTCCTGGCCACCGGCGCGAAGACCCCGCAGATGCCGGCCTATCACCTCAAGCGCCCGGACGGGCAGGGGATCACGCTGGTCAACATCGGCGTCGGCCCGTCGAACGCCAAGACCGCGACCGACCACATCGCCGTGCTGCGCCCCCATGCCTGGTTGATGGTGGGCCATTGCGCGGGACTGAGGAACAGCCAGCGGTTGGGGGATTACGTGCTCGCCCACGCCTATCTGCGCGAGGATCACGTGCTGGACGACGACCTGCCGGTCTGGGTGCCGATCCCGGCCCTGGCCGAGGTGCAGGTCGCGCTGGAAGAGGCCGTGGCCGAGATCACCCGGCTGGAAGGCTTCGAGCTCAAGCGCATCATGCGGACCGGCACCGTCGCCACCATCGACAACCGCAACTGGGAATTGCGCGACCAGTCCGGCCCGGTGCAGCGGCTGAGCCAGTCCCGCGCCGTGGCGCTGGACATGGAAAGCGCCACCATCGCCGCCAACGGCTTTCGCTTCCGGGTGCCCTACGGCACGCTGCTGTGCGTCAGCGACCGGCCGCTGCATGGCGAGCTCAAGCTGCCCGGCATGGCCACGGATTTCTATCGCACCCAGGTCGCCGCGCACCTGCTGATCGGCATCCGGGCGATGGAAAAGCTGCGCGAGATGCCGCTGGAGCGGATCCATTCCCGCAAGCTGCGGTCCTTCGACGAGACGGCGTTCCTGTAGCGCCGGCCGGGCCCGCCACGCGGCGGGAAACCGCCCAGACGACCTGTCCTTGGTCAGGTCCGATCTGCCGATGGACGCCGTTTTCCACAGACGGAACGCCTCTGCGGCATCAAAAGGGCTTGAAATGCAGGGTGAAACCGGCTGTAGCAAGCGCATTGCCAGCGCGACTGGCACGAATACGCCCGCGATCCAGCGCGCGACAGACGAGGAGACAGGTTCCCATGGCGAAAGCCCCTGCCAAGCCCATGACCAAAACGCAACTCGTGGCGGCGCTTGCCGACGAGATGGGCAGCGACAAGAAATCCGCCACCGCCGCGCTGGACGCGATCCAGGCCGTGGTGACCCGCACCGTGGCCGAGGGCGGCTCGCTGACCCTTCCGGGCATCGGCAAGGTCGGCGTCCGCGCCCGCCCGGAACGCCAGGTCCGCAACCCGCAGACGCAGGAGATGATGACCAAGCCGGCCGACAAGGTGGTCAAGGTTACCATCGCCAAGGCGCTGAAGGATAGCGTGAACGCCTGATCGGCGGGCTGCGTCGGTCATATGCAGGGGTCGCGGATGCCGCGGCCCTTTCTGCATCCGGGATGGAGTGTCACCGCATGGAGAGAACCGTCGATGACGCGCTGAGCGAGGCCGGCGCCGGCCGTTTCCAGCGCCGGCTGATGGCGATCTTCGGGCTCGTCTGGGCCGCCGACGCCATGCAGGTGGTCGCGGTCGGCTTTGCCGCGCCGTCGATCGCCAAACATTTCGGCGTCGAAATGAAGGTCGCGCTGCAGACCGGGACACTGTTTTTCTTGGGGATGTTCGTCGGCGCCTTCCTGTTCGGCCGGCTGGCCGACCGGATCGGGCGGCGCAACGTGCTGATCGTGACGGTGGCCTGCGACGCGGTGTTCGGCATCGCCTCGATCCTGGCACCGACCTTCGGCTGGCTGCTGGCACTGCGGTTCCTGACCGGGATGGCGGTGGGCGGCACGCTGCCCGTCGATTACGCGATGATGGCCGAATTCCTGCCGCCCCGGAACCGGGGCCGCTGGCTGGTCTGGCTGGAAGGCTTCTGGGCCGTCGGCACGCTGGTCGTGGCGCTGACCGCCTGGTACGCGGCCTCCGCCGGGGTCGCCGCGCCGTGGAAGCTGATCTACCTGGTCGCAGCGCTGCCCGCCTGCCTGGGTATCTTCCTGCGGCTGTGGGTGCCGGAATCGCCGATGTTCCTGCTGCGCCGCGGCCGCGAGCCCGAGGCGCGCGCCATCGTCAACCGCGTCCGGCTGACCAATGGAACCACGGCCCTGCCCGACGGCGCGCGGCTGGCGGTCCCTGCCGCCGCTCCGGCCCCACAGGGCGGCATCTTCGCGCCCGCGATGCTCAAGACGACGCTGGCGGTGCTGGCGGTGTGGTTCCTCGTCTCGCTGTCCTATTACGGCGTCTTCGTCTGGCTGCCCGGCAAGCTGGCCGGCGACGGCTTCGGCTTTGTCCGCGGCTTCGGCTTCCTCGTCCTGCTCGCGCTGGCGCAGTTGCCCGGCTATGCGCTGGCCGCCTGGGGGGTGGAACGCTGGGGCCGGCAGGTCACGCTGCGCGTCTTCCTGATGCTGTCGGCGGCGGGCTGCCTGCTGTTCGTCATGGCCCCCACGGCGACGCTGGTGGCCGCCGCGCTGCTGCTGATGAGCTTTGCGCTGCTGGGCACCTGGGGGGCGCTGTATGCGCTGACGCCCGAGGTCTATCCGACCAACCTGCGCGCCACCGGCATGGGCACTGCGGGGGCGGTCGCGCGGCTGGGCGGGCTGGCGGCACCCTCGGTGCTGGCAGTTCTGGCCGCGCGCGACTTTGCCGCGATGATCGGGCTGTTCGCGGCGCTGCTGGTGCTGGCGGCGGCGGTGTCGCTGCTGATCGGGCGCGAGACGCGGGATGCCTCGATCGCCTGAGGGCAGGGGCGCTCAGCCCGGCTGGACGAACACGCGCGAGGGGTGGACCTCGCCGCCCATGTAGCGGCCGACGGCGATGGCGCGGCCGTGATGGCTGACCCAGACCTCGGCGCCATAGTCGGCGGTGCCCAGCACCTGCCCGGGATTGCCGTTGGCCAGCCGCACCGCGCCCTGATCGGTCGCCCGCAGCTGCGGCAGGTCCAGCGCCGCCTGCACTGGCAGCAGCGCGGCGTCCAGCGCCGGCTGGTTGGCGCGATCCACGAGGTCGAAGGACAATGCCTCGGCCACCTCGAACGGCCCCGACCAGACCCGGCGCAGCGTGGCGACATGGCCAAGACAGCCCAGAGCGCGGCCGAGATCGCGGGCGATGCTGCGGACATAGCCGCCCTTGCCGCAGACCATGTGGAAATCGGCGCCGCCCTCGCGCGCATCGGTCAGCGACAGTTCCTCGACCCACAGCGGGCGGGCGGCCAGCTCGACCGTCTCGCCCTCGCGGGCGAGGTCATAGGCCCGGGCGCCGTCGACCCGGACCGCCGACACCGCCGGCGGCACCTGCCGGATGTCGCCGCGGAAGGCCGCCAGCGCCGCCTCGATCTGTTCCGCCGAGGGCCGGGCATCTGCGGTCCGCGTCACCGCGCCGGCGGCATCGTCGGTGGTGGTCTCGGCCCCCCAGGCGACGGTGAAGTCATAGGCCTTCAGCGCGTCGGTCAGATACGGCACCGTCTTGGTCGCCTCGCCCAGCGCCACCGCCAAGAGACCGGTGGCGTCCGGGTCCAGCGTCCCGGCGTGCCCCGCCTTCTTCGCGTCCAGCGCCCAGCGGACCCTGCCGACCACGTCGGTCGACCCGACCCCCGCCGGCTTGTCGATCAGCAGCCAGCCCGAGACGTCTCGCCCCTTCTTCCGCCCCATCAGGCCCCCTCTGTCCTCACGGCCCGTCCACATAGCCGATGATCGGCCCCATCCGGCGGCCCCAGTCGGCCCGGCTGATCGCCGGCGCATACAGCCGCGAGATCGAGCCGTCGAAATACAGCGCGTTGCGCGCCCCCAGCTCGTCGCGGAAGAAGCGTGCAAATTCGTGGAACGTCACCGCGCGGTTGGAAATCACGAACCACGCCGTCTGCATGTCGCGCGAGACGCCGACACCGTTGCGGATATAGCGGCTGTCGCTGCTGGCGAGAAAGCGCGGGTGCAACGCGCCGTCGATGACCAGCATAGGGCCGGACTGGGTGGCCAGCCGGCAGTGCGGCTGGACCCGGGCAAAGCGCCGGCTCTCGATCACCTGGAACGGCGCCTTGGCGCCGACGCAGAAGACTCCGTTCGGCCGCAGCCCGAAATTGCCGCCGCCGCCCGCGGTCACGACCGCCCCGCGTTCCACCCCGTCCGACCGATACAGCCCGACCGGCGAATAATCGGCGTGATACATCCCCGCGTTCATCGCGAAGCCCAGCACCTCGCCCGCGGCCAGCGTCCCGCGGACCGAGGAGAAATCGCCCAGCACCTGCCCGTCCGGCCCGTCCAGCCACAGCCTAAGCCGGTCCTGGTCGGCGGCGTCCACGGTGCAGACGGCATAGCCGGTGCCCTCGAAATCGCGGGTCGCGCAGATGTCGGCGACGGCCGGCAGGGTCAGCGCGACCAGCGCGCCCACCGCCAGACCCAGCCGCCGCTTGAGCTCAGCGACGGTCGTCATCCGGGCCGTCCTGCCCCTTATCCCGGGCATCCCGGGCAAGGACGGCGCCTTCGTCCCGGTCTTCCTCGCCGGCCTCGTCGCCCGCCTCGATGTCGCGGCGGACCCGTTCGTCGGCGAACATCCGGCGGGTGTCGTCCATCCGGTCGAAGGTCTCGTCCAGCACGAAGCGCAGGTCGGGCGCGTATTTCAGCGTCATGTCCTTGGCGACATGGTGGCGCAACTCGCGCGTGTTGCGGCGCAGCGCGGCCAGCGCGTCTTCGGCATCGTGCCCGCCCAGCGGCATCACATAGACCGTCGCCACCTTGAGATCGGGCGAGGCCTTGACCTCTCCGACCGTGATCGAGTGGCGGTTGAGGTCCGGGTCATGCACGTCCCCGCGCAGCAGCACGTCCGATAGGGTGCGGCGGATCAGTTCGCCCACCCGCAGCTGGCGCTGCGACGGACCCGGACCCTGATGGAAGCGATTGGAAGCCATGCGCCCCATCTAGGGGGTCGCAGGCCCGGTCGCAACGGGATAGGACAGGACGACAGCAAAGCGGAGCGCAGCCATGACCACCCCCGGCATCGTCATCACCGGCGCATCGGGCCGCATGGGCCGGATGCTGGTCGCCGAGGTGCTCGCCTCGGATGCCTGCCGGCTGGTGGGGGCGCTGGAACGGCCCGGCCATGACTGGATCGGCCGCGACCTGGGCGAGGCGATGGGCGGCGCGCCGATCGGGGTGATCGTCAGCGACGATCCGGTCGGCACCATCGCCCGCGCCCAGGCGGTGATCGACTTCACCAGCCCCGCGGCCACCGTGGCCTTTGCCGAACTGACCGCCCAGGCGCGCGCGGTGCACGTCATCGGCACCACCGGGCTGTCGCCGGATGATCTGGGAAAGATCGCCGCCGCCGCCCGCCACGCCCCGATCATCCGCGCCGGCAACATGAGCCTGGGCGTCAACCTGCTGCTCGGCCTGACCCGCCGGGTCGCGGCCGCTCTGGGCCCGGACTGGGACATCGAGATCGTCGAGGCGCATCACCGGATGAAGGTCGACGCCCCCTCGGGCACCGCGCTGATGCTGGGCGAGGCCGCCGCCGAGGGCCGCGGTGCGACGCTGGACGACCTGCGCACCCCGGCACGCGAGGGGATGACCGGCGCCCGCATCCCCGGCAGCATCGGCTTTGCCGCGATCCGGGGCGGCGACGTGGTCGGCGAACACGACGTGATCTTCGCCGGTCCGGGAGAGCGGGTGGTGCTGCGCCACCTCGCCACCGACCGCGCCATCTTTGCCCGCGGCGCGCTGCGGGCGGCGCTGTGGGGGCAGGACAAGGGGCCGGGCGAATACGACATGGCCGACGTGCTGGGGCTGTGACGGGACATCCTGCGGCGGACGCGCCGCCACACGGGTGATTCTGTTGGCCTTGTCCAGATAGATCGAATATTTCTCGGGTCAGGGCCCGTGCAGCGTAGATTTCTTGCGCACGTGCCACGCTCCGCGCCCGAAATAGACAGCAAATTCCCCCGATCCCGGCTCATCCTTGCGGCAGGTCTTTCGCAGGGGTCAGGGTCATGAAGATCGTCGTTCTGGGTGCGGGCGTCATCGGCGTCACCTCGGCCTGGTATCTGTCGCGCGCCGGCCATCAGGTGACGGTCGTGGACCGCCAGCCCGCCGCGGCGATGGAGACCTCGTTCGCCAATGCCGGCGAGATCTCGCCCGGATATTCCACCCCGTGGGCCGCGCCCGGCATCCCGCAGAAGGCGCTGCGCTGGATGTTCCAGCGCCACGCGCCGCTGGTCCTGCACGCCTCGGCCGACCCGGTGCGGGCGGGCTGGATGGCGCGGATGCTGGGGAACTGCACCTCCGACGCCTATGCGGTGAACAAGTCGCGGATGATGCGGGTCGCGGAATATTCCCGCGACTGCCTGCAGGCGCTGCGCGCCGACACCGGCATCCGCTATGACGAACGCACCCAGGGCACGCTGCAGGTCTTTCGCAAGCCCGAACAGCTGGCGGCGGTGCAAAAAGACATCGCCGTGCTGAAGGCCGACGGCGTCGCCTACGAGGAACTGGACGTCGACGGCTGCGTCCGGGCCGAGCCGGGGCTGGCCCATGCCCGCCACCTGCTGACCGGCGGCCTGCGCCTGCCCGGCGACGAGACCGGCGACTGCCACATCTTCACCCAAGCGCTGGCCGCGCTGGCCGCCGAGGCCGGGGTCGAGTTCCTGTACGACACCACCATCTCGGGTCTCGAGGGCACGCCGGGCCGGATCACCGCCGCGCTGACCTCGGCCGGTCGGCTGACGGCCGATGCCTTCGTGGTGGCGCTGGGGTCGCACTCGCCGGCGCTGGTGGCGCCGTTCGGCGTGCGGCTGCCGGTGCACCCGGTCAAGGGCTATTCGCTGACCTTGCCGATCGTGGACGAGGCCCGCGCCCCGGTCTCGACGGTGATGGACGAGACCTACAAGGTCGCGATCACCCGGCTGGGCGACCGCATCCGCGTGGGCGGGCTGGCGGAACTCGCCGGCTTCGACCTGTCGCTGTCGCCCCGCCGCCGCGCCACGCTGGCCAAGTCGGTGGGCGAGCTGTTCGGCGGCGCAGGCGATCTGAACGCCGCGCAGTTCTGGACCGGGCTGCGCCCGATGACCCCGGATGGCACCCCGATCATCGGTGCGACTCCGGTCAGAAACCTGTGGCTGAACACCGGCCACGGGACGCTGGGCTGGACGATGGCCGCCGGATCGGCGCGGGTGCTGGCCGACCTGATGAGCGGGCAGACCCCGCAAATCCGGGCCGACGACCTCGCCGTGTCGCGCTATCGCCGCACGCGCCGCGCGGCGCAGGGGCAGGCGCGGCCCGCGGCGGCCTAGCGTATTCTTTTTCTTTGTCCGAATATCCGGGGCTGGCGAACGCCAGGCAAACGGTCCGGTGGACCGTTTACAGTGAGCCAGGGGCAGAGCCCGAGGGGGGGCAGACAGCCCCCGGTCCGGCCGCGCCGATCAGAAATCGACCGCGATGCCCTTGCGTTCGTAATCGCCGAAACGCACCGGCTCGGGTCCGTCGCGGCCGCCCAGTTCCGGCGGCAGGTCCAGCGGCGCGGCGGCCTTGCGGCGCGCCTCGGCCTCGGCCAGCGCGCGGCGGGCGGGGGGCGGCAGATGCGCCCAGTCGGGGCGGTTCTCGCCCGCCGGGGCGTCGTTGGTGTTTTCGGGTGCGGTCATGGCAAAACCCGTGCTGATTGCGTATCGCTGATCCTCAGCTAAGCCGCAGGGACGCGATGGACAAGCAGGACGACAAGACGGGCGTTGAGAAGAGCGGGGCCGAGGCCCGCCCGCGCCGCAAACCGCGCGCACCCGAGCCGGCGCCGCCCGAGCAGCAGCCCGCGCCGCCCCAGCCCGAGCGGCAGCCCCCGGCCACCGCCGCGGAACCCAAACCGCGCCGTCCCAAGCGCGCGGCCAAGCCCGAACCCCCACGCGACCGCCAGCGGGCCCCGCGCGCCGCTGCGCCGTCCGACCCCCGCCGCGCCGCGCTGGCGCTGCTGGCGGCGGTGCACGAGGGCGCCACGCTGACCGAGGCGGCGGGGTCGCTCGACGCCCTGTCCCCGGCCGACCGCGCCCGCGCCCAGCGGCTGGCAGCGACGGCGCTGCGGTTCCGGGGCCGGGCCGACGCGGTGCTGGCGCCGCTGCTGCACCGCGCGCCGCGCCCCGAGACCGCCGACCTGCTGCGCCTCGCGGTGACCGAGATGCTGGCGCTGGGCGAGGCGCCGCACGGCGTCGTCAACGCCGCCGTCGCCGCCGCCCGCGCCGGCGGGCCCAAGGCCGCCGCCGCGGCCGGGATGGTCAACGCCGTGCTGCGCCGCGCGGCCGAGGCGCAGGCGGCGTGGGACGCGGCCCCGCCCGCGCGGCTGCCGGACTGGCTGCGATCCCCGCTCGCCGCCCGCTGGGGCGAGGCCGTCGCCGCCGCCATCGAGGCCGCGCACGAGACGACCCCGCCCATCGACCTGACCGGCAAGCCCGGCGCCACCTTGCCGGGCGAGGCGCTGCCGACCGGCAGCCACCGCCTGCCGCCGGGCGCGCGGGTGTCGACCCTGCCGGGCTACGACAGCGGCTACTGGTGGGTGCAGGACGCCGCCGCGGCGCTGCCGGTGCGCCTGCTGGACCCCCGCGCCGGAGAGCGGATCGCCGATCTGTGCGCCGCGCCGGGCGGCAAGACCATGCAGATCGCGGCGGCGGGCGCGCAGGTCACCGCCATCGACCTGTCCCCCGCGCGGCTGGAACGGGTGGCCGAGAACCTGCGCCGCACCGGGCTGACCGCCGATCTGGTCGCAGCCGATGCCACCGCCTGGCGCCCCGAGACTCCGCTGGACGCGGTGCTGCTGGACGCGCCCTGTTCGGCCACCGGCACGATCCGCCGCCACCCCGAGCTGCCGCTGATCCGCGACGGGGCGATGATCCCCGACCTCGTGCGCGTGCAGGCGGCGCTGATCGACCACGCGCTGAGCCTGCTGAAACCCGGCGGGCGACTGGTCTATGCGGTCTGCTCGCTGCACCCGGCCGAGGGCGAGGCGCAGCTGGCCGCGGCGCGGACCCGCCATCCCGGCCTGGTGGTCGAGCCGCCCGACCTGCCCGGGCTCGACCCCGCCTGGGTGGTGGACGGGGCGATCCGCACCCGCCCCGACCACTGGGCCGATCGCGGCGGCCTGGACGGGTTTTTCATCGTCCGGCTGCGAATTCCGGGCTGAGCCCGGCCAATCGCGTTGCCGTGAGCGGCGGTCCTGGTGCAGACTGCCTCATCCAAAGGACTGACAGGGGAAAGGAACCGAGATGTTCACGAAAAGGATTCTGGGGCTGGCGGCGGCGGCCGTCGTGACGCTGGGCGGCATCGCCGCGGCGCAGGACATGGCCTTCTTCCGCATCGGCACCGGCGGCACCGCCGGCACGTATTACCCGATCGGCGGGCTGCTCGCGAACGCGATCTCGGCCCCGCCCGGCTCGCGCCCCTGCGAGGATGGCGGCGCCTGCGGCGTGCCGGGGCTGGTCGCCTCGGCGCTGGCCGCGAACGGGTCGGTCGCCAACGTGAACGCGATCATGGGCGGGACGCTGGAATCGGGCTTCGCCCAGGGCGACGTCGCCGCCTGGGCCTATACCGGCACCGGCATCTGGGAAGGCAAGCCCAAGGCCGAGAAGCTGCGCGCGATCGCCAACCTCTACCCGGAATCGATCCACCTGGTCGCCTCGGAGGCGTCGGGGATCAAGTCGGTCGCCGACCTCAAGGGCAAGCGGGTGTCGCTGGACGAACCCGGATCGGGGACACTGGTCGATGCGCAGCTGATCCTCGCCGCCGCCGGGCTGACCGAAAAGGACATCACGCCGGAATACCTCAAGCCCGACCAGGCCGCCGACCGCATGAAGGACGGGGCGATGGACGCCTTCTTCTTCGTCGGCGGCTATCCCGCCGGGGCGATCGCGGAACTGGCCAGCCAGCACAAGGTCACCATCGTGCCGCTGGACGGCGACGCGGCGACCAAGGTGCTGGAAAGCAAGTTCTTCGCCAAGGACACCATCCCGGCCGGCACATATGAGGGCATGGCCGGCGACGTGCCGACCATCGCCGTCGGCGCCCAGTGGGTCACCTCGGCCGACCAGCCGGAAGAGCTGATCTACAACATCACCAAGGCGCTGTGGAACGACGCCACCCGCGCGCAGCTGGATGCGGGCCACGCCAAGGGCAAGATGATCGTCAAGGAAAACGCGACCGCCGGCCTCGGCCTGCCGCTGCATCCGGGCGCCGAGCGCTTCTACAAGGAAGCCGGCCTGCTGAAGTGAGCCATGAGGGCCGCGGGGAGAACCCCTCGCGGCCCTTCAACGACGACAAGAACGGGGACAGACCATGACCGATCCGCAGCCGCATCCGCGCCCGCAGCATTACGACGAACCCGACGTGCTGACCGCCGACGAGCTGCAGGCGATCGAGGAGAAGTTCGACCCCGAGCTGCGCTTCCGCACCTGGCTGCGACCGGTGGCGATCCTGTGCGGGGCGGTCCTGTTCCTGCTGAGCTGCTATCACTATTACACCGCCGGCTTCGGCATCCCGCAGGCGACGGTGCATCGCGGCGTCCACATGGCGGCCACGGTGTTCCTGGTGTTCATGTCGTTCTCGGCCTTCGGTCGGCATGAACCCGACCGCGGGCCGCTGGCGATCCTGGGCATCCCGGCCATCGACTGGGCGATGGGGATCGCGGGGGCGGTCGCCTCGCTGTATGTGCCGTGGATTTATGACCAGCTGGCGTTCCGGGTCGGCAACCCCAGCCAGACCGACGTCATCATGGGCACCATCCTGATCGTCGTGCTGCTGGAAGCCGTGCGCCGCTCGATGGGCTGGCCGCTGCCGGTGATCGCCATCCTGTTCATGGCCTATGCCTATTTCGGCCAGTCGATGCCGGGCATCCTGGTCCATCCCGGCGCCAGCTGGGCCAACATCGTCAACCACCTGTATCTGACCAGCCAGGGCATCTATGGCACCGCGCTGGGCGTGATCGCGACCTATGTGTTCCACTTCGTGCTGTTCGGCGTCATGGCGACCCGCATCGGGCTGGGGCAGCTGTTCATCGACGTGGCCTCGGCCGCGGCCGGGCGCTATGCCGGCGGGCCGGCCAAGGTGTCGGTGCTGTCCTCGGCGCTGCTGGGGTCGATCTCGGGCTCGTCCATCGCCAACACCGTGACCACCGGCGCGCTGACCATCCCGGCGATGATCCGGGTCGGCTATCAGCGCCACTTCGCCGCCGCCGTCGAGGCCGCCGCCTCGACCGGAGGCCAGATCACCCCGCCGGTGATGGGCGCGGTGGCCTTCCTGATGATCGAGTATCTGGGCCTGCCGCTGACCACCATCCTGACCGCGGCGCTGGTCCCGGCCTTCATGCATTTCTTCGGCGTGCTGGTGCAGGTGCATCTCGAGGCAAAGCGCCTCGGCCTGCGCGGCCTGCACCCCAGCGAGCTGCCCAACGCCTGGAAGGTGCTGAAGGCCGGCTGGCTGACCGTCGTGCCGCTGCTGATCCTGATCGCGGTGCTGCTGTCCGGCCGCACGCCTTTTGCCGCCGCCTTCTGGTCGATCACCGCCTGCATCGTGGTGCTGATCATCCAGGAAATCCGCGCCCGCGGCCTGACGGACGGGCTGCGCGCCACCGCGCACGGGGTTTACGAAGGCTTCGCGCTCGGCGCGCGGCAGTCGCTGTCGGTGACTGCCGCCGCGGCGCTTGTCGGGGTGGTGATCGGGGTGGTGACGCTGACCGGGGTCGGCTTCAAGATCGCCTACATGGTGACCTCGATCGCCGCAGGCTGGGCGCAGTCGGTGTCGGGCTGGCTGGCCTTCCTGCCGATCGAGATCATGGGCGTCGATACGCTCACGCTGCTGTTCACGCTGATCCTGACGGCGGTGGTCTGCATCCTGATGGGCTGCGGCATCCCGACCACGGCGAACTATATCATCATGGTTGCCGTGGCCGCCCCGGTGCTGGGCCTGCTGAACGTGGAACCCATCGTCGCGCATTTCTTCGTGTTCTATTACGGCGTGCTCGCCGACGTGACCCCGCCGGTGGCGATGGCGGCCTATGCGGGGGCGGGGATCGCGGGGGCCAACGCCTTCAAGGCCGGCAACACCGCCTTCCGGCTGTCGATGGGCAAGGCATTGGTGCCCTTCGTCTTCGTGTTCCAGCCGGCGCTGCTGCTGGTCACGCAGGACTTCACCTGGGCCAACTTTGCGCTGGCCTTCGGCGGCGCGGTGCTGGGCATCTATGCGCTGTCGGCGGCGATCACCGGCTGGCTGTTCGCGCCGCTGAACATGCTGGAACGGCTGCTGCTGGCCTTCGCGGCGATGCTGCTGGTCGCGCCCGACCTGACCGCGACGCTGATCGGGATGGTGATCGTGGCGCCGGTGGCGCTGCGGCAGCTTATGGCGAACCGCCGCGCCGCGGCGGCCTGAAGGGTTCAGCCCCAGCCGACCTCGGATAGGAAGATATAGCCCGCGCCATAGATCGTCTTGATCAGGCGCGGGTTCTTGGGGTCCTCGCCCAGCTTGGTGCGTAGCCGCGAGATCCGCACGTCCATCGCCCGGTCGAAGCTGTCGCCGGCCGTGCCGCCCAGCGTTTCCAGCATCTGCGCGCGACTGATCAGCCGGCGCGGGCTGTCGAGGAACATCCGCAGCATCTCGGCCTCGGCGTGGCTCAGCGGGGTCTCGGCGCCCTCGGGCGAATGCAGCAGATAGCGGTCGAAATCCGCGCTCCACCCGGAAAAGCAGGCGATCTGGCCGCCGCGCGGCGCCTCGCGCGCCGGCTTGCGCAGCCGGGCGCGGATGCGGGCCACGACCTCGGCCGGGTCGAATGGCTTGGTCACATAATCGTCGGCGCCGAGTTCCAGCCCCGTCACCCGGTCCTGCACCTGCGCGCGGCCCGAGATGATGATGATCGCCGCGCCCGACTCCGTCGCCAGCCGGTGGACCAGCGCCAGCCCGTCGCGGTCGGGCAGGCCGAGGTCGATCAGGCAGGCGTCGGGCGTCATCCGGCGCAGCGCGGCCTCGAATTCCGTCGCCCGGCCAAAGGCGGCGGTGCGGAAGCCCGCATCCTCCAGCGCTGCGGCCAGCAGGCGGCGGATGTCGGGTTCGTCGTCCAGGATGGCGATCAGGGGCGCGTCAGTCATGGATGGCACTCGCAAGGGCGGCGGCTAGATCGGCGGCCGAGAAGGGCTTGGTCAGCACCGGCGCTGGCAGGGCCTGGCGTTCGGGGTGGTCGGCGGGCAGCGCCGTCATCAGCACCAGCGGCAGGCCCAGCGCCGCCAGCGCCGCGCCCGAGCCGTCGCCCAGCTGCAGGTCCGACAGCACCAGCGTCAGCCCGGCGATGTCGCCCAGCGCCTGCGCCTCGGCCAGCGAGCCTGCCTCGAGCACGGCGTGGCCCATGTCGGTCAGCATCTCGCGGAAGCGGGTCCGCAGGTCGGGGTCGTCCTCGGCCAGCAGGATCAGCTGCGGGTCGATGCGCCGCCACGGCAGCCGCAGCCGCACGAGGCCGCCCTGCGCGGTGTTGGCCAGATGCAGCGTGCCGCCGGCCCGCTTGGCGTGGTCATAGACCATCGACAGCCCCAGCCCCGAACCGGCCCGGCCGCCGCCCTTGGTGGTGAAGAACGGCTCGGCCCCCCGCGCCAGCGCCGCCGGGGTAAAGCCCGGCCCGGTATCGGCGACGGTCAGGTCCAGCCAGCCGGCGGTGTGGCGGGCCGACAGCGTGATCGTCCCCGCCCCGTCCATCGCGTCGCGGGCGTTCAGGATCAGGTTCAGCAGCGAATCCTGCACCGCGTCGGGGTCCAGCATCACCGGCCCCGGTTCCACCGCGACGTCCAGCTCCAGCGCGACGCGGTCTCCCAGCGAGGGTTGGGCGAGCCGCCGCAGGTCCTGCAGCATCGGCAACAGCTCGACCGGGCGCGGGTTCACGCCGTCGCCCGCGACCATGTCGGTGATGCGGCGCAGCAACCCGACCCCGCGCTGGGCGGCGGCGAGCGTGCCGGCCACGTCCTCGGCCGCCTCGGGGGGCAGCGGCGACTTGGCAAGCCGCCCCTGCAGGCCCAGGATGATGGTCAGCAGGTTGCCGAAATCATGCGCGAGGCCCGAGGTCATCTGCGCCGCCAGCGTACGCCGGGCGGCGTGGGCCAGCGCCTCGCGCGCCTGCACTTCGGCGGTGACGTCGGTGGACAGCACATAGACGCCCTGCCGCGCCGCGTCCGGGGTCAGCGCGATGCGGATGCGGCGGCCGGAGGGTTCATGCGTTATCTCGAACACCTGCGGCTGCCCGGCCAGCGCGGCCTCGACATGGGGCTGGATGCGGGTGAAGGTCGCGCCCAGCACCTCGGCCCCGGTGCGGCCGAGGATGCGCGCGGGCGCGCCGGGAAACACCCCCGACAGCTGGTTGTTGGAAAACGTATAGCGATAGGCGCGGTCCATATGGGCGATATGGGCCGGGACCATTTCGACCACCTGCCGCGTATGAGCCTCGGTCTCGGTCAGGATGCGCGAGGCTTCTTCCAGCGCGGCGTTGGTCGCGGCAAGCTGGCGGTTGGCGGCGGACAGCCGTTCGGCATGGGCCAGCACCTGTTCCGACAGCTCGGCCGAGCGCGACTGCAGCAGCGTCTCGGTCCGGCGGATCTGGGTGATGTCGGTATAGACCGCGATCCAGCCGCCCTGCGCCAGCGGCGCCCCCTCGACCGAGATCACCATCCCGTTCGGCCGCGCCCGTTCCAGGTAATGCGGCTGGAAGGTCCGCGCCTGCTCGACCCGGCTGCGGACCGCCTGCGCGGGGTCGTCCTGCGGCCCGTATTCGCCGCGGGCGACGAGGAAGGTGATGGTCTCCTCGAAGCTCGCGCCGGGGCGGGTCAGGGCGTCGGGCAAGTCGAACATCTGCTGATAGGGCCGGTTCGACACCGCCAGCCGCATGTCGGCATCAAAGATCGAGATCGCCTGCTGGATCAGGTTCAGGCCCGACTGGGTCAGTTCCGCGCGGCTGTCCGAAGGCGTCATGCCCGTCTGGCTAACATTCCCGCCGCCGTGGCGAAAGCTGTAACAATTCGTAGGATTCGGGAAAAACTCGGGCAAGAATCACCGGCGAACGTCCGGGGCGACGCGGGTTGAGGAGTCCGCAGCGGCCACCGGGTCGCGAGGGAGGGCACAGATGAACGCACGCGCGCAGCCCCACGGGGAACTGCGGTCGATTCCCGCGCTGGTGGCGCGGAACGCCGCCAGGATGGGCGGCCGCCCGGCCTATCGCGAAAAGGAATTCGGCATCTGGCAATGCTGGAGCTGGGCCGAAGCGCAGGACGAGATCCGTGCGCTGGCGCTGGGCTTCCTGGCCTTGGGGCTGAACCGCGGCGATCACGTGGCGATCATCGGCCGCAACCGGCCGGCGCATTACTGGGCGATGGTGGCCGCGCAGATGTGCGGCGCGATCCCGGTGCCGCTGTACCAGGACGCGGTGGCGTCCGAGATGGCCTATGTGCTGGGCCATTCCCAGTCGCGCTTCGTCGTCTGCGGCGATCAGGAGCAGGTGGACAAGGTCATCGAGGCCGAGGAAACCGACCACACCGTTGCCCAGATCATCTATACCGACAAGCGCGGGATGCGGAAATACGACCATTCCCGGATGAACTGGCTGTCCGACGTGCAGGCAGAGGGCCGCGCCGCCCGCCAGCGCCTGGAAGCGGAACTGGACGCGCGGATCGCCGAGCTCGACTACGACAGCACCTGCGTGATGCTGTATACCTCGGGCACCACCGGCAAGCCCAAGGGCGTGGTGCTGTCGAACCGCAACGTGATCGAGACGGCGCGGGCATCCTCGGACTTCGACCACCTCAAGCCCACCGACGAGGTGCTGGCCTATCTGCCGATGGCCTGGGTGGGCGATTTCATCTTTTCGGTCGGGCAGGCCTACTGGACCGGGTTCTGCGTGAACTGCCCGGAAGGCGCGCACACTATGATGACCGACCTGCGCGAGATCGGGCCGACCTATTTCTTCGCCCCGCCGCGGGTGTTCGAAGGCCAGCTGACCAACGTCATGATCCGCATGGAGGATGCCGGGCGGTTCAAGAAGTGGCTGTTCGACCATTACATGCGGCTTGCCCGCCGGGTCGGCACGGCGCTGACCGACGGCAAGCCCGTCGGCGCGATCGACCGGCTGCGCTATGGTCTGGGGAACCTTCTGGTCTTCGGCCCGCTGAAGAACACGCTGGGCTATTCGCGCATCCGCGTCGGCTATACGGCGGGCGAGGCGATCGGGCCCGAGATCTTCGACTTCTACCGCTCGCTGGGGATCAACCTCAAGCAGCTGTACGGCCAGACCGAGGCGACGGTCTTCATCACCCAGCAGCCCGACGGGCAGGTCCGGGCCGACACGGTCGGCATCCCCTCGCCGGGGGTCGAGGTGAAGATCGCCGAGAATGGCGAGGTGTTCTATCGGTCGCCCGGCACCTTCGTGGAATATTTCAACAACCCGGAAAGCACGGCCTCCACCAAGGATGCCGAGGGCTGGGTGGCGACCGGGGATGCCGGTTTCTTCGAACCCGGCACCGGCCATTTGCGGATCATCGACCGGGCCAAGGACGTGGGCAAGATGGCGGACGGTTCGCTGTTCGCGCCCAAGTACGTTGAAAACAAGCTGAAGTTCTATCCCAACATCCTGGAAGCCGTGGTGCTGGGGAACGGCAAGGACTATTGCACCGCGTTCATCAACATCGACCTGACCGCGGTCGGCAACTGGGCCGAACGCAACAACGTCGCCTATGCGTCCTATCAGGAACTGGCCGGCCACCCGCAGGTCTATGCGACGATCAAGAAGCACGTCGAGGAGGTGAACGCCTCGGTGGCGCAGGACCCGATGCTGTCGGGCTGCCAGGTTCACCGCTTCCTCGTGCTGCACAAGGAACTGGACGCCGACGACGGCGAGATGACGCGGACCCGCAAGGTCAAGCGCGGGGTGATCGCCGAGAAATACGCCGACCTGATCGAGGCGCTGTATGGCGGGAGCGACAGCGTCTACACCGAAACCGAGGTCACCTATGAGGACGGCCGCAAGGGCAAGCTGAAGGCCACCGTCCGGATCGAGAACGCCAAGGTGTTCCCGACCGCCAGCCAGAAGGTCGCCGCCGAATGAGCCCCGTCGCCGCCACCGCCCTGAACGCCCTGAACGTCGCCCCGCCGCCGTCCGCGCCCGGTCCCGACGACGGCTACATGACCCCCGACGGGCGCAGGATCGGCCCGGTTCTGATGGACATGCGCCACATCACCCTGCGCTTCGGCGGCGTCACCGCGATCAAGGACATCAGCTTCGACATCCGCGAGGGCGAGATCCGCGCCATCATCGGCCCGAACGGCGCCGGCAAGTCCTCGATGATGAACGTCATGTCGGGCTTCTACGTCCCGCAGGAAGGCGAGGTCTGGTTCCGCGGCGCCCGCCGTCCGCAGATGCGCCCCTATCAGGTCGCCCGGCAGGGGCTGGCCCGGACGTTCCAGAACATCGCCCTGTTCGACGGGATGAGCGTGCTGGACAACATCATGACCGGCCGCCTGACGATGATGAAATCCGGCCTGCTGTCCCAGGCCCTGTGGTGGGGCCGCGCCGAGGCCGAGGAAAACGCGCATCGCGAGAAGGTCGAGAAGATCATCGACTTCCTGGAAATCCAGAACATCCGCAAGACTCCGGTCGGGCGGTTGCCCTATGGCCTGAAAAAGCGGGTCGAGCTGGCCCGCGCGCTGGCCGCCGAACCCAAGCTGCTGATGCTGGACGAGCCGATGGCCGGCATGAACGTCGAGGAGAAGGAGGACATGAGCCGCTTCATCCTGGACGTGAACGACGAATTCGGCACCACCATCGCGCTGATCGAACACGACATGGGCGTGGTCATGGACCTGTCCGACCGGGTGGTGGTGATGGATTACGGCCGCAAGATCGGCGACGGCACCCCCGACGAGGTCCGCAACAACCAGGAGGTGATCGACGCCTATCTGGGGGTGGCGCATGACTGACGCCACCCCCAGATAGGCGTCGATCACCTCCTGGTTGTTGCGG
>NZ_JRKS01000036.1 GCF_000763805.1 Paracoccus sphaerophysae | reverse complement strand
GGCCCCGCCCCCTGCCCCGACTGCGCGGCGACCGAGGGCGCGCGGCCCGCCGGGGCGGTGGTCACGATGTTCACCCGCTGAAAGCCCAGCGCGCGAAGGCGGCGTTCGGCCTCGGCCCGCGCCGGTTCCAGCTCGCGCGCGAAGATCGCGTCGGGCGCCTCGAGCACGAAGCGCACCTCGTCCCCGGTCACGGTCAGGGCGCGCACCAGATCCGCCTCGACGAGGCTGCGCCCGCCGGGGGCCGCAATCTGCGCCAGTTCCTGCATCACATCCGCCTGCGTCGCCATCGCCGCCACCTTCCGTTCCGAACCATGCTGACCCTGATATAGGGCAGCGGCGATTCGACGGCCACCCACCGGCGGGCCATTGCTGCCACGCAGAAAAAATCGCCTGAGTCCCATTTGGACGTTGCGTCAAATGCATGACACACGGGAACCGTGCTTGGTCCTTGGGCAAAATCAAGCGAATGTTAGCGCTGCGAGGTCAGAATCCGGCGCAAGCCATGCATTCACCGCATGGCAGTTAGCCCAAAATGTACGTTGTGCAGTCGCAGCATCACCGCCATCTTGAGCCTACGAAACGACCCCGACCTCCTCCCCGGTGTCGCTTCGGAACGCAGCCGGACCCCTCCTCCTCCCTGGGTTCGTGTTGTCGGCGGCGACCCCTCTCCTCCTCCCCGGGGTCGCCGCTTCCTTCCCGCCGGATCAGCGCGGGACGACATTCGCGGCGGCCTCGCCCGTCGCACCGGAAGACGCGGTCCACCTCCTCCCCGGACCGGCGTTGTGCGGCGGCGCCCCTCCTCCTCCCTGGGCGCCGCCGCTTTTCTTTTGGCACCCCTCGCACTAGGCACGGCGGCATGTTGTCCTATCAGCACGCCTTCCACGCCGGGAACCTGGCCGACGTCCACAAGCATGCGCTGCTGGCGACGGCGCTGGCGCGGCTGACCGACAAGCCGAAACCGCTGAGCTACCTGGAAACCCATGCCGGGCGCGGCCTCTACGACATCGCCTCGGCCGAGGCGCGGCGGACGGGCGAGGCGCAAGCCGGCATCGCCCGCGCGCTGGCCGAGGGCTGGCTGCCCGCGGCGCATCCGCTGCGCGCCGCACTGCAGGCGGTGCGCGCGCGGCACGGGCCCGGCGCCTATCCCGGATCGCCGCTGATCGCGGGGCATTTCATGCGCCCCGGCGATGCCGCGCGCCTGGCCGAACTGCACCCGGCGGAATACGCGGCGCTGGCCACCAACGCCCCCTGGGCCGACCTGCGGCACGAGGACGGGTTCGCGATGGCCAACGCCCTGCTGCCGCCGACGCCGCGGCGGGGGCTGCTGCTGATCGACCCCAGCTACGAGGTCAAGGCGGACTACGACCGCCTTCCCGGCTGGGTGGACCGCATGGCGCGCAAGTGGAACGTCGGCATGATCGCGCTGTGGTATCCGATCCTGGCCGACGCCCGCCACGCCGCGATGGCCGACGCGCTGGCGGCGGCGCATCCCGAGGCGCTGCGGTCCGAGGTCGGCTTTCCCCCGGCGCGTCCCGGTCACGGCATGGTCGGGTCGGGGATGTTCGTCATCAACCCACCCTATGGGCTGGCCGACGAGGCGGCGCGGCTGGCCGCGATCTATTCGGGGCTGTAACGCAGGACGCCCCTGCGCCGCGACCGCCCCGAGTCCGAAGGATGGTTCTCGCCGTCCATCACCGGCAGTTCGGCAAAGTCGAAGGGCGAGCACCCGTCCAAACAGGCCACGCTGACCGCCAGCTGCCCCGGTGTTGATCGCCGCGCAGGATGGGTGTTGACGCCGCAGACCCGACAGAAGTGATGCGCGGCAACGCCGGTGTTGAAGCGGTATTCGCTGAGCGCATTAGCCCCCTGCAGCAGGTCGAACCCGCCCTCGGCGACGGTGACGGCGACGGTCCCCTTCATCCGGCAATATCTGCAGGTGCAGCGCCTGGCGGTGCGCAGCCCGTCGGCCAGACGGACCCGGAACCGCACCGCGCCGCACTGGCAGCCACCCCAGGCCTCGGCCAGATGGGCCTTGCCCTCGACCAGCCGCGGCAGCGGATCGGTCACCGGCGCACCGTGACGACGCGCAGTTCGCGGATCAGGCCGCGCAGGCGGGCGCGGGTTTCCGGCGGCTCTTCGGCGAGCGCCCCCAGCATGGCGCGCATGTCGCCGCGGGCGCCGTTCAGCTGGTCGATCAGCGACAGCACCAGTTCCAGCGCCTCGTCATGCAGCTCGAACGCGTCTTCCAGATCCAGCGCCAGTTGCAGCCGGGCGGCGTCGATCTCGCGGAAGCGGTCGCCCGAGTTGCTGTGGACCGGCCGCACGATGCCGGCGGCGATCAGTTCCGCCAGCCGCGCCTCGGTGAGGCCGGGGATCTGCCGCTGCAATTCGGCGCGGGTCATCGAGCCCGTGGTCGGGCCTGAGGTCAAGCCGCTCATCGTCCCCCCCTTTCCCGGTCGGCGCGCGGGTCATAGGCGTTCTTCGCGCGCCAGCCGCGGATGAACTCGGCCAGCTCGTCGTCCACGACCGGCGGCATCGCCACCCGCAGTTCCACGTAGTGATCGCCACGCCTGCCATCCGCGCCCTTCAGCCCGCGCCCGCGCAGCCGCAGCTTGCGCCCCGACGAGGCGCCCGCCGGCACCGTCAGCATCACCGGGCCGTCCAGTGTGTCGGCCTCGACCTTGGCGCCCAGCACCGCCTCGTCCAGCGAAATCGGCAGGGTGGTCACCACGTCGTCGCCGTCGCGGCGCCAGTCGGGATCGTCGGCAACGGTCACCGACAGCAGCGCGTCGCCCGCGGCCCCGTTGCCCATCCCGGCGCCGCCCTTGCCGCGCAGCCGGATGGTCTGGCCGTCGCGCGTGCCGGCGGGGATGGTCACGTCCAGCACGTTGCCGTCCGGCAGGGTGATGCGGGTGGTGCCGCCGCGGGCGGCGGTCAGGAAATCGACCTCGAGCGTATAGCGGTGGTCCTGCCCGCGCATGTCGAAGCTGCGCGCCCCGCCGCGGCCACCGGACTGCCAGCCTTGCCCGAACCCGCCGCGCCCGCCGGCCGCCCCGCCGTCCCCGAACAGGTCCGCGAACACGTCCGAGAAATCGCCGTAATTGGCCTCGCCGCGATAGGGGTTGCCCTGCGCTTCCGAGAAGTCGCGGTAATAGCGCCGCTGCGCGCGTTCCTGCCCCTGGGCGTCGATCTCGCCGCGGTCAAAGCGGGCGCGCTGGTCGGGGTCCTTGAGCAGGTCATAGGCGGCCGACGCCGCCTTGAAGCGGTCATGCGCGGCCTTGTCGTCGGTCAGGTCGGGATGATCCGCCTTGGCGATCTTGCGATAGGCCTTCTTCAGCTCGGCCTCGGTGGCCGTCCGGGATACGCCCAGCGCGGCATAGGGGTCGTCGGCCATCCTTGGTCCTCGTCTTTCTTGATCCTGCAACGCATCCCGCGCCGGCGGGGTTTCGCGCCCCGGTTTCCCTGCCGCGTCGGGCGCCGCATGGCAAGCGCGGCGGCACGGCGGGGCCGGATTTTCGCTTGACGCCCGTAGGCGCGAGCCCTAAATCCCCCGCACCCGAACGGGCATGTCGGGGCGGAGTAGCTCAGTTGGTTAGAGCAGCGGAATCATAATCCGCGTGTCGGGGGTTCAAGTCCCTCCTCCGCTACCATCGACCCCCCCGACGCCGTGCGACGGCGGCGCCGGTGTGCCCCCTTCCCAGACGCAGCCTTGGCGGGGCCCGGACCCGGTCAGCCTGCCGCCCGCCTCAGCCCTGCGGCCCGGCCGTGGCGTAGGCGGCGACGAAGGAGTCGGCGACGTGGCGGCAATGTGCGCCCGCGTCCAGCGGGTTGCAGGCCTCGCCGCCCAGCTGGCGCTGGTGCAGGGCCGCGATCATGATCGGCGAGATCAGCGCCAGCGCGGCCATCCGCGTGTCGGTGGCGCGCATCTCGCCCCGGGCGACATGGCAGTCCAGGCGCTCGGCTAGGGCGTCCACGAACGGGTCCAGCATGGTGCCCAGGAAGGTCGGTCCCAGCGCCCGCGCGCTGAGCGATTCGATCAGCCCCATCGCCAGCAGCCCCGAAATGCGCGGGTCGTGCAGCGCCCCCGTGGCGCGCTCGGCCGCCCGCTGGACCGAGGCGGGAAAGTCGCCCTCGGGGATCGGGGTGCCCTCGATCTGGTCGACGGTCCCGGCAGCGATGCGATGCAGGACGGCGGCGACGATGGCATTGCGGGGGCCGAAGTAATGGCTCAGCGTCGAGACGCTGCACCCTGCCGCCGCCGCCAGTTCCCGCAGCGTCGGCCACCCGCCGTGCCGGTCGCACAGCCGGTCGGTCATCCGGTCCAGCAATTCGGCCTGGCGCGCGTGGTAGCCGGCGTTCCGGCTGCCCTGCGGTCTCACGACGCAGCCGCCGCGGCGACGCCGGGACGGCGCTGCCGGTCGGCACCGATAGCCCGGCGCGCGAGAATGCTGCTGTCCGAACGACGCACCGGTCGTTCCTTTCGTGTTTTCCGGCAATCCGAATGGCCCGTATAGCCCAGCGCCGCTCGGCCGCCAACCTGCGCGGCCTTTCACGAAATGAACCCGCGGCGCGTTGCCGGGTTGAGCCGTGATCGGCGCCGTCGCGGGTGACCACCGAATCGCGATTGTGGCGGCGCAACAGAAGGTTGAGAAGTAACATATAACAAATGTTACATAGTATTGCCGTGCCCTCACGCGCGGGATAGAGGGGAAAGAATGAACATCGGCGGCGTTCCCGGCCATTGGGCTGACCGGGCATCGCCTCTGCCGCATGCTACGGAAATCTTACGCGGCTGGATATCCATGTCGGAAGGCGATTGGACTTGGGCAAGATCGTTGCAATCTCGGATTTCTGTTCGGCCGCGCCGCCGGGGCCGCGCGATACGGCCCTGCCGGCCTGGCCGCGCCGTGAGTCCGGGCGGCCCGACGCCCCCATCGCCGTCACCGGAGGCTACCTCGAGCGCCTGCCGCTGGCCGCAGTCGCCGCCGGCCTCGCCGAGAGCGCCGAGATCTGGAGCTTTGCCGGCCTCGACGGCCAGTGCGACAGCGATCGCGGCCTGTGGGACGGGACGCCCGATCCCGACCGGCCCGGCCTGACCCGGCGGGTGTTCCGCGCCGACGCCCATCCCGCGCCCTACGGATCGGCCGACATGGTGGCGCATCTCGACGCCTGCGGCGTGCCCGACATCCTCTGCGTCTGGGGGCTGGGCGTGGACGCCGCGATCCTCGACGCCTGTTCCGGCGCGATCCGCATCTACAACTCGATCGACGCCCCCGCGCTGCGCATCCCTGATGCCGAGGCGGCGCGCTTCGACCTGTTCCTGACCGGCGCCGACTGGCAGTCCGACGAGATCCGCGCCCGCGTCCCCGGCGCCCGCACGCTGGTGCTGCCGATCGGGCCCGAGTTCGCCTCGGGCGAGACGTTCTTTCCGACCGGCGCGCCCAAGGACCGCGACGTGGTCTACGTGGCCTGCACCCAGCCCTACAAGCGCCACCAGGTGCTGTTCGACGCGCTCGAGGCGAACCCGGGCATGACCGCCCTGCTGGTCGTCGGCTACGGCCACCTGACCGAGGAGCTGCGCACCGACGCCGCCCGCCGCGGGCTGGATGTCGAGATCGTCGGCCCGGTCCCTCATGACGAGGTCAACCGCCAGATCAACCGCGCCCGCGTCGGCGTTGTCTGCGGGATCGACGACGGGGCCCCGGCGATCCTGACCGAATACATGCTGGCCGGCCTGCCGGTGCTGGCCAATGCCGGCCTTGTCTGCGGGCGCCAGTACATCACCCCCGACACCGGCCTGACCGCTGCCGAAGGCGCCGACTTCGCGGCCGCCCTGCGCCGGCTGGTCGATACCGCCGACCAGTTTGAACCCCGCCCGGTCGCGCTGGCGCGCTGGGGCTGGCCCGTCTCGATCGCCCGGCTGGGCGCCGAGATCCAGGCGATCCGCCGCGCGCGGCATGGAAAGGACGCAGCATGAACGACGCCCGCCCGCTCGAGGACAGCCCGTGCCTGGACGATGCGCTTCCGGTCGGACCGGCCTTCGGGCAAGGCGATACGGGCGAGCCGCCGCTGATCTGCTTTTCGCATCTGCGATGGGATTTCGTCCTGCAGCGCCCGCAGCACCTGATCGGCCGCTTTGCCGACACAAGGCGGGTGATCTTCTGGGAAGAGGCGATTCCCACCGGCCACCATCTGCCCTATCTGGAATTCCACGCCTTCGCCGGCACCACGGTCCAGTCCGTCCGCCCCCGCGTCCCCGACCGCTGGTCGCCCGAGGAACAGGAGCGTGCCCTGTCGGCCCTGCTGGACCAGATGCTGGGCCTGACCGGCATCGAAAAGCCGGTGATGTGGTTCTACACCCCGATGATGTGGCCGATCGCCCGGCACGTCGAGGCCGCGGCGGTGGTCTATGACTGCATGGACGAGCTGTCCGCCTTCCGCTTTGCCCCGCCCGAGCTGGTCGCGCGCGAGGCCGAGTTGATGGAGGCCGCCGACGTCGTCTTCACCGGCGGCTGGTCGATCTGGGAGGCCAAGCGCGCCCGCCACGACAACATCCACGCCTTCCCGTCCTCGGTCGACGCGGCGCATTTCGCGCAGGCCCGCGGGGCGCTGGCCGATCCGCCCGAACAGGCGCGGCTGCCGCGGCCGCGGCTGGGCTATTACGGGGTGATCGACGAACGGCTGGACCTCGGGCTGATCGCCGCGGTCGCGGCGGCGCGGCCGGACTGGCAGATCGTGATGGTCGGGCCGGTGGTCAAGATCGCGTCCGAGGACCTGCCCAGGGCCCCGAACCTGCACTGGATGGGGCAACGCGACTATGCCGACCTGCCGGCCTGGCTCTCGGGCTGGGACGTGGCGCTGATGCCGTTTGCGATCAACGAGGCCACGCGCTTCATCAGCCCGACCAAGACGCCGGAATACCTCGCCGGCGGCCGGCCGGTCGTGTCTACCCCGGTGCGCGACGTGGTGCGCCATTACGGCGACCTGGCCGCGGTGCGGATCGCGGGCGACGCGGCGAGCTTCGTGGCCGCCTGCGCCGAGGCGCTGGCCGACGCGGCCGCGCCGGCGCGCTGGCGCGACGCAGCGGACCGGATGCTCGCCACGCAAAGCTGGGACGCGACCTTCCGGCACATGAACCGGCTGGTGACCGAGGCCGCCGACCGCCGCCGCCGCGGCCCGGCCGGCGGCGACCGCTTCCCCGCCCCCGGCATCCGCCGCGGTGCGCGCGGCTATGACGTGACCATCTGCGGCGCGGGCTTTGCCGGGGCGGTGCTGGCGGAACGGCTGGCCGAGAGCTCGGGCCAGCGGGTGCTGGTCGTGGACAAGCGCGACCACATCGCCGGCAACGCCTATGACCATCTCGACGCCGCGGGCGTTCTGGTCCACCGCTATGGCCCGCATATCTTCCACACCAACAGCGACGACGTGGTCAGCTATCTGTCCCGGTTCACCCGCTGGCGCCCCTACGAACATCGGGTGCTGGCGCAGGTCGGCGACGCCCGGCTGCCGATGCCGATCAACCGCACCACGCTTAATGCGCTCTATGGCCTCAACCTGTCCTCGGATGCCGAGGCAGAGGCCTTCCTCGCCACCCTGGCCGAGCCGGTGGCCGAGATCCGGAACAGCCGCGACGTGGTGGTGAACGCGGTCGGCACGCGGCTCTATGAGACGTTCTTCCAGGGCTATACCCGCAAGCAATGGGGGCTGGACCCCAGCCAGCTTGACAAGTCAGTGACCTCGCGGGTGCCGACCCGGACCAGCACCGACGACCGCTATTTCACCGACAGCTTCCAGGCGATGCCGCTGGACGGCTACACCCGGATGTTCGAGCGGATGCTGGACCACCCGCTGATCGACCTTGCGCTGGGGCAGGATTTCCATGATCTGCCCGCCGCCGACCGCGGCCCGCTGACCGTCTATACCGGCCCGATCGACGCCTATTTCGGCCACCGCTTCGGCCCGCTGCCCTATCGCAGCCTGCAGTTCCGGCACGAGACCCACGACAAGCGCCGCTTCCAGGAGGTCGCGGTGGTGAACTATCCGGCCGAGGACGTGCCGTGGACGCGGATCACCGAATACAAGCACCTGACCGGGCAGGTGCACCCGCGGACCTCGATCACCTACGAGATCCCCTCGGCCGAGGGCGAGCCCTACTACCCGATCCCGCGGCCCGAGAACCAGGTGCTGTTCAAGCGCTACGAGGCGCTGGCCGATGCCGAGCGCAACGTGGTCTTCGCCGGCCGGCTGGGCAGCTATCGCTATTACAACATGGACCAGGTCGTCGGGCAGGCGCTGGCGATCCACCGCCGGCTGGACGCGCGGCTGCCCGGCCTGGCGGCGACGCTCGCCGGAGAGTGAGTGCGCCGATGATCGCGCCTGCCTTTGTCGTGCTGGCGACCGACAGCCCCGATCCCTCGGGCGTCGGGCGGCACATGCTGACCCTCGCCGCGGCGCTGGCCGGGCGGCCGGGCCTGTCGGTGCGGCTGGCGTTTCCCGACCACGACGCAGGCGCGCGGCTGGCCGCCGAGGCCGTCGCCGCCGGGCTGGCCGCGGTAGCGGTGCCCGAGGACGGCTGGCTGGCGGCGCTGGCCGGGGCCGATCTGGTCCACGTCCATGCCGGCATCGGGTGGGAGGGGCATGATCTCGTCACCACCGCCCGCGCGGCCGGGGCGGCGGTGGTGCGCACCGAGCATCTGCCGTGGCTCATCACCTGCCCCGACCAGCGCGAGGCCTATGCGGGCATGGTGGCGCAGGTCGATGCCGTCATCACCGTCAGCCGCGCCGCCGCGCATGGCTGGAGGGCGGCGCTGGCCGGGATGCCGGGGCCGCGGCTGCCGATGGCCTGCATCCCGAACGGCATCGCCGCCGCGGACCTGCCGCGCCTTGCCTCGGACGCGCCGACGCTGCTCTGCGTGGCGCGCTTCACGCCGCAGAAGAACCACAGGCTGCTGATCTCGGCCCTCGCCCGGCTGCGCCGCACCCACCCCGGCGCCCGCCTGCAACTGGTGGGCACGGGTCCGGGCGAGGCCGCGATCCGCGCCCGCGTGGCCCGGCTGGGGCTGGGGGGTGTCGATTTCCTCGGCCCCCGCGACGACGTACCGGCGCTGATGGCCGCGGCGGACCTGCTGGTCCTGCCCTCGGATTTCGAGGGCCTGCCGCTGGTCGTGCTGGAAGCGATGGCCGCCCGCCTGCCGGTGGTCGCCACCCGCATCGGCGGGGTGGTCGAGGCGCTGGGGCCGGACCATCCCTGGCTGGTGCCGCCGGGCGACGCCCGCGCGCTGGCAGCGGCGCTGGCGGCGGCGCTGGACGACCCGGCCGCGCGCGCCGCCACCGCCGCCACCCAGCGCGCCCGCTATGACGATTTCTACACCGCAACCCGCATGGGCGAGGATACCGCCCGGCTTTATGCCGCCGTGCTGCGCGGCAGACCAAGGAACGACAACATGACGACACGGCTGGGCTTCATCGGCGCGGGCGGCATCGCCCACCGCCATTTCGGCGTGCTGGAACAGATGGAGGACGTCCGCATCGTCGCCGTCGCCGACCCCGACCAGTCTCGCGCCGCCGAGGCCGCCGCCCGCTTCGGCGCCCAGGCGTTTGCCGATCACGCCGCGATGCTGGACGCGGTCGAGTTGGACGCTGTCTATATCTGCGTGCCGCCCTTTGCCCACGGTGACGCCGAACGCGCCTGCATCGCCCGCGGCCTGCCGTTCTTCGTCGAAAAGCCCCTGTCGCTGGACCTGTCGCTCGCCGAAGAGATCGCGGCCGAGGTCGAACGCGCCGGCCTCATCACCGCGGTCGGTTATCACTGGCGCTATCTGGACACCGTGGACGAGGCCCGCGCCGTGCTGGCCCAGAACCCGGCGCAGCTGATGACCGGCTTCTGGCTGGACCAGACCCCGCCGCCGGAATGGTGGTGGCGCGAGGATGCCTCGGGCGGGCAGGTGGTCGAACAGGCCACCCACATCATCGACCTCGCGCGGTTCCTTGCCGGCGACGTGACCGAGGTGTTCGGCCTGTCCTCGCACCGCGACCGCGGCGATTTCCCCGGCCTGACCGTGCCGACCGCGACCACCGCGACGCTGCGCTTTGCCGGCGGCGCCATCGCCAACCTCGCCGCCACCTGCCTGCTGCGCTGGAACCACCGCGTCGGCCTGCATGTCTTTGCCGACGCGCTGGCGATGGAGATCACCGACCACGACATCATGATCGACGTCGGCCGCGGCCGCCCGGTGCGCCACGCCGAGGGCGATCCGGTCTGGCGCGAGGACCGCGACTTCATCGAGGCCGTGCAGGGCAGGGAAAACCGCATCCGCTGCCCCTATGCCGAGGCGCTGGAAACCCACCGCGTGGCGCTCGCCGTGTCGCAATCGGCTGGTGCCGGCGCCCTCGTGAAGATGGAGGTGCTGCGGTCCAACCCGCAGCCCATCTTTCGTCAAGCCTCTGCGTAAGGCCCCGACCCTGCCCCACCAGCACCGCCGCATCCGCAGCCTCGGGATCGAACGCCCGGGCGAGCCGTTCTTCTTCGCCTATGACGAAGGCCCGGCCGGCGACGGGCAGGTCCGGCTGGACCTGATGTATACCGGCCTGTCGGCGGGCACCGAGCTGACCTTCATGAAGGGGACCAACCCCTATCTGCATTCCCGCTGGGACGATCACCGCGGGGTGTTCATCCCCGGCGAGGCGTCGGCGCATTTCCCGGTCAACTTCCTGGGCTACATGGAGGTCGGGCGGGTCAGCGACAGCCGTGCCCACGGCTTTGCACGGGGCGACGTCGTGGCGGCCAGCTGGGGCCACAAGACCGGCCACACCGCCAACCCCGACCACGACCTGTTGCTGAAGCTTCCGCCGGGCGTGGACCCGATGCTGGGCATCTTCGTGGCCCAGATGGGGCCGATCGCCGCGAACGGCATCCTGCACGCCGACGCCGAGCAGTTCGGCGCCGCGGTCCCCTTCCTCGGCGCCGGCGTCGAGGGCCGGCCGGTCCTCGTCTGGGGCGGCGGCACGGTGGGGCTGTTCTGCGCGCTGTTCGCGCGCGCCGGCGGGGCCTCGGACATCGTGGTCGTGGACCCGTCGCCCTGGCGGCAGGACCTCGCCCGGCGGATGGGCTTCGACGCGATGGGCGAGGAGGACGCCTGGCGGCACGCCAAGGCCCGCTGGCACCACAAGGTCGGCGGCCGCGGGGCCGAGATCGTGTTCCAGACCCGCGCCCGCTCGGACAGCCTCAACCTGGCGCTGCGGGCGCTGCGCCCGCAGGGGACGGTGATCGACCTCGCCTTCTACCAGGGCGGGGCCGACGGGCTGCGGCTGGGCGAGGAGTTCCACCACAACGGCCTGAACCTGCGTTGCGCGCAGATCAACCGGATGCCCCGCGCGGTTGCCCATGCGTGGGACCAGCGGCGCCTGGCGCAAGAGACGCTGCATCTGCTCGAGGCCGAGGGCGACCTGATCCGCGAGCACATGATCACCCATGTCGTGCCCTATGACGAGGCGCCGGGCTTCCTGCGCCACCTGGTCGCCGACCGGCCCGAGTTCCTGCAGATCGTGTTCGCCAATGAATGAGCATCGCCCCGTCACCGAAGCCGAACTGGTCCAGCTGACCGAGGCGCCGGCCTCGACCGACACGCAGCCGAGCCATCACGGCGCGACCGGCCTTAGCCAGCGCGAGCTGGACGACCGGGCAGCGGCGGCGGCGCTGGCCTCGGGGGTGATCCCCGAGCCGCATCCCGACGCCGGCAAGATCCGCATCCTGTGGGTCTTCGCCTGGCTGGTGGTGGGCGGCGAGGAAACCGAGGTGCGGCTGCTCGCTCGCACGCTCGACCGCGCCCGCTACCGCATCGAGGTGCTGCCCTGCTTCCGCAAGGAGGGGATGCCAGACCAGAGCCATGAGCAACTGCGCGCCCTGGGCGTCCACGTGGACACGACGGCCTATGCGCTCAGCTTCGAGGACACGATCGACTATCTGCGCCGCAAACTGGCCGGGGCGGACATCGTGATCTCGTCGCAGAACGTGGCCGACATCTATCCGGCGCTGGACCGTCTGGCCCTACGCCCGCCGCTGATCGAACATGGTGGGCTGGTCAGCGAGGCGCTGGCCGGGCCCAAGCACCACACCGCGCGCTATGTGGGCGTCTGCGACAGCATCCGCGCGGCGGCGGCGGGGCGGATGGAGCGGCCGGGCGATGCGCTGGAAATCCCCTCGATGGTGGACCTGGCCGAGTTCGACCCCGCCGCGCGCGGGCCGATGCGGGCAGCGCTGGGGGTCAGCGCGGACACGCTGCTGGTCGGCTGGGTCGGCCGGCTGGACCGCAAGAAGCGGGTCGAGGACTTCATCACCGCGGCGCTGGCGATCCCGGACCCGCGGGCGCGGTTCCTGGTCGTCGGCGGTCCCGACGCCTTCATGCCCGAATATGCCGACGAGCTGCGCCGGATGGCCGCGCCGCTGGGCGACCGGATCATCTTCACCGGCGACCGCCCGGACGTGCCGGACCTGCTGGCGGCGATGGACATGTTCTGCTGGCTGTCCCGCGGCGAGGGGATGCCCCACGTCATCGCCGAGGCCGGTGCCGCGGCGCTGCCGGTCATCGCCACCCCCGACAATGGCGCCCTGCAACAGATCCGCGACGGCGAGACTGGCCTGTTCGTCCCCCACGAGGACCCCGCCGCCGTCGCCGCCGCGATCCGCCGCCTGCTGGACGACGCCGCGCTGCGCCGCCGCCTGGGGGACGGGCTGCGCGCCCATGTCGTCGCCACCTACGCGGCCGAGGTGGTGGTCCCGCAATGGCAGCGCCTGTTCGACGAGGTGCTGGCCGAGCGCCCCCCCGCCCCGGCGCCCGCGACCTTCGACAGCTTCGTGCTGGGCGGCTGGGAAAGCTCGACCCACCGGCGCCGCGACGGGCGGCGGCTGGACGTGCTGGCTGGCACCGGCCACGACACCCACGCGGCACAGGACTATCGCCAGCTTGCCGGGTTGGGCATCCGCGCCTGCCGCGACGCGGCGCGCTGGCACCTGATCGAGACCGCGCCCGGCCGCTATGACTTTTCCAGCCTGACCCCGATGGTCGAGGCCGCCCGCGACAGCGGCACCCAGGTGGTCTGGGACCTGCTGCATTACGGCTGGCCCGACAACCTGGACATCTGGTCGCCAGCCTTCGTCAACCGCTTCGCCGCCTTCGCGGCCGCGGTCGGGCGCCATGTCCGGGGCCTGACCGACGCCGCGCCGGTCTGGTGCCCGGTCAACGAGATCAGCTTCTTCGCCTGGGCCGGCGGGGACGCCCGCTATCTCAACCCCTTTGCGGCCGGCCGCGGCTATGAGCTGAAGGTCCAGCTGGCCCGCGCCTTCATCGCCGCCGCGACCGAGCTGCGCGCCATCGACCCGCGCGCCCGCCTGATGATGGCCGAGCCGCTGCTGGCCATCCACCACGCCCACTGGACCGGCCGGCCGCTGTGGGAAGCGCATGGCTGGCACGACGCCCAGTTCCAGGCGTTCGAGCTGGTCTCGGGCCGGCTGTGGCCGCAGATCGGCGGCGATCCTTCGCTGCTCGACCTGGTCGGGGTGAATTACTACTTCAACAACCAGTGGATCCATGGCGGCAAGCCGATCGATGTCGACGACGTCATCTACCGGCCGCTCTCGGACCTGCTGGTCGAGGTCGCGGCCCGCTATGACCGCCCGCTGGTCATCGCCGAGACCGGGACCGAGGGCCCCCGCCGCGCCGCCTGGTTCGACTATGTCGCGGCCGAGACCGTCCGCGCCCGCCGCCGCGGCGCGCGGGTCGAGGGGATCTGCCTCTATCCGGTCGCCAACCACCCTGGCTGGGACGACGACCGGCTGTGCCCGAATGGGTTGCTCGGCCACGATCCGGGGGCCGGGGCGCGCACGGTGCACGGGCCGCTGGCCGACCGGGTTCAGCATTTCATGCAGGGACGCGTCGCATGACCACCATCGCCATCGTCGGCACCGGCCCGACCGGGGTCTACGCCTTCAAGGCGCTGGCCACCGTCCGCAGCCCGGAAACGGTAACCATCTGGCTGTTCGAAAAGGGCGCCGATGCCGGCGTCGGGATGCCCTATTCCGACGACACCGCGAGCGCCGTGATGCTGGCCAACATCGCCAGCATCGAGATCCCGCCCGTGACCCGCAGCTATCTGGACTGGCTGCGGGCCCAGACTCAGGCGCTGCTGCGCAGCCACGGCATCGACCCGCAGGACCTGGACGACCGCGACTTCACCCCGCGGCTGATGCTGGGCCGGTACTACCGCGACGAGTTCAACGCGCTGGTCCACCAGGCCGAGGCCCTGGGCCACAAGGTCGAGCTGCGCGAGCGCACCGAGGTGACCGACATCCGCCCCGGCCCCGACGGGCGGCTGCGGCTGCTGACCGACCAGGGCGAGGTCGAGGCCGACTTCGACCGGGTCATCGTCGCCACCGGCCACGCCTTCCCCGACGAGGACGAGAACCGCCGCTATTTCCCCAGCCCGTGGTCGGGGCTGGTCGATGCGGTGGTCCCGGCCTGCCCGGTCGGCATCCTCGGCACCTCGCTCAGCGCGATCGACGCGGCGATGGCGGTGGCCACCCAGCACGGCCGCTTTGTCCAGCGCCGGGGCGAGCAGCTGCGGTTCGACCCCGCCGAACCCGAGGGCGACGCCCTGCTGTCGATCACCATGATGTCGCGCGCCGGCCTTCTGCCCGAGGCGGATTTCTACTGCCCGATCCCCTACGAGCCGCTGTCGGTGATGACCCCCGAGGCGCTGGCCGCGCTGGAGGGGCGCGACGACCTGCTGGACGCGGTGTTCGACTTGTTCCGGGCCGAGCTGACCCAGGCCGACCCCGCCTATGCCGAGGCGCTGGACCTCGGCTCCGCCACGCCCGAGGATTTCCCGTCCCGCTACTTCAAGGCCCGCAGGGAGGCCGACCCCTTCGACTGGGCGCGCCGCAACCTCGCCGAGGCCGAGGCCGACCGCGAGGCCCGCCGCACGGTCCCGTGGCGCTATGCAATCCTGCGCATGCACGAGCAGGTCGAGCAGCTGGTCGAGCAGATGTCGGACACCGACCGCGACCGCTTCGAGGCGTCGCTGAAGCCGGTCTTCGTCGACAACTACGCCGCCGTCCCGCCGGAATCGATCCGCCGGCTGCTGGCCCTGCACGATGCCGGCCTGCTGTCGGTGCGGGCCATCGGCAGCGACTGGAAGATGGAGGAGTCGGACAGCGGCACCACCATCCGCACCGAGGACGACTCGCTGCGCTTCGACGTCTTCATCGACGCCCGGGGGCAGAAGCCGCTGGAAGCCGAGGACCTGCCCTTCCCGTCCCTGCGCGACAGCCTGGTCGCCGCGGGGGTCGAGGTGCTGGACGTGGACGACGCCTATCGCCTGCTGGGGGCGCCGGACTATGAGGGGCGGGTCTATATGGGGGCGATCCCCTATCTGATGCACGACCGGCCCTTCGTGCAGGGGATCACCGCCGCCTGCGACATCGGCACCCAGATCGGCGCCGCGGTGCTGGAGGAGGCGGCCGCCTCGGGCCGCCGCCGGCGGCGGATCTGGTCGGGAGAGCATCGTCCGCGACTGCGGCATGCCCCGGCAGAAGCGGCTCGCACAGCGGAACCCGCGGTCTAGGCGCTTCACGGCTGGTTGGGGCGGTTCCGGCGCGCCTCGCCTGTCGAGTGCGGCGCCGCATCGGCGCGGGGGCGACCCGGCCGCAGCGGTCCCCGGCCGGGTCTCCCGGCGCCCTATTGCCGTCGGCACACGCGCGAGCACCATTGACAATGCCGGCCCGCTCGCCAACTCGACGGCAGCCTTCCCTGCAGCCATCGGACGGGTGCCATGACCAACGCCACCACGGTTCTTGCCAATGCCCGTCTGATCCTGCCCGACCGCGTGCTGCGCGGGGCGCTCACCCTGGCGGACGGCCGGATCGCGGCGATCACCCCGGGCGAGGCGGTGCCGGCGGGCGCCATCGACTGCGCCGGCGATCACCTCGCGCCCGGGCTGATCGAGCTGCACACCGACAACCTGGAACGCCACATCCAGCCCCGCCCCGGCGTGGACTGGCCGCATGCCACCGCGATCCTCGCCCATGACGGAGAGTTGGCGAGCGTCGGGATCACCACCGTCTTCGACGCGCTGCGGGTGGGGTCGATCCGGTCGGACAATCCCGCCTATGCCCCCTATGCCCTGCCGCTTGCCAATGAAATCAATGCGATGAGCCGGGCGGGGGCGACCCGGATCAGCCACGTTCTGCATCTGCGCGTGGAAATCTGTTCCGAAACCCTGATCGCCGAGATGGAGGCCTTCGGCCCCGATCACGGCGTCCGGCTGGTCAGCCTGATGGACCACACGCCGGGCCAGCGGCAGTTCCGCGACCTGTCCAGGCTCAAGGAATACGAACAAGGCAAATACGGCACCTCGGACGCCAGGTTCGACGCGCAGGTGGCGCGGCTGATCGCGCTCGGGGCGCGGGTCGGCGCGGCGCACGAGGCGGCCGCGATCGGCTTTGCCCGCCGGCTGGGCGCGGTGATCGCCAGCCACGACGACACCACGCCCGCGCAGGTCGACCGCAGCGCCGCGCTGGGCGCGAGGCTGGCAGAGTTCCCCACCACGCGCGAGGCCGCCGAGGCCTGCCGCGCAAAGGGCATCCTGACCATCCTCGGCGGCCCGAACCTGATCCGCGGCGGCAGCCATTCCGGCAACGTCGCCGCCGAGGACCTGGCCCGCGCCGGGCTATTGGACATCGTCTCGTCGGACTACATCCCGTCCAGCCTGCTGCTGTCGGCCTGGCGGCTGGCCGAGATCTGGGGCGACGTGCCCCGCGCAGTCGCGACCGTGACCGCGACCCCGGCGCGGGCGACGGGGCTGGACGACCGCGGCCGGCTGGCCCCGGGACTGCGCGCCGACGTGATCCGCATCGCCGAGGTCGGCGGGACGCCGCGCCTGCGCGGGGTGTGGTCGGCCGGGCGGCAGGTGGGCTGAGGGCGGGGTGGTCCCGGCGGCGGGCTGACGGCGTGCTGGGGCGCTCAGCGTTTGATCCGGAACGGGATGGTGACGCTGACCGGCTGACCTCCGGGCGGCGGGGGCAGGCGCGGCAGGCGTGCGGCCTGCCGCTTCAGCGCCGCGTCGGCGCGGGCATCGCCGCTGCCGGTGACGATCCGGGCGCTCAACCGTCCGTTCGGCTGGATCGTGACCAGCACCGTGCCGCTGACCGTGCCGCGCACGCCGGGCGCGTTCGTGCGGTTCATATGCGCCGCGATCCGGCCCCTGACCTGGCTTTCCCAGGACGCCATCTGCCCGGCCGAGGCGGCCTTGCCGCCGGCGGGGGCACCGCGGCCACCGCCTTGCGCCCCGCCCGACCGGGCCTCGCGCGGCGGCTGGCGGGAGTCGCCTTGCCCGGCAGACTTGCGGGCGTCGCCCCGCGCGGCCGAGGGCTTGCGAGGGTCCTTCGCGGCCGCGGGCTTGGCGCCGCCTTCCGCAGCCGCGGTCTGGCGGGCGGGGCTCTTCGGCTGGGCCTGCTTCCGTTCGGTCTTCGACTGGGCCTGCTTCCGCTCCGCTTTCGGCTGCGGGTCTGTGCTGTCCGAAGCGGCGCGGCGTTCGGTCTCCGCCCGCGGCTCCCGCTGCTGGCGGGCCAGGTCGAGGATGCGCTGCGGGCGCTTCCGCGGCGGCTTCGGCGCCAGAGCGGCGAAATCGGCGGGCGGCAGCGCCAGCATCGGCGGGGGCACGACGTCTGAGGGCGGCGGCTGGGCGGCCGGATCGTGCGACAGCGGGGCAGCCAGGGCCGTGAGGTCGGGCGGCGGCAGCGGCTCGAGCGCGGGCGGAGAAAAGTCCGCCGCGGGCGACGCTGGCGCGGGGAATGACGTTTCCTCTGCCGGCGACGCCGCGGTTTCCGCGGCCGCGGCCGGCCCGTCCCCCGCGCTCTCTGCGCCCGGGGCGGGCGGCACCGCCGCGGGGGGCGCAAGCTCGATCTCGATGGCGTCGGGGGGCGCGGGCAGGACCGGGACGTGCTGGCGCAGCGCCCAGGCCGCCGCGGCGACGTGGGCCGAGGCGACCACGGCCCCCACCGCGCCCCATAGTGCCAGCCGCCCCGGCCGCCACATCCTCACGGCGCCGGCTTCACGGGAAAAGGCAACGCGCCCGGCGCCGCGTCCAGCTGCACAGCCGGTGACGCCCCGGGCAGCCGGGCAGGCCCCGCCTCGCCCGACTCGCCCGCCGCGTCCTGCGGTGCGCTCGCCGAATCCAGCCCGACCAGCGCAATCCGCGCGAAGCCTGCGTCGCGCAGCCGGTTCATCACCCCCATCAGATCGCCATAGGCGACCGAGCGGTCGGCGCGCAGGTAGATGCGGGTCTCGGGATCGCCGCCGGTCGCGGCGGTCAGCCGGGCGGCAAGGGCATCGGGGGCAACCGGGTCGTTGCCCTGCGTCAGCCCCAGATCGGGGCCGACCGACAGCCAGACCGGCGTGTCGGGGCGGCCCGAGACCGGCGCGTTCGACACCGGCAGGTCCACGTTCACGTCGACCGTCGCCAGCGGCGCCGCCACCATGAAGATGATCAGCAGCACCAGCATCACGTCGATGAAGGGCGTGACGTTGATCTCGTGCGCCTCGGCCAGGTCGTCGCCGTCCTCGAACAACCCGCCCGCCATCGCTCAGACCCGCCCGCCGGCCGCGGCACGGTCCAGGTCGCGGCTGACCAGGCGTTCCACCCCGGCCGCCGCTTCGGCCAGCTGCAGGCGATAGCCGGCGATCGCGCGGGCGAAGACGTTGTAGATCACCACCGCCGGGATCGCCGCGATCAGGCCCAGCGCGGTCGCCAGCAGCGCCTCGGCGATGCCCGGTGCCACCACGGCGAGGTTCGTCGTCTGGGCCCGCGAGATCCCGATGAAGCTGTTCATGATCCCCCAGACCGTGCCGAACAGCCCGACGAAGGGCGCCGTCGCCCCGATCGTGGCGAGAAGGCCGGTGCCCCGCCCCATCTGCCGCGCCGCGCGGGCCTGGACCTGCGCCAGGTGCGAGGCCACCCGCTCGCCCACCCCCAGGCGGGCGCCCCCGGCCGAGCGGTTCAGCTCGCGCGCGGCCGCCCGCAGCATCCGCGCATCGGCGCCGCTGCCGCCGGCCTCGGCGAGGGCCGCGCGCAGCGTGTCGGCGGCCTCGATCCGGCCCACGCCGCGGCGCAGGGCGGCGCTCGCCAGGGCGAACTCGATGAGCTTGACGACCAGCACCGTCCAGGTGACGACCGAGGCAAAGGCCAGCCCCAGCATCACCGCCTGGACCACGATATCGGCCTGCCGGAACATGCCCAGCGGCGACAGGTCGTGGGGCAGCGTCTCTGGCGCAACCAGGGCCTGCGCCCATGCCGCCGGGGCAGCGGCTGCAGGCAGGATGACCCCGGCAACAGCGGCGGAATGGCGCGGCGGAAACGGCATCGGGGCATCCTTGGGCTGGGACGACGGGTCGTCTGTGTCGCCCGGCCTATATCCTTATAAAAATACTGCGGCAATACCCGGGCCGGGCCGCTGACCGGGGCTGTCGCCACAGCGCGACGGCGTTGGAACGATCTCGACAAGCCGCTCTTGCGTAATAATCTTTCTCGCAATAGGTCTTGGACGAAACAGGATTTCACTCAGCTCGTGGGAGGGGACGAATGACAAAAGTGGCACTGGTGACGGGGGGCTCGCGCGGGATCGGCGCGGCGATTTCCAAGGCGCTGAAAGAGGCGGGCTACGAGGTCGCCGCGAATTATGCCGGCAACGACGACGCCGCCAAGGCATTCACCGAGGAAACCGGCATCAAGACCTACAAGTGGTCGGTCGCCGACTATGACGCCTGCGCCGCCGGCATCAAGCAGGTCGAGGCCGAGCTGGGCCCGGTCGACGTGCTGGTGAACAACGCCGGCATCACGCGCGACGGCATGTTCCACAAGATGACTCCGCAGCAGTGGAAAGAGGTCATCGACACCAACCTCACCGGGGTCTTCAACATGACCCACGGGGTCTGGAACGGGATGCGCGACCGCAAGTTCGGGCGGGTCATCAACATCTCGTCGGTGAACGGGCAGAAGGGCCAGGCGGGCCAGGCCAACTATTCCGCCGCCAAGGCCGGCGACATCGGGTTCACCCGCGCGCTGGCGCAGGAAGGGGCGCGGGCCGGGATCACCGTCAACGTCGTCGCACCGGGCTATATCGGCACCGAGATGGTCCGCGCCATCGACGAGAAGGTGCTGAACGAGCGCATCATCCCGCAGATCCCCGTCGGCCGCCTGGGCGAGCCTGAAGAGATCGCGCGCTGCGTCGTGTTCCTCGCCTCGGACGACGCGGGCTTCATCTCGGGCTCGACGATCAGCGCCAACGGGGCGCAGTTCTTCGGCTGATTTCACCGCGACGCGGGGGCGGCCTGGCCCGCACCCTGGCATGCACGGGCGGCTTCGGCCGCCCGTTTCGCATTCACCCGCGCCGCCAAACGAAAACCCCGGCCGCGGGGGCCGGGGTTGGCGGGCTCAAGGACCACGTGGGTCAGTGGCCGGATGTATCAGTGGACCGGATGGGTCAGTGAGTCAGCCGCTCGATCTCTTCCTTAAGGCGCAGCTTTTCCTTTTTCATCGTCGAGATGCTCAGGTCGTCGGACCCCGGCATGCGCTGGGCGCGTTCGACTTCGTCCGACAGGTGCTGGTGCTTCTTGCGCAGTTCCGCAACATGCGACTGAACCGACATCGTGGTCTCCTGTTCCTGGTGTCGACTGTCACAAGTCCATCACATTCCGATCCCGCTGTCACCCGAATCGTGACAATTCAAGGTTGATCGCCGCGGCGTGGCGAAGGACTGCCTGCGCGGCGGGCGTCAGGTCCTCGGCGTCCCGGTCATGCGCCGGCTTTTCATGCAGGATGAAGGGGGAAAGCAGCCGCAGCGGCGCCCGCGCCCCCTTGCGCGCCGCCACGATCACCCGCCCCGCCGGGTGGCCGTGACGCGACGTCACGGGCAGGACGGCGATGCCACCTGCCCTGCCCTCGACCGCCCCGAGGATGCGGCCCAGCGCCTCGGCCCGGTGGATCAGCGTCAGCGTGCCCGACGGGGCAAGCCGGCGCAGGCCTGCGTCGATCCAGTCGGCCAGCGGCGTGTCCTCGTGCCGCGCGGCGGCACGGGCGGCGTCGGGGGCGGGGGTGCCGGCGGCGAAAAAGGGCGGGTTGGCGATGACGTGATCGAAGCTCTGGGCCCGCAGCTCGGGCGGCATGGCCGACAGGTCGCCCGAGATGATTCGCGCGCTCGTCCCGGTCGCCGCGGCGTTGTGGCGCGCCAGATCGGCCAGCGCCGGCTGGCGTTCCAGTCCGGTCAGCGACAGGCCCCGGACCCGCGCGCCCAGGCAGAACAGCGCCACCCCCGCGCCGCAACCCAGTTCCAGCACCCGCTGGCCCGGCTGCGCCGGACAGGCCGCGGCCAGCATCACCGCGTCCGCCCCGGCGCGATAGCCGCGGGCGGGCTGGCGCAGGGTCAGCCGGCCGCCGAGGAACGCATCGTCGCGGGTGGCACTCATCCGATGCCGTTGTCGCGCAGGATCGCGCTGGCCATGAAATGATCCCGGTCGGCGACCATCAGCCGTCGCGGCAGGATGCCGATCGAGCCTTCCAGCACGCTCATGTGCCGGTCGAATTCGAAACTGACGATCCCTTCGGACCGCAGCAGGTCCATCGCCCGGACGAGGGTCAGCGGATCGGTGGTGCGCAGCACTTCCTTCATGGCGCCGAAGGCTAGGGCGCGGTTGCGAAACTGTCCACGGCGTGGCAATGGCTGCGCGCGAAGGGGTGCGCCATGGGTATCAACGAGAACGTCGCGAAACCGCTGGACCGGCTGGCCGGGCTGCTGGCCGCCGACATGGACGCGGTGAACGCGCTGATCCGCACCCGCATGGAAAGCCGCCATGCCCCCCGCATCCCCGAGGTGACCGCGCATCTGATCGAGGCCGGCGGCAAGCGCGTCCGCCCGCTGCTGACCATCGCCGCGGCGCGGCTGCTGGGCTATGAGGGCACCCATCACCAGCTGCTGGCGGCAACGGTGGAATTCATCCACACCGCGACGCTGCTGCATGACGACGTGGTCGACGAAAGCCGCCAGCGCCGCGGCCGGCCGACCGCGAACCTCTTGTGGGACAACAAGTCCTCGGTGCTGGTCGGCGACTATCTCTTTGCCCGCAGCTTCCAGCTGATGACCGAGACCGGCTCGATGCGGGTGATGGAGATCCTGGCCAGCGCCTCGGCCACCATCGCCGAGGGCGAGGTGCTGCAGCTGACCGCGGCGCAGGACCTGGCGACGACCGAGGACATCTATCTGCAGGTCGTGCGCGGCAAGACCGCGGCGCTGTTTTCCGCCGCGACCGAGGTCGGCGGCGTGATCGCCGGCGGCGACGCCGCGCAGGTGCGGGCGTTCTTCGATTACGGCGACGCGCTGGGCATCGCGTTCCAGATCGTGGACGACATCCTCGACTATTCCGGCACCACCGAGACGATCGGCAAGAACACCGGCGACGATTTCCGCGAACGCAAGCTGACCCTGCCGGTCATCAAGGCGCTGGCCGCGGCCGATCAGGCCGAGCGCGCATTCTGGCAGCGGACCATCGAGAAGGGCGACCAGCGCGACGGCGATCTGGACGAGGCGCTGGCGATTCTCGCCCGGCACAACGCCATCGACGCGGCCCGCGCCGACGCGCTGGACTGGGCGGGGCGGGCGAAGTCGGCGCTGAGCGCGCTGCCCCAGGGCGAGATCCGGGTGCTGCTGTCCGATCTGGCGGATTTCGTGGTCGCCCGCGTGGCCTGAACGGGCACGCAAAAGGCCCGGCGCGCGGCCGGGCCCCTGTCGCGGCGCGTGCCGTCAGTTATAGGCGTTCTCGCCGTGGGTGATGAGGTCCAGCCCCTGCCGCTCGTCGCTGGTCTGCACGCGCAGCCCGATCACCGCCTTGACGAGGTGGATAGCGACGAAGGACACCACCGCCGACCACAGGATGGCGATGACCACGCCCAGCACCTGCACGTAAAGCTGTTCGCCCATCGTCACCTCGACCCCGCGCCCGCCCAGCGCCGGAAAGACGAAGATGCCGGTCAGGACGGCGCCGATGATGCCGCCGAGGCCGTGGATGCCGAACACGTCCAGGCTGTCGTCGATGCCGATGCGCGACTTCATCGTGACCACGAACCACATGCAGGCCAGCCCGCAGATCAGCCCGATGGCGATCGCGCCCATCGGGCCCACGAAGCCCGCGGCCGGGGTCACGCCGACCAGCCCCGCGATGGCGCCCGACACCCCGCCCAGCAGCGAGGGGTGGCCGCGCATCGCCCATTCGCCGAAGGCCCAGGCCAGCGCCGCGGCCGCGGTGGCGACGACGGTGTTGACCAGCGCCAGCGCCGCCACCCCGTTCGCGCCCAGCGCCGAGCCGGCGTTGAAACCGAACCAGCCGATCCACAGCAGCGCCGCGCCGATGAAGGTGAAGGTCAGGTTGTGCGGCGCCATCAGCTCTCGCCCATAGCCGACCCGCGGCCCGGCGACCCAGGCCGCGATCAGCCCGGCGACGCCGGCGTTGATGTGGATGACGGTGCCGCCGGCAAAGTCCAGCGCCCCGTGGGCGAACAGATAGCCGCCCGGCTGCCAGACCATGTGACAGATCGGCAGGTAGGACAGCACGAACCAGATGGTGCAGAACATCAGCACGGCGGCGAACTTCATCCGCTCGACCGTGGCGCCGACGATCAGGGCGGCGGCGATGCAGGCGAAGGCCATCTGGAAGGCGATGAAGGCGTATTCGGGCACCGTGCCCGACAGGCTGTCGACGCCGACCCCGCCCAGGAACGTCCGCGACAGCGTGCCGATGAACGGCGCAAGGCCGCCGCCCTCGCCGCCGGTGAAGGCCAGCGAATAGCCGAAGATCACCCACAGCAGCGCCATGATGCAGAACACGCTCAGCACCTGCATCAGCACCGACAGCATGTTCTTGGACCGCACCAGCCCGCCATAGAACAGCGCCAGCCCCGGCACCGTCATCATCATCACCAGGATCGCCGAGACCATCACCCAGGTGGTGTCGCCGGTATTCAGGACGGGGGCGGCGGCTTCGACGACCACGGGCGCCTCGGGGGCGGTCTGGGCCAGCGCGGGATGCGCCGCCATGACCGCTGCCAGCGCGGCGGCGGCCCCGGCCGCCATCCACGGCCCGGGCGCGTAACGGGCGGCCGGGGTCGGCGCAAGGCGCCCGGTCGCGGCATCCACCGGATGCGGGCACGGGTGCGGGCGGGGGATGGGCTGGATCATCGGGAGGGTCCTCTGGCTGTCTCGGTCGCGCGCGCCGCGGTGCGGCAACGCCATGCGCCGACTGACGCCGGGCGGGGCGGCGATCGTCCAGAGTTGCGGCGGCCTCGGCGGAACCGAACCCCGGACTGCCTGCGGGGCAGGCAGTATTTCGCGCCAATGCCCTGCATTTCGGCAGGTCACGACTGGGTCAGCGGGCCCGGCGGATGTTCTCAAGCGGGCCGCGCTCATGTATCAAGGACGGCAGAACGGCCGCAGAACGGCCTCGGGATACAGGCACATGCAGAAATCCGACCGGCCCCGGCGCCCCGATCAGGCCCGGCGCATCGTCGCCGACAAGCGCTATGACCCCACCGGGGCAGGCCCTGCGTCCACAGGCGGCGGACTGCCGCCGCAACAGGCGCAGCGCCGCAGCGCCGCGCAGCCCGTGCGCCCGGCGCGCCGCGGCAACGTCGTCACCCGCGGGGTCAGCGGCGCGTTCTCGCTGTTCTGGCGGATCGTCTGGGGATCGTTCTGGCGCACCGCCGCCACCCTGCTGCTGATCCTCGGGCTGGCGACGGCCTTTTACTATTCCAGCCTGCCGCAGGCGCAGGCGCTGTTCGACGGCCGCGCCCGCGGGTCGGTCACCATGCTGGACCGCGACGGGAGGGTCTTTGCCTGGCGCGGGGAAACCTACAACACCGCCGGCGACGACCAGATCGCGCCGATCCTGCGCAACGCCGTCATCGCGACCGAGGACAAGCGCTTCTACAGCCACCTGGGCGTCGATCCGCGCGGCATCGCCAGCGCCGTCAAGATCAACATGGCCGAGGGCCGCGGCCCGCTGGAAGGCAATGGCGGGTCCACGATCACCCAGCAGGTCAGCAAGCTGTTGTGCCTCGGCGAACAGTTCGACCCCATCAAGTGGAAGTCCGAGGCAGATTACGAGGCCGACTGCCGCAAGTCCTCGCTGTGGCGCAAGGTCAAGGAAGTGCCCTACTCGCTGGCCCTGGAAACCAAGTATTCCAAGGACGAGATTCTCAACATCTACATGAACCGCAGCTACCTGGGCGCCGGCGCCCGCGGGTTCGAGGCGGCGAGCCAGCGCTATTTCGGCAAGCCCGCCTCCGAGGTCACCGCGTCCGAGGCCGCGATGCTGGCCGGGCTTCTGAAGGCGCCCAGCTATTTCTCGCCGACCTCGAACCTGCAGCGGGCGCAGGACCGGGCCAGCGTGATCCTGGGGCTGATGCACGACCAGGGCTATCTGGACGACGCCCAGTTCGCCGAGGCGAAGGCGCATCCGGCGGTGCTGTCCAAGGCCGCGGCGGCCCGCGCGGGCGGGTATTTCGCCGACTGGGTGATGGAATCCGGCCCCGGCTTCCTGACCAGCGAAACGACCGAGGATGTGACGATCAAGACGACCTTCGACCAGACCATGCAGCGTCAGGCCGAACGCGCGCTGGCCCGCATCTTTGAAGAAAAGGTCGCGCCGGGGTCCAAGGCGCAGGCGGCAGTGGTGGTCATGTCGGCGGACGGCGCGGTGCGGGCGATGATTGGCGGACGCGATCCGGCCGGACTCGCCGGCAGCTTCAACCGGGCGACCCAGGCCAAGCGGCAGACCGGATCGTCCTTCAAGCCCTTCGTCTATGCCGCGGCGCTGGATCAGGGCTTTACCCCCAACGATACGATCATGGACGCGCCAATCACGTTCCGGATCAAGGGGGCCAAGCCGTGGTCGCCCAAGAACTATACCCGCAACTACCTGGGCGAGATCACCCTGACCACGGCGCTGACCAAGTCGATCAATACCTCGACGATCCGCCTGCAAGAGGCGGTGGGCCGCGACAACGTGCGCCGCGTGGCGCAGGATTTCGGCTTTGCCCATGACCTCGCCTCGGGGCCGTCGCTGGGGTTGGGGGTGTCGGAAACCACGCTGCTGGAAATGACCGGCGCCTATGCCGGCATCCGCAACGGCGGCACCGCCGTGCGCCCCTATGGGTTGGTCGAGCTGCGCATCAAGGGCGACGACAAGCCGCTGATCGGGCAGGCCGGCGGGATGGGGCAGCGGGTGATCTCGCCCAAGGCCGCGTCCGAGCTGATCTGGATGATGAAGCAGGTGATCGAGAAGGGCACCGGCACCCGCGCCCGGCTGGAGGGGCGCGAGGCGGCGGGCAAGACCGGCACCACCTCGTCCTATCGCGACGCCTGGTTCATCGGCTTTACCGAGCAATACGTGACCGGCGTCTGGATGGGCTATGACGACAACACGCCGCTGAAGGACGTGACCGGCGGCGGCCTGCCGGCGGAAATCTGGCAGGCGGTGATGACCGAGATCCACCAGGGCCTGCCCGCCCTGCCGCTGGGCGTTATCGCGCCCAACGCCGCCGGCAGCGTCATTTCCGCCAGCGACATCGTGTCCGCCGATTCGGACGATCCGCTGGCGGCGGCGCTGGCCGAGGCGATCTCGGCCGCGCAGCCGGTGGTCGAGGGCCAGGCCAGCTCGGTCGAGATCGGCGCCGAACGCCCCGTCGTCACCACCGGCGCCGACGGCCAGCCCGACGCGCTGGGTGCGGCCCTGGCCGAGACGGTGGCGGCCGCAGCGCCGAGGAATCGGCCGCGATCGACGCCGCCCTGGCCGATGCGCTGAACGATCCCAGGTCGTCGCAGGCCGCCCCGGCTGATCTCGCCCCCCAGCCCGCCTCGGCCCAGCCGGCCGGCGACGCGCTGTCGCAGGCGCTGGGGGCCATTCCCGGCCTGAACTGATCCCGACATGCAAAAGCCCCGCCAACTGACGGGGCTTTCCGGTTCGGCGCCGGACCGGCGTCAGCCGGCGTGCTGCAGGTCCGCGATCACCGCCCGCACGTCGCCCTTGCGGCGGGCCAGCATGGCGCGGATCTCCTCGCGTTCCGATGCGAGCATGTTGACGCCCTCGATGATGAGGTTGAAGAACCGCGGCTGCCCGGTCTTGTCCGAGACGTGCCATTCCACCTGCATCGGGCTGCGGCCGTTCAGATAGGCGGTCGAGCCGACCGACCAGAACGACTTCACCTGCCGGGCGCCCCCGACCTCGATCCTGGAGCCGATGAACTCGCGGAACCGCTTGCCGTATTTGCGCGAGATATAGCCCGACATGGCGGTGCGGAACTGGGCGAAGGTCGCCTGGTCCACCTCTCGCGCCGCCGGCCCCAGCGCCGAACGCGCGATCGCCGCGACGTCGGCGTGGCGAGCGAAGACGCCCTCGAACTGCTGGTACATCTGCGCCGGGGCGGCGCCGGAATTGATGATCGCGAAGACCTCGTCCACGGCGCGCTGGATCGCCGCGGTGGCGGTGTCGGCCGTCATGGCGCGGGCGGGGGTGACCGCAAGGCAGGTGCCCGCGGCCATCAGCCCCAGGAACCCGCGGCGGGTGTTAATCGGCATATGGGTCAATGACGTCCTCTTCCTGCTTCAGCTCGTACCGCCGGTGCTGCGTGTACAAGAGCCGCGTCTGGGCATAGCTGTCGGCACTGTCGTGCAGAACCGAGTCCACCGTCGAGCCGAATTGCGCCCGCTCACCCGCTTTTGAGACGACGCGAGCGGCTGTGCCCGCCAGCTTCTGTTCGTCGGTCAGCACGTTGTCCAGCGGGTCGATCAGCACGAAATCGACGATCTTGCCGGCCAGGTCGCGTTCCGTCGACGGCCCCAGCACCGGCAGTTCCAGATAAGCGCCCGAGGGAACCCCCCAGACATGCAGCGTCTCGCCAAAGTCGGTATCGACCTCGGTCAGCGCGAATTCCTCGCCGGCAGGGTCGAAGACGCCCGCAAGGCCAAGGGTCGAGTTGACCAGGAACCGGGCCGTGTTCTGCCAGGCCGGCTGCGGACGCCCCTGCAGCAGGCTGTTCACCACCTTGCCCGGCAGCGACAGATTCGACCCGAAGTTGCCGACTATCCCGATCGCGCCGGGGCCTTGCGGATAGGGCTTGGTCCACGGCTCGGCGGGTGCCTTTGCCCCATCGCCAAGCCGCGCCATCCGCGCCACCGGCCGCAACAGGTTGGCGTCCAGCGACTTGTTGAACGCATGGACCTGCCGGTTCATCGGCTCGTAGGGATCGGCGATCTCGCCCGGCGGCGCGCTGGCGCAGCCGGCGAGGGACACGAGCAGGATCGCTCCGGCAAGGCGCATGAACGTCTCCTTAACGGTTTGCGGCGATGCTGGGCGGGCCGCGTGATTCCGGGGGCCGATCCCAAACAGGGGGGCCGGTGGCATCCGGGTCTGTTTGAACGGTTCGGGATGGGATAGACACGGGCAGGCCGTGGGGCAACCGGCGTTCTGCCGGGGAATGGGACAAGGCGGCATCTCGCCGCGCAGGAACGGGAACGCATGGCACTGGCGCCGGGACGTCACGACGGGTTTGCCGAACTGCGCGCGGCGCGGGGCGGCAACCTGGGGCTGGTCATGGCGGTGGCCGTGTTCTCGGTCGCCGTGAACCTGCTGAACCTGACCGGGCCGCTGTTCATGATGCAGGTCTATGACCGGGTGCTGGGCAGCCGGTCGGTGCCGACGCTGGCGGCGCTGTTCGCGCTGGTGGCGTTCCTGTTCGCGATGATGGGCCTGATCGACCTCGCCCGCGGCCGGGTGATGGCGCGGGTGGCGATGCGGTTCCAGGACCGGCTGGAATCGCGCGTCTTTCAGGCCGCGCTGGCCGAAGGCGTCGCGACCGGCCAGGCCCACGCGGCCCAGGGCGGCCTGCGCGATCTCGAGGCGGTGCGCCAGCTGATGGCCTCCCCCGTCCTGATGGCGCTGTTCGACCTGCCCTGGGCGCCGGTGTTCCTGGCGGGGCTGTATCTCTTTCATCCGGTGCTGGGGGTGGTCGCCACCATCGGCGGGCTGCTGCTGGTCATCACCACCTGGCTGAACCAGTCCCTGACCCGAAGGCCGCTGCAGGACGCCATGATCGCCGGCCAGACCGCCGACCGCGCCGCCGACCTCTACCGCGACGAGGGCGAGCTGATCGGCGCCCTAGGGATGCGGCAGGCGACCTTCCTGCGCTGGCGGGGATCGCGCGAGCGGATGGCCGATGCGACCATGCGCGGCACCGATCGCGGGTCCACCTTCTCGGTCTTTTCCCGGACCTTCCGGCTGTTCCTGCAATCGGCGCTGCTGGCCGCCGGCGCGTGGCTCGTGCTGCGCAACGAGGTGACGCCGGGGGCGATGATCGCCAGCTCGATCCTGATGGGCCGGGCGCTTGCGCCGGTCGAACAGATCGTCGGCGGCTGGCAGGCGGTGCAGCGGGCGCAGGACGGCTGGACCCGGCTCGGCAACCTGCTGAGCCGCCGGCCGCCGCAGCCGCAGCGCACGCCGCTGCCCCGCCCCGCGGCGCGGCTCGAGGTGGCGAACCTGTCGGTGATCCCGCCGGGGCAAAGCGCGCCGACGCTGCGCGGGGTCAGCTTTTCGCTGGGCCCGGGACAGGCGCTTGGCGTGATCGGGCCGTCGGGGGCGGGGAAATCGACGCTCGCCCGGGCGCTGATCGGGGCGTGGCCGCCGGCGGGCGGCTCGATCCGGCTGGATGGCGCCACGCTGGAACAATACGACCCCGACGTGCTCGGCCGGCTGATCGGCTATCTGCCGCAGCAGGTGACGCTGTTCGACGGCACCATCGCCGAAAACATCGCCCGGCTGTCGCCCCGCCCCGATCCCGACGCGGTGGTGCGCGCGGCGACGGCGGCCGCCGCGCACCGCATGATCCTCGACCTGCCGCAGGGCTATGACACGCCGCTGTCGCAGGCCGGCGCGCGACTGTCGGGCGGACAGATCCAGCGCGTCGGGCTGGCGCGGGCGCTGTACGAGGACCCGGTGCTGTTCGTCCTGGACGAGCCGAACTCGAACCTCGACAACGAAGGGTCCGAGGCGCTGAACCTCGCGATCCGCGCCATCAAGGCGCGCGGCGGCGCGGTCATCATCATGGCCCACCGCCCCGCCGCGATTGCCGAATGCGAGTTGCTGCTGGTGATGGAACAGGGGATGCGCCGCGCCTTTGGCCCGCGCGACGAGGTGCTGCGCTCGACGGTCCGGAACGCCGAGACGATCAACCGCGCCAAGGGCGCCGGCGGAGGCGTGACATGACCGCCGGCCCCACTCCCGGCGCGCCGGGCGGCGCGATCAGCCCCCGCCCGGCGCCCGTCGCCTCGCTGGCCGAATCGGGGGCGCCGCCGCGCGCCTTCAGCCGCCGCACGCCGCCTGCCCCGCCCCCGGTGCAGGAG
>NZ_JRKS01000035.1 GCF_000763805.1 Paracoccus sphaerophysae | reverse complement strand
TTCCCAAGAAGAAGCCGCCAGCCGATTTCCGCCTTAGTCCGGTGGGCCGGGAGATTTTTAAAAAAGACGGGTGCTGCGGCGGCCGCGCCCCCCTGGCGCGGGCCCGCCACCCCGCGCCCCCGCCGCCGCCCGCCACGCCGGTGCTTATCTTCGGTGCCGGCCATGTTGGCCGCGCGCTTGCGGCGGCGCTGGCGCCGCTGCCCGTGGCGGCGCGGCTGATCGACAGCCGGGACGAGGAGCTGACCCGCGCCACCGGCCCGACGACCCTGACCGCGATCCCCGAGGCCGAGGTGCGCGCCGCCCCGCCGGGCGCGGCCTATGTCGTGATGACCCACGACCACGCGCTGGACTTCCTGATCGCCGCCGAGGCGCTCTCTCGCCGCGACGCGGCCTGGGTCGGGATGATCGGCAGCCGCTCCAAGCGCGCGAGCTTTGCCAGACACGCCGCGCGCGCCGGCGTCGATCCCGCGCCGCTGGTCTGCCCCATCGCGGCCACAGCTCCCCGCGACAAGCGCCCCGAGGTCATCGCCGCCTTCGCCGCGGCCGAGATCATGGCGGCGCTGCTGACCCCTGCAAGGGCCCTCGCATGACCGACACGCTGATCCGCGGCCGCCTGCTGAGCTTTCACGCCGACCCCGAGGACACCGAGGACAGCCACCGCTATCTCGAGGACGGCGCGTTGCTGATCCGCGACGGGCGGATCGCCGCGATGGGCGACGGGCCGACGCTGGCCCGCGACAACCCCCAGGCGCGGCAGATCGACCACCGGCCGCACCTGGTCCTGCCGGGCTTCATCGACCCGCATATCCACTTTCCGCAGGGCCAGGTGGTGGCCAGCTATGCCGCGCAGCTGCTGGACTGGCTGAACGACTATACCTTCCCGGCCGAGGCGGCCTTTGCCGACCCCGCCCATGCGGCGCGGATGGCGGGGGCGTTCCTCGACCTGCTGCTGGGGCACGGCACGACCACCGCCTGCGCCTTCGGCTCGGTCCATCCGGGCTCCATCGACGCGCTGTTCGCGCAAGCCGAGGCGCGGGGCATGGCGATGCTGGGCGGCAAGGTGATGATGGACCGCAACGCTCTCCCCGAGGTGCAGGACACGGCGCAAAGTTCCTATGACGACAGCCGGGCGCTGATCGACCGCTGGGCCGGGCGCGGCCGGCTGACCTATGCGATCACGCCGCGCTTTGCGATCACCTCGACGCCCGCGCAGCTCGAGGCGGCGGGGGCGCTTGCGGCGGAGTTTCCCCACCTGCCGGTCCAGACCCACCTGAACGAGAACCGCGACGAGATCGACCTGACTTCAAGTCTGTATCCCAACGCGCGAGATTATCTGGATATCTACGAACGCTACGGGCTGCTGGGCCCGCGCAGCCTGATGGGCCACTCGATCCACCTGACCCCCCGCGAGATCGCCCGGATGGCGGAAACCGGGACGCGGGCGATCCATTGCCCGACCTCGAATCTGTTCCTCGGCTCGGGGCTGTTCGACCGCGAGGGCCTGCGCGCGGCGGGGGTGGTGACGGGCGTGGCGACCGATATCGGCGGCGGCACCTCGTGGTCGATGCTGCGGACGCTGGACGAGGCCTACAAGGTCAGCCAGATGCGCCGGCAGCGGATGACTCCGCTGGCCTCGTTCCACTGGGCCACGCGCGGCAACGCGCTGGCGCTGGGGATGGCGGACCGGATCGGAACGCTCGAGGTCGGGACCGACGCCGACCTGGTGGTGCTGGATGCCCGCGCCACCCCGGCGATGCGGATGCGGGCGGAAACCATCCGCAGCCTGTCCGAGGAGCTGTTCCTGATCGAGACGCTGGGCGACGACCGGGCGGTGGCGGAAACTTACGTCGGCGGCAAGCCGATGAAATCGCAGGCGGCGGCCCTCTGAAACTCATCCGAAAGTAGCACGGATCGGCTGGACGTTACGTCACGTCCGTGCCTAATCTCGCGGCAGTCACATCCTTGCCCGGCCGTTGGCGGCGCGGGCGGCCTGCCGAGGGATTTCAGATGTATACCCAGCACCCCGCCTCGTTCCGTGATTCCGTCGATGACATGTTCACCCAGGCCGCGCGCCTGATGGACCTTGCGCCGGGGCTGGAAGAAAAGATCCGGGTCTGCAACTCGACCTATGTGGTGCGGTTCGGCGTGCGGCTGCGCGGGCAGATCCACACCTTCACCGGCTATCGCTCGGTCCATTCCGAACATCACGAGCCGGTCAAGGGCGGCATCCGCTATGCGCTGAACGTCGACCAGGACGAGGTCGAGGCGCTGGCGGCGCTGATGACCTTCAAATGCGCGCTGGTCGACCTGCCCTTCGGCGGGGCCAAGGGCGGGCTGACCATCGACCCGCGCGCCTGGGACGAGGCCGAGCTGGAGCAGATCACCCGCCGCTTCACCTATGAGCTGTCGCGGCGGCGGCTGATCTCGCCGGCGCAGAACGTCCCCGCCCCGGACATGGGCACCGGGGAACGCGAGATGGCGTGGATGGCCGACGCCTACAAGCGCCTGCACCCCGAGGACATCAACGCCCGCGCCTGCGTCACCGGCAAGCCGCTGCAGCTGGGCGGCATCGCCGGCCGGGTCGAGGCGACCGGCCGCGGCGTCCAGTATGCGCTGCGCGAGGTGTTCCGCACGCCGTCGGTGATGGCCAAGGCGGGCTTGAGCGGCGCGCTGGACGGGCAGCGCATCGTCGTGCAGGGCCTGGGCAACGTGGGCTTCCACGCGGCGCAGTTCCTGTCGACCGAGGACGGCGCCCGGATCATCGCCGTGGCCGAGCGCGACGGAGCGGTGATGAACCCCGACGGCCTGAACATTGCCGATCTGCAGGCCCATCTGCGGACCACCGGCGGGGTCGAGGGCTTCCCCGGCGCCAGCTTTGACCCCGATGGCGCAAAGGCGCTGGAACTCGACTGCGACGTCCTGATCCCGGCCGCGATGGAGGGGGTGATCCACAAGGGCAACGCGGGGGGCATCCGGGCGAAGCTGATCATCGAGGCCGCCAACGGTCCGATCACCGCCGAGGCCGACAGCCTGCTGCGCAACCGCGGCGTGGTGATCGTGCCCGACCTTTACGCCAACGCCGGCGGGGTGACGGTCAGCTATTTCGAATGGGTCAAGAACCTAAGCCATATCAGCTTTGGCCGCATCGAGCGCCGGCAGGAGGAGGACCGCCACCGCCTGCTGGTCGAGGAGCTGCAGCGCCTGTCGGCCGACCAGGGGCTGGGCTGGACGCTGTCCGAGGGCTTCAAGCAGCGCTATCTCAAGGGCGCGGACGAGCTGGAGCTGGTGCGCTCGGGGCTTGACGACACCATGCGCGGGGCGTTCCAGCAGATGGTGACGGTGGCCGACAATGACAGCCGGGTGCCCGACCTGCGGACGGCGGGATACATGGTCGCCATCGGCCGCATCGCCGCCAGCTATCGCGCGCTGGGGCTGTAGGCGGCGGTCGCCCGCGAGCGCGGCGGCTTGCTCCCGGGGGGCCTACCCCCGCGCGGCCTGAGGGTTGCAACCGGGGGGGCTTCGTCGGTAACCTCGGGGCGAACGCTCGTTGGGGCGCCCCGTGCGGGGCTGAGATGCGCAAGGCGCAGCACCCATCGAACCTGATCCGGGTCATGCCGGCGAAGGGAACGGGCCACGCCACGCCGATGCGGCCCCGCCCCCCTTGCGCCCCGACCTGCCGCCGGCCGCCGCAGAGGAGTTGCGCCGATGACCCGACCGACCCCGGCCCCCGCCTCGGTGGGGGTAAGCGGCGAGGCCCCCGGCCTGTTCGGGCCGCTGGCCCTGCGGCTGGCGCAGGGCCGGGTCACCTGCCTGCTGGGCGCCTCGGGCGTGGGCAAGTCCACCCTGCTGCGGCTGCTGGCCGGCCTGCCCACGGGGGTCGACTTCCGCGGCACCGTCGACAGCGCGCCGGCGGCGCTGATGGGGCAGGACCCGGGGCTGTTTTCCTGGCTGACTGTGGCCCAGAACGTGGCGCTGGGCGCCCGGCTGCGGGGCGAGCGCGCCGACCCCGCCCGCATCGCCGCGCTGATCGACGCGGTCGAGCTGACCGGGCTGGAAACCCGCCTGCCGGCCAACCTGTCGGGCGGGCAGCGCCAGCGCGTCGCGCTCGCTCGCACCCTGGCCGAGGACCGCCCGCTGGTGCTGCTGGACGAGCCGTTCTCGGCCCTGGACGCCCGGCTGCGGCTGATGACCGGCGACATGGCGGTGCGGCTGCTGAAGGGACGGACGGTGCTGATGGTCACCCACGATCCCGCCGAGGCGGCGCGTCTGGGCGACCGCTTCCTCGTGATGACCCCCGCCGGGCTGGCCGAGATCGACGCCCCGCCGGGCGAGGTCCCGCGCCGCCACGACGCGCCCGAGGTGCTGGCCGCGCAGGCCGGGCTGACCGAAAGGCTGATCGCATGATCCGGGGGGTGATCGGGGTGCTGGCGGCGGTGGCGCTGTGGCAGGCGGCGGTGTGGCTGACCGGACTGCCGCCCTATCTGCTGCCGGGACCGGCGAAGGTGGCGCAGACGCTGGCGGCCTCGCGCGCCGAGATCGCGCAGGCAGCGCTGTTCACGGCGGCCGAGACGCTGGTCGGGCTGGTCCTCGGGGCCGGACTGGGCATCGCGCTGGCGCTGGCGATGGCAGCGTGGCGGCCGGTGGGGCGGGCGCTGTCGCCGGCGCTGATCGTCAGCCAGACGATCCCGGTCTTTGCTCTCGCGCCCATCCTCACGCTGTGGCTGGGGTTCGGCCTCGCCCCCAAGATCGCGATGGTGGTGCTGATCGTCTTCGTGCCGGTCGCGCAGGCCCTGTATGACGGGCTGATGGCGCCCCCGGCGGCGCAGATGGACGTGGCGCGGGTGATGGGCGCCGGCCGCTGGGCGATGCTGCGGCATCTGCGGCTGCCGGCGGCGCTGCCGCGGCTCGCCTCGGGGCTGCGGCTGGGGGCCATCTATGCGCCGGTGGGGGCGGTGATCGGGGAATGGGTCGGCGGCGCCCGCGGGCTTGGGGCGCTGATGATCCAGGCCAACGGGCGGATGAAGACCGACCTGATGTTCGCCGCCCTGATCGTCGTCGTAGCGCTGTCGCTGGCGCTGTACGCCGTGATCGATGCGGGCCTGCGGCGGATGCTGGCGCGGCGGGGCTTCTGATCCCGACCGCGACGGCCCTGGCGCGGCCAGGTCAGATGTTGATCTGCTGGCCCAGCTCGACCACCCGGTTCGAGGGCAGGCGGTAGAAGTTCGTGGGCTCGGACGCCGAGCGGTACATCCCGGCATACAGCCGCGACGCCCATAGCGGCATCACCCGCGCCTTGCCGACCCGCAGCGAGCGGCGGTTGAGGAAATACGAGGTCGACATGATGTCGAACTTGTGGCCGCGCTCTTTCGCCAGGGCCAGGGCGCGCGGCACGTTCGGCTGTTCCATGTAGCCAAAGCGCAGCCAGACCCGCCAGAAGCGCGGGGCGATCTGTTCGATACGGATGCGGTTCTCGTCGGACACGGTCGGGGTCGGCGCCGTCTCGACCTTCACGATGAAGTTGCGTTCGTGCAGGACGCGATTGTGCTTGAGGTTATGCATCAGCGCCGGCGGCGCGATCGCAGGGTCGGCGGTCAGGAACACCGCCGTGCCCGGCACGATCGTCGGCGGGCTGTCGGTCAGCTTGCCGGCCAGGAAGTCGATCTGCACCGATTCCGCCGACAGCTTCTGCTGGATCAGCTGCGATCCGCGCATCCAGACAACCATGAAGGTGATGACCACCACGGCGAACAGCAGCGGGATGTAGCCGCCATCCGGGACCTTGAGGATGTTGGCGTAGAAGAAGATCAGCTCGACCGCGAGGATTGGCAGCATGATCGCCAGCACCACCGGCCAGCGCCAGCCCCAGGAAAAGCGGAACACGATGATCGCCAGGATCGAGGTGATGACCATGTCCCCCGTCACCGCGATCCCGTAGGCACTGGCCAGCCGCGCAGACGACCCGAACGCCAGCACCAGCGCGCAGACGCCGACCATCAGCATGGTGTTGACCCGGGGCATGTAGATCTGCCCGGCCTGGGTGTCCGAGGTGTGCTGAATCTCCAGCCGCGGCAGCAGCCCCAGCTGCACCGCCTGCTGGCTGACCGAGAACGCCCCCGAGATCACCGCCTGGCTGGCGATCACCGTCGCCGCCGTCGCCAGCAGCACCAGCGGCAAGGTAAACCACGACGGCGCCAGCAGGAAGAACGGGTTCACGGCGGTTTCGGGGTGCGACAGCACCATCGCGCCCTGCCCGAAATAGCTGATCGCCAGCGCCGGAAATACGATCGCCAGCCACGAGATCCGCACCGGGCGGCGCCCGAAATGGCCCATGTCCGCGTAAAGCGCCTCGGCCCCGGTGACGGCCAGGAAGACCGACCCCATCACCGGCAGCGCGCCAAAGCCGTTGGTGGCGATGAAGCTGGCCGCCCGCAGCGGGTTCAGGGCCTGCAGGATGCGCGCGTCGTCGAACAGGTGCAACGCGCCCAGCACCGCCATGGTGCCGAACCAGACCAGCATGACCGGACCAAACAGCCGCGACACCGCCTCGGTCCCCGACCGCTGGACCCAGAACAGCGCGATCACGATCGCCAGGGTGACCGGCACGACCCATTTGCCAAAGCCCGGAAACACCAGGTCCATGCCCTCGACCGCCGACATCACCGACATCGCAGGGGTGATGATCGCGTCGCCGAAGAACAGCGAGACGCCGACCACCCCGGTCAGGTACAGCCACCAGGCCCGGCGCCCCAGCGCGCCCTGCGCCTTGGCGACCAGCGACAGCGTGCCGCCTTCGCCGTTGTTGTCGGCGCGCAGGATCAGGATGACGTATTTCACGGTGACGATCAGCACCACGGTCCAGAACAGCATCGACACGATGCCGATGACCGCCGTCTCGGCCATGTGGTGTTCGCGGGCGTGAACGAGGGATTCGCGCAGCGCATACAGCGGCGAGGTGCCGATGTCGCCGAAGACGACGCCCAGACAGGACAGCACCAGCGCCGGCGAGGCCTTTGGGTGATGGTGCTGGCCCTCTGGCGCGTCATGCAGTTCCGCCCCTGCGCGGGGATCGGCGGGCGTTGACGGGGCAAGGGGGGACATCGGGTCGTGACCGGCTTTCTGCGGCGGAACCTGGGTCTCGGGCATCGATTCGCCTTGTGTCGCCTTTTTCGGGCAGATTGCGGGCTTCTCGCGAAACCGTCAGCGAATGGCAAGCTGATCAATGACGGACGGCGGATTGACGCGGGGGCCGCCAGCTGAGGGTGGCAACTCAGACGGCCAGGAGCCTGCGGTAGAGCATGTCCAGGAATGCCCCGGCCTCGGCATAGGGGTCGTGACCGGGGCCCAGAACGGCGCGGACCTGGACCTCGAAATCGGCGTAATGCTGGGTCAGCGCCCAGATCGAGAAGATCAGGTGATGGGGATCGACGGGCGCGATGCGGCCCTGGGCGATCCAGCGCGAGATGACCGCGGCCCGGTCGGCCACCAGCGCGGCCAGGTCCTCTTGCAGGACCGGACCCAGGTGACCGGCGCCCTGCAGCACCTCGTTGGCGAACAGCCGGCTTTCGCGGGGGTGGCTTTGCGACAGCGCCAGCTTCTTGCGGACATAGGCCAGCACCTCGTGCTGCGGATCGCCGCCGGGGTCCATCTCGCGCAGCGGCGCCAGCCACAGGTCCAGCAGGCCGTCCAGCAGGGCGCGGTGAATGGCCTGTTTCGAGGCGAAGTAATACAGCACGTTGGGCTTGGACAGCCCCGCCGCCGCGGCGATGCGGTCGATGGTGACGCCGGCAAAGCCGCGGGCCGAGAACTCGTCCAGCGCGGCGTCGAGGATCGCCTGGCGGTTGCGGGTCTGGATGCGGCTGCGGCTGGCCTCGGTCGTCATCGGTGCTTCCCTGGGGGCGCGCGCCGCGGCGCCCGTGCAGACGGCGGCTTGACTGGGTCAGGCCCCGTGCTAGCGTGATCCTGACCAAATGGTCAATTCCCGCGCGCCACCCTCAGCCAGCAAGGGCATCCTCATGGCTCTCGACCACAAACCCGCTCCGAATGACTTGCGCGCCTTCTGGATGCCGTTCACCTCGAACCGCCAGTTCAAGTCGCAGCCGCGGATGCTGGTTGCCGCGCAGGACATGCATTACACCAGCGCCGACGGACGCCCGATCCTGGACGGCACCGCCGGGCTGTGGTGCTGCAACGCGGGCCACGGGCGGCCGCGGATCACCCGGGCGATCAGCGAGATGGCGGGCACGCTCGACTATGCGCCGGCGTTCCAGATGGGCCACCCGACGGCGTTCGAGCTGGCGAACCGGCTGGTGGACATCGCGCCGGACGGGATCGACCACGTCTTCTATACCAATTCCGGTTCCGAGGCGGTGGACACGGCGCTGAAGATCGCGCTGGCCTATCACCGCGCCCGCGGCGAGGGGCAGCGGACCCGGCTGATCGGGCGCGAGCGGGGCTATCACGGCGTCGGCTTCGGCGGCATCTCGGTCGGCGGGATCGTGAACAACCGCCGCTTCTTCGGCACGCTGCTGGCGGGCGTCGACCACATGCCGCACACCCACCTGCCGGAAAACCGCATGACCCGCGGCCAGCCGGAACACGGCGCCCATCTGGCGGACGAGCTGGAACGGATCGTGACCCTGCACGGCGCGGAAACTATCGCGGCGGTGATCGTGGAGCCGATGGCCGGGTCCACCGGCGTGCTGATGCCGCCCAAGGGCTATCTGGAAAAGCTGCGCGAGATCACCCGCAAGCACGGCATCTTGCTGATCTTCGACGAGGTCATCACCGGCTTCGGCCGGCTGGGCTCGCCCTTTGCGGCGCAGCATTTCGGGGTGGTGCCGGACATGGTCACCTGCGCCAAGGGGCTGACCAACGGGGTCATTCCGATGGGCGCCGTGCTGACCTCGGCCGCGATCCACGACGCCTTCATGACCGGCCCGGAACACGTGATCGAGCTGTTCCACGGCTATACCTATTCCGGCAACCCGATCGCCTCGGCCGCCGGCATCGCCACGCTGGACACCTATGCCGAGGACGGGCTGCTGACGCGGGCCGCCTCGCTCGAGACCTATTGGGAAAACGCCCTGCACGGGCTGGCCGACCGGCCCCATGTGGTCGATATCCGCAACATGGGCCTGATCGGCGCGGTGGAACTCGCGCCGATCGAGGGCCAGCCAGGGAAGCGTGCCTTCGACGTCTTCGTCAAGGCGTTCGAGGCCGGCATCCTGATCCGCGTCACCGGCGACATCATCGCGCTGTCGCCGCCCCTGATCATCTCGGAAGCGCAGATCGACGAGCTGATCGGCACGCTGGGCCAGGTGCTGAGCGAGGCCGCATGAGCGACGCGGTCGGCACGCCGCTGATGGAGAACGAGCGGGTGCGCGTCACCCGCTTCGATTTCCAGCCCGGCGACGAGACGGGGTGGCACACGCATCCCTATGAATACGTCATCACCACGCTGACCGACTGCTACCTGCGGCTGGAGCTGCCGGGGGGCGAGGTCCGCGACAGCATGATCCCGGCGGGCCAGGCCTATACCCGGCCCGAGGGCACGGAACACAACGTCATCAATGCCGGCGACGCGCCGATGGCCTTCATCGAGGTCGAGCTGAAATAGACCACCTGCGGACGGCCGCGCCAGAACCGGCCGCCGCGCCAGACAGGGAGAGACGGCATGATCAGCCCCGGCAACCAGCGGGTGAACGGCGAACGCCTGTGGGAGTCGCTGATGGAGATGGCGAAGATCGGCCCCGGCATCGCCGGCGGCAACAACCGCCAGACCCTCACCGACGCCGACGCCGAGGGCCGCCGCCTGTTCCAGTCCTGGTGCGAGGCCGCCGGCATGACGATGGCGGTGGACCGGATGGGCAACATGTTCATGCGGCTCGAGGGCGCCGACCCCTACGCCGACCCGGTCCATATCGGCAGCCATCTGGACACCCAGCCCACGGGCGGCAGGTTCGACGGCGTGCTGGGGGTGCTGGCGGGGCTCGAGGTGGTGCGGTCGATCCGCGACATGGGGGTGACGCCCAGGCGGCCCATCGTGGTGGTGAACTGGACCAACGAGGAAGGCGCGCGGTTCGCGCCGGCGATGCTTGCCTCGGGCGTGTTTGCCGGGATGCATGACGAGGGCTACGCCAACAGCCGCACCGACGCCGAGGGCAAGCGCTTCGGTGACGAGCTGGACCGGATCGGCTGGCGCGGCGACCAGCCGGTCGGCGGCCGCCCGATCCACGCGATGTTCGAATATCACATCGAGCAGGGCCCGATCCTCGAAGCCGAGGGCCGCGAGATCGGCGTCGTCACCCACGGCCAGGGCCTGTGGTGGCTCGAGGTCACGCTGACCGGCAAGGACGCGCACACCGGCTCGACCCCGATGGCGATGCGGGTCAATGCGGGGCTGGGCATGGCGCGGATCATCGAGGCCGTGCACCGGATCGCCATGGACCACCAGCCCGACGCGGTGGGCGCGGTTGGGCAGGCGAATGTCTGGCCCAACTCGCGCAACGTGATCCCCGGCAAGGCAGTGTTCACGATCGACTTCCGGTCCCCCGATCTGGGCAAGCTGACGTCCATGCGCGCGCGGCTGGAAACCGAGGCCGCGCAGATCGCCGCCGATCTGGGGCTGGGGATTTCCATCGAGCCGGTCGGGCATTTTGACCCGGTGACCTTCGATCCGGGCCTGGTCGAGGTGGTCCGCGGCGCCGCCGAGCGGCTGGGTTATGCCCACATGGACATCGTGTCGGGCGCCGGCCACGACGCCTGCTGGATCAACCGCGTCGCGCCGACGGTGATGATCATGTGCCCGTGCGTGGACGGCCTGTCGCATAACGAGGCCGAGGAGATCTCGCCCGAGTGGGCCGCGGCGGGGTGCGATGTGCTGTTAAATGCGGTGCTGGATGTGGCGGGGGTTGCCAGCTGAACCGCCGAACCGGGGGTTTTCCACCCCCGGACCCCCGGAGGATACTTGAGCAAGGAGAACGGATGTGGGCAGCACGGTCATCAGGGGCGGAACGGTCGTCACCGCCGATCTGAGCTATCCGGCCGATGTGAAGGTCGAGAACGGGAAGATCACCGAGATCGGCCCGAACCTCTCCGGCGACACGACCCTCGACGCCACCGGCTGCTTCGTCATGCCGGGCGGGATCGACCCGCATACGCATCTCGAGATGCCCTTCATGGGCACCTACTCCGCCGATGATTTCGACAGCGGCACCCGCGCGGCGCTGGCGGGCGGGACGACGATGGTCATCGACTTCGCCTTGCCCGCGCCGGATCAGAGCCTCATGGACGCGCTGAAGGTCTGGGACAACAAGACCGCCCGCGCGCATTGCGACTATTCCTTCCACATGGCGATCACCGGCTGGCGGCGCGAGATCTTCGACGAGATGGAACAGGTGGTGGATCGGGGGATCACCAGCTTCAAGCACTTCATGGCCTACAAGGGCGCCCTGATGGTGAACGACGACGAGATGTTCGCCTCGTTCCGCCGCGTGGGCGACCTGGGCGGCATCGCCATGGTCCATGCCGAAAACGGCGATGTCGTGGCCGAGATGTGCGCGCGGCTGCTGGCCGAGGGCAATACCGGCCCCGAGGCCCACGCCTATTCCCGCCCGCCCCAGGTCGAGGGCGAGGCGACGAACCGCGCCATCATGCTGGCCGACATGGCCGGCGTGCCGCTGTATGTCGTCCATGTCTCCTGCGAGGACAGCCACGAGGCGATCCGCCGCGCCCGCGCTCTGGGCAAGCGGGTGTGGGGCGAGCCGCTGATCCAGCACCTGACGCTGGACGACAGCGAATATGCCAACCCCGACTGGGACCACGCCGCCCGCCGGGTGATGTCGCCGCCGTTCCGCAACAAGCGGCACCAGGATTCGCTGTGGGCCGGTCTGATGTCGGGGTCGCTGTCGGCGGTGGCGACGGATCACTGCGCCTTCACCACCGAACAGAAGCGCTTCGGCGTCGGGGACTTCACCAGGATCCCGAACGGGACGGGCGGGCTCGAGGACCGTATGCCGATGCTGTGGACGCACGGGGTGGCGACCGGGCGGCTGACGCCGAACGAGTTCGTGGCGATCACCTCGACCAACATCGCCAAGATTATGGGGATGTATCCGAAGAAGGGCGCTGTGATGGTGGGCGCCGATGCCGATCTGGTCGTGCTCGACCCCAAGGCGGGCAAGACGATCAGCGCGGCGACCCAGCAGTCGGCCATCGATTACAATGTCTTCGAGGGCCACGCGGTCACCGGCCTGCCCCGCTTTACCCTGACTCGTGGTCGCGTCGCCGTGACAGAGGGCAAGCTGGACGCTCGCGAAGGCTGGGGCGAGTTCGTCGCCCGGACCCCGCGCGGCGAGGTCAACCGCGCCCTGTCGGCATGGAAGGAACTGTCGGCGCCGCGCCCGATCCAGCGCAGCGGCATCCCCGCGACGGGGGTGTGATGGGGCAGGTTCTGTCGTCTCGCGGGGCGCCGCCTGTGTCCGATGCAGAAAGCGAGGTAATGATGAGCAAGGGGCCGCAGCCGTGATCCGTCTGGCGCGTTTGAGCGGTCTGGACGACCGTTTCATGCTGTTCGTCGTCGGCACGATGGCGCTGTCGGTCGTCGTCAGCAGCGCCGGCGCGGCGATTGCGTTCGTTAATGCACGGAAATGCAGAGGCGGCAGGCGGGGCTCTGGTGATGGGCCTTGTCGGCGGCACTATGGTCTTTGGTCCGATGCTGCTGATCGGGTTTCTGCCGTCTCTCATCGCGTTCGCGTTGGTTTATTGGCTGGCCGGCGGCGCGGCGGCCTTACGGTTTCCGCGGAATATGCCGGTATTGCGACGGCAGCTGTGGCCACCGTGCTTTGGATCGCCCTGATGACGCGGAGCAACGGCGATGGCGCAGAAATCGTCGTCGGCGTTGTCGGTATTGCGGCAATTATGTTGGCGCCGAGCGTCGCGCGATGGGCCTATCGCGACAGATCGGGCCATGTCACGAAACCCGCCGGCGCCGGGATTCGATGATGCCATCTCCCGTCATCTCTGCCCGCGATGTGTCGCTGACCTTTCCCACCGCGGACGCGCCTGTCCATGCGCTCAAGGACGTGTCGCTGGACATCGGGCCGGGCGATTTCGTCAGCTTCATCGGACCCTCGGGCTGCGGCAAGACGACCTTCCTGCGCTGCATCGCGGGGCTGGAATCGCCGACGGGCGGCACGTTGACGGTGAACGGCATGACCCCGGATCAGGCGCGCCGGGCGCGGGCCTATGGCTATGTCTTTCAGGCGCCCGGCCTGTATCCCTGGCGGACCATCGCCGGCAACATCGCGCTGCCGCTGGAGATCATGGGGTTTTCTCGCCCCGACCGGGCCGAGCGGGTGGCGCGGGTGCTGGATCTGGTCGAGCTGGGCCAGTTCGGCGGCAAGTATCCCTGGCAGCTGTCGGGGGGCATGCAGCAGCGGGCCAGCATCGCCCGCGCGCTCGCCTTCGACGCCGACATCCTGCTGATGGACGAGCCCTTCGGGGCGCTGGACGAGATCGTCCGCGACCGGCTGAACGAGGCTCTGCTGGCGCTGTGGGCCAAGACCGGCAAGACCATCGGCTTCGTGACCCACTCGATCCCCGAGGCGGTGTATCTGTCGACGAAGATCGTGGTGATGAGCCCGCGCCCAGGGCGCATCACCGACGTGATCGACAGCCCCCTGCCGCGCCAGCGGCCGCTCGAGATCCGCGACAGCGCCGCCTTCATCGAGACAGCCCACCGTGTCCGCGAGGGGCTGCGTGCGGGGCATTCCTATGACTGAGCGGCGCCCGGCGCAGCGGGGGCTTCGCGCCCCCGCACCCACGCGGGATATTTCCGCAAAGAAGAAAGGCGCCGGGGCATGAGCCGCGTGCTGCCGGTGCTGAGCGTTCTCGCGGCCATCGTGGCGCTGTGGTATCTGGCGGCGGTGGGCATGAACGCGGCCTGGGTGCGCGATCAGGCGGCACGGGCCGGCGAGACGGTGACGGCGGGCCGGCTGCTGCGCGAGACGATGGTGCTGGAGCGTCCGGTCCTGCCGGCGCCGCATCAGGTCGCGGCGGGGCTGTGGGAGGGGGTCGCGGGGCAGAAGATCACCTCGAAGCGCAGCCTCGTCTGGCATGGCTGGATCACACTGGGCGCGACGCTCGCGGGCTTTGCCATCGGCGCGGCGGCGGGCATGATCCTCGCGGTGGGGATCGTGCACAACCGCGCGATGGACATGTCGATCATGCCCTGGGCGGTGGCATCGCAGACCGTGCCGATCCTCGCCATCGCGCCGATGGTGATCGTGGTCTTTGCCAGCGCCGGGGTGACCGGGCTGCTGCCCAAGGCGTTCATCGCGGCGTGGCTGTCGTTCTTTCCGGTGCTGGTCGGCATGGTCAAGGGACTGCGCGCGCCGGATGCGATGCAGATGGACCTGATGCGGTCGTGGAACGCAAGCTCCGGACAGGTGCTGCGGCATCTGCGGCTGCCGGTGTCCCTGCCCTATCTGTTCGCCTCGCTCAAGGTCGCGGTCGCGGCGGCGCTGGTCGGGACGATCGTGGGCGAGCTGCCCGCCGGTGCCACGCAGGGGCTGGGGGCGCGGCTGCTCTCGGGGTCCTATTACGGGCAGACGATCCAGATCTGGGCGGCGCTGTTCGCCGCGGCGATTCTGGCCGCCGCGCTGGTCTGGCTGATCGGGCTTGCCGAGCGGATCACCCTGCGCCGCATGGGGCTGTCGCGATGAGCGCGGGGGCCGACGCGCCGCGGGCCGCCGCGGACTGGGGCTGGGCGCCGCTGCTCCTCGGGATTGCCGGAGCGGCTGCGCTGTGGGCCGCGCCTGGTCCTTTGGGGCGCGCGGTGGGGCTGGCGCTGGTCTGGCTTGGCCTCTGGGGGGCGAATGCCCGGCTGGCCAACCTCGCCGTCACAGCCGAGTGGGAACGTCTGCGCCGCTTCGCGGTGGCCGCGATCTTTGGCCTGACGCTGCTCACGGTGTGGGAAATGGCGGTGACGGTCTTCGCGGTGCCGCAGGTGATCCTGCCCGCGCCCTCGGCCATCGGCGCCCGCTTCGTCGCGGCGCTGCCGATGATCCTCGGCGATCTGTGGCAGACGCTGGTCAAGGGCGCTCTGTCGGGCTGGCTGATCGGGGCCGCCGCCGCGGTGCTGACCGCCATCGCCATCGACCGCTCGCCCTTCCTGCAGCGCGGGCTGCTGCCGATCGGCAATTTCGTGGCCGCCCTGCCCATCGTCGGCATCGCCCCGATCCTCGTCATGTGGTTCGGCTTTGACTGGCAGTCCAAGGCCGCCGTCGTCGTGGTGATGGTGTTCTTCCCGATCCTCGTGAACATGGTCGCGGGGCTTGCCGCCACCGACGCGTTGCAGCGCGACCAGATGGCGACATGGAGCGCGGGCTACTGGCAGTCGCTGCTGAAGCTGCGCCTGCCGGCCGCGATGCCGTTACTGTTCAACGGGTTGAAGATCACCACCACCCTTGCCCTGATAGGCGCCATCGTTGCCGAATTCTTCGGCAGCCCGACGCGGGGGATGGGATTCCGGATCTCGACCGCGGTCGGTCAGATGGACCTGGCGCTGGTCTGGGCGGAAATTCTGATGGCGGCGATCGCCGGGTCGCTGTTCTATGGCATCGTCGCCCTGATCGAACGGCGCGCCACGTTCTGGCATCCGTCGCAGCGCGGCTGAATCGGGGCAGAGACCCCACATTGGGAGGGTAGTCACATGACGAAACTGATGATGTCGGCCGCGGCGTTCGGCCTGATGGCCGGGGGCGCCTGGGCCGCGGACCCGCTTACCTTGCAGCTGAAATGGGTCACCCAGGCCCAGTTCGCGGGCTATTACGTGGCCAAGGACAAGGGGTTCTACGACGAGGAGAACCTCGACGTCACGATCAAGCCGGGCGGGCCGGACATCGCGCCGACCCAGGTGCTGGCCGGCGGCGGGGCGGATGTCACCGTCGAATGGATGCCCGCGGCGCTGGCCGCGCGCGAAAAGGGTCTGCCGATCGTGAACATCGCCCAGCCCTTCAAGTCGTCGGGCATGATGCTGACCTGTCTCAAGGAAAGCGGGATCACCGACCCCAAGACGGACTTCAAGGGCAAGACGCTGGGGGTCTGGTTCTTCGGCAACGAATATCCGTTCCTGTCCTGGATGAACCACCTGGGGCTCAAGACCGACGGCGGGCCCGAGGGTGTGACGGTGCTGAAGCAGGGCTTCAACGTCGATCCGCTGCTGCAGAAGCAGGCGGCCTGCATTTCCACCATGACCTATAACGAATACGGGCAGGTGCTGGATGCGGGGCTGAAGCCCGAGGATCTGGTGACCTTCAAGTACGAGGACCAGGGCGTCGCGACGCTCGAGGACGGGCTGTACACGCTGGAAGAAAAGCTGAAGGACCCGGCGATGGAGGACAAGCTGGTCCGCTTCGTCCGCGCCTCGATGAAGGGCTGGAAATACGCCGAGGAGCACCCCGAGGAGGCCGCGGCAATCGTGCTGGAAAACGACGAGACCGGCGCCCAGACCGAGGCGCACCAGGTCCGCATGATGCAGGAGGTCGCCAAGCTGACCGCCGGTTCTAATGGTGCGCTGGACCCGGCCGATGCCGAACGGACGGTCCAGACGCTGCTGTCGGGCGGGTCGGATCCGGTGATTTCCAAGGCGCCGGAGGGGGCCTGGACCAGCGCGATCACCGACAAGGCGCTGAAATAGGGCGGCCGCGGCGGCCCACGTGACCCCACCGGGATTGCCGGACGGACCTTGCGGGATCGGCTGGCAAGACCAGACGCCTCGGCGCGCTAGTCGCTGCCATGCCCCGCGATCCGCAGGCAGCCCCGGCCGGCGCGTTTCGCGCGATACAGCGCGTCGTCGGCAGCCGCCTGCATCGCGGCCCAGTCGAGGCAGGGATAATCCGTCGACAGCGCCCCGCCCAGGCTGACCGAGATCCGGCAGGTGGTGCCGTTGAAATCGAACGGCTGCTCGATGCTGGCCACGATGCGCTGACCCAGACGCTCCAGCCGCTCGGCATCGGCGAAATGCGGCAGCAACAGCACGAATTCGTCGCCGCCAGTGCGCGCGATGGTGTCCTCGGCCCGGGTGGCGGCGTTGAGGCGGACCGCCACCTCGCGCAGCATCGCATCGCCCGCCGCGTGGCCATGCGTGTCGTTCAGCGTCTTGAAGTGGTCGAGATCCATCAGCACCAGCGCGAATTGCTGCGACAGGTCGATGCTGGCCCCCTGGCGCAGCGCCGCAAAGGAGAGTTCCAGACCGCGCCGGTTGAACAGGCCGGTCAGGGGGTCGGTGAACGCCTCGGCCTCGGCCTTGCTGCGCGCCTCCTCCAGCCGCAGGTTGGCCCGCGACAGCTCGTCGGTCATGGCGCTGTTGGCCTCGTGCAGGAACAGCAGTTCCATCGCCAGGTCCGAGGGGGCGAAGTCGCGGTCGGTCAAATCGAAGGCGCGCACGGCGTCGACCAGGCCGATGCCGAAGCCGAGATTGAACAGCGCCGCCCCGTCCGCGAGCAGGCTTCCCCTGCCCCGCAGGACCCGCGCCGGGTCCGAGCGCAGGCGCAGGAACACCCGCTCGGCCCGCGCCAGATCGCCGATGCAAGCCGGGCCGATCGGGTCGAACGCGGCGTCGAAGCGGTCCTGGCCCTGGAGCAGCCGCGCCAGCGTGGCGCCGGCTGACAGGACGCGCCCGTCAGCCGAGACCAGCAGATGCATCGGCATCATCGACAGCGCCGCCTCGGCCAGCGCGGGCGGAGGCGCCGCGGCGGCTTCGTCAGGCAGCAGGCCGGCGCCGCCAGCCAGGGTCAGGTCGCGGTGTCTCATGCCACCCCCAGCAGCGGATCGCTGATCGAAAACGGCCGCCCCTCGCTGAATGCCGTCAGCGGCACCGAGACCTGCAACTGGTCCCCCGCCACCTCGATCACCGCGAGCACGCCATAATCGTCGGCCATCGCCCGCAGCATGCCCGACAGCGCGTGGATCCAGATCGGTTCTGCGTCCGCGACGATCGTCCAGCCCTCGGCGGTCGCCGAGACCGAGAGCGCCGGCAGCTGAAAGCCGCGCACCACCATCAGCGCCCGCCCCTGTATCTCGGGCAGCGCCGCGACGAACGCATCGAAGCTGCTGCCGGAAAAGCGCAGCAGGCGGCGAATGGACGGAACCCCCGCGATCCACGCGCCGATATCCTCGGCCAGTTCGCGCGGAGACCGCGACAGCCGCCGCGCGAGTTCGCGCATCATCTTCCCTGTCAGCGCGGTGTCATAGTGGCGCATCATGGCGAACCCACGCGGATCGGCGCCCGCCGCCGTCGCCGCAGCCGTCCACAGCGCATCACCATAGGTGGCACGGGTGAATTCCTCGATGGCGCGGTTGATGAGCCCGTGCATCGCCTTTCCCTGATTCTGTCGCCCATATGTAGCGGGCAACCGATTAACAGCCGATGAAGATTTACCGGATCTGCCCGTTTTCCAGCGCGGCGCGGGCATAGGCCACCTTGTCCGGCTGCCAACCGGCATTGGCCGCGAACTGTTCCAGCCGCGAGTCGGCCGCACAGATAAAGTCGAGCAGTGCCGCCGCCAGATCGTCCGACCGATCCGCGGCAAGCCGCCTGAGGTCACCCGGCTGCAGGCCGGTCTCGGCCATCAGCTCTGACACCAGGTCCGGAGATCCGGCCAGTTCCGCCATGATGGCGCTCGTCAGCTGATCCAGGGTGGCGCGGGTGATCATCGCGCCACTATCCGCCACCCGACCGGCGATGCAAGCGTGACATGCACCCGGCATGCACCTCTTCGTGAAGTCGCGCGGCGACAACGGTTTGTTAATCAATCCGGTGCAGATTGGCCGGGAACTTGTCTTCGAGGTCGCGCTATGTCGGGTCAGATCCTGGTTGTCGATGGGGCAGCAACGAACCGCATCACGCTCAAGGTGCGGCTGGCCGCGGCCTGCTATGACCCCCTGACCGCGCGGGACGGGGCCGAGGCGCTGGCGATCCTGTCCCGGATGCGGCCGACGATGGTCCTGATCGGCGGCAGCCCCGGCGACATGAGCGCGATCGAGTTGTGCCGGCGCATCGTCAGGACCGATCCCGCGATTCCCGTGATGATGACCGTCCCGCGGCATCTGCGGGTGGGGGCGCTGACCGCCGGCGCGGCCGCGGTGCTGGACAGCGGGGTCAACGAGATGAACCTTCTGGCGCGGATCCGCGGGCTGATGCGCGATCATGCCAGCGCCGACCCCGAACCCATGCTGGCCGGCATGGCCGAAGAGCAGGCGAGCTTCGATCTTGGGTCGGCGCAACCCGCGCCTCCCGCCTCGATCCTGCTGGTGGCAGAGGACGCGGCGGTGGGGCTTGGCTGGCGCCACGCGCTCGGGCCGCGGCTGGCCGCGCAGCTGAGGATCTCGGATCCCGACCGGGCGCTGTCCGAGGCGGCGGTGGGGCTGGTCCCGGACCTGTATCTGATCGCGGCCGACATCGCCCAGCAGGGGGACGGGCTGCGGTTGCTGTCCGAGCTGCGCTCGCGCCGGTCCTCGCGGAACGCCGGGTTTGCCGTTGTGCTGAATAGCGCGCGGCAGGACATGATGTCGGTGGCGCTCGATCTGGGCGCGGGGGACGTGCTGCCTGCGACGCTGGCCGCGGCCGACGAGGCAGACGAGGCGGCGCTGCGCGTCGCCGCGCTGATCCGCCGCAAGCGGTCGGCCGACATCCACCGTGCAGCGGCCGAACACGAACGCAGCCTGGCGCGGATCGACCCGCTGACCGGCCTCGCCAACCGTCGCTTTGCGCTGCCGCGGCTGGCGGAACTGTGCGATCCGCTGCTGAACCCCTCGCGCGACTGCGCGGTGATCGCCATCGACATCGACCGCTTCAAGCAGGTGAACGACAGCTACGGCCATGCCGCGGGAGACGCGGTGCTGATCGAACTCGCCTCGCGTCTCGAACAGGCCGTCGCGGGGCGGGGCTTTATGGCCCGCCTCGGGGGCGAAGAATTCCTGGCCGTGCTGCCCGACATTTCCCAGTCCGAGGCCGCCGCGCTGGCCGTGCGGTTGCGCGCCGCCGTCGTCGAACGCCCGTTCGTGCTGACCTGCCGCGACGGCTGGCCGCCGCTGCCGATCACGATCTCCGCCGGCGTGGCGGGGCTGATGCCCGATCCGGGCGCCAGCGCGCAGTCGCTGGCGGTGGCGCTGCTGGAACGCGCCGACGCCGCGCTGCTGAACGCCAAGCGCAGCGGGCGCAACCGGCTGATCGTCGCGGGGCTGGACGCCGCGGCGTGAACCGGGCCACGGCGGGCAACGGCGGGGACGATCAGGAGGGCTGAGACGCGGCACCAAGCGGCGGGGTTCCCGCCAGCGATCCCATCGCCGGGGGCGGCCCTCGCGTCATCATCCTCTCGCACCGCGATCCTCGCGATCCTCTAGCACCGCGGCCGGGGAATGCGGTATCGGACCGCGAACCCGGCGCCCGTCCCTGAGTCCGACCCTGCGTCCGGGCCGCCGCAACCCGTCCGCGCGCCACCCGCCCGTTTCGCTGAAAAGGCCGACCCATGCATCTTGTCAACCGCACCTTCGCCGAGCTTCGGATCGGCGACACCGCCGAGATCCGGCGCCTCATCACCCCCGACGACCTGTATTCCTTTGCCGCCGTATCGGGAAACTTCAACCCGATGCACCTGCCCGATCACGACGGCGACGGCGACGGGCGGGCCGACAACGTGGCGCCCGGGATGTTCCTGGCGTCGCTCTTTTCGGCCGTCCTGGGCACGCGGCTTCCGGGGCCGGGGACGCTCTACCGCCACCAGACCCTGGCCTTTCACGACCGGGCCCATGCGGGCGACGAGGTGATCTGCCGCGTCGAGGTCACCGACAAGACCGCCGATGGCAGCGTCACCCTGTCCACCCGGCTGCACCGGATCGGGGACGACGCCCTGCTGCTGGATGGCGCGGCCGTAGTCACCGCGCCGCAGCGCAAGTTCGAGCGCAACGACATCGAGGTCCCTGGCCTCATCGTCGAACGCCACCGCCATTTCGACGCCCTTATCGACCGCGCCCGCGCCCTGCCTGCGATCCCCACGGCGGTCGTCTGCCCGGACGACGAGAACGCGCTGGGCGGGGCGCTGCGGGCGGCAGAAGAGAGCATCATCACCCCGATCCTGATCGGCCGGGCCGACGCGATCCGGGCCACCGCCGCCGCGATGGGCGAGACGCTGGAGGGGATCGAGATCGTCGACATCGCCGGCGACGCCGAGGCCGCGGCCGAGGCCTGCCGGCTGGTGCACGCCGGTCGCGCAGCGGCAGTGATGAAGGGCCATCTGCACACCGACGACCTGCTGCGGCCGATGCTGGACAAGGCCACCGGACTGCGCATCGGCCGCCGGCTGACTCATGTCTTCGTCATGGACGTGCCCGGCCGGCCCGAGCCGGTGTTCGTGACCGACGCCGCGATCAACATCGCCCCCGACCTGGAAACCAAGATGGACATCGTCCAGAACGCCATCGACCTGGCGACCGGAATCGGGATGGAGGCGCGGGTCGGCGTCCTCTCGGCCGTCGAGACGGTGAACCCCGCGATCCAGTCCTCGATCGACGCGGCGCTGCTGTCGAAGATGGCCGAGCGCGGGCAGATCACCGGCGGCGCGGTGGACGGGCCCCTGGCGATGGACAACGCGGTGGATATCGGGGCGGCGCGCACCAAGGGGCTGCGCGGCAACGTCGCGGGGCGGGCGAATATCCTCGTGGTGCCGGGCATTGATGCGGGCAACATGCTGGCCAAGCAGCTGTCCTTCATCAGCCACGCCGAGGGCGCCGGGCTGGTGCTGGGCGCGAAGGTCCCGGTGATCCTGAATTCCCGGTCCGACAGCGCCGCCTCGCGGCTGGCGTCCTGCGCGATCGCCGCGCTGCATGACGCGCATCGCGCGGCCGAGGCAAAGCGATGATCCCGGTCATCCTGGCCCTGAACGCGGGGTCCTCGTCGCTGAAATTCGTCGTCTACGCCGCCGATCGCGACCGCCGGCTGGCGCAGGGGCTGGTGGACCGCATCGGCGCTGAGGGCAGCATCACGCTGACCGACGCGGACGGCAGGGCCCTGCCGGTCGCGGATGGCGTGCCGCAGGATCACGCCCAGGCGCTGCAACTGGCGCTGGACAGCCTGCGCGCGGCGTTTCCCGATTTCCGCGCCGTCGCGGTCGGCCACCGGGTCGTGCACGGCGGCATCGCCTTTACCGCGCCGGTGCGGGTCGACGACACGGTGCTGGCACAGCTCGAAAGCCTGTCGCCGTTTGCGCCGCTGCACCAGCCCCACAACATCGCGGGCATCCGTGCCGCCATCGCGGCCTTTCCCGGCGTGCCGCAGATCGCCTGCTTCGACACCGCCTTTCATCGCACTCACCCGTGGGTCAACGACACCTTCGCGCTGCCCCGCAGCCTTTACGACGAGGGGGTGCGCCGCTACGGCTTTCACGGGCTGAGCTATGACTATGTCAGTTCCGAACTGAAACGCCGCGCCCCGACCGTCGCGGCGGGGCGTGTGGTGGTGGCGCATCTGGGCAACGGCGCCTCGATGTGCGCGATCCAGGACGGCCGGTCGGTCGCCTCGACGATGGGCTTCACGGCGCTGGACGGCCTGCCGATGGGCACCCGCTGCGGCCAGCTGGACCCCGGCGTGGTGATGTATCTCATGGAACAGAAGGGGCTGTCACCCGATGCGGTACAGGACATCCTGTATCGGCAGTCGGGGCTTCTGGGCCTGTCGGGCGGGCTAAGCAACGACATGCGCACGCTCGAGGCGTCTCAGGCGCCCGAGGCCCAGCAGGCCATCGACTATTTCGTCTTTCGCATACAGCGCGAGCTGGGCGCGATGGCCGCGGCGATGGGCGGGATCGACGCGCTCGTCTTCTGCGGCGGGATCGGCGAGAATTCGCGCCAGGTCCGCGCCCGGGTCTGCGAGCGGACCGAGTGGATGGGGATCGAGATCGACCACGGCCGCAACAGCCGCAACGAGACATTGGTATCGTCCGAGATGTCGCGCGTGCATGTGATGGTGATTGCGACCGACGAGGGGATGGTGATCGCGCGGGCCGCGCGCGAGATGCTGGCCGCGGAGAAGGACCGGCAGCCGGCGCGCCCGTGACGTGACTGCGCGGCGGCGTTGCCGTGACGGCCGCCTGGGCGCCCGGGCGGGCTCGGCGGGGCGGCCAAAATGTCATCCAAGGCGCCGCCGGCGTTGACCGGGGCGGCACGCCCCCGGATCGGCAACCCCGCGCTCATCCTATCTTTCGAATGAGAACAGCCTGTTGGCAGCGCCGCGCGCCCTGCCCCTCGCGGATGCCATTGACGCGATCCCCCAGCCGGTTAACCGTGGGTTGTGAACGGTCCCGAACGCCCAGCCGACGGAGCAAGGCCATGACCACCCTCACCATCAACGGCGCAGAACGTACCCTCGACGTCGATCCCGACACCCCCCTGCTGTGGGTCCTGCGCGACGAATTGCGGTTGACCGGCACCAAGTTCGGCTGTGGCGTGGCGCAATGCGGCGCCTGCACGGTGATGCTGAACGGCATGCCGCGCCGGGCCTGCGTGACGCCGATCCGCACGCTCGCGGGCGCCGACGTCACCACCATCGAAGGGATGAGCGGGCGCGAATACGACGCCGTGCAGGCCGCCTGGCGGGCGCTGGACGTGCCGCAATGCGGCTGGTGCCAGTCGGGCCAGGTGATGAGCGCGACGATGCTGCTGCAGCAGTTGCCCGCCCCCACCGATCAGCAGATCGACGAGGCGATGGCCGGCAACATCTGCCGCTGCGCCACCTATCACCGCATCCGCACCGCGATCCACGACGCCGCCCGGACGCTGGAGGGCTGAGCCATGACCATCGCCACATCCCGCCGCGGGTTCCTGGGCGCCACCTCGGGGCTGATGATCGCGCTGGCGCTGCCGCTGAAGGGGCGCGCCCAGGACGCCCCACCCCAGGGTGCCGAGCAGGCCGTCCCCCCGGCGCTGGCGCCGGCGCCGGTGCCGCCCAACGCCTTCGTCCACATCGCCCCCGACGACACCGTCACGGTGATCGTCAAACATATCGAATTCGGCCAGGGTCCGCTGACCGGCCTCGCCACGCTGGTGGCCGAGGAACTGGACGCCGACTGGGCGCAGGTCCGCGGCGCGCTCGCCCATGCCGATGACACGCTGTACGCCAACCTCGCCTTCGGCATGCAGGGGACGGGCGGGTCGACCGCGCTGGGCAACAGCTTCCTGCAGATGCGCGGGGCCGGGGCCGCGATGCGGCAGATGCTGGTCGAGACCGCGGCCGAGGCCTGGGGCGTGCCGGCCGCCGAGATCACCGTCGCCAAGGGGCGCATCACCCATCCGTCCGGCAAGGAGAGCGGCTTCGGCGCCTTCGCCGAGGCCGCGGCGCAGCGCCCGGTGCCGGACAATCCCACGCTCAAGACATCCGACCAGTGGGTGCTGATCGGCACCGACCTGCCCAAGCTCGACACCGCCAGCAAGACCGACGGCACGGCGATGTTCACGCTCGACCAGTTTCCCGAGGGCGCGCAGGTGGTGGTGATCGAACGCCCGACCAGCTTTGGCGCCACCGTCGCCTCGTATGACGATGCCGAGGCGGCGAAGGTCGCCGGGGTCCGCGCCATCCGTCCGTTGCCGCAGGGCGTCGCCGTCTATGCCGACAACACCTTTGCCGCTTTGAAGGCCCGCAAGGCGCTCAAGGTCGAATGGGACCTGTCGGCGGCCGAGACCCGCACCAGCCAGCAGATCATGGCCGAGGCATCGGCGGCCGCCCGCGAGGCCGGGCGCACGGTCGAGGAGACGGGCGACCTGTCCGGCTTCGACGCGCCCGGCGCCACGGTCATCGAGGCCGAATACCAGTTTCCCTATCTGGCCCACGCGCCGATGGAAACGCTGGACGGGGTCGTCACCCTGGCCGAGGGGTCGGCCGAGGCCTCCTATGGCTGCCAGTTCCCCGGCATCGACCGGGCGGCGCTCGCCAAGACGCTGGGCCTGCCGATGGAGTCGGTGCGGGTCAACGTGCTGCTCGCCGGCGGCAGCTTCGGCCGCCGCGCGCAGGGCACGGCGCATTTCGCGACCGAGCTGGCCGAGGTGGCCAAGGCCGGCGGCCCCGGCAGCTACAAGCTGATGTGGACGCGCGAGGACGATATCCGCGGCGGCTATTACCGTCCGCTGTCGGTGCACCGAATGCGCGGCGCCATCGACGCCGAGGGCCGGATCACCGCCTGGGAAAACGTTATCGCCAACCAGTCGATCATGGCCGGCACGGCGATGGAGGCGATGATGAAGGACGGGCTGGACAGCAGCTCGTACGAAGGCTCGATCGGGCTGCCCTATGACTTCGGCGGGTTCCGCGCGGCCTGGCGGCAGCTGAAGACGGGGGTTCCGGTGCTGTGGTGGCGCTCGGTCGGGTCCACCCACACCGCGTTGGCGACCGAGATGTTCGTCGACGAATTGCTGGAAGCGGCCGGCAAGGACCCGGTGCAGGGGCGCCTGGATCTGCTGAAACCCGACGCCGCCCGCGAACGCGCGGTGATCGAGGCGGTGCGCGACCTGGCCGGCTGGACCGGCAAGGTGCAGGGCGACAAGGGTTATGGCATGGCCTTCGCCAAGAGCTTCGGCACCTATGTCGCCCAGATCGTCGAGTTGGAAAACCGCGACGGCCGGCCGCAGGTCACCCGCGCCTGGTGCGCCGTCGATTGCGGCATCCCGGTGAACCCCAACATCATCCGCGCGCAGATGGAGGGCGGGATCGGCTTTGGCCTCGGCGCCATCCTGCACAGCCAGATCACGCTTGGCGAGAACGGCGCGGTGCAGGAAAGCAACTATGACGATTACCCCAGCCTGCGCATCCACGAGATGCCGCAGGTCGAGGTGACGATCATCAAATCCGACGCCGACCCGACCGGGGTGGGCGAGCCCGGCGTGCCGCCCATCGGGCCGGCCGTCGCCAATGCGTGGCGGGCGCTGACCGGGCAGAAGACCCGCGCCCTGCCGATGCTTCAGAACCCGGGGGTGGTGTGATGCTGCGCATGACGCTGATGGCCGCCGTGCTGGCCGCTCCCGCCGTGGCGCAGGAGTTGCGCGCCCCCGACCAGATCACCGGGGCGAACGACGCCGCTCGCTCGGCCGCGCTGTTCACCGAGATGGGCAAGGTGCTGCAGCATCCGCGCTGCCTGAACTGCCACCCGGTGACCGGCGGGCCGACCCAGGGCGACGACATGCACCCCCACAACCCGCCCATCGTGCGCGGCGAGGCCGATTTCGGCGCCGCGGGCCTGAACTGCAACAGCTGTCACGGGACCGAGAACATCCCCTATCTGACCCGGACCGGGTCAATCCCCGGCCACGATCCGTGGCAACTCGCCCCGGTCTCGATGGGCTGGCAGGGCCGCTCGCTGGCCGAGATCTGCGCCCAGATCAAGGACCCGGCCCGCAACGGCGGCAAGGACCTCGCGGCGATCCTGGACCACCACGCCCGTGACGGACTGGTCGGCTGGGGCTGGGCGCCCGGCGAAGGCCGCACCCCCGCGCCGGGATCGCAGCAGCTGTTCGGCGAACTGACCCGCGCCTGGATCGACACCGGCGCGGTGTGTCCGGCGGGCTGAGCGGGACGCGACCCCGCCGCTGAGCGCTGCCAGATCGGGCCGCGCGGGACGGCCGCGGCCGGCGGGGGGTCGTCAGCCCGGCCTTTCGGTCCTGCCGCAGACCGACAGCGACTGGCCCGGGATCGTTCGGCCGCGCGGGCTTGCGAGATACAGAACCTGGTCCGCGATCTGTTCTGCCGTGACATATTCGCGGATCGCGGTGTGCGAAAACGCCTCGGCCTCGATCTGGTCGACCGGCAGGCCGCGGGTGGCGGCGCGCGCCTCCATCACCCGGCGCTGGCGGTCGCCGCGGGTGCAGGGTTAGGATATCGACCTGCGCCGCAAGGTGCCGTGGCTGTAAGGAGACCCCATGTCCGACCCTGAAATCGCCATCGTCGGCGCCGGACTGATCGGCCGCGCCTGGGCCTATGTCTTTGCCCGCGGCGGGCTGACGGTGCGGGCCTGGGACCCCGACACGGCCACGCTGGACCGGCTGCCGGCCGAGATGGCGGCGATGGTGGCCGAGGCCGGCGGCGATCCCGCCATCGCCCGGCGCATCCGCCCGGTGGCCTCGCTCGAGGCGACGCTGGAGGGTGCCGCCCTGGTCCAGGAAAACGGCCCCGAGCGGCTGGAGGTCAAGCGCGAGCTGTTCGCGCGGCTGGACGCCGCCGCCCCGCCGGATACGATCCTCGCCTCGTCCTCGTCGGCGCTGCCGGCCTCGGCCTTTTCGGCCGACCTACCCGGCGCCCGGCGTTGTCTGGTCGCGCACCCGGTCAACCCGCCGCACCTGATCCCGGTGGTCGAGCTGTGCCCCTCGCCCGCGACGGCGCCCGAGATGATGGACCGCGCCGAGGCGATCTATGCCCGTGTCGGCCAGGTGCCGGTGCGGCTCTCGCGCGAGATCGAGGGCTTCGTGCTGAACCGCCTGCAGGCCGCCCTGCTGGCCGAGGCGCTGCGGCTGGTGGACGAAGGCGTCTGCACGGTCCAGGGCCTTGATGACACGGTAAAGCACGGGCTGGGCCGGCGCTGGGCGTTCATGGGGCCGCTGGAAACGATATCGCTGAACGCGCCGCAGGGGGTGCCCGACTACATGCGCCGCTATGGCCCGACCCTGGGGCGGCTGGCCGACGATGCCGCCCGCGGCGCGGCGTTTTCCGCAGCCGTCGCGGACAGGATTGCCGCTGCCTTTCCCCACTCGGCGACGCCCGACGGGGTGCGCGCCCGGAGTGCATGGCGCGACAGCGAACTCGCCGCCCTCGATTCCCATCTCAAGACCCGCGCCGAAAAGGACCGCTGACATGGCCAAGCTGCCCCGCAAGACGATCATCACCTGCGCCGTGACCGGCGCGATCCACACGCCCTCGATGTCGCCGCATCTGCCGGTCAGCGCGTCCGAGATCGCCGAGGCCGCCATCGGGGCCGCCGAGGCGGGCGCGGCGATCGTCCACCTGCACGCCCGCAACCCCGAGGATGGCAGCCCCGACCAGTCGCCCGAGGCGTTCCTGCCGTTCCTGCAGATCATCAAGCAGCGCTCTGAGGTCGTGGTGAACCTGACCACCGGCGGGGCGCCGACGATGACCATCGAACAGCGCATGCGCCCGGCGGCGACGTTCCGCCCCGAGGTCGCCTCGATGAACATGGGGACGATGAATTTCGGGCTGTTCCCCATGCTCGACCGCTTCGAGGGCCAGTTGAAGCACCAGTGGGAACGCGATTATCTCGGCAACCGCGACATCGTGTTCCGCAACACCTTCGGCGATCTGGAAAGGGTGATGACCGATCTGGGCGCCAACGGCACCCGCTTCGAGTTCGAGTGCTACGACACCTCGCACCTGTACAATCTCAAGCATTTCTTCGACCGCGGCATCGTCACCGGCCCGCTGTTCATCCAGACCGTGTTCGGGCTGATGGGCGGCATCGGCGCCCACCCCGAGGACGTGATGCACATGAAGCGCACCGCCGATCGGCTGTTCGGCGACCAGTATCGCTGGTCGGTGCTGGGGGCCGGCAGGAACCAGTTGCCGATCGCCGCGATGGCGGCGGCGATGGGCGGCAACGTCCGCGTGGGGCTCGAGGATTCGCTGTGGGCGGGCCCCGGCAAGCTGGCCGAGACGAACGCCCAGCAGGTCCGCATGGTGCGCCAGATCATCGAAGGGCTGGGGATGGAGGTCGCCTCGCCCGAGGAAGCGCGCGAGATCCTGGCGCTGAAGGGTACCGACGATCTGGGGTTCTGACGCCGGGGACCCGCGGGCGGGCCGCCGGGCGAGAAGATCGCCTCCACCGCCCTGCGCCGACGTGCAGAGCGGCGTTGGGGCGACCGCGTCAGACCCGCCCCAGCCCCCAGAACGCGACCTCGAGCCGGGTCGCGGTGGCAAAGCGCCGGGCCAATTCGTCCCAGCGCGGCAGCGTCTCGGGCGCGTCGCCCAGACGGCGGGCGACGGCGGCATCCAGCAGCGCCCCGACCTCGCGGCAGGTCTGCTGGAAATCCTCGCCCCCATAGGTGGCGATCCAGTCGGCATAGGGCGTGTCGGGCGCGGCCTCGGCGGCCAGCCGCAGGCCGATCTCGCCATAGCCCAGCACGCAGGGCGCCAGCGCCGCCAGCAGGTCGAGGAAGTCCCCGGAATAGCCCGACTCCAGCACATAGCGGGTGTAGGCGAGGTTCTCGGGCGCCTCCTCGGCGGCCTCGAGTTCCGCCTCGGAGATCCCCGCTGCCGCGCAGATGCCCACATGCAGCGCCATCTCGCCATCGACCAGGGCGTGGACGGTGGCGGAACAGGCCCGCATCTCGTCGAGCGTGGCGGCCTTGACGATCCCCAGCGCCCAGGCGCGGCTGAAATGCACGAGGAACCGGTAATCCTGCACGAGATAGGTCAGGAACGCCGCGCGAGGCAAAGTGCCGTCGCGCATCCCCTCGACGAAGGGGTGGTGCGTATAGGCCTGCCACTGGTCCGCGCAGGCCGCCCTCCAGGCGGCAAAGCAGCGGCCATAGTCGGGGGCCGCGGGCAGGTCGGGGCGCAGCGCGCGGGCCGGCGCGGTCACTCCGCCGCCCCCGGGTCAAGCGCCAGCTTGCCGACCGGCAGCACCTCGGGGACCAGCCCGGCCTGATGCAGGAACGTCTCGAACCGCGCATAGCGGCCGTGATCCAGCGCCGCGGGCGACACCGCGAAGCGCCCGAAGGTCGCGTCCCAGGCGGTCGCGTTCAGCTCGTCCTTCAGGTCCGGGGCGTGGGCGGCAAAGATCTTCTTGGCCTCGGCGGGGTGGTTCAGCATGAACTGCGTGCCGCGCTCGACCGCGGCCATGAAGCGGTTGATGCGATCCCGGTCCAGATTGTCGCGGTGGGCGACAAAGATCAGCTCGTCATAGGCCGGCAGCCCCTCTTCCTCGACGAAGAAGCACTTGCCCTGCCCCCCGGCGAGCTTCATCTGGGTCAGCTCGAAGTTGCGATAGGCGCCGATGGTGGCATCGACCTGGCCGGTCATCAGCGCGGGCGTCAGCGACCAGTTGACGTTGACCATCTCGACATCGGCGGGCGTCAGCCCGGCCTTGGCCAGCAGCGCCTGCACGATCGCGTTCTCGACCCCCGACACGGAATAGCCGATCTTGCGGCCCTTGAGGTCGGCCACGGTCTTGATCGGCCCGTCCGCGCGCACCATCAGGCAGTTCAGCGGCGTGGCGACCAGCGTGCCGACGCGGACCAGCGGCAGGCCTTCGTGGACCTGCAGATGCAGCTGCGGCTGATAGCTGACCGCCAGATCGGCCTTGCCCGCCGCGACCAGCTTGGGCGGGTCGGCGGGGTCGGCGGGGGCCACGATCTCGACGTCGAGCCCCTCATCGGCGAAGAACCCCTTTTCGGCGGCCAGAACCACGGGCGCATGGTCGGGGTTCACGAACCAGTCGAGCATCAGCGTCAGCTTTTCGGCCGCGAAAGCGGGGGCGGCCGCCAGCATCAGCGCGGCGGTGCAGGCGGTTCGGAACAATCGGGTCATGTCGTCTCTCCGGTTGCGATCAGGGCGATCTGGTTGGGGTGGGTTGCGGCCAGGATGCGGGCGGCACGCCAGGCGCGCAGGCCGGACCGGCAGGCGATGACCGCGCGCGCGCCGGGGGGCGGCGCCCC
>NZ_JRKS01000034.1 GCF_000763805.1 Paracoccus sphaerophysae | reverse complement strand
ACCCCCCCCAGACGACTTCGCGGTTCCTTCTGCGCGACATTCGTATGCTGGCGGGCGAAGCGCGGGATTTCGCCAGCGTCAGGGCCGGATTTTTGGGAAGCCAGCCAGAATCCGGATCCACCCGCCTCCCGTACTAACCCCAATGAACGCTGGCCTTCCGACCGGACACCGCTGGTGGCCGCTGGACCCCGCGTGGAGTCCGGCACGGCATCCGGAGTCCGGAAGCCACCGGCATCCACCCGACTGAGGAACCTTGCCCACCATGACGCTGAGCTTCGCCCCGGACGCGATCGAGACGTGGCCGCTGTCGCGCCTCCAGCCCTACGCGAAGAACGCGAAGGCGCACGGGTCGGACCAGGTCGCGAAGATCGCCGCCAGCATGGTCGAGTTCGGCTGGACCGTGCCGTGTCTCGTCGCCGAGGACGGCGAACTGATCGCCGGCCATGGCCGCGTGCTCGCCGCGACGCAGCTCGGGCTGACCGAGGCGCCGGTCATCGTGCTCGGTCACCTGACCGAGGCGCAACGCCGGGCGTACCGCATCGCGGACAACAAGCTGACCGAACTCGGCACCTGGGACGAGGCGCTGCTGTCGGCCGAACTGAACGATCTGCTGGCTGAAGACTTCGACCTGTCGCTGGTCGGGTTTTCCGACGGCGAACTGGACAAGCTGCTGGCCTACGTCGCGGAAGACGACGGTGAAGAAGGTGGCACCGGAGGCTCCGTGCCGCCGGTGACCATCCCCGAACCGCCGCGTAACCCGGCCTCGCGCACGGGCGATCTGTGGATCCTCGGCGATCACCGGCTGCTCTGCGGGGACTCGACCAGCCACGACGATGTGCGCCGCCTGATGAACGGCGAGCGGGCGATCCTGTTCGCGACCGACCCGCCCTATCTGGTCGATTACGACGGCTCGAACCATCCGACCCGCAACAAGGACTGGTCGGCGTCCTATGGCACGACCTGGGATGACAGTTCTCAGGGGGCCGAGCTTTACGACGGCTTCATCGCGGCGGCCGTGGCCGAGGCGATCACCGAAGATGCTGCCTGGTACTGCTGGCACGCCTCGCGCCGCCAGGCGATGCTGGAAGCCTGCTGGGAAAAGGCCGGAGCCTTCGTCCATCAGCAGATCATCTGGGTGAAGGACTGCGGCGTCCTGACCCGGTCTCACTACCTCTGGAAGCACGAGCCCTGCTTCATGGGCTGGCGGCGTCCGAACCGCCCGCCGAAGGTCGCCGAGCAGACGCTGCCCTCGACGTGGGAGATGCCGTCCTTCGCCAAGGACGAGCGCCCCGACCACCCAACGCCGAAGCCGCTTGACGCCTTCGGCATCCCGATGCGCCAGCATGTGGCGCGCGGCGGCCTCTGCTACGAGCCCTTCTCGGGCTCGGGGTCGCAGATCATGGCGGGCGAGGCCAATGGCCGCCGCGTCTTCGCGATGGAAATCAGCCCGGCCTATGTCGATGTTGCCGTGGAACGCTGGCAGGCCGAGATTGGCCGCGACGCGATCCTCGACGGCGACGGCCGGACCTTCGCGCAGGTGAAGGCGGAGCGGCTGGGCGACAAGGCCGATGCCGCCTGATGGCCGTCTACTACAACGATGCCAACCCCGCGGCCTGTGCATGGCTGCGGGAGTTGATCGCGGCCGGGCTGCTGCCAGATGGCGATGTGGACGAGCGTTCCATCCTCGACGTCGAGCCCGCCGACCTGCGCGGCTTCGCGCAATGCCATTTCTTCGCCGGAATCGGCGGCTGGTCTTACGCGCTGCGACTCGCGCGCGTAGCGGAGGATCTGTCCGTCTGGACCGGTTCGCCGCCCTGCCAGCCATTCAGCCAGGCCGGGCAGCGCAAGGGACAGGACGATGACCGCCATCTCGCCCCGACCTTCCTGCGGCTCGTCGCGGCCTGCCGCCCGGAGCTCGTCTTCGGCGAGCAGGTCACCAGCGCGGCAGTGCTCGGACCGGTTGGCGGCGCGGCTCGAGCAGCAACTGAGGGCGCGGCTAGCTGGGCGTGGTTCGACGCTCTGGCAGATGCGCTGGAAGCGGCATCTTACGCCGTCGCGGCGGCTGATCTGCCGGCTGCGGGCATCGGCGCGCCGCACATCCGCCAGCGGCTGTTCTTCGGCGCCGTCGCCCTGGAAGCAGCCCCTCTCGGGATGGGCGACGGCCTCGGCGCGGGATCACAAGGACGGATCGGAATGCCGGGCGGTGCCGATCAATGCGCTGCTCGGCCGACAGGTCTGGCTGGCGGGTTGGCCGACGGCGATGGCGGGCTCGCCTGCGACGGAGCGCTACAACGCGGCCGGCAACACCGATGCGAGCCGCAGGACGGTGAAGCTGGTGGACTGGTCGATGGCGCCGACCCTGCCGGGGCCAATGCGACGGACGGCGTCTGGCGAGATCCGGACTGGCTCCTCTGCCGCGATGACAGCTGGAGGCCCGTTGAGCCCGGAACATTCCCGCTGGCTGATGGGATACCCGGCCGCATGGGGCTGATGCGGGGCTACGGCAATGCGATCGTGCCGCCGCTCGCGGCGAAGTTCGTGATGGCTTTCATGGAGAGCCTGCGATGAAGCAGAGCCGGACCATGTCGATGCTCGAGGCCACGGCAAACGTTGTCGTCGGCTACGTTTTGGCCATCGCCACGCAGATCGTCGTGTTCCCTTGGTTCGGGATCGAGACGGGCCTCGCGGAGCATCTGTCCATCGGCCTCGCCTTCGTGGGCGTGTCGCTGGCGCGGGGCTATCTGCTGCGCAGGCTGTTCGAGGCGATCCGGATACGGAGCTTGGAATAAGGGACCGCCGCCCCATGCGGGACGGCGGCATCGGGACCGTCGTGATATGCGGTGTCAGTCCTCGGCGATCATGTACGCCCTGCCGCGCCCCTCGATCTTGTCAGAGGTGATCGTCAGGCCGAGTTTCTTTTTCAACGCGCCGGCAAGCGCACCCCTCACCGTGTGCGGTCTCCAGTCCAAGGCGCTGACGATCTCGTCGATGGTTGCGCCACCCTCGGCGCGGAGCATCTCGATCAACTTCGCCTGCTTCGTTCCCTCGCGCGGCTTGCGCGTCTTGGGCGCGGCCTCAGGTTCTTTGGGAGTGTCCGGCGCGGGCTCCTCGGTCGGCGCGTCCGTCGCGCCCGCAGGCGCGGGGTTCGCGTCCTTGAGCTCGATGCCGATGGCGGCCAGCCCCGCGTCGGTGGCGACCAGCGTCACGCCGTGGCCGTCGCCGGTCTCGCGCCAGACGGGCTCGCCGTTGCGAATGTCGGCGTCGACCTCTTCGAGGAAGCCCTTGGCGAGCATCGCGCCGATCACTTTTGCGGCGGCCCCGCCGCGCAGGGACTCGGGCAGCGGCAGGGCGATGTGCTCGGGCCGCTGAGCGGCGGCGCTCAGGATCAGGGCTTGGGTGTCGGAAAGCTTGGTCATCGTCGTCTCCCGTATCGGGGCGCGCGGCATGCGGGCCCTTCTACGAGGTCGAGCCCGCCAGTCGGCGGGCGGGACCGGGAGCGGGTCGTCTTACTCGGCGTGTTCGCCTTCGTTGAAGGCCATGTCGGTGATCTCGCGCAGCTTGGCGCTGTAGTGGTTCAGGGTGCCGACATGGCTCCAGTTGATCTCGTCGGGGTGGGTCTCGAAATGGTCCGCGCTCAGGGCGGCGAGCCGCTCCAGCATCGCATCGATCTCGGAGTTGGCGGCGATGAAGGCGTCGAGGGCTTTCGTGTTTTCGGTCGCGCAGCGGGTCATTTTGGTGGCTCCGTAGTGAGTTGCATCGTCCTTGTGGAAGGGACGTTCGCTCCGGTCGCGACGCTTATCAACTCTATAAGCACATGATTTCGAATGATAATCGGAGCTGTCTATGCAGGGCATGAGCGAGCGCCAGTACGCCGCCCATGTCGGGCTGTCGCGGGGCGCGATCCAGAAGGCGAAGGCGGCTGAGCGCCTGGTCCTCTATCCCGACGGCAGCATCAACGCGGCCGCCAGCGACGCCAGACGGGCCGAGACGACGGACCCGTCGAAGACCCGCAAGCCGCCCGCGCCGAAGCTGAAGCCCGTCCCCGAGGCTGCCGTGGCCGCCGTCGGCGACACGCTGCGCGAACAGGGTCTGGCTGTTCCGGCGGTGGGCGGCGGCACGACCTTCCTGCAGGCCAAGACCGCGAACGAGGTGCTGAAGGCGCAGGAGCGGCGCATCCGGCTCCAGAAGCTGAAGGGGGAGTTGATCGAGCGGGCCCGCGCGCTGGCGCTGGTGTTCCGGCTGGCGCGGGAGGGACGGGACGCGTGGGTGAACTGGCCCGCACGCGCGGCGGCGCTGATGGCGGCCGAGCTCTCGGGCTCATCCAGCGACGCGACGGGCCAGCAGATCACCGTGGAGCCAGCCGCGATGCAGAAGGTGCTGGAGAAACATGTACGCGCCCACCTCGCCGAACTCGCCGAGGTCCGGCCCGACTTCCGGTGATGATGATGGCCTGACGGACTTCGACGGCGCGGGCGAGATCCTGCGCGCCTGGGGCAACGGGCTCAGACCCGACCCCGACCTGACCGTCTCGGAATGGGCGGACCGGCACCGGATGCTTTCGGGCCGCGCCTCGGCCGAACCCGGGCGATACCGCACGCTGCGCACGCCTTACATGCGCGAGATCATGGACCGGCTGTCGCCCGGCGATCCAACCCAGCGGATCGTGTTCATGAAGGCCGCGCAGGTCGGCGCGACCGAGGCCGGCAACAACTGGATCGGCTTCGCCATCCATCAGGCGCCGGGGCCGATGCTGGCGGTCCAGCCTACAGTGGAACTGGCCAAGCGAAACTCACGGCAGCGGATCGACCCGCTGATCGACGAGAGCCCGGAACTGCGGGAGCGGGTGAAGCCCGCGCGCTCGCGCGACGCGGGCAACACGATGCTGTCCAAGGAATTCGCGGGCGGCATCCTGATCATGACCGGCGCGAACTCGGCGGTCGGGCTGCGCTCGACCCCGGCGCGCTACATCTTCCTCGACGAGGTCGACGCCTATCCGGCCTCGGCCGACGAGGAAGGAGATCCGGTCACGCTGGCGGAAGCGCGGTCGCTGACCTTCGCCCACCGACGCAAGGTGTTCCTGGTCTCGACGCCGACCATCCGGGGGCTGAGCCGGATCGAGCGGGAGTACGAGGCGAGCGATCAGCGCCGGTTCTTCGTGCCATGCCCGCACTGTGGCCATGCGCAATGGCTCAAGTTCGACCGTCTGCGCTGGCAGAAGGGCAAGCCGGAGACGGCGGAGTATCACTGCGAGGGCTGCGACGCGGCAATCGCGGAACACCACAAGACGGCGATGCTGGAGGGCGGCGAATGGCGCGCGACCGCCACGGCCGCCGATCCGAGCACGGTCGGGTATCATCTCTCGGCGCTCTACTCGCCGATCGGCTGGCTGAGCTGGGAGCGGATCGTGCGGGCATGGGACGCGGCACAGGGCTCGGACGAGGCGATCAAGGCGTTCCGCAACACGATCCTCGGCGAGACATGGGTAGAGACTGGCGAAGCCCCGGACTGGCAGCGGCTCTACGACCGGCGCGAGCGCTGGACATTCGGCACGGTGCCTGCGGGCGGGCTGTTCCTGACCGCCGGGGCCGACGTGCAGAAGGACCGGATCGAGGTCGACGTCTGGGCCTGGGGTCGCGGGCTCGAAAGCTGGCTCGTCGATCACGTCGTGATCGAGGGCGGGCCGGACCGGCACGACGCGTGGTCGGAACTGACTGCGCTGCTGGATCGGTCCTGGCCGCATGAACGCGGCGCGCATCTGCGCATCGCGCGGCTTGCCATCGACACCGGCTACGAGGCCCCGGCGGTCTATGCCTGGTCGCGGGCGCAGGGGTTCGCGCAGGTGTCGCCGGTGAAGGGCGTCGAGGGGTTCAACCGCTCGAGCCCGGTCTCGGGCCCGACCTTCGTCGACGCGACAGAGGGCGGCAAACGCCTGCGGCGCGGGGCGCGGCTCTGGACCGTGGCGGTGTCGACCTTCAAGGCCGAGACCTACCGCTTCCTGCGGCTGGCACGCCCGAACGAGGAGGAGATGGCCGACGGGGCGGCGTTCCCGCCCGGCTCGGTGCACCTTCCGCATTGGGTCGAGAACGAATGGCTGAAGCAGTTCGTGGCCGAGCAACTGGTGACGGTGCGCGCGAAGCGCGGCTTCGCTCGGCTCGAATGGCAGAAGCTGCGCGAGCGCAACGAGGCGCTGGATTGCCGGGTCTATGCCCGCGCCGCCGCCTGGATTGCGGGCGCGGATCGCTGGCCCGACGAGAAATGGCGCGACCTCGAGGATCAACTCGGGGCCGCCCCCACCGACACCGATCCCGCCGGGCAGATCAACCGGCCGGGACAGGCCCCGCAGGGCAAGCGCCGCTCCGACTGGCTCGGACGGCGCGGAGGATGGTTCTGAACATGACCGACTGGACGGACACCGAGCTTTCGGCGCTGCGCCGGGCCTATGCCAGCGGCACGACCCGGGTCAGCTATGACGGCAAGTCCGTCGACTACGGCTCGGCCGAGGATCTGCTGGCCCGCATCCGGACCATCGAACGCGCTATCGCAGGCACCACCCGGCCGCTGCCGGTGGCCGGTCTGGCTGGCTTCTCTCGCGGGGACCGGTGATGTCGGCGACCTGGTTCGATCATGCCATCGCATCGGTGGCCCCGCGCATGGCGGCCCGCCGCGTGCTGGCGCGCCAAGCCTTCGAGACGCTGACACGGGGCTATGACGGCGCCGCGCGCGGACGTCGCACTGATGGCTGGCGTGCCCCCGGATCGTCGGCCGACACCGAGATCGGCGTCGCCGGGGCGCTGCTGCGCGACCGGATGCGGGATCTCGTGCGCAACAACCCGCACGCGGCGAAGGCCGTCGCGGTACTGGTCAACAACATCATCGGCGCGGGGATCATGCCGCGCGCCGCCAGCGGCGACGACAAGCTGGACCGGAAGGTCGATGCGCTCTTCGAGCGCTGGACGGCGCAGTGCGACGCGGACGGCCAACTCGACTTCTACGGGCTGCAGACGCTGATCTGCCGCGAGATGGTCGAGGCGGGCGAGGTCCTGGTGCGCCGCCGGTTGCGGCGAGCGAGCGATGGCCTGCCGGTGCCGCTGCAATTGCAGGTGCTGGAAGCCGACTTTCTCGACGCCACGAAATCCGGCGCCCTCGGCGCGGGGCGACTGGTCCAGGGGATCGAGTTCGACCCGGTCGGCAAGCGCCGGGCCTACTGGCTGCACGCCGAACATCCGGGCGACGCTTACGGTGCCTTGCAGAACGGGTTGCAGAGCCGCCCGGTCCCGGCGACCGAGATCGCCCATGTCTACGAGAAGCAGCGCACGCAGGCGCGCGGCGTTCCCTGGGGCGCGCCGGTGATCCGCAGCTTGCGCGATCTCGACGACTATGAGGTCGCCGAGCTGGTCCGCAAGAAGACCGAGGCCTGTGTCACCGCCATCGTCTTCGGCGACGACGAGGCGCAGCAGGGCATCGCGCCCTCCGTGGTCGATGCCGACGGCAACCGGGTCGAGCAGTTCGAGCCGGGGCTGATCGCCTACGCGCGTGGCGGCAAGGACATCCGGTTCAACCAGCCCTCGGCCACCGGCGGCTACGGCGAATACAAGCGGGCGAGCCTGCACACGATCTCGGCCGGGTTCCGGGTGCCCTACGAGCTGCTGACGGGGGACCTGAGCCAGGTCAACTATTCCTCGATCCGGGCGGGCCTCGTCGAGTTCCGCCGCCAGATCGACGCAGTGCAGTGGCAGCTCTTCATCCCGATGTTCTGCGCCCCGGTCTGGCGCTGGTTCACGGAAGCCGCGTGGGCGGCGGGCCAGATCCCGTCGCCGACCGTGCCGGTCGAGTGGTCGCCGCCGAAGTTCGAGGCGGTCGATCCGCAGAAGGACGCGATGGCGAACCTGCTGTCGATCCGCTCCGGCACCATGACGCTGGCTGAGGTGATCGCGAAACAGGGCCGCAACCCCGACGCCGTGTTGGCCGAGATCGCGGCGACCAATGCGAAACTGGACGCGCTGGGGCTGGTTCTCGACAGCGATCCGCGGCGGGTGACCAAGACCGGCAGCGCGCAGGCCAGCGATCCGGTGAATGATCCCGCCGCCGACGAACCAAACACCGACGACCCAGCCGCCGACGCGGACCCCGATCCGGCGCAGACCGACCAACAGGACTGACCTCATGAACACGATGATCGAACTGCCGGCCATGCGCCGGTCGGCGGAGCTTGCGCCGAACAGCGTCGACCCGGAGGCCCGCACCGTCGAGGTGATCTGGTCGGCCGGGGCCCGCGTCCGCCGCGCGAGCTTCTTCGGCGAGCCCTATGACGAGGAGCTGAGCCTCGACCCCGCCCATGTGCGCCTCGACCGGCTGAACGCGGGCGCGCCCTTCCTGAAGGTGCACGAGGTCGACACGCTCGACGCGGTGATCGGCTCGGTCGTGCCCGGCTCCGCCCGCATCGAGAACGGACGCGGCATCGCACAGGTGCGGATCAGCGAGCGCGCCGACGTCGAGCCGATCTGGCGCGACATCCAGGCCGGGCACATCCGCGCGGTCTCGATCGGCTATCAGGTCCATCGGTTCGACATTTCCAAGCCCGATGGCGGCCGCGAGCTCTGGCGGGCGGTCGACTGGACCCCGTTCGAGGTCTCAGCCGTGCCGGTCGGCGCCGACCCCGCCGCCGGTTTCCGCGCCAAGGGCGAACACCACGACTGCGTCCTTCATCGCCGGGACGCCCCCACACCGCAAGGAGCATCCCCGATGACGGACAAGACCCAGACCCCGGCGAGCGACGCCGCAACCCCCGCCACCACCCAGCCGACCGAGCCGGTCGAAACCGAGGACGCCACCATGACCGAGCCGAAAGCGGCTGCGCCCGACCCGAAGGTCGCGGCCAGCGAGCGCAGCCAGCCGAAGACGCAGGCAACTCCCACGCCCGACACCGAAGCCGTCGCCACTCGCGCACGCGAGGCCGAGCGCGATCGCGTCTCCACCATCTACGATCTGGCGGGCCGCCTGAACCTTGAGCGCGGCTTCGCCGAGGATCTGGTGAAGCGCGGCGTCAGTGTTGACGAGTGCCGCCGCCTGATCCTCGATCAGGTCGCAGCCAAGTCCGACGAGACCCGGACCTTCCCGCACGTTTCCGTGCCGCTCGGTGGTCGGGACGAGCGCATCACCCGTCGCGACGCGGTGGCGAACGCGCTGCTGCACCGCTACAGCCCGACGCTGTTCCAGCTGGAGGACGCCGCCCGCCAGTACCGCGGCATGACGCTGCTGGAACTGGCCCGCGAAAGCCTCGGCAATGCCGGGGTCAACACGCGGGGCCTTTCGCGCGACGAGGTGGCGACGCGCGCGCTGCACTCGACCTCGGACTTCCCAGAGATCCTGTCGGCCGTCACCAACAAGACCCTGCGGCAGGCCTACGAGGCCTATCCCCGGACGTTCATGCTGTTCTGCCGCCAGGTGCTCGCCACCGACTTCAAGGCGATGCACCGGGTCCAGCTCGGTGAGGCGCCGCAGCTGCTTGAGGTCGGGGAGAGCGGCGAGTTCAAGCGCGGGACGCTCGGAGAGTCGAAGGAGAGCTACAAGGTCAAGACCTATGGCCGGGTGGTCGCGATCACCCGCCAGACGCTGATCAACGACGATCTCGACGCCTTCACCCGCATCCCGGCGATGTACGGCAACTCCATCGCCCAGCTGGAGTCGGACGTGGTCTGGGGCATCATCACCGCCAACCCGTCCATGGCCGACGGCAACGCGCTGTTCCACACCACCCACAAGAACCTCGCGGGCACCGGCGCGGCGCTCGACGTCAGCAGCGTCGGCGCGGCGCGGGCGGCGATGGCCAAGCAGATCGGCCTCGACAAGAAGACGGTGCTGAACGTCCGGCCTGCCTTCCTGATCGTGCCCGCTTCGTTGGAACTAAAGGCCGAGCAGCTGGTCGCCCAGAACCTCGTGCCCGCCGCGACCTCCAGCGTCGTGCCGCAGTCGATCCGCACGCTGGCGCCGATCAGCGAGCCCCGGCTCGACGCCGCCAGCGAGACCGCCTGGTATCTGGCGGCCAGCCCGAACCAGATCGACACCATCGAGTACGCCTATCTCGAGGGTCAGCAGGGCGCGTACATCGAGACGCGCAACGGCTTCGACGTCGATGGCGTCGAGATCAAGTGCCGCCTCGACTTCGGCGCCAAGGCCATCGACTGGCGCGGCCTCTACAAGAACCCGGGCGCGTAACCCGCACCCCATGCAGAACCCTGACAGGCGGGCGGTCCAATCGGGCCGCCCTTCGCTTTTCCGAAAGGACCCTCGCGATGAAAACCTACGTCCAGCCCGGCAACACCATCACCCTGACCGCGCCCTATGCCGTCGCCTCGGGCGATGGCCTGCTCGTGGGCTCCATCTTCGGCATCGCCGCCGGAGCGGCTGCCCTCGGCGACGCGGTCGAGACCGCGCTCGTCGGCATCTTCGACATCACAAAGGTCGGCTCCCAGGCCTGGGCCGTCGGCGCCAAGGTCTATTGGGACGACACCAACAAGCGCTGCACCACGGTCGCGACCGACAACACCCTCATCGGCGTGGCTGTCGAGGCGGTGGCGAGCGGCGCCGGCGACACCATCGGCCGGGTACGGCTGAACGCGAGCTTCTGATGAGCGCCTTCGCCGCCGCCGTCGGTGCGCTCTTTGCCGATCCCAATATCGGCCGGGACGCGGTCTACATCGCCGACGGCGGCGCGCCCGTGCTGGTGCGTGCCGTCGCCCGGCGCGCGGATGCGATCAGCGATTTCGGCGATGCGCGGCTGTGGTCCGAGACCACCCGGATCGACCTGCGTGTCGCCGAGGTGGCGAACCCGCGCCCCGGCGACCGCATCGAGATCGACGGCGACGCCTTCCTCATCCAGGGAGAGCCGGTTCGCGACCGCGAGCGGCTGGTCTGGACCGTGGATCTGAGGCCCGCGTGAAACTGAAGCTCGACATCGATCCAGACATCGTTGCGATGATGGCGGCGGAGGTGGCGGCGGGCGAACGCGCGGTGACAGCCGCCATGCGCGAGGCCGGAACTGGGTTGAAGACCGCCTGGCGTTTGCAGATCACCGGCGCGGGGCTCGGGCCCCGGCTGGCCAACTCGATCCGCAGCCAGAATTTCCCGAGGTCGGGCGAGAGCCTGGACGCGGCAGCTCTCGTCTGGTCCAAGGCTCCGGTCATCGTGGGCGCGCATGACACGGGGCCGCTGATCCGCTCGAAAAACGGGTTCTGGCTGGCGATCCCGCTGCCCGCCGCAGGCAAGTCCCTGCGCGGCGGCAGGATAACGCCCGGCGAATGGGAACGGCGGCGCGGTCTGCGCCTGCGCTTCGTCTATCGCCGCACAGGTCCGAGCTTGCTAGTGGCGGAGGGACGGCTGAACACGAAGGGTCAGGCCGTGGTGTCACGCTCGAAGACCGGACGCGGCAAAGTCACCGCTCCGATCTTCCTGTTGGTCCCGCAAGTGAAGCTGCCGAAGCGGCTGGACCTGGCACGGGATGCGGCACGGGCGCATGAGGCGGTGCCGGGGTTGATCGTGGCGAACTGGGTGGAGGCCAAGATGCGGTGATGGCCGCTATGCGGAATTCGCTGCCGTTCGGCGCTCTGACTTCAATGACTGCTTCTGCGCAGCCGCCTCAGGCGGTTCTCAGATCGGCCCTCGCGTCGCGAACGATGGACCAGGACGAATGCAGGAAGAGTCCGGCGACCCCGAAGGCCACGATCAGGTCGGGCCAGGCGCTACCGAGCCATGCGACGAGGCCGGCGGCAACGACCACGGCTGCGTTGCCAATGGCGTCGTTGCGAGAAAACAGCCACACGGCCCGCATGTTGGCGTCACCCTTGCGGAACCGCAGCAGCGGCAGGACTGCGAGAACGTTGACCACAAGCGCGATCAAGCCGAACAGCCCCATCAAACCCGCATCCGGAGTTGCCTGCGTGAAGACCCCCCAGATCGTTGTCCCGAGGACGCCGAGGCCGAGGATGCCGAGGAAGATACCCTGGATCAGGGCGGATCGCGCCCGCCAGACAAGGCTCCAACCGATGGCCAGCAGTCCCAGGAAGGTGATGAGGCCGTCGCCGATGAAGTCGAGCGCATCCGCCTTCACGGCCTGCGATCCGGCAATGAAACCGCCGACCATTTCAACAAGGCCATAGCCGACGTTCAGGATCACGACGATCCACAGGGCGCGTCGATAGGCCGGGTCCTGATGGGCCGCGCCCCGCTCCGCGTCGTCGTCGCCCTCGATGCGGTCGAACGCGTAACCTGTCGTCTCCACGGCCCGCTCGATCTCGGGCAGGCTTCCTTCGGGAACGTTCAGGGTCATGATGTGGGTGGCCGAAGACACCTTCACCGCATCTGGCCCGACGCCAGCAGATTGCGCGGCCCGCTCGATCTGTGCCGCGTCTTTGGCGCAATCCATGCCGGAGACGCGGTAGCGGAAGGATGCGACCTCGGCGGCCGATCCGGTGCTTTGGGGGTTGGCCATGCTCGCTTCGCTCCTGATAAGGTGGGTCGAGAAATATATCAGCGAGCAATGATATGGAGCAGATTGCCACCGACCGCAATCCCGCTGCGACAGCCACGGAGCGCCGGGCGAAGCTGTTTCGTGGCCTCGCGGACCCAAGCCGGTTGGCGATCCTCGATACCCTACGGGAGGGTCCGCTCGTCGTTCATGAGATCGTCGGGCGGACAGCCCTGACGCAACCTAACGTCTCCAACCATCTGCGATGCCTGTCGGATTGCGGCCTCGTCACCAGCATTCGTGATGGGCGCTTCGTCCGCTACCAGATCAGCAGCCTGCGGATCGCGGATTTCCTGCGCGATGCGGACGCGCTGCTCGACATTGTGGCCGAAGGCATCGAAGCGTGCCGCAACTACCGCTTGGATGAAGATGAAATTCCACCCGGTGGTCCGTAACGGTCGCAAGACGACATCTGCCGTTCGTGCGGGTCGCAGAATTGGTCCAAGGGCTCGAAGCCGACCTTCTCCGCATCTGCAACATAGCAAGAACCCATGCCCACACCCCGCGAAAGAATCCTGACCGCGCTGCACGTGCGGTTGTCGTCGCTGCCTGCCACCGCGCTGCGGGGTGACGTGTTGCCCGAACGCGTGCCGGCCGAGGGCTTGCTGATCCTGCGCGACGGCGAGCCGGGGGAGCCGGAGGTCACGCTGTCGCCCCTGCGGTACCACTACCAGCATCAAGCCGAGATCGAGGCGGTCGTGCAGGGCGCCGGCCGTGACGCCGTCTTCGACACTCTGACCGCCAGCGTAGGCACCGCGCTCGCCACCGACCGTACGCTGGGTGGGCTTTGCGACTGGGTCGAGGCGGAAGCGCCGAGGCCGGTCGATCTTCCGGTCCAGGGCGCGGCCAGCCTGAAGGCCGCCGTGATCGCGGTGGTGCTGCACTATTCCATGGCCGATCCGCTCGGCTGATCCCGACAATCCGAGGAGAACACCATGGCACGAGCCCAGGGGGCGCGGGCGCTGATGGCGCTTGCCTTCGAGAATACCTATGGAACGCCGCCTGTTGGCGGCTACACCCGCATGCCCTTCGCCAGCACCTCGCTCGGCGCCGAGCAGCCGCTGTTGAACTCGGAGCTGCTGGGGTACGGCCGCGATCCGCTGGCGCCGATCAAGGACGCGGTCACGGCCGACGGCGATGTCGTGGTGCCGCTCGACGCGGAGGCCTTCGGCTTCTGGCTGAAGGCGGCCTTCGGCTCGCCCACGACCACGGGCGCGGAGGCCCCGTACAGCCACGAGTTCCAGTCTGGCTCCTGGACGCTGCCCAGCATGTCGATCGAGACCGGCATGCCGGAGGTGCCGCGCTACGCGATGTATTCGGGCTGCGTGCTCGACCAGATCACCTGGCAGATGCAGCGTTCGGGCCTGCTGACCGCAACCGCGCGGCTGGTTGCACAGGGCGAGACGGTGGGCACGACCACCGGCGCCGGAACGCCTGCCGCGCTGGAGCTGAAGCGCTTCGGCCATTTCAACGGGTCGATCACGCGCAATGGCACGGCGCTCGGCAATGTGGTCTCGGCCGAGATCACCTATGCCAACAATCTCGACCGGATCGAGACGATCCGGAGTGATGGCAGGATCGACGGCGCGGACCCGTCCATCGCCGCGCTCACCGGTCGGATCGAGGTCCGCTTCGCCGACCAGACGCTGGTGACGCAGGCCATCAACGGCGACCCTTGCGAGATGGAATTCGCCTACGTCCTGCCCTCGGGCGAGAGCTTCACGTTCACGGTGCACGCCGTCTACCTGCCGCGCCCGCGCATCGAGATCTCCGGGCCGCAGGGCGTGCAGGCGACGTTCGACTGGCAGGCGGCGCGCGACAGCGTCGTCGGCCGGATGTGCACCGCAACCCTGATCAACGACATCGAGGTTTATTGACGATGCTGACGCTCGACCTGACCAACGCCCCGCGCTGCCATGACCTCGCGCCCGGCGTCCGTGTGCAGCTGCGCCCGCTGACCACCGCGCTGATGGTGGCGACGCGCAGCGATCCGGCTGTCGAGGCTGTGCCTGAGGACGCCTCCGACGAAGAGCGCGCTGTCGCCTTCGCCAAGGCGCTGGCACGACGAGCGGTGCTCGCCTGGGAAGGCATAGGCGACGCCGACGGCAACCCCATCGACCCGAGCCCGGAGGCCATCGACGCGCTGCTCGACGTCTGGCCGATCTTCGAAGCGTTCCAGCTGACCTACGTCTCCAAGGGCCTGCTGCTGGAACAGGAAAAAAACGCCTCCGCGCTCTCGCCGAATGGTCCTTCGGCGGGGGCGAGCGGTACTGCGAAGTCTGCGCGCACGCCTGCCCGGACTGCCCGGCGCGGTTGAACCGTCCGGAAACGCCGGAGGGTTGGCAGGTCTGGGACCTGGTCGGCCGCCTCGGCGGCCAACTTCGCGTGCTGCCAGGCGCTGTGATCGGCTGGGACATGTCGGCGGCGCTGGCGCTCGGTGACGCGCTCGGCGTGCCGCCTCTCGCCATGGCCGAACTGCTGCCCGTCACCGAAGCGGTGATGGTGCGGAAGCTGAACGAGGAGCTGAGCGCGAATGGCGGCCCGGGGGTCAGGCCTTGATCTTCTCGATCAGCGTGACGCCGGGCAGTCCCTCGAAATGTGCGTCGCAGGTCAGGAGCGTCGCGCCCTGCGCGCGGGCGGTTGCGAAGATGATCGCGTCGGCAGTAGCGAGCTTGTGCTCCCGGCACGCCTCCGCCGCCGCCAGCGCGATCTCGGTGTCGAGCGGCACCACATGGCAGACCTGCGTGAAGGCGATGACCTGATCCGCCTTGTCCTCGCCGACCTCGCGCGTCAGCCATTTCGCCAATTCGAGCTGGACCATTGTCGGGACGAGCCACTCGGCCTGTTCGGGCAGATGTTCGGACAGCTTCTCGCCGGTCGGCGAGCCGATGAGCCACTCGATCCAAGCCGACGTGTCGACGAGGATCATCAGAACCGTTCCGTCCGGTCGCGATAATCGGTGGCGGACGCGCCGCGCGCGAGCCCCTTCAACGCCTCCCGCTTCGGCACCGGCACAAGCAGGACGCCCGTGCCTTTCGGGGTGAAGGCAAAGGTCAGACCGGCCTCCCAGTGCTGGGCGGCCCGGATCGCCTTGGGAATCGAGATCTGGAACTTCGAGGACAGGGTCGCGGTCTCGGCCATGGTCATACCTTCACTTGATCGATGGCATAAACGTAAGACGCCTATACGGCGAAAGCAAGGAGTCTGACCGATGGCCGAGAAACGCGTCAGCGTCCGCCTTGCTGCGGTCGGCGGGCGACAGGTGCGGGCCGAGCTGGAAGGTGTCGGCGAAGCCGGGTCGCGAGGCTTTGGACGGCTGAGCCGCGAAATGGAGGCGGCGAACGCCCGACTCGCGGCCTTCTCGCGGCGGGTCCGGGTCGCAGCCGCCGCGGCCGTGGCAGCCGCTGCCGCTGCAGGCGTAGCGATGATCCGGTCCGGCCTGCAAACCGTCGATGCACAGGCGAAGCTGGCTCAATCGCTCGGCACGACCGTTGCCTCGATCCAAACGCTGGAGCGTGCGGGCGAGTTGGCGGGCGTGTCGATGTCCGGCATCGAGCAGGCCACCAAGGATCTGACGCGCCGTCTCAGCCAGGCGGCCGCCGGGAGTGGCCCCGCCGCCGATGCGCTGGACCGGCTGGGGCTTTCCGCCAACGACCTGATCGCTTTGCCGCTGGACCAGCGGGTCGGCGCGATCAACGCCGCCATCGAGAGCTTCGTGCCCGCCGCCGAACGCGCTGCCGTGGCAGGCCAGCTCTTCGGCGAGGAAGGCTCCATCGCGATGTCGCGGATCGACACCGCGACGCTGCGCCAGGCGACCGAGGACGTCCTCGCCTTCGGTGTCGTCGTCTCGGAGCAGGATGCCGACCAGATCGAACGGACGAACGATGCCATCTCACGGCTCGGGCTGATCTGGCGCGGGCTGTCGAACCAGCTCGCTGTGGCGGCCGCGCCCGCGCTTGAAGCCGTTGCCGATGCCCTGGCGGCGGTCGCCAGCCGCACCGGCCCGCTCGGCATCGCGATCCGCGGTCTCTTCGACAACATCGGTCGCCTGATCACCTATGCCGCGACCTTCGCGGCGTTCCTCGCGGGCCGCTGGGTCGCTGGCATGGCCGCCGCGGCGCTCTCGGTCCGTGGCCTCGCCACCGCGCTCGTCGTCCTGCGCGGCGCGCTGATCCGGACCGGCATCGGGGCTCTGATCGTCGGCGCGGGCGAGCTCGTCTACCAGTTCACCCGCCTCGTCTCCGGCGCGGGTGGGTTCGGTGAGGCGATGTCGCTCCTGAAGGACCTCGCCGTCGAGGTCTGGGAGCGGATCAGGAAGGGCGCCGCTGCGGCGGGCGCAGCCGCCACGGCGATGTTCTTCGACCTGAAGGCGGATGCCGCCTCGGGCATGCAGAGCGCCATCGAGAGCGTCGTCGGTTTCGGCAATACCGCGGCGAATACGTTCGAAGGCGCCTACGAGGCGATCAAGGCGATCTGGGGTCTGCTGCCCGCCGCCATCGGCGATCTGGCATTCCAGGCGGCCAACAGCCTGGTCGACGGCGTCGAGGCGATGCTGAACGGCGTGGTCTCGCGCATCAACGGCTTCATCGGAGGCATCAACCAGGGGCTGGAAGCGCTCGGGTCGGAGCGCCGCATCTCGCTTGTGCCCGACCTCAACCTCGGCGAGATCGAGAACCGCTTCGAGGGCGCGGCAACGGCCGCGACGACGGCCGCGCAGACGGCGTTCGACCGGGCCTTCGAGGACAAACCGCTCACCGCACCCGACCTCGGCCTGACCGAGGCGGCGAACCGGGCGCTCGAGTCCGCGAACCTTTACCGCGGCGCCGCGCGCGACCTTGCGGAAGGGGCCCGCGCGCCGCTCGAAAGCTGGCAAGCGCTGCGCGACGCGGTGCGCGGTACCGACGAGGCCAGTGCCGACGCTCTGATCGATGCCACTGGTGCTGCCGAGCGGCTGGAGACGGCGCTCGGCGATGCCGGACGCGCCGCCACGGGTGCCGGCGCAGCGGCCGGTACTGCCGCCGCTGCGGCGGAGCCCGCGGCCGAAGCAGCTGTCACCGGCTGGCAGGCCGTCACCGCCGCGCTGTCCGACTACGCCAGCAAGGCGCGCGAGATCGGTGGCGATATCGGCCAGAGCCTCGTCGGCGCCTTCCAGTCGGCCGAGAACGCCGTGGGCCAGTTCGTGAAGACCGGCAAGCTGAACTTCCGCGATCTCGTCACCTCGCTGCTGGCCGATCTCGCCCAGCTCGCGGCGCGCCGGTTCATCCTCGGACCGATTGCCAATGCGCTCTCCGGCGTGTTCTCCGGTGCGGGCGGCATCTTCGCCAACGTCCTGCATGCGGGCGGGATGGTCGGATCGGCCGGACCTTCGCGGATGGTCCCGGCCATGGCCTTCGCCGCCGCGCCCCGGATGCATTCCGGCGGGATGGCCGGGCTTCGGCATGATGAGGTGCCCGCAATCCTGCAACGCGGCGAGCGGGTGCTGTCGCGGCGCGAGGCACAGAGCTACGGCGCGGGCGGCGGGGTCAACGTCACGATCATGGCCCGCGACGCCGAGAGCTTCCGTCAATCGCGGACGCAGGTTGCAGCAGATATCGCTCGCGCCGTGTCGCTCGGGCGGAGGGGCATGTGATGGCGTTTCACGAGGTCCGGTTTCCCGACAACGTCAGCCGGGGCGCGCGGGGCGGCCCGGAGCGGCGCACGCAGATCGTCGAGCTCGCCTCTGGCGACGAGGAGCGCAACGCCAGCTGGGCGAACTCGCGCCGCCGCTACGATGTCGCCTACGGCATCCGCCGCGCTGACGATCTGGCGGCGGTGGTCGCCTTCTTCGAGGCGCGGAACGGTCGCCTACATGGCTTCCGGTTCAAGGACTGGGGCGACCACAAGTCCTGCCTTCCCTCTGGCACACCTTCGCCGACCGACCAGACGATCGGCACCGGCGACGGCACGACGACCGCCTTCCAGCTGGTGAAGCGCTACGCCTCCGGCGCGCAATCCTGGTCGCGCGCCATCGCCAAGCCGGTGGCGGGCATCGTGCGCATTGCGCTCGCCGGGGTCGAGCAGCCCTCCGGCTGGTCGGTCGACACCGCCACCGGCGTCGTCACCTTCAGCGTCGCGCCGGGCGCTGGCACCGCCATCACCGCGGGCTTCGAGTTCGACGTGCCGGTCCGCTTCGACACCGACGTGCTCGACGTGACGCTCGACCTCGAGCGGCTCGGCTCGATCACCTCCATTCCGCTTCTGGAGATCCGGCGATGAACGACACCGGCAGCTTCGTTGCGGCCGTGCTGCGCGAGCTCGCAGCCTCGACCGCCGTGATCCTCGCTGCCTGGGGCGCGCTCGGCGGCGCCACCAACGCGCTGACCACGAAGATGCGGCTGCGCGATGCGCTGCGGCATATCCTGCTCGGCGGGCTGATCGCGGCCGGGATGGGCAGCCTCTCCATGGCCGTGATCACCGCCTGGCTCAGCCTTCCGCCCGAAGCGATCCCCGCGGGCGGCGCTGCCGGGTCGGCCGCCTATCTCGTGGGAGTCTTCGGGCCAGCCTTCATCGAGATGCTGCTCGCCCGCCTGCGCCGCGCCAATGAAGGCGGCGGCGATGAATGAACTTCTCCGCCTAGCGCGCGCCCTCCGCTGCGAACCCACCGACCCCCGGCAGGCCTTCCGCCACCCCCTGGCGGTAGGCCTCGCCGTCGCGGCTCTGATCCTGATCCTCTCGCTCCTCCGGTAATCCCATGCACATGACCGACCGGGGCCTTCTGGCCCTCGTCCGGCACGAAGGACTCGTGCCCGGGCCCTATCTCGATGTGAAACAGGTCTGGACCTTCGGCATCGGCCACACCACCGCGGCCGGGCCGCCCCATCCGGCCACCATGCCGCGCGGCATGCCCGCCGATCTCGATGCCGGGATCCGCGAGGCGTTTCGGGTCTTCCGCGCCGACCTCGCGCGCTACGAGACAGCCGTCCTGCGTGCCGTGAAGGTGCCGCTGGCACCGCACGAGTTCGATGCGCTGGTCAGCTTTCACTACAACACCGGGGGCATCGCGAAGGCCGCGCTGACCCGGCACCTCAATGCCGGCAATCGCGTTGCAGCCGCCGACGCGTTTCTGAACTGGCGGCGACCGGCCTCCATCATCCCCCGCCGGGAGGCGGAGCGCGATCTGTTCCGCCATGGCCGCTATCCCGGCGGCACGATCCCGGTCTGGTCCGTGGATCGCACGGGCCGGGTGGACTTCTCGCGGCCGATCCGCCGACTGACCGAGGATGAGGCGCTGGCGCTGCTGGGGCGGTCGCCGCTGCCGAGGCCGCCGGCCCTCGATCCTGCGCCCGACGCGCCGACCGGCTGGCTCGTTCGGCTGGTGCTGAACGGCACGACCGAAATCCGCGGCTCTCTAGGCGAAATCTCCGCCACCCACGTCTCGCTCGCCACCGCGATCTGGCTGCAGACCATGGTGCCGCTGACGGCCGGCGATACCGTCGAGCTGCAAGGATACTTCCGGGTCGCGGACGGCTACTTCGCCGCCGATCACACGTCCTTCTGGGGCTGCAAGATCGGCTGAGGGAGGCTTGCCATGGCACCCCAAAGACCCGAAGATGGATTCGTTCACATGCCCGAGCACAAGTTCGAGGCGATCGCGCATCGCTGAAGCGATGCTGCAGGCCGTCGATATTGGTAGGAGAAAGGATTAGCGATTCAGAGTCTGGCCACCTTGCGCCTCAGGCGAGCTGCTGCCTCTTCTCGAAACATTTCTTCCCCCTGACGCCGCATCTCTCGGATCACCCCGTCAATCTTGATTTCAGCTGCCTTTAGCTGCGGGGGCGAAATGTGCACGTTGGCCTCATCGCCGGGAATCCCTCGAAATGAGGTCTCAGAAAGCATCGGTGTCCGATGAGCGAGGCGAGCCGGCTGCATTCGGACTAGGAGACCGTGGGGCCTGTTCGGTATCAGTTCATCCCGTAGACGACGGTGCAAATCATCCGCGTCGTTTGCGCCGGTTGCGGTCTCCAGATATGCGGCAGCGATCTCGTGGGATAGGACCAGCTGCTCTGCGGACGCGCGCCTGTTCGCGTTGACGTCATCGATACCCTTCTCGACGGCGCGGATCTCCTCCGCTAGCGCCTTTGCCAGCTCTGCTTCGACCGGCGTCGAGTCGGCCTCTCGAACCATGGCATTCTGATCAATCTCAACCCCATTAAGGTCAGCGACCCGTAGCGCACTGACCAGACCGTTCGTGGTGGCAACACAGAAGCCGACTCTCTCGATCCTATTGTCTCCGAGTGCCCCGGAAACACTCACACGCGCCATCCACCTTGCGTGCAAATCCGGGAGCTGTTCCAAGAGATGATCGAAGGCGTGAGCGCCGTAGGACGCGAACTCAAGCGTAGTCCGAACCTCAGGCGGAGGCCGATCAAGAAGCTCCCGTGACGCGGTGATATGAGAAACTCGTCCGTCCTCGTAACGAAGCGCAAAGATGCCGGGATGTTCGGTCACGGAGAGAAGATGCGGGGCCACTTTTGCGAGGGAAGTCAGCGCGACATCAATGTCCGCCAACGAGACCGGGGCGGCGAAGTCGCCCGACCGCTCCCAGGCCCGGTAGAACTCCTGCAGCTCCTTTGGCGGAATCTCGAGGGCCTCAGCCGCCGCTTTGGATCGACGCAGCCGTTCGGCCGCTTCTGTCTCTATCCGCCGGAGCTCGTCGGCCGAGACACTAGGGTTCTCGAGGGCTCGGAAGTCTGCCTCGGTGACCGGCAGCAGTGCGATTTGTTGTGGGCCAACTATCAGGCCCGCCTCCGCGAGACGGGAAAGGAGCCGCCCGTAGACCCGCTCCTCCGCCGACCCGGCGTAGGCGTAGTTCGCGACGAAGATCTCATGATACTTCTGGCCGATCCGGTCGATGCGCCCGATCCGCTGCTCCACCTTCGCCGGGTTCCAAGGAAGGTCAAAGTTTATCAGCAGGTCTGCGGTTTGGAGATTCAGCCCTTCAGCCGCGGCGTCCGTACACAGCAGGACGTCGATATCCCCGCGGACGAAGCTTTGGGTGATCTCGAGTCGTGTGGTGCTGATCATCTTTCCAGCGGCAGGGTCGTAACGGCTGCCGCCCGCCCCGGAGAAGGTGCCGACCAGCGCGCTAGGCATCCGGGAGCGGAGCTCGTCGACCAAGTGATCAAGTGTGTCCTTAAAACGAGTGAAGACGACCGTCTGTCGAAACCGGCTGCCTTGGCGCCGCGCGTTCAACTCGGACAGGAGCCGGTCGAGCTTTGACGGCACACCGACCAACTCGTCGAGGCGATCCAATAGACCCCGAAGCGCCTCCTGCTCCCAAAGGAGGTCGGATTCGGTGCGCCCGTCCAGCAGAGCATCGACGGCGACCTCGTCCCCCTCATCATCGCCCTCGAATACGGCTTCTTCCAGCTCCTCGTCGGTCGGATTGAACCCGGCGTGCTGATGAGCCCGAAGGGTGGCTTTCACCTTCTCTGTCCGCCGCTCCAGCGTCTTGCGGATCGCATGGAGGCTGGAAGCGAAACGGAGCCTAAGGAAGCTTAGATAGAAGCCGACGGAGGCGACGCGTCGCTGGTCCTCCTGGCGGGCGGAGGCCCGAACGCGGGCATCGAGATCCCGACAGTATGCCTCGAGCGCGTCGTAGACGCGCCGCTCGGTCGGGGAGAAGTTGATCGGGTCGAGGGGACGCACATGCCTTTCGGCCAAGTTTGCGTTCAGCTTTCCGCTGTCTCGGTAGAGCCGCAGCAGGTCCCTGGTGTGGCGCAACATGACGCGCGAGAGCGGGGCGGCCGCGCGCAGAACCCGGGCGATAAGTCGCCAGTCTCCGGCCGGGAATGGGCGCGCCTCCTCGACCCAACGAGCCACGGTCCGCTGATCTGCTGGCGACCGGTAAGCGCTCATAATGAATGTCCAGTACTCCGGGTCGAGCAGCTTGATCTCGAGAATCGCGCGGCGCAGGAACTCCAGTGTCGCCTCGGAGATCCGGCCACGGCCCCGAACGAACTCCTGAACCGCCTCGTAATACTGTCGCGAGATGTCGTCATCGAGCCCGAAGCTCCCGACCCGTCCGGTGAGCCGCATCAGGTCGAATGCCTCCTGCATCGCGAGCTGCATTGGGGTTGCTGTCGCGAGCAGAAGGGCGCGGGCTTTCGGGCGGATCACCTCATCTATGAGTGAGTAGAGCTGGTTCTGCCGGTGGACCGCACGCGCATAGTGGGCCTCGTCCACGAGGGAAATATCCCAGCCCTTGGCACCCCGGACCTCGCCGCGCCTAGTCCTGTGCGTTAGCAAGCCGGTCGAGGCGATCACCAGGTCCGGGGCGAGAAGGCCCCCTTCGGAAACTTCGAACGGGGTCGAGTCCTCATCCAGGCGCTCATGGCTCATTCGCCCCCGCGGGGCCGTCCGGGCGAAGTCGAGCAGAAACTTCGACTTCATCTCGCGCTGCCATTGTCGTGTCAGCGAGGCGGGAGAGGCGATCAGCACCCTCGAGGCGATGCCAGACAGGGTAAGGGACCGGATCGCTAGGCCCGCCTCGATCGTTTTCCCGAGCCCCACCTCGTCGCACATCAGGAAGCTGTGCGGCCAGGAAGTGACCAGGCGGCGGGCGACGAAGGCCTGGTGCGGCCAGGGGACAACCGGTGCGGTCTCGATGCCGACGAACCGCCCGCCCGGCAAGCGCGGCCCGTCCTTGATGAGGCGCCACCGGAGATAATCGACAGGGGCGAGCGCGGCGAATGGGCTTTCCTGATCCTTCGGCGGAGGGGGTGCCTCCGTCCCGTCGATCTCCTTCGGCTCGATCACGTCCTGTCCCATTCGGATCAAACGCGCCTGGACCGCCTCTGGCAAAGCCATGACGCGGATCCCCTCGCTCCCATGACGCCAGAGGTGATCGAAGTCTTTCAGGGCTTTCCCAGTCTGGCGACGGCTCCGCTCATCCCACCACGAACAGTGCAGCAGGATGTTCTCGGCGTTGATCGACAGGGCCGTCTTAGACTCGTTGAGGGACCCGTCGATCCGGATCACGTTTCCCTCTCCGTCCACGAACACGGCCCATTTCTCGTGAACGTACCCGTCGGCCGTGGACTCGACGGAGAGCGGATCGCCGGTTCCCTTGTGAACCCGAAAGGCCACCTTCACCTCGAGGAGCCCCTTGGAGACCAAATAGGCGAACAGGTCGACGCCCCGGACCGTCTCCGCGCTCCAGGACCCGTCATTCTCAAGGGCGGCCGTCAGATGTGCGACAAGCGCCTCATCAGCACCCCTCAGCGCCGCCTTCACGTCCTCCGCGTCCAGATCGCAACCGACCATGAAGCGGGCCTTCGCCCCGTTGCGAGCGAAGGCGGTGAACCCCTGAGAGGCGGCTGCGAGGGACGAGGACCGGAAGTACCCGGCGACGCGGTCATAGCGGACCGACCGCTCCAAGGCCGGGATATAGAACTCCTTCAGGATATCGGTCGCGGGCTCGCCGGGCCGGATCTCTGACGTCCGGTACTCGTCCCGCCACTCGACGTCCCGGAAGGACGCCGGCGTCTCGTTCGCGCCGGCTGCTTCTTTCACTGCGCGCCCCCGAAGCTCTCAAGGGCAAAGCGTACCCAGTCGACCTCTTTCTGGAGTCGCTCATCACCGATCTCGGCCCTGTAAACTTCCAGCAGGTCTCGCAGCAGTTGCGCCTGCGGCAGACAATGCTTCTCGAAGTAGGCCCGGACGAGGACGTCTTCCCCCTTTCGATAGGCGGTGATCAGACCGTGAAGCCGGTCCCAAGCAGTCTGGGGTTTCTCAAGGCGCGCAGGGGCCCGCTCTTCCGGTGCCGCGAGGCGTACCTTCGAACCCGACTTAACGAGGGGCGCGGCATAGGTCGCACCGGGCTGCTGGGTCGCGAGGCCCACCCTGCGATCCGCGACGGTATAGTTCCCGCTCTTCCCCTCGATCGCGACGTTGAGAGCGTTCGCGAGGTTCCGTGCGTCATCGAAGGCGAACTCGGCCGTTCCGAAAGCGCCGAGGATGGTGAGCGCCACGCCGGTCTCCGTGTCCAGCTCCTCGACCGTCAGGCGCCCCTCCGTGATCCGGGTGATCTGGTGGGCAGCCACGACGGCGCTGGCGGCGGTCATCGCTTGAACGGGCGACACCACGTCGTCCCCGTCATACACCGGCCAGCGCTCGGACAGGACCTGAAGCGCCCGCCCGAAGCTGGCGATCATCTCGTCGACCGGGCTGAGGTTCAGACGGTCGAACTCGGCCAGGCCGTCCCGAACTGCCGCGCGGATGCGGGCGGCGACCCCGGTCCCGCCGATTCCCTGCCAGGCGGCCGGTTCCCCGTCCTCGTCGATCCGCTTGCGGCAGGTGATGAAGATGGTCGACGCAGCGGAGGCCATGTTCATCTGGTGGGTCGAGTATCCGGATTCGGATTCCACCGGCATGCAGGCCGTGATGACCCAGCCTGACTCGATCAGGGACCGGGTCAGGGTCTCCCACGCTTCCTGCTTTTTATGGGTGAACATCAGAGTCATGACGCCGTCGTCACTGAGGACTCGGCGGCACTCAGCGAAGATCTCACCCATCATCCGCTCATAAGCGGCCTTTGCGTTCGCGGCAGACCCGTCCCGGGCGGGGTTGGCGACCGCCTCGTCCTTCTTGTTGACATGACGGCGAGAGAACAAGCCGGGAAAGACGTCACGCAGGCCGCGCTTCTGCCAGACATAGTAGAAGTCCGACAGCTCCCCGTATTGGACGTTGTCGTAATAGGGCGGGTCGAAACAGACGAGGTCGACGGAGCCGGTCGCAACCTCGGACATATTTCCCGCGGACCCGTTAATGATCTTCAAGGGCAGATCTTTTCCCTGGGCCTCATGGACCGAAACGGCAAGCTGCGAGATGCCTTGGTAGGCATCAAGAACTTGCGAAAGGGCCCACCGCAGCCCGCTCGCAGGACCAGCATAGGGCATCTCGCCATAGGTCCATTTCAGCGAGTAGTCATGCCGACCGAATGTGCCTTTAACCACGCCACGGGTGAACTCCCATCGGGTCTGGCGGCTGTTGTAGTCGACGAACTTGTCGACCATGAACTGAAGGTAGGTGATGACAGCGTTTCCGCGGACCTCGCCAAGTGCGCCCCGGATCTCGGACTGCAAGTCGCGGAGCTTTTCAACAAGCGTAAGGTGTCCGAGGAGCTGACGAGGCGCGAACATGTCGCACCATCTCGGCATGCCGTAGGTGACGGGACGCATGTCGTTACCGTCTGGAAAGGCTTCCGTGGGAATCAGATCTTCGCGTTCCCATCGAGCCCAGTTCTTATCCAGACGTCGTTTCGCTTCCGCCAGTGCGGCCTCATCTTGTTCTGTCGGCGTGCGGAAGAACTTCACCTTCCCGGTTTTGATCTCTCCCGCGCGCTCGCCTGTGGCATATCTCTGAGGACGACCTCGGGCGTCCATTTTGGGCTCGAAACGAGCAGCGTGGACCGCGTAAACACGATCCCACCAGCTTCCATGTCGGCTTTCACCGCGCGCCTGCGCCTTGATCTCGTCGCCAGAGATCGCCTGGCGACAATGGACGCACTGACCGACACCTCGGGCAACCGTCGAGTCTTCGGGGTTTTCCCCATTAGGGCCTCGACCCCCCGAAATCTCATACACACCGAAATCGACAGTTCCGTCCTTATTGGGAATAACTCGAACCCCCCACTGGTCACCCGGAACCTTGAGCAGCCAGAAGCTGTTGAGGAGCGGCGCCTCCCCCCCGCAGGACGGACACTTGACCATGCGGCAGTAAAGGATCCCGTTCTGGTCATACTCTGTCTGGCCGTAGAGAAGCATCAGCTCCGGATCTCCGCGCACGACCCGCTCCAGCTTCTGACGCTCGGCCTCCGGCAACGGGGAGCGGGGCGTGACGTCGAGCATCTCTGCTTCGACCTCAGACACGAGCCGGTCGCCCCATTCCTTAATATCATCCAGCAGCTCGGGGCCGAACCGGGCCGGGAAATCGAGCGTCGCGTGAAGGATCGTCGTCGCGACCGGGTTCAGCTCGTTGGCGATCACGGTGTGTCCGAGGCGCAGCGCCTCGAATGGGATGCTGCCTCCGCCGGCAGTCGCGTCCAGAATCGTCAGCCCGGTCGGCCGGTATTCCGGAGAGTTCGCATAGGCGCGGTCGTAAGCGTAAAGGTCCTCCGGATCCCACCGGATGGTCTCGCCCAGCGCCTTCTTCACTCGGTCGAGCTTGGCGAAGACGACACGGTCATTGACATGCGCCGGGTCGGCCGCGCGGTCTTCAACGCGGAGCCGAGTGCCTTCCGGCGGGAGCGGCAGCCGAAACGCGACAGAGTCCTGCGCCCAGCGTGTCACGACGGGATCACGAGAGAAGGCCGGATCATAGGAGGTCAGCCGGTCGATGGTGTCCCGGTTGCGCGCGCGCCGTTTGACCTCCGCCTCGAGGAACTTCATTCCCTTCTCGTCGAGAAGAAGGGACTCGCCTGAAGCGGTCCGGTGCACATGCGCCAGCGGTTTCCCGACGAGGGTCCATTCCTGGTCGCCGACGATCGCGACCTTCTTCATGATCCCGAGGTCCCGGACGAAGGCGTCTGGATCGGCATCGGACCCGAGGAGGGACGCCTGGATAGCGGCTCGGGACGGGATCAGGGGACGGCGCGCCCACCAGACATGGAGGAAGTAGAGGGGTGGCAGGGCCGAGCTGGATCCGCGCTCTCGTTGCGTTTCCGCGCCCACCTGGTGGCAAGGGAAGCCGCTCTCCATGAGCCGCAGGTCGTTCGACAAATCCTTCATACCATTCCCTCTTTCCAAATTATTGACGCGAGCGCAGCTTATCGAGCATCGCTGTGACCTCGGCGTCCTGACCACTTCCCTGTCCGCAGAGCATCACCCTCAGGCCGGATACGGCCCAGCGGTTCGCGACCGTTCCGTAGTGGGTGATGCGGGAGAACCAATAGACGGCCTCTTCGCGGGAGAAGGTTGCGACCCGGCGCGACAGGAGCTCCGAGCGGTCAAGGTCGTTCAGACGCTCCTGCAGCTTGAAGATGATCCCGAGTTTCGCCCCGGCCTCCTCATCCAAGACAAGGGTCCGTTGCGTGCGCATTCCCTCCTCGGACAGGAAGGCGTCGACCTCCAGCGGAACGTCATTCTCGTTGCGGGCTCGGGACGCGATCGCTCGGACGACCGGCAGGAGACGGCGGAGACTGTCCCCGTGCAGGCGGCCGCGGTCCTGAAGATGTCCTGTCCGCGCATCCCCCTCGTCCCCGTCACGGGCCCGCCGCTCCTTGATCACGAGGACCGGCGGAGGCACGTCGTTGTGACGCGTGATCCGCAACGCGAAGGGCGCCGCGGAGAGGTGCCCCTCGTGCAGCGCCTTGTAGAGTTCCGCATGTCTGTGCGGACGCCCTTTCTTGGCCGTCATTCAGCGCCTTTCTTGAGCTCTGCCACCAAGGCGCACTCATCATCCGGATGTTCAATTTCGATCGACGCAAATGTGTCGGCATCGACCCGGCCAACCGTCATAAGGGTTTCGAACAACTCATCCAGTGCTTTCAGGCTTTCTGGTGTTGCACCTGAAATCTTGAGATCGATCGATGCTCCTCCGGGAACCTTGAGGGCCTGGACCCTGAGGTCATCCACTGTCGATTTAGTGCCATTGGCCCCCACACGACCGAGACGCTTGACCAAAGGCAGAAGAACCCTCGGTGCGTCTCCTTCTTCTTCGATCAGAAGGGTCTGGGGCGCGCTCGCGAGCCAGCCGCGCCTCGCAGCTTCAGCCCGGACAATCAGCACATCATCAGGGCGCGGGGGACGGATGGTCGCTTCGACACCTTCACGAAAGCCGTTTGGCTTTTCTTGCTGCGTCGGCTCGCCATCGTGAATGAGGTATCGGTCCTGCGCGATCACCTTGGGGATAACGTTCAGGACGTCCGCGTCTGTCACGGCCTCGGATTTCTCTTTGACCTTCTCTACGATGTCGGAGACGCGGGTTTCAGCGGCTTGCCGCGCCACCTCTGCGGCCCATTCCCTGATCTTGTCTTCGGACGGCTTCTCCCCTTTGATCCAGCCGCGGGCTCGGGCCTTCGCCACCTGAATGATAGACCACCCATCGGCAGAGAGATCGACGTTCAGCGGGACCTGGTTTTGCGCATCATAAATCTCGTCAGGCCGATCGCTCTTGGCGTCGGTGAAGCGGAACAAACACCAGACCCCTCGCTCGACGCCCGCGGAGATGACGCGGTTCAAGACGCTTGGGTTCTCCAGGATTGGCCAGCGCCGCTGCTGCGCGAACGCGTCCCGGATCCCATTGACAGTTGGCGTATCCCCGCCAAGGCCGAAGAAGAGCTGGGAGAGGCCACGAACGATCTCCATGGTGGCTGCCCGATCCGTCTCGATTACCTCTCCGTCCTTTCGCAAGATCTCTTTGACCTGCTCGGCAACCGGGGCGCCCCCTTCACCGCCAGCTACCCGGATCTCTCGGATCGCGATGCCGTCGGACCCCGGATAGACGAGCCGGGTGTAGCTCTTGCTTACCGCAACGTTCAGGTCGTTTCGGGCCCGCGCTCGGCGACCTTGGAAATCGTCATCAAGTTGCCGGAGCGTGAGCCCATAGGCACCGGGATCTGCGGCGAGCTTCTCCATCGCCCGGACATCTCGTGCCAGCTCAAGGAGCCTGTCTAGGCTCTGTTGCGCCCGCTGGTCTCCGAACATCCCGTCACTGTCCCGGTCTGTTGCGACAGTGTTCGGGATCAGAAGCGCCACATGGTTCTGAGATATCCTCGGCTGCCCGTTCCCAAGTGTCTGAATGAAATCATCTACAACGAGACGTGGGGCGTCGACCCGAACGATCCCGATCGAGGGGCGACGGGGGGACTCCGCCATGTCTTGTGGGGCGGTCACGTCTTCTCGAACCTCGAAGATCCCGTTCTGGTTCGTGATCACCTTCCGAGAGGCCTCGAGAATTAGCCGCAAAGCGTCATCCCGCTTCACCCCCTCACGGATGTCGCTGAGGGCCCGGTTGATGGTCGGGTCGGTGTTCGCAAAGAACTTCCCTCCGTCCTCGCGCAGGTAGTAGGCGTGCTTCTGGATCGCCTCGAGGGCGGTTTTCACAGCGGTTGCCGGGAGGCCCGGCATCAGCACGGAGAGGAGGGCGTCTGCCTCGTTGATCCCAAAAAGGTTGCTGGACACCCCACCGGCCCGGCCAACTAGGCTGTTCACCAGAACTACGCGCCAGGTCATCTCGTGGTATGGAACCCCGGACGGGAGCGGGTTGGCGGCATCGCGCATCTGAGCCCGGCTCCGGTTCGAGGCGAGCGCATCTGACTGAGGCCCCCCGACGTCGGTGTTGAGGACGATCTGCATGTCGCCCGCTTTGAGACGGCTCCCCACGATCTCGTCCGCCATCAGCCGGTCCGAGAAGTCGAGATGCCCCACATGGATCATTGGGGCGTTCGGTCGCTTCTGCCAGAGGAGCCTGATCGCAAGCGTCATCACCCGCAGAACCCCGCGAGTGCCTTGGAACGTTTCGATCGAGGCGAGCTTTTCGTTCAGGAACCGCAGGAAAGTCGGGTGGAAGGGGTAGCTAGCCCGGATCCGGTCCGCGTAGTCGGTCTGTTTCGCCTCCGAAGGCAGGTCGGCCGGTGAGCTGGCGTAAAGGGCGGCATAGGCATCCGCGGCCCTTTTTGCCGCCTCGGGATCGATATGCGAAAAAAGGCGGCGGGCGAGAACCCGAGCAAGCTCGCTCTGAGGGACTGGCTTAATTGGGAGCGCATCACGCGCCACGACGCTCTCGGTCTCACCGACGGCGCGCGCGGCCCGCTGCGCGGCCTCCTCCGGGGCGACCTCGGACCCTGTGATCCGTGTGAGTTCGGAGCCAAGACTCTCGCTCTGGCGGGCGAAAGCGTCCGATGAGCTGGCAAGGGAGATCACGACCGCGATGCCGGATGCGGACCGGGCAAAGGTCGACAATGACATTAGAAAGGCGGCGACTTGTGTTGCGCCCTTTCCCGGATGCGCTGCCTCGAACCGGGCGACGTACTGTGCAAGCTCGTCGATCAGGATGATCACCTTGCGCCCGTCGAGTACCCGTTTGAAGAAGTCCTTGCCGGGCGCTGCAACCGAGGTGGCATCTCCTTCCAAATCTCTGTAGAGCGTCTCACCCCCCACCTGCATTGCAAGCTCGCCCCAGAGGGTGTGGGGGATGAGCGCGGCACCAGACGGCTTGTTCACGGAGAGTACGTCTCCCGCGATCGCCACGACGTCGACGGTGCCCGGCGCGGGCAGCGGCAAGTCTGGGAAGAGGGGGTTAACCAGGTCGCGAATCTCCGTCCCACGCTTGGCGCAGTGGACCAGCCCGATCAGGGAGTGGGTCTTCCCGCCGCCAAAACCGGTCTCAAGGCGCGTGATTGCGCTCGCGGTCGTGTCTCCAGCGACCCTCAGAAGGACGGTGGACAACAGGTCGCGCATCCCACTCGTGGGGTATGTAGCCTCTCCGAAGAAAACGGTGGCATCCGTGTAGGGGGTCTCCGCAACCTTCTGCCCTGCATAGCTATCCATCACCTGGTTCAGGCTCGCGGTGAAAAGCTCTGGGTTGAAAGTCCCTTTAACAATGTCGGCACGAGGCGTGCAGCTATCATAGAGGGACAAAAGTCCATTGTTTTGGTTTTCCGAGTTCGTCATCCGCCGAAGCCCCCTATCCTCACTGCTTATATTTCGTGGCGCCAAGCCGCCGTTCCCTGCTTAGTCGACTGCCGCTTTTCTAACCGCTGGGTATAGCTGCCATTACATCGACACGATTTATCAGGACGATTTGTTGGTTTTGAGGTGTGCGTGCGCCCGGATCAGTGTCGAGACCGAGGCGCTTTAAAGCGTAATAGAGTAGCGCGCGCCTGACCTTGATCTTCGCCTTGCCGCCCCGCATCCCGTAGTCGAGTGCGATGACCTTAGCCTGAGTCTCCGAGAGGTCAGGGTGGGGACCGATCTCCAGGGTGACCTCGGAATGCCAGTCACGATCTTCGTCGGCCGACGTTTCGCTCTCCCGAGATCCGCGGATGTCGAGGATCCGTGAGAGCAGGAAGTCCTTGAAGCAATCGTCGGTCAGGCAGAACGCCCGCGTGTGCCAGCGGAAGCCGTCGAAAGCGATGGCGTGGGGCGCAATCCACCTCCAGCGCGGGTCCGGGCCGGACAGAGACTGGTACTTCACCTCGATCGCCTCGGAGCGACGGATGGCGCCTACCACGGAGCGGAGCGTTACCGGATTGACGCCGCGCACCGGGGTCGGAGCCGAGGCGTAGGGTGGGAGATCGGCAATCCAGGAGTCCTCGCGGTCGAGGATCCCGTCAGCGACCGACCGCAGCTGCGCGAGATAGCGGCTGGCGTCGGGTTCGAGGAACTGCGGCTTGAACTCGGAGCCGCGAACATAGGTCCGCGCGCTCTTGTCGTAGACCATGTTGTCCGGCGCGAATCCGATGTAGCGGTTCAGGTCGGTGGACGCCTGGTTCACCGAGACCCCGAACTGGTCCATCAGATCGCTGCGGTTCACATGTCCCTCCCAGAACAGGCGGAACTCTATGAACTCGAGGCGCTGCTCGACGCCCCAGCGAAGTTCCGACCTGTCGCTCTCCATCACGCTCTCCCGGCTCGGGCGATGCGCACGCTAACTATGCGCGCCCATTTACTGGGCCTGAGCCGAAGCTAACCGGGCCGGGAAGGTGGCGCAATCGAAATGCGCCGCAAATCAGAGCTTTGGCGCGTGACTTGCGGCGGGATGGTCGGGAATGGCGTCAGGACGCCGAGATCTGCTGTTCAGCCGTCGATTGAATGACCGCCTTTTCGAATGCCTCGATGTCGCTGACGCGGTACACGACGCGTCCGCCAAGCTTCATGTACGCCGGGCCTTCGCCAGCCCACCGCCACCGCTCCAGGGTGCGGTGCGAGATGGTCCAACGGTCCGCGAGTTCTTTCTGGGTCATGCAGTTCCGTTTCATTTTGTCCTCCATCTGAGCAACTCTACATGGTTGCGTCCAAACGAAGGCGTGAAAGAAAGTACGAGGCAAGTCAGATAGTTGCGAAGCCGCGCGCGCCGCAAGGCGGATCGCCCCCTACATGTGTGGCAAGAAACGGGCGTGCCGGAGTGGCCTCGCCTCCGACACGCCCCGAATTGAACGCAGCCACATGATGCGCGGCCGCGCGGCCGGCGAAAACTCGAGCCGGCCTGGTGGGCTCCGAGCGGGTTCGCCGCCATCCCCACCGCCGCGCTCGATCCGGCCCATAGTCCGGCGTCTCCCGCGGTCCCCGCGCTTATCGGGTCCGGGTCCCCTTCATTCGCCGCGAGCGGCTACTCGGCGTCGGCGGCCTCGGCCGGCGTGATCTCGGTGATCGTCTGGAACTCGCCGAGGAACTCGGGATGGTTCTGCGTCAGGTAGCGTACGACCCGGGCGTTCCCGAGCAGCTTGCCGACATAGCCCTTGATCACGGTCAGATGCAGGTGGTCTTGGCCGTAGGTGTCCTGGATCGAGGCGATCCCCTCCTGCAGACGGGCCAGTTCCTGCTCCATGCGGGCCATGGCCTCGGGGGTGATGCCCTTGACCTTCTTCGGTTTGGAGGACTCGACCAGTTGGGCCTGTGGCGTTCCCGCAAGGATCGCGTTCACGTAGGCGACGGAGTAGTTGTTCGCGTTGACCAGCAGTTCAGCCGCCTCGATCTGGCGCATGGTCTTCATCTTGCGAAGCGCATCGAACACGGCATTCGTGCAGGG
>NZ_JRKS01000033.1 GCF_000763805.1 Paracoccus sphaerophysae | reverse complement strand
CCCAGCGCCGCTCCGCCCCCGGCCGTCGCCTGCAGGAAGGCGCCGGGCGGCGGCACCACCTGCGCGCGGCCCATCGGCAGCGCCGGCGGGCGCAGGGTCAGCGCCTCGCCGCCCCACCACCGCCGCGCCCAGCTCGGCCGCGGCGGCTGCCACGACCGGACCCAGAGCCGCCAGCGCCACCGCGTCCAGCCGCAGCGTCGGGGCTGCGATCAGCAGCGCGGCGACCGGGTCGTCCAGCCCGCCAAAGACCGGCGCGGCCAGCGCCGACTGGCCGGGGGCGCACTCGTCACGCTCGCTCAGCCAGCCGGCGTGACGCAAGGTCGCAAGATCGGCGGTCAGCTCGCCCTGGTCGGTCAGGGTGCGCTCGGTCAGCCGCGGCAGGGCGCCGCGGCCCAGCAGGCTGCGCACCCGGGCCAAGGGCATATGGGCGATCAGCGCCTTGCCGCCGGCGCTCGCATGCAGCGGCAGGCGGGTGCCGGGCGGCAGCACCACGCGCAGCCCCGCCGGACCCGGCGCCTCGGCCACCACCAGCGCCGTCTCGCCGTCAGGGACCACCAGCGCCGCGGTTTCGCCGCTGTCCGCGGCGAGGCGGTCGAGGATCGGGCGGGCGCGCTCGGCCAGCCCGCCGCGGCGCAGGAAGGCCGCCCCCAGCCGCACCGCGGCCGGGCCGATCGCCCAGCCTTGTGTCGCCGGATCGACCTCGGCCAGCCGCCGCGCAGCCAGCGCCGTCAGCAGGCGGTGGGTGGTCGAGGGCGCCAGCTGCAACCGCCGCGCCAGATCGGACAGGGTCAGCCCGTCGGCGGCGGCCAGCGTGTCCAGCACCGCCAGCGCCCGGTCCACAGCGGCGGACCCGCCCGGCCGGCCCTCGGCCGAGCGCGGCCGGCCCGCGCGGGGGCGGGCGGCGGTCTCGTCCCCGGCGCGGGTGGCAGAGCGGCGTTCGGTCATGGCAGGGGCAGGCTGGCGCAAACACGGGCAGGGTGCAATCCGCCCGCTCGGGAAGCCGCGAGGGAAACCGCCCCGGCACTCCGTATCGTGGAAAGGCGGCGAAAAACGCTTAGTCGTCCGGCGCAAGGCGCACAACCTGTCGGACAAAAAATCGCGCCTCGCCTCGCGTGAGCGAAAGAAAGGGACAAGATGACCCACGTGACGACCAACCCTCCCATCGATCCTGTCGATGCCATCCTGCCCGCGCCACGGCTGTTCGCGCTTGGGCTCCAGCACGTCCTGGTGATGTATGCCGGCGCCATCGCGGTGCCGCTGATCGTCGGCCGGGCGCTGAAGCTGACGCCCGAGGACGTGGCCTTCCTGATCTCGGCCGACCTGTTCGTCTGCGGCATCGCCTCGATCATCCAGTCGCTGGGCGCGGGCGCCTGGCTGGGCGTGCGGCTGCCGGTGATGATGGGCGTGACCTTCGCGGCCGTGGGCCCGATGGTCGCCATCGCCAACGCCACACCGGGCGAGATCGGCGCCCGGGCGCTGTTCGGCGCGGTGATCGGGGCGGGGATCATCTCGATCTTCCTTGCGCCGCTGGTCAGCCGGATGCTGCGGTTCTTCCCGCCGGTGGTGACCGGAACGGTGATCCTGACCATCGGGATTTCGCTGATGCCGATCGGCATCAACTGGATCTTCGGGCTGCAGCAGGGGCCGACGGCGCCCAGGCTGGTCGATCCGGCGATGCAGGCCTGGCTGGACGCCCAGGTCGCGGCCGGCACCGCGCCGCTGGGGGTCAAGCTGGCGCCGGCGGTGCCGAACCCGCTTTACGCGGCGCCCGGCAACATGCTGATCGCGGCGATCGTGCTGGGCACGATCCTGCTGATCGCGCGATATGCCCGGGGCTTCCTGTCCAACATCGCGGTGCTGGTCGGCATCCTCGTGGGCGGCGTGATCGCCGCGGCGATGGGCATGATGCATTTCGAAAAGGTCGCCTCGGCGGCGTGGTTCGCGCCGATCCGGCCGTTCCATTTCGGGATGCCCACCTTTGACCCGGTGATGATCCTGACCATGACGCTTGTCATGCTGGTAGTGATGATCGAATCGACCGGAATGTTCCTGGCGCTTGGCGACATCGTCGGCCAGCGGGTTGATCAGCGCCGGCTGGCCGCGGGGCTGCGCGCCGACGGGGTCGGCACGCTGCTGGGCGGCGTCTTCAACACCTTCCCCTACACCTCGTTCTCGCAGAACGTGGGGCTGGTCGGGGTGACCGGAGTCCGCTCTCGCTTCGTCTGCGTGATGGGCGGGGTCATCATGATCGTGCTGGGGCTGATCCCCAAGATGGGCGCGCTGGTCGAGGCGCTGCCGACGGTCGTGCTGGGCGGCGCCGGGCTGGTGATGTTCGGCATGGTCGCCGCGACCGGGGTGCGCATCCTGAGTCGGGTCGACTTCGCGTCGAACCGGCACAACCTGTTCATCGTGGCGATCTCGCTGGGGCTGGGGATGATCCCGATGATCGCGGGCGACTTCGACCAGTGGCTGCCGAAATCGACCAAGGTGCTGACCCATTCCGGCATCCTGCTGGCCGCGGTCGGCGCGGTGCTGCTGAACTGGTTCTTCAACGGCGCCCGCCACGTGGACGAGGACGAGTTGCGCCGCGCCGGTGCAGCCGCAGACAGCCACTGAGCCTCTCGGGGCCGGGGGATCATGCCTCGACCCCGTTTCGCGGTCGCCTCAGGCGAGCCCCGCCAGCCGCAGGCCGGCGCCCAGTGCCGCGCACAGCGCCAGCACCGACATCACCCCCCAGCGCAAGCCCAGGACCAACCCCAGCGCGAGCCCCGCCAGCGCCAGCGCCCACGGGTCGGGCCGCCCGCCCGGCATCACGAAGTGCCAGCCGAACCACAGCGCGAGATTGGCGATCACGCCGACCACCGCCGCGGTCACCGCGGCCAGCGCCGCCGCCAGCCCCCGGTTCGCCCGCAGCCTTTCGATCCACGGCGCGCCGAGGAAGATCCACGCGAAGCACGGCGCGAAGGTCACCCAGGTCGTCAGCGCCGCCCCGGCGATGCCCGCGGCCAGGCTCCCGCCCTCGCGGAAGGCGGCGAGGAAGCCCACGAACTGCACCACCATGATCAGCGGGCCGGGCGTCGTCTCGGCCAGCCCCAGCCCGTCCAGCATCTCTCCGGGCGCGAGCCAGCCATAGCGGCCCACCGCCTCTTGCGCGACATAGGCCAGCACCGCATAGGCGCCGCCGAAGGTGACGACGGCGAGCTTGGAAAAGAACAGCGCGATCTCGGCCCAGACGCTGCCCGGCAAGGCCAGCGCCAGCGCCGCCACCGGGACCAGCCACAGCGCCAGCGCGGCGATCCCCGCCCGCAGCGCGCCGCGCCGGTCGGGCGCGCGGTCCAGCGCGCCCAGCACCGTGCCCGCATCCGGGACATGGGCGCCGGCGGTGCCATGCCCGCCGCCCGCGCCGGAAAACCCGGAAATGCCGGCGCGGTGGCCCAGCCAGCCGGCCAGTGCGGCGGCCGCGACGATCAGCGGGAACGGCGCGCCCAGCACGGCGATGGCGAGCAGGCTCAGCACCGCGATCACCGCCATCGCGCGGGACCGGATCGCCCGGCGGCCGATGCGGATCAGCGCCTGCACCACGATGGCCAGCACCGCGGCCTTGAGCCCGAAGAACAGCCCCGCGACGATCCCGACCCCGCCCCACAGCGCATAGACGATGGACAGCCCGAGGATCGCCAGCGCGCCCGGCAGGATGAACAGCCCGCCCGCGATCAGCGCCCCGCGCACCCCATGCATCAGCCAGCCGACATAGGTCGCGAGCTGCATCGCCTCGGGGCCGGGCAGCAGCATGCAGAAATTGAGCGCGTGCAGGAAGCGGTCGTCGCCCAGCCAGCGGCGCTCCTCGACGAGGATGCGGTGCATCACGGCGATCTGCCCCGCCGGCCCGCCAAACGACAGTGCGGCGATGCGCGCCCAGACCCGGGTCGCCTGCGCCAGAGTGGGGAAGTGCGGAGTCTCGGGTGTCATGCTCGGTGCCCTTTTTGCGGGCCCTGCGCGCAGGGTCAGCCGCAGATGCGCGCTTTGGCAGCAGCATATTCCGCGGCCAGCCGGTCCACCAGAGCGCCCGTCGGCACCACCGCCTCGACCGCGCCGATACCCTGGCCCGAGCCCCAGATCTGGCTCCACGCCTTGGGCTTGGCCGCGCCGGCGGCGTCGGCCTTGCCGAAATCCATCGCCGAGGCATCCGCCGCCCCCAGCGCGTCCGGGTCCAGCCCGGCCGCCGCAATCGAGGGTTTCAGGTAGTTGCCGTGAATCCCGGTAAACAGCGAGGAATTAACGATGTCCTCGGCCCCCGAATCGACGATCATCTGCTTGTAGCCGGGGACCGCGTTCGCCTCGTCCGTGGCGATGAAGGGGCTGCCGATATAGGCCAGGTCGGCCCCCATCGCCTGCGCGGCGAGGATCGCGCCGCCGGTGGCGATCGATCCTGACAGCAGCAGCGGCCCGTCGAAGAAGCTGCGGATTTCCTGGATCAGCGCAAAGGGCGACAGCGGGCCGGCGTGGCCTCCGGCGCCGGCCGCGACCGCGATCAGCCCGTCGGCGCCCTTTTCCAGCGCCTTGCGGGCAAAGGTCGGGTTGATGACGTCATGCAGCGCGATGCCGCCGCAGTCATGGGCGGCGGCGTTGACCTCGGGCCGGGCGCCGAGGCTGGTGATCCAGATCGGCACCTTGTGGCGGTGGCAGATCTCGATGTCGCGTTCCAGCCGGGCGTTCGAGCGGTGGACGATCTGGTTCACCGCGAACGGCGCCGCCGGACGGTCGGGATTGGCCTGGTTGTGGCGGTCCAGTTCCTCGGCAATCCGGGTCAGCCAGGCGTCCAGCAGCGGCGGCTCGCCGTCCTTCTCGCGCGCGTTCAGCGCCGGAAAGCTGCCGACGATGCCGGCCTTGCACTGGGCGATGACCAGTTCGGGGCCGGAAACGATGAACATCGGCGAGGCGACGGCGGGGATACGCAGGTTCGACAGGATCGGCGGCAGCATCAGGTTCCTCCCTCGGGGTTGGTGGTGATGATGCGGCCCGGCGCGCCGTCCGCAACCCCCGCCGCTGCGTCACCACGGGGGCGGAGATGTCAGGAGCCTGTCAGGAGGGGGATCGGCGCGTCGCCGCGCCCCCCTGACAGTTCCTGTCAGTAGGGCAGCGGATGCGCGCGGTGGAAGGCGTCGATGGCCTTGTCGGCCTCGGCATCCAGCCGCAGGTCGAGCCCGGCGATCAGGTGGTCCAGCTGGTCCAGATGCGTCGCCCCGATGATCGGGATCGCCGGGAAGGGGCGCTGGCGGATGAAGGCGATCGCCATGTGGATCGGGTCGAGGCCAAGACCGCGCGCCGTCTCGTGCCAGGCGGCGACCGCCTGGTCGGCGCGCGCGGTGCGCCGCCCGCCCAGGTTGCCCGGGCCGTCGCGCATCACGTCGTTGGCGGCGCGGCTGCCGGGCGGCAGCGTCCCGCCCGCGTACTTGCCCGAGATCAGCCCCGCGGCCAGCGGCGAATAGGCCAGCAGCGTCACGTTTTCCTTCTGGCCGACCTCGGCCATGTCGGTGTCGTACATGCGATAGAGCGGGCCGTATTCGTTCTGGACCGACACCACCCGCGGCCCGCCGGTGCGGTCGGCCGCGGCCAGCCACGCCATCGTGCCCCAAGCGGATTCGTTCGACAGCCCGAATTCGCGGACCTTGCCGGCGGCGACGATGTCCTTCATCGCCGTCAGGATGCCGTCCATGTGATCCTGGACCCGTGCCTTGCTCGTGCCGCGTGGGTCGAAGCCCCAGTTCTGCCGGAACGCATAGCTGCCGCGCTTGGGCCAGTGCAGCTGATACAGGTCGATCCGGTCGGTCCCCAGCCGGCCCAGCGAGCCGTCCACGGCGGCGGCGATGTTGCCCGGCTCGAACCCCTGGCCGCCGCGGGAATGGCCGCCATTTGGGCCGCTGATCTTGGTGGCGATACGGACCCGGTCGCGGGTGCCGCGGTCGGCCAGCCAGGCCCCGATGACCTGCTCGGTCTGGCCATAGGTCTCGGCCACGGCGGGGTTCACCGGATACATCTCGGCGGTGTCGAAGAAGGTGATGCCCGCGTCCAGCGCGCGGTCCATCTGGGCAAAGGCTTCGTCCCGGCCCGTGTCCTTGCCGAAGGTCATCGTGCCAAGGCAGATCTCGCTGACCTCGATCCCGCCCAGCTTGCGCGTGTCCATGATGCTGATCCCGTCCGTTGCCCGAGGCGCGGACCCTGCCAGCCGCGAGGGCCGGGCGCAACCCGGTCAGCCGCCCGCCTGCGGAAAGCTTTCGTCCCAGGCCCGGCCCTCGGTATCCTCGGCATGGGCGGTCACCGGCTGGCCGTTCGGGGCGTAGCCCAGCCGGAACACCGGGTTCTCGGAAATCGAGATGCCGCCCTGCATGGTCATCAGCAGTTCGTCGCCCTGTTTCAGTTCGACAGTCTGGACGAACTCGGCCGGGATATCCAGCAGCGTGACCTGATCGCGCTGCAGGCCCGAGAAATTCGGGTGCCGGATCATCAGCGTGCCGATGGCGCGGTCGCCCTGCGGCTCGGATTTCCAGCGCATCGCGCCGATGTCCTTGCGCGCATCCGCCCCCGACCCGGCCGGCGCCGCGCAGCCGCCCGAGGCCTTGACGAAGCGTCCGGCCATGACCTGCCGCCCGTCGTCCAGCGTGGCGATGGCACGGACGTCGGAATAGGCGTTGACCCGGACCCGGACCTCGAGATCCAGCGGCCCGGTGGCGGGGCCAAAGGTGAACTCTCCGGCGACCGGGGCGGGGTTGGCGTCGATCACCAGCGCCAGCTTGTCGATGCGCGGCGCGCCGGGGGGCTGGGTGATCCGGATCGGCACCAGCGCCGGGTTGTCGGCCCGCATCGGCGCCTCGAGCTCCAGCACGGCGGCGTCGACCGGCGGCTCGGTCTCGGTCCCGATGACCGAGGAGCGCATGTCGTCCCAGGCGGGCGAGGGCTGCAGCGGGTTGTCGGCGGCCCAGGCCGGGTGGGGCAGGGCCGGGGCGGCCAGCAGCGCCAGCGCCAGGGTCCAGCGGGACAGCGAACGGGTCAGCGAGGTGGTCATGGCCGAAGCTCCTCTTTCGGCATCCGCCGCCAGGTCAGCGCGTCCGAGTCGCCCGCCGCGGCAGCATCGGCCGCGGCGTGGACGGCGGCGTTCAGCGGCGACAGGCTGCACACGGGATCGGTCGCGGCCGCGTCCCCGGCGATGGCCATAGCCTGACAGCGGCAGCCGCCGAAATCCACCGTTTTCCGCGCGCAGCCCTGACACGGCTCGGGCATCCAGCCGGTGCCGCGAAAGGCGTTGAAGGCCGGGCCGTCATGCCAGATCGCGGCCAGCGGGGTGTCGCGGATGTTCTGGAAGGTCAGGCCCGGGATGGTCTGGGCGGCGTGGCAGGGCAGCACCGTGCCATCGGGCGTGACGTTGAGCCCCGTCGACCCCCAGCCGCCCATGCAGGCCTTGGGGAACTTCGCGTGATGGTCGGCGGGGACATAGTCGATTACCATCCGCCCGCGCAGCGCCTCGCGCGCCTCGTTGACGATGCGGCGGGCAAGGGCCGCCTGCGCGCGCGAGGGCATCAGCGCGCCACGGTTCAGGTCGGCCCAGCCGTGGAACTGGACCGTGGCGACCTCGATCCGCCGGGCGCCCATCGCCAGCGCCAGGTCGATCATCTGCGGCAGTGTGTCGATGTTCTGGCGGTGGACGACAGCGTTCAGGGTCAGCGGGAACCCGACTTCGGCGATCCAGCGGGCGACCTGCATCTTGCGGTCCCAGCTGCCCGCCATGCCGCTGATCCGGTCGGCGGCTGTGGGGCCGACGCCCTGCAGCGACAGCTGGACGTGATCCACCCCGGCGCTGTCCAGCTCGCGCAGCCGGGCCAGCGTCAGGCCGAGGCCCGAGGTGATGAGGTTCACATACAGCCCCGCCTCGCGCGCGCCCGCCACGATCTGCGCCAGGTCGCGGCGCGAGGCCGGCTCGCCGCCCGAGATGTGGGTCTGCAGCACCCCCAGCGCGGCAGCCTGGCGAAACAGGTCCACCCACGCCTCGGCCGGCAGCTCGGCGCTGGCGCGGGTCAGCTCGACCGGGTTCGAGCAATAGGGGCACGAGAGCGGGCAGCGATGGGTGATCTCGGCCAGCATGGCGATGGGCAGGCCGGGGGTCACCGGGTTGCCGCGGATGTCGTGGGGGCCGGAAAGCGGAGCGTTCATGGCAGCCTCACGAAGACCATTCGCCGGTCGATCAGGGACTGCAGGAAGCCGGTCACGTCGCCCGCGATCTGGTCGCGCGGCGCGGCATATTCGGCGGCCAGCGCCTCGATGATCTGACCCAGGCGGCGCCCGTCCAGCGCCGACAGGATCGCCTCGCCCACCGGGTCCAGCTGCATCGCGCGCTCGGGCGCCTGCAGGACGCGCATCCCGCGCACCCGGTCCTGGGCAAGCCGGACGCCGCGCGGCAGATAGGGAACGGTGTCCTCGGCCAGCGCCGGATCAGGCGGCGGGGCGGTGAAGGCGTCACCGCCCAGGGGTGTCACACCCCTGGACCCCCGTGGGATATTTCGAGACAGAAGATCCGGCCCGCCGGCGGGCGCCTCTCTCTTGTCCCCATATATCCCGGGGTCCGGGGCAGCGCCCCGGTCCGGCGCGGCGGCGGGGGCGCTCATGGTGCCAGCCCCTCGCCGGGGCGCCAGGCGCCGGGCGGGATGTGGCCCTCGACATAGCCGTGCCACAGCGCGTCCAGCTGCGCCCACAGCACGTCGGTCTTGAAGCTCAGCGCCGCGGCCGCCGCGTCCTGCTTTTCCAGCGTGTCGGCGTAGTCCAGCACCCAGTTGAGCCCGAAGGCCACGTCCTTGGGCGCCTCGGTCAGGCGGTTGCGGAAATAGGACAGCGCGGCGTCGTCGGCGAAATCGTAATGCGCCAGCAGCCCCTCGATGCGCTGGGCATGGATGGCGGGGGCGAACATCTCGGTCAGGCTGGCGGCGACCGCGTCCAGCAGCGGCATGTCGCGGACGAAGCGGACATAGGTGTCGACCGCGAACCGCGTCGCCGGCATCGCGCCGCGCCCCGAGGCGACGTAGTCGGGGTCCAGCCCGACGGCGCGGGCCAGCGCCAGCCAGCGGCGGATGCCGCCGCCCTCGGTCACGCCGCCGTCGTGATCCTCGATCCGCGAGCGCCAGATGCGGCGCAGCTGCGGGTCCTCGACCCGGGACAGGAAGGCCGCGTCCTTCATCGGGATGCGGGACTGGTACATCCAGCGGTTGATGACCCAGGCGCGCACCTCGTCCGGGGTGCAGTCGCCGCCATGCAGGCGGCGGTGGAACGGGTGCTTGTCGTGATAGCGGTCGGCGCCGATCTGGCGCAGCCGCGCCTCGAAGGCATCGCGAGACGGGGTCTCGCGATACGGGGCGGGGGAGTGGTGGGTCACAGGGAAATCTCCATCCCGTCGCGGCCGATCTGCCAGCCGGCGGCCTGCGCCTGCCGGGCCTCGGGCGAGTCCGGGTCGCAGAGGGGGTTCGAGTTGTTGATGTGGACATGGACCCGCCGGCCGACCGGGGTATCGGCCAGCCGGACAAGGCTGTGCTCGACCGGCAGGTGGCCCATGCGGCGGCTCGTCTTGTGGCCCAGCCCGGCGCGGATCATCTCGTCATCGGTCCACAGCGTGCCGTCGAACAGCAGCGCGTCGGCGCCCTCGATGCGCGCCAGCAGCCAGTCGGGCAGGTCGGCGCAGCCGGGGACATACAGCGCCCGGCGGCCGTCCGCGGCCAGTTCCACGCCAACCGTGGTTTCGCCGATGAGATCGGTCTGCACCCTCTCGCCTTCCAGATACAGCGGCACCTTGCCGGGCACGGCGAACAGCGTCGCGGTCAGGCCGGGCAGCAGCGGGAACGGGGTATCGAGGGCGACCGGGCGGCGGGGCACCAGATCGGGGTTAACGGCGGCAAAGACCGGGTTCGCGGCCAGCACATCGTGTATCGCCTGCGTGGCGAACAGGTCGAAGCGCTGGCTTTCGCGCAGGCTCAGCAGCCCGGCGACGTGGTCGATGTCGCCGTTGGTCAGCAGGACCGACCGCAGCGGCATCTCGCGCGGCCCGGTGGGGTGCAGCGCGGGCGTCGCCGCCAGTTGCGCCCTGATGTCGGGCGAGGCGTTGATGATCGCCCAGCCATCCCCGTCGGCGCTGACGGCGACCGAGCTTTGCGTCATCGGTGCGATCCGCCCAGACCGCGCTGCCCCGCAGTTGGCGCAGCCGCAGTTCCACTGGGGCAGACCACCGCCCGACGCGGCGCCAAGGATGATGATCCGCATCAGCGTCCAGACGAGACGGCCCTGCCGGCGGACCGACAGGGCCGGGGTCCTGCGCCTGTCTCAGAACAGGACGGGTTCGTCCTCGGCGGGCGCGTACATGTTGATTTCCATCCCGCAGGCGATTTCCTTCAGGACGGGCTTGCTCCAGGCCATGACGTTTCCTCCTCTGGCTCATGCCGGGGTCGGCATGGGGCGAGCCTATGTGAGCCGCGCCGGCGCGCAACCCGACCAAGGTCGCAGACGGCGCAGATTGCCGCCGAAAGCGGCGTGCGTCGGGAAAGAATGGCAGATGATGCCGGGAGAGTTTGCCAGATGCACCTGCTGATCCTGACCGCCTGCCTGGCCGCCTCGCCCGGCGACTGCGCCCCGCGCCTGCTGCCGCAGGGGGCGGGCGGGGACGCGGCAGCCTGTCAGGCGAGGGGTGATTCGGTGTCGGCGGACTGGCTGGCGGGGCATCCGGACCTGACCGGCAAGGGCTGGACCTGCGTGCCGCTGGACCAGGCCCCGGCGCTGGAGCTGACGGAGCTTGCCCCGGGCGTCCATGTCCATCGCGGCGCGGACGGGCCGCTGTCGCGCGAAAATCGCGGCCGGATCGCCAATCTGGGCGTGGTCATCGGCGACCAGCGCGTCGCCGTCATCGACCCCGGCGGGTCGCGGGAAGAGGGCGAGGCGCTGTTCGCCGCGATCCGCCGCCTCACCGACCTGCCGATCGGGCCGGTGATCCTGACCCACATGCACCCCGACCACATTGCCGGCGCCGAGGTGATGGCCGAGGCCGGCGGCGAGATCATCGCCGACGCCCGGCTGCCCGACGCGATCGCCGCCCGGCGCGAGACCTGGCTGGAGAGCATCCCCGCGCAGATCGGCGCCCAGCCGTGGCTGGGGACGGCGCTGGTCGCTCCGGCCCGGGTGATCGCGGCCGAGACGACGCTGGACCTGGGCGGCACGACGCTGACCCTGACCCCGGTGGCGACGGCGCATACCGACAGCGACCTGACGGTGCGGGACGCGCGGTCGGACACGCTGTTCACCGGCGACCTGGTGTTCCGGCGGCTGACGCCGGTGTTGGACGGCTCGCTGAAGGGGTGGCTCGCGTGGCTCGCCGCGCCGCCGCCCGAGGCGGCGCGGGTGGTGCCGGGCCACGGGCCGGTGGCGGCGACGCTCGCCGAGGCGGCGGCCGACGAGACCGCCTATCTGGGCGCGCTGCGCGATGCGGTCCGGGCCGCCCTGGATGCGGGGCAGGGGCTGTCGGCGGCGGTTCCGGCGGTCGCCGCCGCGCTGGCCCCGCTGGCCCCGGCGTGGGCGGATTTTGACGCCACCACGGCGCGCAACGCCGCCGCCGCCTTTGCCGAGATGGAATGGGACTGACCCCCGGACGGCCGCTATAGTGGCGGGGGGAGAGGAGCGAATCATCAATGGCGGCACGGCCCCATGCGGATCGGGTGATGGAACGCACGCAGGCGGCGGACGACCTGTCGGCGCTGACCTCGAGCTGGCGGCGTTCGGCCGTCAAGCACGGGTTGGACCCCGCCGCCCCCCTGCGCCCGCAACGCCTGACCGGGCAGGACCTGTCCGACCGCCGCGCGATGGCGGGCGGGTTCCTGTCCGTCGCCGCACCACGGATCGAGGCGCTGCATGGCCTCGTCCGCGCCTCGGGCTGTTCGGTGGTGCTGACCGACGCCGACGGCATCATCCTCGACCGCCGGGTGTCCGAGGCCGATGCCGAGGCCTTCGACCGCTGGGACCTCACCCCCGGCGCCGACTGGTCCGAGGCCGCGCAGGGCACCAACGGCGTCGGCACCTGCCTTGCCGAAGGCCGGCAGGTCATCATCCACCGCGACGAGCATTTCCTGTCCCGCAATACCGGGATGAGCTGCATCGACGCGCCGATCCACGGCCCCGAGGGGCAGGTGATCGCGGCGCTGGACGTGTCCTCGGCCCGCGCCGACCAGACCGAGCACATCAACGCGCTGATCGCTGCGATGGTCGGCCAGACCGCCCGGCAGATCGAGGCCGCGTGGTTCCGCGCCGCCTTTCCGGGCGCGCGCATGGTGGTCGCGGGCGAGGCCGCCGAGGCGCTGGTCGCCGTCGACCGCGACGATCTGGCCATCGGCGCCACCCGCGATGCGCGCCGGGCGCTGGGCCTGCCGCGGACCGGGGCGCTGACCCCGCGCCCGCTGGCCGACCTGCTGGGGCGCGAGGACGAGCTGACCGGCTTTGACCGCGCCGAACGCGCCGCCGTCACCCGCGCGCTGGCCCGCAGCGGCGGCAACGTCACCGCCGCCGCCCGCGCGCTGGGGGTGGGGCGAGCGACGCTGTATCGCAAGATGACCCGGCTGGGGCTGGACGCGCGCTGACTGTCTCATCGGTGAGACAGTCGCCGGCCCGAATCTCGACACGCCGAATTGACGCAGGGGCGGATGGTGCCCAGCTTTGATCCTGATCCCGGTGGAGGACCGGGCGGATGGAGGATTCGATGAACGAACAGACCAGCTTCAAGGGCGTCAGCAATATGCCCTTTGCCAAGCGCTATGACAATTTCATCGGCGGCAAGTGGGTGCCCCCGCAAGCCGGGCGCTATTTCCAGAACTCGACCCCGATCACCGGGATGGACACCGGCGAGATCGCCCGCTCGGACGAGGCGGACGTGAACCTGGCGCTCGACGCCGCCCACAAGGCCGCGGATGCCTGGGGCCGGACCAGCGTGCAGGAACGCTCGACCATCCTGCTGAAGATCGCTGACCGGATGGAGGCGAACCTCGAACTGCTCGCCACCGCCGAGACCTGGGACAACGGCAAGCCGATCCGCGAGACGATGGCCGCTGACATCCCGCTGGCGATCGACCATTTCCGCTACTTCGCGGGTGTGCTGCGGGCGCAGGAAGGCTCGCTGAGCCAGATCGACGACAACACCGTGGCCTATCACTTCCACGAGCCGCTGGGCGTGGTGGGCCAGATCATCCCGTGGAACTTCCCGCTGCTGATGGCCTGCTGGAAGCTTGCCCCGGCGCTGGCCGCGGGCAACTGCGTGGTGCTGAAGCCGGCCGAACAGACCCCGGCCTCGATCATGGTCTGGGTGGACCTGGTGGGCGACCTGCTGCCCGAGGGCGTGCTGAACATCGTCAACGGCTTCGGGCTCGAGGCCGGCAAGCCGCTGGCGTCGTCGAACCGGATCGCCAAGATCGCCTTCACCGGCGAGACCTCGACCGGCCGGCTGATCATGCAGTACGCGGCCGAGAACCTGATCCCGGTGACGCTGGAATTGGGCGGCAAGTCGCCGAACATCTTCTTCGCCGACGTGGCGCGCGAGGATGACGACTTCTTCGACAAGGCGCTGGAAGGCTTCACCATGTTCGCGCTGAACCAGGGCGAGGTCTGCACCTGCCCGTCGCGCGTGCTGATCCAGGAATCGATCTACGACCAGTTCATGGAACGCGCCGTCAAGCGCACCCAGGCGATCAAGCAGGGCGACCCGCGCGAAGCCGACACGATGATCGGCGCGCAGGCGTCCGAGGAACAGAAGAACAAGATCATGTCCTATCTGGACATCGGCCGCAACGAGGGCGCCGAGGTCCTGACCGGCGGCGAAGCGGCTGACCTGGGCGGCGAGCTGTCGGGCGGCTATTACATCAAGCCGACGATCTTCAAGGGCAACAACAAGATGCGGATCTTCCAGGAGGAGATCTTCGGCCCGGTCGTCTCGGTCACCACCTTCAAGGACGAGGCCGAGGCGCTGCAGATCGCCAACGACACGATGTTCGGGCTGGGCTCGGGCGTCTGGAGCCGCGACATGAACACCTGCTATCGCATGGGCCGCGGCATCAAGGCGGGCCGGGTGTGGGTGAACAACTATCACGCCTATCCGGCGCATTCGGCGTTCGGAGGCTACAAGCAGTCGGGCATCGGGCGCGAGACCCACAAGATGATGCTTGATCACTATCAGCAGACAAAGAACATGCTGGTCAGCTATTCGCCGTCCAAGCTGGGCTTCTTCTGAGCCCCACGCGACGCCTGCGCGCCCTGCAAGGGGCGCGCGGGTCCGGGGCGGGGTCGGTCCGGTTGCCGATGTCCCTGTCGCACGCGCGACCCCGCCCCGGCACCGCTTTTGCGAAGGGCACCCGCGATGTCTCACGACAACGTCACCGCCACCCCGGCCGCGCTGGCGCTGCTGGCCGAGATCGAGGCCGATCATGGGCCGGTGATCTTTCACCTGTCGGGCGGCTGCTGCGACGGGACCGCGCCGATGGTCTATCCGGCGGGCGAATTCCGCCTCGGCGCACATGACGTGCAGCTGGGCTCGGTGGGCGGCGCGGGCTTCTGGACCTCGGGCGCGCAGGCGGCGGCCTGGGCCGATACCGCCCTGCTGATCGACGCCGTGCCGGGGCGCGGCGGGGCCTTCAGCCTCGACAACCCGCGCGACCGGCACTTCGTGGTGCGGCCGCCCACTTGCGCCGCGCCGGCTTAGGCGGCATCTCTGCCCCGACTGAACAACGGGGGCGATCATGGCGACGCGGGTCTTCATCGACGGAGAGGCAGGCACCACGGGGTTACAGATCCGCGACCGCCTGCTGACCCGCGACGACATCGCGCTGGTCCAGATCGACCCGGCGCTGCGCAAGGATGCCGGCGCCCGCCGCGACGCCCTGGCCGAGGCCGACGTGGCGATCCTGTGCCTGCCCGACGCCGCCGCGCGCGACGCCGTGGCGCTGGCCGAGGGGCTGCCGACCCGGTTCATCGACGCCTCGACCGCGCATCGGGTGGCGGATGGCTGGGTCTATGGCTTTCCCGAACTGTCCCCCGCGACCCGTCAGGCGATCACGGGGGCGCAATATGTGTCGAACCCCGGCTGCTATGCGACCGGGGCCATCGCGCTGATCGCCCCGCTGGTGGCGGCCGGGCTGATCGCGCCCGACGAGGCGCTGACGATCAACGCCGTCTCGGGCTATACCGGCGGCGGCAAGGAGATGATCGCCGAGATGGAGGCCGAGGGCGCGCCGGCGCATTTTGCCTATGGCCTCGCGCAGGGCCACAAGCACCTGCCCGAGATCATGCTGCGCGCCGGCCTGACCCGGCGGCCGGTCTTCGCCCCCGCCGTGGGCCGCTATGCGCAGGGGATGATGGTGCAGCTGCCGCTGCAGCTCGAGGGGCGCCGGCTGGACGATCTGCGGGCGGCGCTGGCGGCGCATTACCAGGGTAGCCGCTTCGTGCGGGTGGTCGATCCGCAGCCGCGCATCGTGCCGACCAGCCTCAACGACACCAACCTGCTGGACCTGTCGGTGCATGGCAGCGACGAGAATGGCTGCGCGGTGCTGGTGGCGGTGCTGGACAACCTCGGCAAGGGCGCCTCGGGCGCGGCGGTGCAGAACCTGAACCTTATGACCGGCGCCGACGAGGGCGCGGGGCTGTAAGCGCCGGGGCGGGGCAGGGCGCGCCCCGGCCGCCGTCAGTCGGCCTTGATCTGCCGGGCTTCGCCGACCAGCATGATCGGAATGCCGGCGCGGATGGGAAAGGCCAGCCCGGCGGTCGTCGACACCAGCTCCTGCCGTGCGGCGTCGTAATCCAGCCGGCCGTGAGTCACCGGACAGACCAGCGCCTCGAGCATGTGGCGGTCAAAACCGGGGGCAACGCCCGGGCGATCAGTTCCGGGGCCGGGCGTGGGGTCGTCGGTCAATGCAGCACCTCCTCGTCGTCGTCGCCGCCATGCAGCGCGTATTCCATCAGCCCGTCCAGCATCTGCCGGCGTTCGGGCAGCGTCTCGGCCTCGAGCAGCGCCTGCTTTTCCTCGACCCCCAGCGGCAGCAGCATCGACAGGCTGTTGATGAGCAGTTCATCGCCGGCCTCTTCGGCGGCGTTCCAGTCGGTCGACAGGTCCTGCGCCGTCATGTAGCGGCCCAGCCGCTCCATGAAGCCGGGGCGGTCGAAATCGGGATCGTCGGGCACCGCCGCGCGCAGGTCGGCGCGGTAGGGCGCCCAGTCCACGCGGCCGCGCAGATAGGGGGTGAAACCCTCGATCACCTCGACCAGCCGGAACCGCGAGATGGCGCGCAGCGAGATCATCATCCGCCCGTCGTCGTTTTCCGAGAACATCGAGATCCGCCCCGCCGTGCCGATGCTGGCCAGCCCCTCGCCGATCGGCTGGATCATCCCGATCAGCCGCTCGCCCGAGCGCAGCGCGTCGTCCAGCATCTGCAGATAGCGCGGCTCGAAGATGTGCAGCGGCAGCCGGGTGCGCGGCAGCAGTATCGCGCCCGGCAGCGGGAACAGCGGGACCGTATCGGGCAGTGTCCGGTTGCCGCGCGGCATGGTCAGGCGAAGATCAGCGAGGATAGCCGGCGACGGCCCTTCTGCACCAGCGGATCGGTGGGCGGCAGCGCGTCGAAGATCGTCAGCAGCTGCGCCTTGGCGGCGCCATCGTTCCAGTCGCGGTCGCGGCGGAAGGATTCGAGCAGCTGGTCGATGGCCTGTTCGACCTGCCCCCCCGCGTGCAGCGCGGCGGCATAGTCGAGCCGCGCCTGGTGGTCGGCCGGATCGGCCGCGACGCGCTGTTCCAGATTGGCCAGCGGCCCGGCATTGGCGGCCTGCCGGGCAAGCGCCAGCTGGGCCCGCGCGGACTCGACCGGGGCGGCATGGGCGGCGGCGGCGGGCACTTGTGCCAGAGCGGCGTCGGCCGCGTCGGGGTTGCCGGCGGCGAGGTGGCTGCGGATCAGCCCGGCCCAGGCTTGCGGGTTGTCGGGCTCTTCGCCCAGGATCGCCTGGAAGGTCTCGGCCGCGTCCTCATGCGCGCCCTCGGCCAGCATCGCCTCGGCCGCTTCCAGCGCGGCGCCAAGGCCGCCATCGTCGCCGCCGATCTCTACCAGCTTGTCCACGAATTTTTTCAGTTCGCTGGGCGGCAGAGCGCCCTGGAAGGCATCGACCGGCTGGCCCTGGAAGAAGGCGAAGACGGTCGGGATCGACTGCACCCGCAACTGGGCGGCGATCATCTGGTTCTGGTCGACATCGACCTTGACCATCTTCACGCGGCCCTTGTGGCGCGCGACCTCGGCTTCCAGCGCGGGGCCCAGCGTCTTGCACGGGCCGCACCACGGCGCCCAGAAATCCACGATCACCGGCACCTGCATCGAGGCGTCGATGACCTCGGCCATGAAGTCGGCCTCGGTCACGTCCTTGATGAAATCGGCGGTGTTCGGGGCGGCTGCGCCCCCGGCATCGAGCATCATGTGCGTGGTCCCGGAACTGTTTGCGACGTTAACCTGCAATATGGGCCGTGCGCTGCGCCGCGGAAAGGGGCTGCGCGGCAAACCGGGCGCGAACGGGGCGCTTTGCCGCAAGCGCCGCGGGGCCTCAGACCGCGAGATCGAAGCTCGCGAAGACCGGGACGTGATCGCTGGGCTGCTCCCACGACCGCACCGGCCGCAGGATGCGGCTGGCGTGGCCCGCCGCCGCGATGTCCGAGGTCGCCCAGACATGATCCAGCCGCCGCCCGCGGTCCGAGGCGGACCAGTCGCGGTTGCGATAGCTCCACCACGAAAACAGCGGCCCCTCCGGGATGTCCTGGCGGGTGATGTCCACCCAGCGCCCGGCCTCTTGCGCGGTCAGCAGGTGGTCGACCTCGACCGGGGTGTGGGACACGATCCTGAGCAGTTGCCTGTGCGACCAGACGTCATCCTCGCGCGGGGCGATGTTCAGGTCGCCCACGAGGATCGAGCGTTCCGGCCGGTCGGCGCGGAAGGCGTCGCGCATGTCGGTGAGGAAGTCGAGCTTCTGCCCGAACTTGGCATTCAGCGCGCGGTCCGGGATGTCGCCGCCGGCGGGGACGTAGACGTTGTGGATCGTCACCCCGTTGTCCAGGCGCGCCGCGACGTGGCGGGCGTGGCCCAGCCGGGCATAGTCGCGGTCGCCCGCATCGGTGATCGGCAGGCGCGACAGGATCGCCACGCCGTTATAACCGCGCTGACCACGGGCGACCATCCAGCGATAGCCGGCGTCGTGGAACAGCTGCGCCGGAATCTTCTCGACCGGAGACTTGCATTCCTGCAGGCACAGGATATCCGGCGCCTCTTGCCCCAGCAGCCGGGTGACGAGGCCCGACCGCAACCGGACCGAGTTGATGTTCCAGGTGGCGATGATGAACATGGGGCGCAGGGTTAACCGCCGCGGCGGAAAAGGGAAAGTCGATGAACCAGCTCGTGGACGGGAAATGGGTGCATGGCAGCGTCGGCGCCGTGGCGGGCCAGGGCAGCTACAAGCGCCAGACCGCCGGGTTCCGCAACTGGGTCACCCCGGACGGCGCGCCTGGGCCCACGGGCGAGGGCGGGTTCGCCGCCGAAAGCGGGCGCTATCACCTGTATGTCTCGTATGCCTGCCCGTGGGCGCACCGGACGCTGATCTTCCGGGCGCTCAAGGGGCTGGCGCCCCATGTCGACGTCTCGGTCGTGCACCCGGTGATGGGGGCCGAGGGGTGGAGCTTCGGGACCGATTTCCCCGGCGCCACCGGCGATCCTCTGCTGGGGGCCGCGTTCGTGCGCGACATCTACCTGCGCGCCGCTCCGCGGATGACCGGCAAGGCGACGGTGCCGATCCTGTGGGACAAGGCGAGGGGGACCATCGTGTCCAACGAAAGCGCCGAGATCATCCGCATGTTCGACAGCGCCTTCGACGGGATCACCGGCAGCACGCGGCATTTCTGCCCGCCCGACCTGGCGGGAGAGATCGAGGCGGTGAACGCGCGGGTCTATGATGACTTCAACAACGGCGTCTACAAGGCCGGTTTCGCCTCGACGCAAGGGGCCTACGACGAGGCGATCGGCCCGGTCTTCGACACCATGGCCTGGGCCGACGACCGGCTGGGGCGCCAGCGCTATCTGACCGGCCCGCGCCTGACCGAGGCCGACTGGCGCATGTTCACCAGCGCGGTGCGGTTCGACAGCGTCTATCACACGCATTTCCGCTGTAACCGTGCATGGCTGCGCGACTATCCGAACCTGTGGGGCTGGGCGCGCGACCTGTATCAGATCCCCAGCGTGGCCGACACGGTGCGCCAGGACCACATCGTCAACCATTACTACCGCAGCCACCCGGACCTGAACAAATACGGGATCATCCCGATCAACCCGGCGGTTGACTGGGACGAACCCCACGGCCGCGACCACCTGCCAGCCGAGGCGGCGTGAGGGCAAAGAAAAGCCCTGGCACGGGGGCCGGGGCGACAGGGACAGAGGGACAGTGAGGTGGCCGCATCCCCGGCCACTGGGCTTCGTGGGTCATAACCCCCGTTCGCCGGCCCGGTTCCCGGCCCGGCGCGCTTTTTCCCGTGGTTTTTTCAGCCCCCGCTCAGGCGACCAGCCGATAGCCGCCGGATTCGGTGACCAGCAGGCGGGCGTTCGAGGGCTCGGGCTCGATCTTCTGGCGCAGACGATAGATGTGGGTTTCCAGCGTGTGGGTGGTGACGCCGGCGTTATAGCCCCAGACCTCGTGCAGCAGCACGTCGCGCGGCACCACCCCGTCCTGGGCGCGATACAGGAACTTGAGGATGTTGGTTTCCTTCTCGGTCAGCCGGATCTTGCGGTCCTTCTGGTCGATCAGCATCTTCATCGCCGGCTTGAAGGTATAGGGCCCAAGCTGGAAGATCGCGTCCTCGGACTGTTCATGGGTGCGCAGCTGCGCCCGCAGCCGGGCCAGCAGGACCGGAAACTTGAACGGCTTGGTGATGTAGTCGTTGGCGCCACTGTCGAGCCCCAGGATTGTGTCGGCGTCGGTGTCGTGGCCGGTCAGCATGACCACCGGGCACTTCACGCCCTGCTTGCGCAGCCGCTTGCACAGCTCGCGCCCGTCGGTGTCGGGCAGGCCCACGTCCAGCACCACCAGGTCAAAGATGGCGCCCTTGGTCTTTTCGACGGCCTCGGCGCCGGAACCGGCCTCGAACACGTCGAAATCCTCGGTCGCGACCAGCTGCTCGGCCAGCGCCTCGCGCAGGTCGTCCTCGTCGTCCACCAGCAGGATCTTCTTCAAACCGGCCATGTCAGCCTCCTTGGGGTTCGGATGGCAGGAACATGGCGCGGCCAGGCCGCGGGTAAAGCGGCTTGAAACGAAGTTCACATGCAGTTGTCGCCGGCGGGGGTTATGTTACGGAATGTTTCAGGAATGTCGCTGATACCCACCCTGCCCGAGACGATCAGCCGCGCGCGCACCGACCTGCGCGTGGGGCTGCCGGTTGCGCTGGACGGGCACCTGGCGGCGGCGGTGGAAACGCTCACGCCCGCGCGGCTGGCCGACCTGCGGGGGCTGGGGCGGGTGGTGCTGGGGATCACCGACCGGCGGGCCGAGACGCTGAAGGCGCGGGCCTATGACGGCGATCTGGCGCGTGTGCGGGTGCCCGCCGACGCCGACGTGGCGTGGCTGCGGGCGGTGGCGGACCCGGCCGACGACCTGCGGGTGCCGATGAAGGGGCCGCTGTTCACTGACCGCGACGGCGACACCGCCGCCCACCGGGCCGCCATCGCGCTGGCCAAGTCGGCGCAGCTGCTGCCGGCCGTGGTGCTGGTGCAGGCCGAGCCGCCCCCCGGCCTGACCGTGCTGCCCGCCGGCGCGACCCTGGCGCAGCTGGCGGCCGAGGCCGCGCTGCTGCCCGTCGCCGCCGCCCGGCTGCCGCTGGCCGCGGCCGAGCGGAGCCGCCTGCAAATCCTGCGCCCCGAAGATGGCGGGGCCGAGCATTACGCCGTCGAGATCGGCGATCCTCCCCGCGACGCCCCGGTGCTGGCTCGGCTGCACTCGGCCTGCTTCACCGGCGACGTGCTGGGCAGCCTGAAATGCGACTGCGGCCCGCAGCTGCACGCCGCGCTGACCGCGATGGGGCAGGCGGGGGCCGGGGTGCTGCTGTATCTCAACCAGGAGGGGCGGGGCATCGGGCTGGCCAACAAGATGCGCGCCTATGACCTGCAATCGCAGGGTTTCGACACGGTCGAGGCGAACCACCGGCTGGGCTTCGAGGATGACGAGCGCGACTTTCGCCTGGGCGCGGCGATGCTGCGCCGGATGGGGTTTCGCGCGGTGCGGCTGATGACCAACAACCCGCGCAAGGTGGCGATGATGCAGGCGCACGGCATCGAGGTGGTGGACCGCGTGCCGCTGGTCGTCGGCGTGAACCCTTGGAACGAGGGCTATCTGGCCGTCAAGCGCGACAAGTCCGGGCACCTGCTGTGACGCCGCTGGACATGGTGCTGACGCCGGCGGGGCTGCGCTTTCTGGGCCGGGCGATCCCGGCCAGCCTCGGGCGCGGCGGTGTGACCACGGCCAAGCGCGAGGGCGACGGCGCCACCCCGGCGGGCCTCCACCGCATCGCCGGGCTGCTGTATCGCCCCGACCGGCTGCCGCGGCCGGCGCCCTGGGCCGAGCCGATCGGGCCGGGCGACCTGTGGTGCGACGATCCCGCCGACCCGGCCTATAACCTCGCCGTCCGCGCGCCGCTGGCCGCCAGCCACGAGACGCTGCGGCGGGCCGATCCGCTGTATGATCTGGTGCTGGTCACCGACTGGAACTGGCCGGTGGCCACGCCCGGCGCCGGGTCGGCGATCTTCCTGCACCAGTGGCGCCGGCCCGGCTATCCGACCGCGGGCTGCATCGCCATGTCGCGCGCCGATCTGCGCTGGCTCGCCGCCCGCGTCGCGCCGGGGACGCGGCTGATCGTGCCGCCGGCCCTGGCCGGTCGGGCGCGGCGGCGGGTAGTGCACACGAGCGTCTGATCGCCGCGGCTCTTGTCGTTTGCCGCAGGCGGGTCCACCAACGGCGCAACGGAAGGAAACGCCATGAAGATTGCCGTCGCCGGTCTGGGCTATGTGGGTCTGTCGCTGGCCGTGCTGCTGGCGCAGCGCCACGAGGTGGCCGCGCTGGACGTGGCCGCGGCGCGTGTCGATGCCGTCAACGCCCGGCAGAGCCCCATCGAGGATGCCGAGATCAGCGAGTTCCTCTCTGCCCGGACGCTGGACCTGACCGCGACTCTGGATGCGGCTCAGGCGCTGGCCGGCGCCGAATATGTCATCGTCGCCACCCCCACCAACTATGACCCGCGCCACAACCACTTCGACACCTCGAGCGTGGAACAGGTCATCGCACTGGCCCGCCGTCATGCCCCCGACGCCACCATCGTCGTGAAATCGACCGTGCCGGTGGGCTTCACCGACCGGATGCGCGCGGAACATGGCACCGGCGCGATCCTGTTCTCGCCCGAGTTCCTGCGCGAGGGCCGGGCGCTGTGGGACAACCTGCACCCCTCGCGCATCGTCGTGGGCGACACCACGCCGGCCGCCCACCGCTTCGCCGATCTGCTGGTCGAGGGCGCCGAGGCGACCTGCCCGGTGATCTTTACCGGCTCGACCGAGGCCGAGGCCATCAAGCTGTTTTCCAACACCTATCTCGCCATGCGGGTGGCCTTCTTCAACGAGCTGGACAGCTATGCGCTGACCAAGGGGCTGGACGCGCGGCAGATCGTCGAGGGCGTCAGCCTCGATCCCCGCATCGGCGGGCATTACAACAACCCGAGCTTTGGCTATGGCGGCTATTGCCTGCCCAAGGACACCAAGCAGCTGCTGGCGAATTACGAAACCGTGCCGCAGAACCTGATCGCGGCGGTGGTGGAATCGAACCGCACCCGCAAGGACGTGATCGCCGACCAGATCATCGCGCGGCGTCCGACATGCGTGGGGGTGCACCGGCTGGTGATGAAGGCCGGGTCGGACAATTTCCGCGACAGCTCGACCCAGGGGATCATGAAGCGGATCAAGGCCAGGGGAATCTCCTGCATCGTCTATGAACCGGTGCTGACCGAGCCGCATTTCTTCAACTCGCCGGTGGTCAACGACCTGGCCGAGTTCAAGGCGCGGGCCGACCTGATCCTTGCCAACCGGATGTCGCCGGACCTGGCCGACGTGGCCGACAAGGTGTTCACCCGCGACCTGTTCGGCGGCGATTGATCGGCACCGCGCGCTGAACGGCAGAGGAGCCGCCGCGGTGTCCCCGCGGCGGCCCCCGAGTTCGCGTGCGGGCGGCTTACAGCGCCGGCCAGATCGTCTTTTCGCGGTCCCAGTTCCGGTCGGCCAGCTTGGCGATCAGCCCCTGCGCATTGCCGGCGTCGAGGACGAAGTCGTCCTTGGACACCCCCGCCTTGTCCAGCAGCGGCTGGGCCTCGGCGGTGTGGGCGATGGCCTTGAGATGGGCGAAGCCGTCCGACAGCCAGTCCAGCGCCTTCTTGTGCCGGGTCAGCTGGTCGGCGCCTTCGGCCGAAGCCACGACCGCGAGCGCGTCGAAGGTCACCGAGGGCGCCCCATCCAGCTGCGCGTCGGCCGCGATCTCAGTCCCCCCGGCCAGCTTGACCGCGCCGACCTTGGGCGCCAGCACCATGACCGAGGCCTCCGCCGCCTTGGCCGCGGCCTTGAGTGCGTCGACCACGGCCCCGTCGGCGCCGTCGGTCACCAGGATGCCCAGCTTGCGACCCTTGGGCGCCGGCACCGGCTGCTTGAGGATCGACAGCTTGTCCGACACCGGCAAGTCGACCGGCGCCACCGCGGCCTCGGCCGCCGCCGGCAGCGCCATCGCCATGCCGTCGGCCACCCGCTGCGCCAGCGTCTCGTCGATGTTGCGCAGGTGCGACAGCACCGTCTCGCGGACATGCATCAGCGCGACCTTGGACAGCTCGAACACCAGCGCCGAGACGACATGGCCCTGTTCGACGTCGGTCAGCGAGCGGAAGAACATCCGCGGCTGGCTGTAGTGGTCGGCGAAGGTCTCGGCCCGGATGCGAAGCTTTTCGGTCGGCGCCTCGCGGCCCAGGTCGGTGACCGGGCGCGCGGTGATGAAGCCGCCGCGGGTGTCGGCGCGGGGGCCGCCCACCTCGCCCGCCTTGTCCAGGGAGTTCGGCTCGTAGCTGGCGCGGCCCTTGGGGATCTGCATCTGCATCATCCCGTCGCGCTGGAAGTTGTGCATCGGGCAGCGCGGCGCGTTGATCGGGATCTGATGGAAGTTCGCCGTCCCCAGCCGCGATTTCTGCGTGTCCAGATAGCTGAACAGCCGCCCCTGCAGCAGCGGGTCGTCCGAGAAGTCGATCCCCGGCGGCACGTTGGACGGGCAGAAGGCGACCTGTTCGTTTTCCGCGAAGTGGTTGTCCACGTTGCGGTTCAGGGTCATCGTCCCGATCAGCTGGACCGGCACCTCTTCCTCGGGGATCAGCTTGGTGGCGTCCAGCACGTCATAGGGCTGCTTCTCGGCCCAGGCCGGGTCGATCACCTGGATGCCCAGGTCCCACTGCGGGAAGCCGCCCTCGGCGATCGCCTCGAACAGGTCGCGGCGGTGATAGTCGTTGTCGGCGCCCTGCAGCTTGGCCGATTCGTCCCACAGCAGCGACTGCACCCCCAGGCGCGGCTTCCAGTGGAAGCGGACGAAGGTCGACTTGCCCTCGGCGTTGACCATGCGGAAGGTGTGGATGCCGAAACCTTCCATGAAGCGCAGCGAGCGCGGGATGGCGCGATCCGACATCGCCCACATCACGTTGTGAAGCGTCTCGGGCATCAGCGACACGAAGTCCCAGAAGGTGTCATGCGCGGAAGCCGCCTGCGGATAGCCGCGGTCGGCCTCCATCTTGACCGAGTGGACGAGGTCGGGGAACTTCATCGCGTCCTGGATGAAGAACACCGGCGTGTTGTTCCCGACCAGGTCCCAGTTGCCCTCGGGCGTGTAGAACTTGACCGCAAAGCCGCGGATGTCGCGGGGGGTATCCACCGACCCGGCGCCGCCGGCGACGGTCGAGAAGCGGGCGAACACGTCGCAGCTGTTGCCGGCCTTCTGGAACAGCGCCGCGCGGGTGAGTTCGGGGATCGCCTTGGTGACCTCGAAGGTGCCATGCGCGACCGATCCGCGGGCGTGGACGATCCGCTCCGGGATGCGCTCGTGGTCGAAGTGGAAGATCTTTTCGCGCAGCACGAAGTCTTCCAGCAGCGTCGGCCCGCGCGCGCCCAGCCGCAGGCTGTTCTGGTTGTCCGAAACCGGGATGCCCATGTTGGTGGTCAGGCGGGTGCCGGCGTCGCTGACGGTTTCCTGCAGTTCGTCGCCATTGCCGCGGGTGGCGGTAAAGGCCGCGGTCACCGCGTCGCTGTTGGTGTCGTCATGCACCGGGCGCTGTTCGGCCGGGTTCGGGGTGCCGGTCTTGCCGTCGGGCATGGGGGCCGCGGCCTTGGGGTCTGCAGGTTTCTGTTCCGGGGTCTTGGCCATGATGAGGCTTCTCCTGAGTGAAAGAGGGTCAGAGGATGACCCGGCCGTCGCTGCCGACGGACCAGGTCCGGATTTCGTTGACGTGCCGCCCCGCGAGGCGCGCGGGCGCGAGGGCCCATGCGCCAGCCGGAGCCTGGGTCGCGCCGGTGCTGTCGGTGGCCCGCGAGGCGACGGTCAGCGGCCTTCCGTCCCACCTGACCTCCAGCACGAACCGCTGCAGCGCGCCGCGGTTCCCGGCCGGGGTGACGCGGGCCGCCTGCCAGTGCCGGCCACCGTCCAGCGTGACGTCGACGGCGGCGACGGACCCGGCGCCGGTCCAGGCCAGCCCCTCGATCCGGGCCGCGCCGGGGCGCAGCGCGGTGGACCGCGACGGCGAGGTCACGACCGAGTTCACTGCCAGCACATGCGACCAGCGGCCGCCGCGGCTGGCGTGCAAGCTGTCGGTTGACTTGCCGCCGGCGGTCGCGGCGGTCGCGGCGGTCGCGGCGTCCCAGCGATCGGCGGACAGCTCGACGGCCGAGACGCCGCGCATCCACAGCGCGCCCTCCCATCCCGGCACCACCAGACGCAGCGGGCCGCCATGCCAGTCCCCGACCGGGACGCCGTTCATGGCGGTCGCGATCATCACATCGTCGGCGGCCTTCCAGGCCGGCAGCGCGACGGTGCCGTCCAGCCCGTGCACCAGCACCGCGGCGTCGGCATCGCAGCCCCGCAGGTCGATCAGGTCGGACAGCGCCACGCCCTGCCAGTCGGCGGCGTGCATCTGCCCCAGCACCACGTCGCAGCCCCCCGCGCCAGCGGCCGGATCGGCGCCGTTCCCGGCCAGCTCGAAAACGACATTCGCCCGCCGCTGCGGCGCCCGGGCCAGCTGGCGCAGCGTCACCCGGCGGCCCTCCACGGTCAGGCGGCTGCTGCCCGCCTGCGGCGAGAAGCCGGCCGGGGCAAAGCACAGCGGCGTCGGGGTGACGGTGCCGGTCATCTGCGACAGCGGCGTGAAGCGGGGCGGCATCCCGGCGGCGCGGGCGCGCCCGGCGGTCAGCGGAACGGCGCCCGCCGCGACCGCGCCGGTGGCCAGGGATGCGGCCAGAAACCCCCGGCGGTCCAAGTCAAGCGTCACCAGCCAATCTCACTTTCATGTGCGAAAATCTTTATGTGAACGCCTGACCAGACTGCCGGTTGCTGTCCAGATTGTCGCATTAACAAGTGTTGGTCGAGGCCCCGCAAAACGGAAGCCCCCGATGGCCACGATGACCCCCGGGGGCTTTCACCCGGCTGACAGGGGCCGGACATCTTTGTTAGCCGGTCACACCTCGGGCACCAGCACCTCGCGCTTGCCGACGTGATTGGCGGGGCTGACGACGCCCTGCTCCTCCATCTGCTCGACGAGGCGCGCCGCCTTGTTATAGCCGATCGCCAGCTTGCGCTGGATGTAGCTGGTCGAGCACTTGCGGTCCTTGGCCACGATCGCCACCGCCTGGTCGTACAGCGCGTCGTCCGACCCGTCGGTGGCGAGGATCGCGTCGATTTCCGCGTCGCGCTCGTCGTCGGCGCTTTCGATCACGTTCGACATGTATTGCGGCGGGCCGAAGGACTTGAGGTGGTTGACGACCTCCTCGACCTCTTCGTCGCTGACGAACGGCCCGTGGACGCGGGTGATGCGCGAGCCGCCGGCCATGTAGAGCATGTCGCCCATGCCCAGCAGCTGCTCGGCCCCCTGTTCGCCAAGGATGGTGCGGCTGTCGATCTTGCTGGTCACCTGAAAGCTGATCCGGGTCGGGAAGTTCGCCTTGATCGTGCCGGTGATGACATCGACCGAAGGGCGCTGCGTCGCCATCACGATATGGATGCCCGAGGCGCGCGCCATCTGGGCGAGGCGCTGGATGCAGGCCTCGATCTCTTTCCCGGCGACCATCATCAGGTCGGCCATCTCGTCCACGATGACGACGATATAGGGGAACTTCTCGGGCTGGAACTCCTCGGTCTCGAAGACCGGCTCGCCGGTGTCCTCGTCAAAGCCGGTCTGCATGGTGCGGCGGAACATCTCGCCCCTGGCGAGCGCCTCGGCGACGCGGCCGTTATAGCCCTCGATGTTGCGCACGCCCATCTTGGACATCTTGCGGTAGCGCTCTTCCATTTCCGAGACGACCCATTTCAGCGCCACCACGGCCTTCTTGGGGTCGGTCACGACGGGGGAAAGCAGATGCGGGATGCCGTCATAGACCGACAGTTCCAGCATCTTGGGGTCGATCATGATGAGGCGGCATTCCTCGGGCGTCAGCTTGTAGAGCAGCGACAGGATCATGGTGTTGATCGCCACCGACTTGCCCGAGCCGGTGGTCCCGGCGATCAGCAAATGCGGCATCTTGGCGAGGTTTGCCACCACCGGCTCGCCGCCGATGTCCTTGCCAAGCGCCAGCGGCAGCGGCATCGAGGTGTCGCCGAAGGCGCGGGCCGACAGGATCTCGCGCAGCACCACCTTTTCGCGGCGCTGGTTGGGGAGCTCGATCCCGATCACGGTGCGGCCGGGCACGGTCGAGACGCGCGCCGAGAGGGCCGACATGGACCGCGCGATGTCGTCCGACAGGCCGATGACGCGGCTGGCCTTCAGCCCCGGCGCGGGTTCCAGTTCGTAAAGCGTCACCACCGGGCCGGGATGGACGGCGGTGATCTGGCCCTTGACGCCATAGTCGTCCAGCACGGCTTCCAGCATCCGGGCGTTCTCGGCCAGCGCCTCCTGGCTCAGCGTGTGGCGTTCGACGGTGCCGGGGGCGGCCAGAAGCGCGAGCGGGGGCTTTTCATAGCCGTTGGCGGCGCTGTCGAAGGCGAGGCTCGGCTGCGCCTCGGCCACTGCCTGGCGCGAGGGCGCGGCCTTGCGCATCGGCGGCATGACCACGCGGCTGGTATCGGTCTGCGGGGCAGGGGCGACGGACTGGGCGCGGCCGGTCAGGCGGGCGGTGACGGCGGACAGGACCGAGCGGGCCTCGCCTTCGTCGGCCCCGGCTTCGGCACGGTGGCGGATCGCGTCGCTGATCCGGGCGCTGACCTCGGCCGCGTCGGGGGCGGGCTCGTCGTCGGCATAATGGGTCTGCGGCTCGATCAGTTCGGATTGCGGCACCGGCGCCAGCGCCGCCGGCTCGGCGGGGGCGCGGCGCAGGCGCGACAGCAGCCCGGCGGGCAGGGCGTCCGGCTCGACCGACGTCTCGGCGGCCTCGCCGGCCAGCCGCAGGCGGCGCGCCTCGGACCGGCGGCGCACCTCGCGTGCGGCGGCGACCGAGGCCGAGGCGCTGCGCCCCAGCAGGGTCATCAGCAGTTCGTAGGCGGTGGCGAGCCCGGTGGCCAGGAACCGGCCGATCCCCATCAGCTCGCGCCGGTCGAAGCCCAGCACGAAGGCCGACAGCGCCACCGTGGCGATGGCGGTCAGGAAGGCCAGCAGCTTGAGCCCCACCGCGGGCGCGAAAGGCACCATCTGCAGCATCGCGCCCATCAGCATGTCGCCCAGGTGCCCGCCGAGGCCGAAGGCCTGCGTCCAGCCCGCCGGCGGCACCATCGAGGTCGCATAGACCGAGGCCAGCACCATCGCCAGCGGGGTGAAGACGCCGCGCATCAGCCGGTCCTCGCCCCGGTGCAGCATCAGCCGCAGCCCCCAGCCGATCCCGGCCACCGGCAGCATCCACGCCCCGTAGCCCACGATCATCACCAGCGCCGAGGCGACATAGGCGCCCAGCCGGCCCAGCAGGTTCTGCGCCGGCTGGTCGGTGGCCGTGCCGATGCCCGGATCGTCGGGGGAATAGGAAAACAGGATCATCGCCAGCACCACGCCCGCGACGATCAGGCCGGCCCCGGCCAGTTCCTTGCCGCGTCGTTCCAGCGCCGCCTGCGTGGTCTGGTCGAACAGCGGATCGCGGTGTTTCGCCTGCCAGCTGGCCATCGTCATCCCTTCCCGTAAAGCGTGTCGCGGATGCGGGTCAGCGCATCCTCGGTCTCGGCCGCGGGCCCGACCAGGGCTACGCGGATGAATCCCTGGCCCGGGTTCCCGGCCGCGGTGTCGCGCGACAGATACGCCCCCGGCAGCACCTGCACCCCCGCCTCGGCCCATAGCTGCCGCGCGGCGGCCTCGCCATCCCCGACCGGCAGCCACAGGAAGAACCCGCCCTCGGGCGGCAGGTAGCCGGGCACGTTGCCGAAGATGCGGTCGGCGATGGCGTATTTCGCCTGATAGAGGGCGCGGTTTTCGATGACGTGATCCTCGTCCGCCCAGGCCACCTCGCTGACCCGCTGGTGGGGCAGGGGCACCGGGGCGCCGGCGTAGGACCGCAGGATGCGGAACCGGGCGATCGCCTCGGCCGAGCCGGCGGCAAAGCCGGACCGCAGGCCGGGCAGGTTCGACCGTTTGGACAGCGAGTTGAACATCATCACCCGGTCGGGCAGGCCCATGCCCTCGGCCACCGCCAGCGCGCCGGGCGGGGGGGCGTCGCGCCAGATCTCGGAATAGCACTCGTCGGCGAAGACCAGGAAATCGTGGCGCTCGGCCAGCTCGATCAGCCGTTCCAGATAGTTCCGGCCCGCCACGCTGCCCTGCGGGTTGGCGGGCGAACACAGGTAGCAGATCGCGGTGGCGTCCAGCGTCTCGGGGTCCAGCGCGGCGAAGTCGGGCAGGTGGCCGGTCTCGGGGGTGGCGTTCACGAAGACCGCCTGCGCGCCGACCGCGGCGGCGGCGACGGCGTAGACCTGATAGAACGGGTTGGGGATCAGGATGACCGGCTGCCGGCCACCCTTGCGTTCCGGGCACAGCGCGAGGGCCGCGTTGAACAGCCCCTCGCGGGTGCCGTTCAGGATGGTGATCCGGTCGGTCCCGACCCGGATCCCGTGCCGCGTCCCCAGCCAGCCCGAGATCGCCGCCAGCAGTTCGGGCGTGCCGTCATTGGGCGGATATTTCCCCAGCTCGGCCACCGACCGTTGCAGCGTCGGGGCGACGAAATCGGGGATGCCGTGGCGCGGCTCCCCGATGGTCATCACCACGGGGTCGGGGCCGGGAGTCACCCCGGCCAACAGCTTCCGCAGGCGCGGAAACGCATAGTCCGGGAGGTTCGAGAACCGCTCGGGGGAAACCATTGCTGCCTCACAGTCACGGGATCGTGCCGCCCCGTTTGGCCGCAGAGTATCGGCAAAGCGCCGATGCGTCCAGCCAAAGCGAATCAGTGGGCCGGGGAAATGCGGCCCCTTTTCCGGCCGCGCCGGTCAGCGCCGCCAGGCGCCCGGGGTCAGCAGCGCGAGGATAGCCAGCATCTCGAGCCTTCCGGCCACCATCGCGGCCGCGAGGATGGCCTTGGTGGCGTCCGACAGCCCGGCCCAGCCGGCCCAGGGCGACCCGGCGATGCCGGCGCTGCCCTCGAATGCCGGGATCAGCGGGATCGCCTCGGCCAGCTGGCCGGTATTGGTCAGCGCCGCAACGCTGAGCATGGTGGCGGTCTCGAAGGCGACGGGGCGCAGCGACACCAGCGCGATCGTGGCCACGATGGACAGCGCAAAGACCATGAAGAACACGAAGGACAGATAGGCGCCGCTGCCCCGCAGTCGTCGGGTGATCGGGCCGCCGCCGGCGATCGAGGCGGGGTGCACGATCTTGTCCAGCTCGCGCCGCGCGTGCAGCCCCAGCGCGAACACCCGCAGCAGCTTGACGCCGCCGGCGGTGGTGGCGACGCCGCCGCCCATGATCGCGAGCCCGGCCAGCATCAGCCCCGGCGCCGACAGCCCCGCCCAGGCCCGGGCGCCGTCCCAGTGGACCGAGGTCCAGCCGGTCGTGGTCAGGAACGACAGCGCGGTGAAGGCGCTGCCCCAGGCCGCGGCGGCGGCGCGGGCGAGGCCCCCGACCAGCGTGTCGGCGGCCGGCTCGGGTGTCGCCACGGGCTGCACGGCCTCGTCGAAGGCGCCGATGAAGGGGCGCAGGAACAGCGCCAGCGTGACCAGCAGGATCAGTCCGGCCGCCATTCGCAGTTCCGGGTCGCGGCCGACACGGACGCTGGCCTTCAGCTCGCCGCCGCCGGGCCAGGCACGGCGGGTCAGCGCCGCCAGCAGGAACAGCACGACCAGCGCCTCGGCCGCCAGCCCGCCGCTGGCGCCGACCGGGTCGCCGGTCAGGCCGATGCCGCTGGTCGACAGCGTCCCCATCGCCCGGATCAGCGCGTTCAGCGCCTGGTCTCCGGTCATCATCAGCAGGACCCACAGCGCCAGCGTCGCGCCCGCGTAAAGCGGCACGATCGCCTGCCCCCAGCGGATCATCCGCAGCGCCGGGTCGGCCAGATGCGCGGCATAGTCGCGGCCCGGCCGCAACTCGGTCCGGGCGGCCGGACCCTCGAGGCGGCCAAAGCGGGCGTCGGCGCCGGCCGAGCGGTCCATCAGCTCGAACCCGCCGACCCGCAGCGGTGCCATCATCCCGATGGCGGCGACCAGGATGAACAGGCCCCCCAGCCAGCCCACCGTCGCCCGCCACAGGTGCAGCGCCGGGTGGACCTTGTCGGCGGCATACAACGTCGCGCCGGTGGTGGTCATGCAGGACAGCATTTCCCACCAGGCGTTGAAGAGGCCGGTGTCCCGCATCACCGCCGCAAAGGGAACCGCGGCGAGCAGCGGCAGCCCGGCATAGACCCCGATCAGCGTGCCCAGCACGCCCTGCGCGGGTGCCGTCGCCGGCGCCGCGGCGGTGGCCAGCGCCACGATCACGCCGAGGGTCAGGAACCCCAGCGCCGACACGGCGAAGGCGGCGGCGATCTGCCGGTCGCCGGTCGCCGCCGCGTGGGCGGCCGGGATCAGCATCGCCGCGGCAAGGACCAGCCCCGCGATCACCAGCACCGGCAGGCGTCCGATACGGTCCACCGGCCCGCCCCTCAGAACCAGTCGGCCGAGACCTGCAGCAGGCGCTCGACCTCTGCGACGTCGCCGGCGAGCGCGAAGATGAGGATCAGGTCGCCCGGCTCGATCCGCGTGTCTGGGCGCGGCTTGATGACCTCGCCCTTCTTTTCGACGGCGGCGATCAAGGCGCCCCGGGGCAGCTGCATCTCGCGCACGGCGACGCCGGCCAGCGCCGATCCGGGCAGGATCTGCGCCTCGATCAGCTCGGCCTCGGCGTCGCCCAGGGCATAGACGTCGCGCACCAGGCCGCGGCGGATCAGCCGCAGGATCGACGAGACGGTGACGGCGCGGGGGCTGATCTGGGCGTCGATCCCCAGGCTCGCCGCCAGCGGCAGCAAGGTCGGATCGTTGACCAGCGCCACCACCATGCGCGCCCCGGCCTGCCTGGCGCGGACGGCGGCGAGGATGTTGGTGCGGTCGTCCTCGGTCAGGGTGACGACGGCGTCGGCCTTGGGTACCCCGGCCTCGGCCATCAGGTCGGCGGCCATGCCGTCGCCGTGCAGCACGACGACGCGGTTCAGCCGTTCGGCCGCGCGCTCGGCCCGGTCGCGGTCGCGTTCCAGCAGCTTGACGTTCATGCCGGTGCGCCGGTCCAGCTTCTGCGCCACGGTCAGGCCGATATTGCCGCCGCCGATTAGCACCACCCGCTCGATCCGGCGCGGCGGCAGGCCGAAGATGTCCAGCGTCCGGGCCACGTCGGTTTCCGGCGTGACCACATAGGCGCGATCGCCGGCATGCAGCTGGTCGGCGGGCTCGGGGGCAAAGAAGCGCTCGCCCCGGCGGATGCCAACGACGACGGCGCGCAGGCCGAAGAAGGTCTGGTCGAGCTGCCGTAGCGGCGTGTTCAGGATCGGACAGTCCTGGTTCAGCGCCAGCCCCATCAGGCGGACGCGGCCGTCCATGAAGGTCTCGGTGTCAAAGGTCGAGGGCGCGTCCAGCCGCGACAGCGCGGCCAGCGCGACCTCGCGTTCGGGGCTGATCACCACGTCGATCGACAGGCTGTCGGCCTGGTAGAGGTCGGAATATTCCGGCAGCAGATAGCCGTGCCCGCGCAGCCGGGCGATGCGGCGCGGAACGGTGAACAGCGCGGCGGCGACCTCGCAGGCGACGATGTTGACCTCGTCCGAGGCGGTGGCCGCGATCAGCAGGTCGCCGTCATGCGCGCCGGCGCGGTCCAGCACGTCAGGGTGGCTGGCATGGCCGACGATGCCCTGGACGTCCAGCGCGTCGTTGGCCTGCTGGATGAGGCGCTCGTCCTGGTCGATCAGCACCACGTCGTGGCGTTCCGAGGACAGCTGCCTCGCGATCTGCCAGCCGACCTGGCCCGCACCGCAGATGATGACCCGCATGGTGTTCCGTCCTTCCCGCGCCCGTCACGCATAGGCGTTGGCGGGCGCGGGAAGGACGGAACACCATGCGGGTCATCCTCTGCGGCGCGGGCCAGGTCGGCTGGCAGATCGCGCGGCAGCTGTCCTCGGCACGCCACGACGTGGTGTTGATCGCCCAGGCCGAGCGCCCCATCCCGCAGGCCACCGGCGCGCTGGCCGCCCAGGGCGTCGTCGGCCCGTCCGGCCCCCCTGG
>NZ_JRKS01000032.1 GCF_000763805.1 Paracoccus sphaerophysae | reverse complement strand
GGGCAGGGCGGCATCGACCGGGTCAGCTTTGCGCCCGCCGACTGGGCGGCGCTGGAAGCCGCGGGCGCGCTGGCTCATGTGCGGGTCAGCATGGCCGATGCGGCGCGGGCGATGCCGGACGCGCAGCCGCCGATCACGCCCTCCGACGCACCGTGGCTGGAGCTGTGGACCGGGCTCATCGACACCCCCACCGTCGGGCGCAACCTGCTGGGCCAGCAGGCGCTGACCGCCGTCACGGGCCAGCTTGGGCCGGGCGAGGCGCTGCTGGCGATCCTGTCGCGCGGCAACCAGTCCCATCGCGGGACCGACTGGAAGCGATCGGGCCGGTTCGAGCGCATCGAGATCGCGCAGGGCGACGTCCGCCTGATCCCCACGGCCGACAGCTATACCCAGGTCGCGCGCCTGCCGATCGCCGGCGCGCCCGAAACCAAGGAACGCAGCGTCTTCCGGATCAACGCCGACCCCGCCACCGGCGGCATCGACGTGACCCGCCCGTTCCGCGTCACCGTGACCACCGGCCGCAGCGGCGCCACCCTGCCGGTCAGCGCCGAGGTGACGCTGCCCGAGGCCTTTCGCCTCGCCCCGCCCGAACCCGAGACGCCGCTGTGGGAACAGTTCTGGTGGCAGAAGCGCCACGAGGTCGTGGTCGTCCTGGCCATGCTGGGCGCGCTGGGGCTGATCCTGCTGGGGCAGGAATGGCTGGTCCGCAAGCCGGTGCTGTGGCGCCGGGTCCGCACCGCCTATCTCGCGCTGACGCTGGTGGTGCTGGGCTGGGGGCTGGGCGCGCAACTGTCCATTGTGCAGGTCATCGCCTTCCTTCACGCGCTGCTGTCGGGCTTCAAATGGGAAACCTTCCTGATCGCCCCGCTGATCTTCGTGCTGTGGAGCGCGGTGGCGCTGGGGATGCTGTTCTGGGGCCGGGGCGTGTTCTGCGGCTGGCTGTGCCCCTTCGGCGCCTTGCAGGAGCTGACCAACCAGGCCGCGCAGCGCCTTGGCGTGCGCCAGATCGCCGTCCCGCAGGCGCTGCACGAGCGGCTGTGGGTCATCAAGTACACGCTGTTCGTGGGCCTCGTCGCGCTGTCCTTCTATTCGATGGAGCGCGCCCTGGTGCTGGCCGAGGTCGAGCCGTTCAAGACCGCCATTTCCATGCGTTTCATGCGCGCCTGGCCCTTCGTGCTGTATGTCGTGGCGCTGCTGGGCGCCGGGCTGTTCATCGAGCGGTTCTTCTGCCGCTATATCTGCCCGATGGGCGCGGGGCTGGCGATTCCAGCCAAGCTCAAGGTCTTCGACTGGCTCAAGCGCCGGCCGCAATGCGGGCGCGAATGCCGGCTGTGCGAGACGAAATGCACCGTCGGCGCCATCGACCCGCTGGGCCGGATCAACGCCAACGAATGCATCGTCTGCCTGCGCTGCCAGGTCATCATGAACGACGAGAACACCTGCCCGGTGCTGAAACGCCGCGGCCGCGCCTCGGGGGGCGGCGGCGGCAGCTTCACCGCGCCGCCGATCCCGCCCGCGCCGGCCTCGCCCCCGGTGCCGGCGCCGGTCACGCCGACCCAGGTGCCCGCCGGCGCGCATGAGGGCGCGGCCGCCGGGTCCGCCCAACCCCCCGCCTTCCGCAACCAGCCGGTGACGACATGAGCTATCCCATCATCTTCAAGGACGGCTGGCGGGTATTCTTCATGGCCGCGGGCCTCTACGGCGTCGCCGCGATGGCGCTGTGGGTGGCCTGGCTGCAGGGCTGGGCCGAGGCGCCCTTTGCGCCCGCGCCCAACGCCTGGCACGCGCACGAGATGATCTTCGGCTTTGCTACCGCCGCGCTGGGCGGGTTCTTCCTGACCGCGGTGCCGAACTGGACCGGAGCGAAAGCCGCGCCGGAACGCTTCGTCGCGGTGGTCGCGGGGCTGTGGCTGGCGGGCCGGGTGGCGGTGTGGTTTTCCGGCGCGCTGCCGGCGGCGCTGGTGGCGGCGATCGACCTCGCCTTCGTCCCGGTGCTGGCCGCCAAGCTGCTGACCCAGCTGATGAAACGCCCAAAGCCGCAGAACATGATGTTCCTCGTGCTGCTGACGCTCGTGTGGGTGGCGAACCTGCTGGTGCATCTCGACTGGACCGGCGTGACGGCCACCGAGGCGCAGGGGCTGCGCGGCGGGCTCTTGTCGATCTGCGCGATGATCGCGGTGCTGGGCGGGCGGGTGACGCCGGCCTTCACCCGCAACGCGCTGCTGCGGGCGGACGAAACGGCAGCCCTGCCGGTGACCCGCAAGCCGCTGGAGGTGGCGGGCATCGCGCTGGCGATCCTGACCGCCGCGCTGGCTGTGCTGGGCGCGCCCGCGGCCCTGACCGGCACGGTCGCCGTGGGCGCCGGCCTTGCCGCCGCGGCGCGGCTGGCCGGCTGGCGAACGGCGGCGACGCTGGGCGACCCCATCGTCTGGGCGCTGCACGCCGGTTACGCGATGCTGGCGCTGGGGCTGGCCGCCTGGGGTCTGGCGCTGCTGGGCATCGGACCCGAGATCGGGGCGCTGCATATCCTGGGCATCGGTGCCATCGGCGGCATGACGCTGGCGGTGATGAGCCGCGCCAGCATCGGCCATTCCGGCCGGCCGCTGGTCGCGCCGGGGCCGGTGGCGCTGGGCTATGCGCTGATCCCGCTGGCCGTCGCGCTGCGCTGGGCCGCCGCCGGCTGGCCGGGGCCGATGTACGGCATCGGCACGCTGGGCGCCGGGCTGATCTGGATCGCGGCCTTCGCCCTGTATCTCGTCGCGCTGTGGCCGATCTGGACCACGCCGCGCCCGGTGCGGGAGGCCGCCGCATGATCCCCCGCCGCCGTTTCCTCGCCCTCTCGGCCTGCGCCGCGGTGCTGGCGCGCCCCGCGGTCGCTGCCGCACCCCACCACCGCTGGAGCGGGCAGGCGCTGGGCGCCGATGTGACCCTGACCGTGGCCGGCGGGTCCGAGCGTCAGGCCCGCGCCTTCTTCGCCGAATCGGCCCGTGCGCTGCGGGCGATCGAGGCGCAGTTCTCGCTGTTCCGCGGCTCTGACCTGATGCGGCTGAACGCGCTGGGGCACCTGCCGCACCCCTCGGACGACATGCGCGACCTGCTGACGCTGGCGGGGCGGGTCCACGCGGCGACCGGCGGGGCGTTCGATCCGACCGTGCAGCCGCTGTGGCAGGCACGCGGGCTGGGCGGGGACGAAACCGCCGCCCGGGCGCTGGCCGGCTGGGGTTACGTGGCGCTGCGCGAGGACGAGATCCGCCTGCGGCGCCCCGGCATGGCGCTGACCCTGAACGGCATCGCGCAGGGGCTGGCCGCCGACCGGCTGGCCGAGGTCGCCGCCCGCCACGGGCTCTCCGACCTGCTGATCGACGCGGGCGAGTTGCGGGCCGTGGGGCCGACCGGCTGGACTGCGCGGATCGAGGAGCCCGGCGGCGATGCCGCGGCCCGGCTGGTGCTGAGCGATCGGGCGCTGGCGACCTCGGCGCCGCTGGGCACGCGGATCGGGCCGGGGGGGGACCGGCCGCATATCCTCGCCGCCGATGGCCGGCCGGCACAGTGGCGGCTGGCCTCGGTCAGCGCGCCCACCGCCGCGGTCGCCGACGCGCTGTCCACCGCCGCGGTGCTGATGGACCGCCCCGCGATCGACCGGGCGCTGGTGCAGTTCCCCGGCGCGCGGATCGAGGCGCTGCTGCCGCTTTAGCGGGCCATTCTGGTGGCCCTCTCTGTGGTCGCCAGGCCACGGCGCGGCTGACAAGAAGCTGACGGTTTTTCCTAACCTTTGACTTTCCTCAAGGTTGCGGCCCACGGTGCCGTTATCGCTGACTTAGTCGAAACTGCTCGAAGGGACCGCCGCCATGAGCGACGTCATGACCAAGAGCATGGCCCGCAACGTCTTCTATGGCGGGTCACTGTTCTTCATCGCCATCTTCGGCGCGATGTCGGTGCACAGCCATCTTTATGCCGTCAATGTCTCGACGGACAAGGCGGGCCTGACCGACAGCGTGGCCGCCGGCAAGCACATCTGGGAAAAGAACGGCTGCATCAACTGCCACACGCTGCTGGGCGAGGGGGCCTATTACGCCCCCGAACTGGGCAACGTGGTCAAGCGCTGGGGGGTCCAGGACGATCCCGAAGGCGCGGCCGATGCGCTGAAGACCTGGATGCAGGCGATGCCCACCGGCATCGAGGGCCGCCGCCAGATGCCGAACTTTCCGCTGACCGACCAGGAATATCGCGAGCTGAGCGACTTCCTGATCTGGACCAGCAAGATCAACACCCAGAACTGGCCGCCGAACGACGCGGGCTAAGGGGGAACGCGCGATGAAATACCATACCCAACGCATCGCCTATGCCTATTTCGTGGTCGCCATGGCGCTGTTCGCGGTGCAGGTCACGATGGGGCTGACGATGGGCTGGATCTATGTCCAGCCGAATTTCCTGTCCGACATCCTGCCCTTCAATGTGGTCCGGATGCTGCATTCCAACAGCCTGATCGTCTGGCTGCTGCTGGGCTTCTTCGGGTCCGCCTATTACCTCGTCCCCGAAGAGGCCGAACGCGAGATCCATTCGCCCACCCTGGCCTATCTGCAGCTGGCGATCCTCGTGCTGGGCACGGCGGGCGTGGTCGTGACCTATGTGTTCGACCTGTTCCACGGCAACTGGCTGCTGGGCAAGGAGGGGCGCGAATTCCTCGAGCAGCCCAAGTGGGTCAAGGCGGGCATCGTCGTGGCCGCGCTGATCTTCCTCTACAACGTCACCATGACGGTGCTGAAGGGCCGCAAGACCGCCATCTCGAACGTGCTGCTGCTGGGTCTCTGGGGGCTGGCGCTGCTGTTCCTGTTTGCCTTCTACAACCCCTCGAACCTGGTGCTGGACAAGCAGTACTGGTGGTACGTGATCCACCTGTGGGTCGAGGGCGTGTGGGAGCTGATCATGGCCTCGATCCTCGCCTTCCTGATGCTCAAGCTGACGGGGGTTGACCGCGAGGTGGTGGAAAAGTGGCTGTATGTCATCGTCGCCACCGCGCTTTTCTCGGGCATCCTCGGGACCGGGCACCACTATTACTGGATCGGGCTGCCGGCCTACTGGCAGTGGGTCGGGTCGATCTTTTCCAGCTTCGAGATCGTGCCGTTCTTCGCCATGATGAGCTTCGCCTTCGTGATGGTCTGGAAGGGTCGCCGCGATCACCCGAACAAGGCGGCGCTGCTGTGGTCGCTCGGCTGTTCGGTGCTGGCCTTCTTCGGGGCGGGGGTGTGGGGCTTCCTGCACACGCTGCACGGGGTGAACTACTACACCCACGGCACCCAGATCACCGCGGCGCACGGGCACCTCGCCTTCTACGGGGCATATGTCTGCCTGGTGCTGGCGATGATCACCTATGCGATGCCGATCATGAAGAACCGCGACCCCTATAACCAGGTGCTGAACATGGCCTCGTTCTGGCTGATGTCTGGCGGGATGCTGTTCATGACCTTTACCCTGACCTTCGCGGGCACCCTGCAGACCCATCTGCAGCGGGTGAACGGCGAGGCGTTCATGGACGTGCAGGACCAGCTGGCGCTGTTCTACTGGATGCGCTTCGGGTCGGGTCTGGCGGTCGTGGCCGGTGCGCTCCTGTTCATCTGGTCGGTGCTGGCCGTGCGCCGCGAGGTGGTGACGCCCGGCCCGGTGCAGCAGCACCGCGACCAGATGGCCCACCGGACCCCGGCGGAGTGAGCGCGATGAACGCCCATGTGAAACCGGAGGGGGCTGCGGCCCCCTTCTACCTGCCGCAGCGGGACGAGGTCGCGGTCTTCGAGGCCGCCGCCGCCAACGACCTGCCGGTGCTGCTGAAAGGCCCCACCGGTTGCGGCAAGACCCGCTTCGTGTCGCACATGGCGGCGCGGCTGGGGCGGCCGCTGTACACCGTCGCCTGCCATGACGACCTGTCGGCGGCCGACCTGATCGGGCGCTATCTGCTGAAGGGCGGCGAGACGGTCTGGGTGGACGGCCCGCTGACCCGCGCTGTGCGCGAGGGGGCGATCTGTTATCTGGACGAGGTGGTCGAGGCCCGCAAGGACGTGACCGTCGTCCTGCACCCGCTGACCGACGACCGCCGCATCCTGCCCATCGACCGCACCGGAGAGGAACTGGAGGCCGCGCCCGGCTTCATGCTGGTGGCGAGCTATAACCCCGGCTACCAGAACATCCTCAAGACCCTGAAGCCCTCCACCCGCCAGCGCTTCGTGGCGATGGAATTCGACTTTCCCGCCCCCGACCTGGAAACCCGGATCGTGGTCGCGGAAAGCGGGCTGGACGAGCGTCGCGCGGCCGGCCTCGTGCGGCTGGCCGGCAAGCTGCGGGCGCTGAAGGGGCAGGACCTGGAAGAGGGCGTCTCGACCCGGCTGGTGGTCTATGCCGCGACGCTGATCGCCGGCGGGATGGACCTGAACCGGGCGATCACCGCGGCGATGATCGAGCCCCTGACCGACGATGCCGATGTGAAGCGCGGGCTGGCCGATCTGGTCGTGGCCGTGTTCGGCTGAGCCGCCGGACCGGGGGTTTCACACCCCCGGACCCCCGTGGGATATTTGGACAAAGAAGAATGACCGCCCGAGTCGACTGGCGCGAGATCGAGCCCTGGGAACCCGAGGAAACCGTTGGCAAGCTGTGGCACGGCTGGGCCTCGGGGTTCGACGCGGTGCCGGTTCATGAGGATGCGCGGGTCCGGCTGGACGAGGTCGCGGGGCGGCTCGCGGTGCTGTTCCGGGGGCTGGGCGGCGATCACTCGGTCGAGTTCCGGGCTGCCGCCGACCGCATCAGCCGGCACCGGCTGAGCTGGCGACGCAGGCTGGGGACCGAGGCCGAGGCGCTGCCGCAGGCGACGCTGGACGGCGGCATCCTGCGGCTGCCGGCCTCGCTGGCGCTGCTGCCGACGCCCGAGGCGAACGGGGCGGTGTACCTGTGGATGGCGGCTTATGCCGCGCATGCCGTGGCGCCCGAGGGTCACGATGATCCGCTGCGCCGCGATCTGGCGGCACTGGCCGCCGCGCGGGGGACGGTGGCGCGGGCGGCCGAGGCGGCGCCGGGGCTGATGCCGCTATATGACGAATTGCGCGCGCTGCTGCTGGCGGCGCGTCCCGACAGCCGCCTGCCGCCCGAGGAAGCCGCCGTCGAGGCGGTGATCCGCCGCCTGCTGGGCAGCCCCGATGCGCCCGAGGGACGGGCGGCCGAGCTGATGGCGGCGCTGGACGCGGGCGATCTGTCGGGCCTCGCCGCGCCGCGCGGTTATCAGCCGATGCGGCCCGTGGCGCTGTGGGTCGCGCAGGAGGCCGGCGAGGTCTCGGCTGCCGACCGGGTCGAAACCCGCGAGGCCGAGGGTGCCCCCGAGGACCCCGGCCAGCAGGCCGAAAAGACCATCCGCGCCCGCCGCCGCAAGGCCGACGCGGCGAACCGCACCGACAGCCTCATCATCAACAAGTTCGAGGCGATCCTCAGCTGGGCCGAGTTCCTGAACCTCAACCGCCGGGTCGAGGATGACGACGACGACAGCGCCCGCAAGGCGCTGGACGACCAGGACGAGCTGGGGCTGGGCCAGATCAGCAAGGCGCCCGCCACGCGGCTGAAGCTGCATCTGGACCTGTCGCCCGAAGACGTGGACCGCGAGGCGCTGTCGGGCGTCTTCACCTACCCGGAATGGGAGGCGCGGTCGGGCCGCTACCTGCCCGCCCATGCCCGCGTGCTGGACGCCGAACCCGACCCCGCCCAGCACGGCACCCCCGCCTTTGACGAGGCCGCCCGCCGCCGCATCCGCGCCGTCCGCCGCCAGTTCGCGGCGATGCGCCCCGGCCGCGTCGTCACCACCGGCCACCGTGACGGCGACGAGTTGGACCTCGACGCCACCGTGCGCTCGCGCGTCGGCATTGCCGTCTCGGGCGAGGGCTCGGACCGGATCTGGCGCCAGTCGCGGCCGGTGAACCGCGACCTGGCGGTGTCGATCCTGCTGGACATCTCGCGGTCCACCGAAAGCGCTGTCACCGGCCGCGCGGTCATCGACATCGAACGTGAGGCGCTGGCGGCGCTTGCCTGGGGGCTGGACGCTTGCGGCGATCAGGTCGCCGTGCAGGCCTTCTGCTCGCTCAAGCGCGACCGGGTCTATGTCACCACCTGCAAGCGCTTCGACGAACCGATGAGCGCCACGGTCGAGGCCCGCATCGCCGGGCTGTCGCCGCGCTTCTATACCCGGCTTGGCGCCGGCATCCGCCATGCCTCGGCGGGGCTGGCGGCGCAGGCGCGCCGGCGCCGGCTGCTGCTGGTCATCACCGACGGCAAGCCGAACGACCTGGACCACTACGAGGGCCGCCACGGCATCGAGGACAGCGCCATGGCGGTCCGCGAGGCGCGGCGGGCGGGGCATTCCGTCTTTGGCATCACCGTGGACCGCGACGGCAAGTCGTGGTTCCCGCGCATCTTCGGGCAGGGCGGCTTTGCGCTGGTTCCCCACCCCGACCGCCTGCCCGAGGCGCTGCCGCAGATCTATCGCCAGCTGGTCGGTGCATGATCGAGGCCGCGCACCCGCCGGACCGGCTGCCGGGCGAGCTGATCATGTGGGTGCTGATCATCAGTGAGATGGCCGTGTTCGGCGCGGCGCTGCTGATCTTCCTGACGCTGCGGCTGCGCGACCCGGAGGGCTTTGCCGCCGCTCAGGACCACCTGCACCGGCTGTCGGCGGGGCTGAACACGGTGGTGCTGGTCACCTCGGGCTTCGGCGCCGCCTGCGCGGTGCGGGCGGCGCGGGCCGGGCAGGCGGCCGCGACCCGGCGCTGGCTGTGGGGCGCGATGATCCTGGGCGCCGTCTTCCTGCTGCTGAAAGGCGTCGAATATGCCGACGCCGCGCGGCAGGGGATCGGGCTCGAGACCCACGTCTTCTACACCTTCTACTGGCTGCTGACCCTGTTCCACGCCGCCCATGTCGTGGCCGGGGTCATCATCCTCGGCCTCGTCTCGATCCGCGCCGGGGCGGACGGAGTCGAGGCCGGGGCGCAGTTCTGGCACATGGTGGACCTGGTCTGGGTGCTGCTGTTCCCCGTGATCTACCTGCTCCGATGAGAACCGATCCGCTCATTCGCGCCTGGGCGGTGCTGATCGCGCTGTCGGTGGCGGCGACGGCCGTGGCGCTGATGCGGCCGGCCGGGCCGCGCTGGCTGGTGATCGCGGCGGGGGCGGCGATCCTGGGGCTGGCCTGGGGGAAGGCGCGGGTGATCCTGGGGCGGTATCTGGAACTGGACGCCCATCCCGGCCCGCGCCGCGCCTTTGGGGCGGTGCTGGGCCTGTGGGCGCTGGCGGCGCTGGCGCTGTATGTCGCGGCGGGCTGAGCCCTAGCGCATCCACGCCTTGGCCGGGTCCTCGGCGGCCAGATCGCGCAGCGCGTCCAGGTCGTCGATATGGGCCTGCGCGGCGTCGATCCGTACCCCGTGCTGGCGCAGCCGGGCAAAGGCGCGCGACAGGCTCTCCGGCTTCATCCCCAGGCGGCCGGCGATCAGCGCCTTGTTGTAGGGCAGCGTCACCGAACACCCGCCCTCGGCGCAGGTGGACAGGTCCAGCAGGAATTCGGCCACCCGCTGCACGCCCGACCGCGCCTTGAGATGTTCGACCTGCTCGACCAGCTGCTGCAGGTGCACATAGGTCGAGGCCAGCATCGAGGTCGCCAGCACCGGGTCCGATTGCAGCAGGTTGCGCAGCCGGGTGGCGTCGATCCGCACCAGCCGCGCCGGGGTGATCGCCTCGGCCGAGACCGGATAGGGCATGTCGCGCAGCGCCACCGCCTCGCCAAAGGACCGGCCGCGGGTCATCACGCTGACCACCGCCTCGGCCCCGCTGGGGGCGACGCGGTACAGCTTGACCCAGCCGTCCAGCACGATGAACAGCGCCACCGCGGGGTCGTCCTGCAGGAACACCGTCTGCCCGATGTCGAAGGACTGGACCTGCGCCCCCTCCATCAGCTTGGCCTGCAGCGGGGCGGGCAGTCGCGCCAGCAGTGTCGACTGTCGGGCGATGTCCAGATCGGCGGGGGTCATGGGCTCTCGGTCGAACGATTGCTGGGATGCGGGTCGGGATAGACGGCGGCCGCAGGGGATGCAACTGCCGCGCGGGCCAGGGTGGTATACCACCTTGCGCCCGGACAGAGCCTCACCCAATCTGCGGCAACGACGCACGCATGAGGGGGGACCGATGCCCAAGATGACGCTGCCCCGGCCGCTGAACCTGATCGGGGGCGCCTGGGTTCCGCCCCGGTCGGGGCACGAAATGGACGTTGTCTCGCCGCTGGACGGCGCGGCCTTTGCCAGCATCGCCGATTCGGACGCCGCCGACATCGACGCCGCCGTGGCCGCCGCGCGGGCGGCGCTGGCGGGCGACTGGGGCGGGCTGTCGGCCACCGAACGGGGCCGGCTGCTGATGCGCTATGCCGCGGCGATCCTCGATCACGCCGACGAGTTGGCGGCTATCGAGACGCGCGACAATGGCAAGCCGCTGGCGCAGGCCCGCGCCGACATGGTGATGACCGCGCGCTATTTCGAATATTACGGCGGCGCCGCCGACAAGGTGCATGGCGAGGTGATCCCCTTCCAGCGCGGCACGACGGTCCAGATGACCCGCGAGCCGCACGGCGTCACCGGCCATATCGTGCCCTGGAACTATCCGGCGCAGATCTATGGCCGCTCGGTCGGGGCGGCGCTGGCGATGGGCAATGCCTGCGTGCTGAAGCCGGCCGAGGATGCGTGCCTGTCGATCCTGCGGCTGGCCGAGATCGCCAACGAGATCCTGCCGCCCGGCGCGCTGAACGTGGTCACCGGCCGCGGCGAGGTGGCGGGCAAGGCGCTGTCGGAACATCGCGGCGTCGATTTCCTGTCCTTCACCGGCTCGCCCGAGGTTGGGCAGATGATCCAGATCGCGGCGGCGCGGAACTTCATCGGCTGCACGCTCGAACTGGGCGGCAAGTCGCCGCAGATCGTCTTCGACGACGCCGATCTGGATGCGGCGCTGCCGGTGCTGGCCAACGCGATCATCCAGAATGGCGGGCAGACCTGCTCGGCCGGGTCGCGGGTGCTGATCCAGCGCGGCATCTGGGACGAGCTGACCGCGCGGCTGGCGGAGCGCTTCCGCGCCGTCGAGGCGTCGCCCGCGGACGGCTCGCTGCTGGGGCCGCTGATCTCGGCCCGGCAGAAGCAGCGGGTGGAAACCTACATCGCCGAGGCGGGCGCCCCGGTGCTGGCGCAGGGCCGCGTCGCCGGCAACGCGCCGGCGGGCGGGTTTTACGTCGCCCCGGTGCTGCTGGGGCCCGTCGATCCGAACAGCCGCATCGCGCAGGAGGAGGTCTTCGGCCCGGTCCTGTGCGCCATCCCCTTCGACAGCGAAGCAGAGGCGATCGCCATCGCCAACGGCACCGAATATGGCCTTGTCGCCTCGGTCTGGACGCGCGACGGGGCGCGGCAGGCCCGGGTCGCCAACGCCATGCGCTGCGGACAGGTGTTCATCAACGGCTATGGCGCCGGCGGCGGGGTGGAACTGCCCTTCGGCGGCATCCGCAAGTCGGGCCACGGCCGCGAAAAGGGCTTCGAGGCGCTGCACGAATTTTCCACCATCCGCACGATCGTGAACCATCATGGCTGAGGGAGGCAACATGAGGCTGCAGGGCAAGACGGCGCTGGTGACCGGCGCCGCATCCGGGTTCGGCAAGGGCATCGCCGAGGTCTTTGCGCGCGAGGGCGCCCGCGTCGCGGTCGTCGATCTGAACGCCGAGGGCGCACGCGCCGTAGCCGCCGAGCTGGGCGACAGCGCCATCGCCATCACTTGCGACGTGTCGAAGGCCGAGGACATCGACCGCGCCGTGGCCGAGACGCAGGCGGCCTTCGGCAGCCTCGACATTGTGGTGAACAACGCCGGCTGGACCAACCCCAACCGCCCGTTGATGGAGACCGACGAGGCCACCTTCCGCAAGATCTACGACATCAACGTGCTGTCGATCTTTCACATGGTGAAGGCGGTGGTGCCGGTCTGGCGCGCGGCGGGCGGGGGGGTGATGATCAACATCGGCTCGACCGCCGGCATCCGCCCGCGGCCGGGGCTGACCTGGTACAACTCGTCCAAGGGCGCGGTGAACCTGATGAGCCGCAGCCTCGCGGCCGAGCTTGCCCCCGACAACATCCGGGTCAACTGCATCGCCCCGGTGATGGGCGCGACGGCGCTGCTGGAACAGTTCATGGGGGTTCCCGACACGCCGGAAAACCGTGCGAAGTTCGTCGCCACGATCCCGCTGGGCCGCATGTCCACCCCGCGCGACATCGCCAACGCGGCGCTGTATCTGGCCTCCGACGAGGCGGATTTCATCACCGGCGTGGTGCTGGAGGTCGATGGCGGGCGGACCATCTGAAAACATCGGGGCGACGGCACCCGGGCCGCGCGCCGATCTTCTGTCCGGAAATATCCCGCGGGGGCCCGGGGGCGCGAAGCCCCCGGACGGCGCGGCTTACTGCGTCGCGTCGCGGACCGTGTCGATGGTCTCCTTGCCGATGCGCGATTCCATCTCGGCATAGACCGGCTCCAGCGCCTTGACCCAGGCGGCGCGTTCCTCGGGCGTCTGGTCGTGGACCTCGGTCGTGCCGGCGTCGCGGATCTGCTGCAGCGCCTTGGCGTTGTCCGCCTCGGACACGCTGTTGGCATAGGTCGTGGCCTCAGCCATTGCCTTGTCCAGCTGGGCGCGGATATCCTCGGGTAGCCCGTCCCAGAACGCCTTGTTCACAATCACCGCATAGCCGATATAGCCGTGGTTGCTGACCGTGGCGTTCTTCTGCACCTCGTGCATCTTCTGGGTATAGACGTTGGACGGGGTGTTTTCCGACCCGTCCACCACGCCGGTCTGCATCGCCTGGTAGACCTCGGAGAACGCCATCACCTGCGGCACCGCGCCCAGCGCCGAGAACTGCGCCTCGAGCATCTTGGACGACTGGATCCGCATCTTCATGCCCAGGAAGTCGTCCACGTTCACCAGCGGGCGGTTGCCGGTCATGATCTTGAAGCCGTTGTCCCAGTAGGCCAGCCCCTTGATCCCCTTGAGTTCCAGCTTGGCCAGCAGCGTCTTGCCGACCTCGCCCTCGGTCACCCGGCGCAGCGCGGCGGTGTCCTTGAAGATATAGGGCAGGTCGAAGACCTCGAAGTCGCCGACGCCCAGCGGCCCGAACTTGGCGAGGCTGGGGGCCAGCATCTGAACGGCGCCCAGCTGCAGCGCCTCGAGCTCTTCCTTGTCCTTGTAGAGCTGGCTGTTGGGGTAGACTTCGACCTTGACCTTGCCCTCGGTATATTTCTCGGCCAGCTCCTTGAACTTGTCGGCGCCCTTGCCCTTGGGGGTGTCGGGGGCCACGACGTGGCTGAACTTGATGACGATCGGGTCCTGCGCCAGCGCGGGCAGGCCGGTCAGGGCCAGCGCGGCGGTGGTCGCGGCGATCAGCAGGCGGCGGGTCAGTTGCATCCGGTTTCCTCCCTAGGATGTTGGCCGCAAGTCTTGCGGCGAGGTCCGGCGCGGACCAAGCGGTTTCGCGCCGGGTTGTCGAAAACGTCACCCCGGCAGGGCGGGCACCGGGCCGTAGCGGCGGGTTTCGCCCAAGGTCCGCGCGGCCGGCGCCGGATAGCTGACCGGGCCGTTCGGGGTGTCCACGCTGATGCGGCGCAGATGCGGATGGGCCGACAGCCCGGCCATGTCGTTCACGGCGGCAAAGGCCACGTCGGCGGCGGCCAGCGCCGCGGTCGCCTCGGCCGCGCTGCGTCGGGCAAAAGCGGCGGCCACGGCCGCGTCGGTCCGGGGCCGGTTCGCGACCCGGGCGACGTTGGTGGCAAAGCGGGGATCGTCAGCCATCTCGGGCGCGCCGATGAAGTCGCGCGCCAGCCTGGCGAATTCCCGGTCGGACTGGATCGACATCAGGATCGGCACCCCGTCCGAGGTGGTAAAGACCCCGTAGGGCGCGATCGAGGGATGCGCCATGCCCAGTCGCTGCGGCGTGCGCCCGCCTTCGTGGTTCAGCAGCGGCACGGTCAGCCAGTCGGCCATCACGTCGAACATCGACACGCTGATCGCCGCCCCCCGGCCGGTGATCCCGCGCCCGATCAAGGCTTCCAGGATCGCCGCGTGGGCGGTCGCGCCGGTGGCGATGTCGACGACCGAGATCCCGACGCGGGCCGGTTCCTCGGGCCCGCCGGTGATCGAACACAGCCCCGATTCCGCCTGGATCAGCAGGTCATAGGCCTTGCGGTCGGCCATCGGCCCGTCCTCGCCATAGCCCGAGATCGAACAGGCGATCAGCCGCGGCCACTCGGCGGCCAGCCGCTCCGGCGGAAACCCCAGCCGCGCCAGCGCCCCGGGCTTGAGGTTCTGGACCAGCACGTCGGCCTGATCCAGCAGCGCGGTCAGCGCGGCCTTGCCCGCCTCGGAGGTCAGGTCCAGCGCGACCGATTCCTTGCCGCGGTTCAGCCAGACGAAATAGCTGGACTGCCCGTTCGCCACGTCGTCATATCCGCGGGCGAAGTCGCCCTCGGGGCGTTCGATCTTGATGACCCGTGCCCCCGCATCGGCCAGCCGCGAGGTCGCGAACGGCGCCGCGACCGCCTGTTCGATGGCCACCACCGTCAGCCCCGACAGCGGTCCCATCAGAACGACCGCGGCAGGCCGAGCACGTGTTCGGCGACTTGCGACAGGATCAGGTTCGTGGAAATCGGCGCCACCTGGTACAACCGGGTTTCGCGGAACTTGCGTTCGACGTCGTATTCGTTGGCAAAACCGAAACCGCCGTGGAACTGGATGCAGGCGTTCGCGGCCTCCCAGCTGGCCTTGGCGGCGAGGTATTTCGCCATGTTCGCCTGCGCCCCGCAGGGCAGCCCCGCGTCATAGCGGCGGCAGGCGTCCCAGCGCATCAGGTTCGCGGCCTCGATCTCGATGAAGGCCTCGGCGATGGGGAACTGCACGCCCTGGTTCTGGCCGATCGGGCGGCCGAAGACGACCCGCTCCTTGGCGTAGGCCACCACCTTGTCGGTGAACCAGTAGCCGTCGCCGATGCATTCCGCCGCGATCAGCGTGCGTTCGGCGTTCAGGCCCGTCAGGATATACTTGAAGCCCTTGCCTTCCTCGCCGATCAGGCTGTCCTCGGGCAGTTCCAGATCGTCGAAGAACAGCTCGTTGGTCTCGTGATTGACCATGTTGGCGATGGGCTTGACCTCCATCCCCGATTTCATCGCCGCAGCGATGTCCACGAGGAAGATCGACATGCCCTCGGATTTCTTCTGCACCTGGTCCAGCGGGGTGGTGCGGGCCAAGAGGATCATCAGGTCGGAATGCTGCACGCGGCTGATCCAGACCTTCTGGCCGTTGATGACCCAGCGGTTGCCGCGCTTGACGGCCGTGGTCTTGATCCTGGTCGTGTCGGTGCCGGTGGTCGGCTCGGTCACGGCCATCGACTGCAACCGCAGCTCGCCCGACGCGATGCGCGGCAGATAGCGCTGGCGCTGTTCTTCCGAGCCATGCCGGACCAGCGTGTTCATGTTGTACATCTGCCCGTGGCAGGCGCCCGAGTTGCCGCCGGCCCGGTTGATCTCCTCCATGATGACCGAGGCCTCAGCCAGCCCGAGGCCCGAGCCGCCATATTCCTCGGGGATCAGCGCGGCCATCCAGCCGGCGCGGGTCAGCGCGTCCACGAATTCCTCGGGATAGCCGCGGGCTTCGTCCACGCGACGGTGGTATTCGGGCGGAAACTCGGCGCACAGCGCGCGCACGGCGTCGCGGATGTCATGATACGGATCGGCGCCGGTGCTCAGGTCGTGGCTCATGCTGCGTCCCCCAGGGTTGCGGTGGCGTCCATCGCCAGCGCGCCATCGGCCCGCCGCGCCCACAGGCGGATCGAGCCGTCGTCCCGGCGCGCGCCGTGGATGGAAAAATCGTCGGTGTCGGTGATCGTCGTCAGCGCCCGAAAGCTGAACTCGGCCACCGGCGCATCGGTCTGCCGGCGCAGCAGGTCCAGCAGCAGCGTCGCCAGCAGCGGGCCGTGGACGACGAGGCCGGGATAGCCCTCGACCCCGGTTGCGTAGGGCTGGTCGTAATGGATGCGGTGGCCGTTGAAGGTCAGCGCCGAATAGCGGAACAGCAGCACCGGATCGGGATGGATGGTCCGGCTGAAATCCGACCCCTCGGGCGCGGGCTGGGCCACGGGCGCGGGGGCGCCGGGGGCCGGGTCCTCGCGATAGACGATGTCGTGTTCCTCGGCGATGCAATGCTGCCCGTCCTGGCGGAAGTCATGCGAGACGGTGACGAAACACAGCGGGCCCGAGCGGCCCTGCTTGGGTTCCAACCGCGCGATGGTCGAGGTCTTGGTGGCCTCGGCGCCGATGGTCAGCGGCCGCAGGAAGCGAAAGCGCGACCCCGCCCACATCCGCCGCGGCAGCGGCACCGGCGGCAGGAACCCGCCCTTGGCGGCATGGCCGTCGCGGCCGGATTCTGACAGCCTGTGCAGCGGCAGGAAATACAGCCAGTGCCACAGGTCGGGCAAAGCGACGCCCTCGGGATAGGTCTCGTCGCGGTCCAGCGTCGCGGCCAGCGCGTCGGCGGGGAAGGGACGCAGCAGGTCGGTCGCGGTCTCGCTGCGGCCGGTCCAGTCGGTCAGGTCTTGGCTCATCCGTGCACCTCCGCCCCCCGGTATCGCAGGACTTGCGCCTTAGGAAAATTCGCATTTCAGTAAGGCTGCGTTCGGCACGGGAGAACGCTGATGCATGTCGATCTGGACGATCTGCGGCTGTTCGTGCAGGTGGCCGAGGCCGGGAACCTGACCGCCGGCGCCCGCCGCGCCTTCCTGTCCCCGCCCGCCGCCTCGGCCCGGATCAGGGCGATCGAGGCCGGCTTGCCGCAGCCGCTGCTGGTTCGCGGCAATCGCGGCGTGACCCTGACCGACGCCGGCGAAACCCTGCTGCGCCATGCCCGGCTGATCCTCGCGCAAGTCGCCGCGATGCGCGATGAACTGACCGGAGAGGGCGAGGAAAGCGGCCAGCTGCGGGTGCTGGCCAACACCACCGCGGTGACCGAGTTCATGCCCGAGGCGCTGTCCCTGTTCCTCGCCACCCGCCCCCGGGTCACGGTGGACCTGCAGGAAAGGCTGACCGACGACATCCTGCGCGGCGTCCGCGACGGCGCCGCCGATCTGGGGGTGGTGTCGGGCGAGCTGGACTGGACGGGCCTCGACCGGGCGGTGTTTTCCACCGACCGGCTGGTGCTGGCGACGCCGGTGGGCCATCCGCTCTCCGGCCGCGGCACCGTGGCCTTTGCCGAGACGCTGGGCTTTGCGCATATCGGCCTTCACGAGGGCTCGACGTTGCTGGCGTTCCTGCGCGGGCTGATGGACCGCCACGGCTATGACCGGGCGCTGCGGGTCAAGGTCCGCAGCTTCGAAGCGATGTGCCGGATGGTCGAGGGCGGGGTGGGGATCGGCGTGGTGCCGGAATCGGCCGCGCGCCGGCACGCGCAGACGATGCGCATCGCGCTGGTCGCGCTGGCCGAGGACTGGGCGATCCGCGACCGCTGCGTCGTCCACCGCAAGGGCTCGGCGCTGACCCGGCCCGCCCGGGCGCTGATCGACCAGCTGATGGCGATGCGCGCGGGTGGGGCCGGGGGCGGGTCTGCCGGAAACGGCGGGCCAGCCGAAAGCGGGCCAGCCGCCGAGGGCGCGCTCAGCTGAGGAAGAAGCGCACGATCTCGGCCGAGGCATCCGGCCCCTTGGGGTCGGCATAGCTGCCCCGCGCGTCGCCGCCCGACCAGGCATGGCCCAGACCCTCGACCTGCCAATGCGCCACCATCGGCCTCCCGCCCCCGTCGCGGATTACGGTTTCCCGCCACGGCCGCCCGGTCAGGTCCGACCGGGTGTCCTCGCGCCCCGGGTGGGCGGCTTTGGCGGCTTCCAACACCGCCTCGCCATTGGCGCGGGCGACGGTGGCGTCGGCGGTGCCGTGCAGGATGATGGTCCGCGCCTTCAGCGGCTTGCGGCCCGCGGCCCCGCTGCGCATCGCGGCAAAGGCGGTCGCCACGTCGGTCGCGGCCCCGGCCGGCAGGCCGGAATGGACGGCCACGGCCGAGAACACCTCGGGGCGCTCGGTCCCCAGGATGGCCGCCATCGCCCCCCCCGCCGACAGGCCGGCGGCAAAGATGCGGTCCCGCGGCACCTCGAACCGCTCCGCCACGTCCAGCGCCAGCGCGGCGAGGATCGCGGGCTCGCCCGCCCTGCCGCTCTGGTCGCCGGGGCGGAACCAGTTCCAGCAGCCCTGCGGGTTCTCGGCCCGGGTCTGTTCGGGATAGACGAGGATCAGCCCGGCACGCTCGGCCTGGTCGTTCATCCGGGTGCCGGCGGCGAAATCCTCGGGGTTCTGGGTGCAGCCGTGCAGCATCAGGACCAGCCCCTGCGGGCCGTCCGGCAGGCTGGCGGGGACATACAGCCGGTAATCCCGCGCCCCGGCCGTGCCGCGAAAGCTGTGGCGTTCCCAGCGCGCGCCCTCGGGCGGCTCGGGGGCCGGCGCGGGGCCGTGCGCGGGTGCGAGCCGGCCGACGCCGCCTTTCAGCAGGTCGACGACCTTGCCCAGCCGCAGCCGCGGCAGCCGGGCCGAGATCGTGGGCGCCGCCGGGTCCGCGAGGTCGGCCGCCGGGCGCCGCGCGGGCCTTTCCGCCGCGGCGGCCGGATCGACGCGCCGGGCGGCGCCCTCGATCAGCGGTCCCGCCGCGGGCTCTGCCCCGCTGGCACCGGCCGGGCAGATCCCCAGCGCCGACTGGATGGTGCGCGTGGCCGCGGTCGGGTCGCCGCCGCGGGTCTGTTCCATCGCGCGGCGCATGGCGGCGGCGAATGAGTGGTCCATGATCGTCCTTTCCATCATTCCCCCCTTTACGAAATCCGGTCGGCGAGGGCCGCCTTGACTGCCGCGGGCGCCTGCAGCGCCCCCAGCACGGTGATCGAGCCGATGGTCTGCCGCGCCAGGTCCGCCGGCACGTCCCCGGCGATGCGGGCGAGGCCCACGACGCGGACATGCAGCATCCGTCCGGCCTGCAGCGCGGCCTCGAGTTCGATGCGGGTGATGTCGTGCAGGCCCAGTTCCAGCGTGTGCCGCTCGATCGAGCGCGCCACGGCGTCGGCCTGCGCGGTCAGCTGGTTGCGGATCGCGGTGCGGATGAAATCGCTGCGGTTGGCGTAGAAGCCTTCCTGCACCAGCAGGTCGATCCGACCCAGGTCGACATGGCCGAGGTTGATCGTGATCTTTTCGTTTTCCATCGCGTCGCCCATCCGTCCACCATCCGTATGGATGGCAGATGGATGCTGCAGCGCAGCAAGTCAACCCGTTGCGGTCAGTTTTCTGCGCCGACCACCAGGCCGCGCTGCACCGCCGGGCGGGCGAGGAACCGGTCCACCCAGGCCGCGACATTGGCGAAGTCGTCCGCGCCGACCAGATCGCCGGCCTTGTAGCGGTTGACGAGGTTGTTCACCCACGGTGCGGTGGCGATGTCGGCTATCGAGTAGTCGCCGGTGATCCAGTCCCGGCCCTCGAGCTGGCGGTCCAGCACCCCCAGCAGCCGGCGAGATTCGGCCACATAGCGGTCGCGCGGGCGCTTGTCCTCGATCTCGCGGCCCTTGAAGGCGTGGAAGAAGCCCAACTGCCCGAACATCGGCCCGACGCCGCCCATCTGGAACATCAGCCACTGCACCGTGTGCCAGCGGGCCGCGCCGTCCTTCGGAAGAAAACGGCCGGTCTTGTCGCCCAGGTACAGCAGGATCGCGCCGGATTCCCACAGCCCCAGCGGCTGGCCGCCCGGCCCGTAGGGGTCGATCATCGCCGGGATCTTGTTGTTGGGATTGAGCGCCAGGAACTCGGGCGTCATCTGGTCCGCGGCGGCGTCGCCGATGTCGATGCGGTGCGCGTCATAGTCCAGCCCGCATTCTTCCAGCATGATTGAGGCCTTGACGCCGTTCGGCGTGTTCAGCGTGTAAAGCTGGATCGCTTCGGGGCGGCGCGGCGGCCAGCGGCGGGTGATCGGAAAGTCGCTCAGGGGGTCAGTCATCTGTCAACCTTTGGTTACAATTGCTAAGCGGGGGCCGGTGTGCTAGCGGGCCGCGGCATCATGTCCCGGGTCTGCGGGGCACCACACAAGGACGATCCAGTGATCAAAGAGTTTCGCGATTTCATCGCCAAGGGCAATGTCATGGACATGGCCGTCGGTATCATCATCGGCGCTGCCTTCACCGCCATCGTGACTTCGCTGGTGGGCGACGTCATCAACCCCATCATCGGGGTGATCACCGGCGGCACCGACTTCAGCGGCAACTACGTCGTGCTGAACGGCGTGGCCGTGCCCGAGGGCGCCTCGCTGCAGGCCGCCAAGGATGCCGGCGCCAACGTCTTCGCCTGGGGCTCGTTCGTCTCGGCGATCATCAACTTCTTCATCATCGCCTTCATCGTGTTCCTGCTGGTCAAGATGGTGAACAAGATCAAGGACGCCGCGATGAAGAAGCAGGTGGCCGAGGAGTCCGCTGCAGGCCCGTCGCAGGAAGCCCTGCTGGCCGAGATCCGCGACCTGCTGGCAGGTCGCCCGACGGTCTGAGCGACGCTCGCCGCAAGATCAGGGGGCGGTCCTACGCAGGGCCGCCTCTATTCGTTTCACGACGCCAGCAGTTCGTCCGGGGTCACGGCCTCCAGCCCCAGCGCCTCGCCCACCGGCGGCGAGGCCAGCCGGCCGGCATGGGTGGCAAGCCCCGCGCGCAGGTGCGGATCGTCGGCCAGCGCCTGCCGCCAGCCCTTGGCGGCCAGCGCCAGCACGAAGGGCAGGGTGGCGTTCCCCAGCGCCTGGGTCGAGGTCCGCGCCACCGCGCCGGGCATGTTCGCCACGCAGTAATGCATCACGCCGTCGACCTCGTAGATCGGGTCCTGGTGGGTCGTGGCGCGCGAGGTTTCAAAGCACCCGCCCTGGTCGATTGCCACGTCGACCAGCGCCGCGCCCGGCAGCATCGAGGACAGCTGCGCCCGGCTGACCAGCTTGGGGGCAGCCGCGCCGGGGATCAGCACCGCGCCGATCACCATGTCGGCGGTGGGCAGCAGGTCGGCGATGGCGCCGGCGCTGGAATACTGGGTGGTCAGCTTGCCCATGAAGATGTCGTCCAGGTAGCTGAGCCGGGGGACCGAGCGGTCCAGCACGGTGACGTTCGCCCCCATCCCCACCGCCACCCGCGCCGCTGCCGTGCCGACCACGCCGCCGCCGATGATGACCACGCGCGCCGGCCGCACGCCGGGCACCCCGCCCAGCAGCACGCCGCGGCCGCCATTGGCCTTTTGCAGCGTCCATGCCCCGACCTGCGGGGCGAGCCGGCCCGCCACCTCGGACATCGGCGCCAGCAGCGGCAGGCCGCCATTGCGGTCGGTCACCGTCTCGTAGGCGATGGCGGTGACGCCCGCGCCCAGCAGGTCGGCGGTCTGCGCCGGGTCGGGGGCGAGGTGCAGATAGGTGAACAGCACCTGCCCCGCGCGCAGCAGGGCGCGTTCGGCGGGCTGCGGTTCCTTGACCTTCACGATCATCTCGGCGGCCGCGAACACCGCCGCCGCGTCGGGCGCAATCTCGGCGCCGGCCACCTGATAGTCGCTGTCGGCAAAGCCCGCGCCCAGCCCGGCGCCGGTTTCCACCGTGACCTCGTGGCCGCGCGACACCGCCTCGCGCACCGCGTCCGGGGTCAGGCCCACGCGGTACTCCTGCGGTTTCACCTCTTTCGGACAACCGATCTTCATCCTGTCTCTCCCTGTGGACTTCGAACCGAGTCCCCGGACCGGATGCTGACATCCTTTGCCGTAAAGAAATCGTTTTTCTGCGGGACGCCGAGGGGGTAGTTTCGAATAAATCCGCGTCGAGAGCGCCATTCAGACAGGAAGTCGCCGTGCAACTGGCCCTTGACGCAACCGACCGCCGCATCCTGACCGTCCTTCAGAAGGAGGGCCGGATTTCCAATGCCGATCTGGCCGAGCGGGTGAACCTGTCGGCCAGCGCCTGCCACCGCCGCGTGCAGCGGCTGGAGGAGACCGGCTTCATCGCCGGGTACGTGGCGCTGCTGGACCCGCGCCAGCTCGGCCGGACGACGACGGTGTTCGTCGAGATCACCCTGTCCGGGCAGGGCGACGCGACGCTGGACGCCTTTGAAAAGGCGGTGCGGGCGATCCCGGACGTGCTGGAGTGTCACCTGATGGCAGGCTCGGCCGATTATCTGCTGAAGGTGCTGGCCGTGGACACCGACGACTTCGCCCGCATCCACCGTCAGCACCTGGCGCGGCTGCCGGGGGTGGCGCAGATGCAGTCGTCATTTTCGCTGCGCACGGTGCAGCACACGACGGCGGTGCCGGTGTAGCCTGCGGACCGCGGCGGTGGTGGCCAGCGGCGCGGGTGGGAGCCTCCGGCGGGGATATTTGGGGACAGAAGATCGACTGGCGGGGGGTCAGACCCGCACCGTCTGCGCGGCCTGTTCCCCCACGCCGAAAACCTGCTTGTAATGCTCGATCAGCTCGGCCGGGCCGGTGGCCTTGGCGGGGTTGTCAGAGAGCTTGACCGTGGGCTCGCCATTCGCGGCCACCGCCTTGCAGACGAGGCTGAACGGCGCCAGGCCGTCGCCCGGGACCAGGCCGCGGAAGTCGTTGGTCAAGAGCGTGCCCCAGCCGAAGCTGGGTTTGACCCGGCCGCGGAAGCGTTCGAACAGCGACTTGATCTCGGCCACGTCGAGCCCGTCCGAGAAGATCACCAGCTTCTGCGTGGGGTCCTCGCCGCGGGATTTCCACCAGGCGATGGCGTATTCGGTGATCGCCACCGGGTCGCCGGAATCTACCCGCAGGCCGGTCCAGCCGGCCAGCCAGTCCGGCGCGCCGTCCAGGAAGCCGCGGGTGCCGTAGGTGTCGGGCAGCATGATCCGCAGGTTGCCGTCATGTTCCTCGTGCCAGTCGGCCAGCACCTTGTAGGGCGCCTGACGCAGTTCCGCGTCGGTGTCGGCCAGCGCTGCATAGACCATCGGCAGTTCGTGGGCGTTGGTGCCGATCGCCTCGATGTCGCGGCGCATGGCGATCAGGCAGTTCGAGGTGCCGATGAAGCGGCCGCCCTGGTCGGCGTTGCCCAGCCCCTCGCTCATGGCCTGGACGCACCAGTCCTGCCAAAGGAAGCTGTGCCGGCGGCGGGTGCCGAAATCGGCGATGCGCAGGTCGGGGCCAAGCGCGCGCAGCGCTTCGATCTTTTCCCACAGGCGCGTCATGGCGCGGGCATACAGCACCTGCAGCTCGAACCTGCCCATGTCGCGCAGGACCGCGCGCGAGCGCAGCTCCATGATGATGGCGAGCGCGGGGATTTCCCACAGCATGACCTCGGGCCAACGGCCGTGGAAGGTCAGCTCGTACTGGCCGTCCTTCTTCTGCAGCTCGTATTCCGGCAGCTGCAGGTTTTCGAGGAAAGTCATGAAGTCGGAGCGGAACATCTGCCGCTTGCCGTAGAAGGTGTTGCCGCGCAGCCAGGTCGATTCGCCGCGCGCCAGCCGCAGGCTGCGGACATGGTCGAGCTGTTCGCGCAGCTCGCCTTCGTCGATCAGGTCGGCCAGGCGGATGGCCTTGGTGCGGTTGATGAGGCTGAATTCCACGTCCACGTCGGGGCGGTTGCGGAACACCGACTGGCACATCAGCAGCTTGTAGAAGTCGGTGTCGATCAGCGACCGGACGATCGGGTCGATCTTCCATTTGTGGTTATAGACGCGGGTGGCGATGTCGACGGTCGGGATCATCATGCCAGGGACACTCCGGCAGCGCGCATGTCGTCGCGGGCGGCGGCGCGCGAGCCGTTCAGGTCGATGGCGCGGGTGGCGTCCTCGATCACCGTGGCGGCAAAGCCCAGCCGCGCCGCGTCGATGGCCGACCAGGCAACGCAGAAATCATGCGCGAGGCCGACGAAGGTCAGGTCGTCCAGCCCGCGGTCGCGCAGATAGCCGGCGAGCCCGGTGGGGGTGGCGTGGTCGTTGTCGAAGAAGGCCGAATAGCTGTCGATGCCGGGGCGGAAGCCCTTGCGGATCACCAGGTCGGCCACGTCGGTGGCCAGCGCCGGGTGGAAGACCGCCCCGGCCGAGCCGATCACGCAATGCCGCGGCCACAGCACCTGCGGGCCATAGGGCATCTGCACGGTGGAAAAAGCCTCGGCCCTTGGGTGGTTGTCGGCAAAGCTGGCGTGATCGGCCGGGTGCCAGTCCTGGGTCAGCACCACGGCGTCGAAATCGGGCATGAGGTCGTTGATCGCCCCCACGATCTCGTCGCCGCCCGCCACCGCCAGCGCGCCGCCGGGGCAGAAATCGACCTGCATGTCGATGACGATCAAGGCCCGCATGAGATCTCCCCCGTTGCCGCGCGGTGAACCGTAGGAACCGCTGCCGGTTGCGTCAATGCTGCGCCGCGGCTAGGTCGCGTCCCATGCTGATCGTGGCCGCGCTGTATCACTTCACCCGTTTCGAGGACCCGGCCGCGCTGCGGGCGCCGCTGCTGTCGGTCTGCGAGAGCGCCGGCGTGCGGGGCACCCTGCTGCTGGCGCCCGAGGGGATCAACGGCACCATCGCCGGGACGCGCGAGGGGATCGACCTCGTGCTGGCCCATATCCGCGCCATGCCGGGCTGCGCCGGGCTGGTCTGGAAGGAAAGCGCCGCCGCGGCGATGCCGTTCGGCCGGATGAAGCTGCGGCTGAAGCGCGAGATCGTCACGATGGGCGTGCCGGGGACCGATCCGACCGCCCATGTCGGGCGCTATGTGGCGCCGGCGGACTGGAACGCGCTGATCTCGGCCCCCGACGTGGCGGTGATCGACACCCGCAACGACTATGAGGTCGCCATCGGCACGTTCCGCGGCGCGGTCGATCCGGGGACGCGCAGCTTTCGCGATTTTCCGGCGTGGTGGCGCGACAACGCGCATCGTTTTGCCGGCAAGCGCATCGCCATGTTCTGCACCGGCGGCATCCGCTGCGAGAAATCCACCAACTTCCTGCTGGGTGAGGGGGTCGCGGAGGTGTTTCACCTGCAAGGCGGCATCCTGAGATACCTGGAAGAGGTGTCCGAGCAGGACAGCCTGTGGGACGGCGCCTGCTTCGTCTTTGACCAGCGGGTCAGCCTGACGCACGGGCTGGCGCCCGGTGGGCATCTGCTGTGCCACGCCTGCCGCCGCCCGCTGGCGCCCGAGGACACGGCGCGGCTGGACTATGAGGAGGGCGTCTGCTGCCATCGCTGCGTGGACGAGTATTCCGACGCCGACCGGGCCCGCTTCAGGGAGCGGCAGCGGCAGGTTGCGCGGGGCGAGCTGTTCGCCGGGTGAGCGTTGCGCCCGAAGGTGCCTCCGGCGGGGATATTTCCGGACAGAAGATCACCGCGTGACGCCGGCGACGGGTGAGGGGCGGGTCGGCGAACGCCGCCCGTCATTTCACCTGGCCGATCCCGCTGGCGGCCATCGCGGCCATGTTCAGGATGTCGTTCACCGTCGAGCCTGTCGAGCAGATCTGGATCGGCTTCGGCACGCCGGTCAGGATCGGGCCGATCACCGTCGCGCCGGCCAGTTCCTGCAGCAGCTTGACCGAAATCGAGGCCGAATGGCGCGCCGGAACCACCAGCACGTTGGCCGGGCCGGTCAGCCGCGAGAACGGATACTTGGCCGCCGCCTCGGGGTTCAGGGCCACGTCCACGGTCATCTCGCCCTCGTATTCGAAATCGGCGCCGCGGGCGTCCAGCACCTTGGTGGCCTGAGCCATCTTGATCGCCCGTTCGGACAGCGGATAGCCGAAGTTCGAAAAGGACAGGAACGCGACCCGCGGCTCCATCCCCAGGCTGCGGGCGACGTGGGCGCCGCGGGTGGCGATGTCGGCCAGGTCCTCGGCCTCGGGCCATTCATGGACCAGCGTGTCGCCGATCAGCACGATCTTGCCCTTGTGCAGCACCGCGGTGATGCCGACCGCGCCGTCCTGGGGGCGGACGTCGAACACCTGCCCGATCTGGGCCAGGATATGCGCGTTCTTGCGGGTCGCGCCGGTCACCAGCCCATCGCCATGCCCATGCGCCAGCATCAGCGCGGCAAAGACGTGGCGGTCGCGGTTGGCCAGCTTGCCGGCGTCCTCGCGGTCCACGCCCTTGCGCTGCAACCGGGCATACAGCGCGTCGTGATACTGGTTCAGATGCGGGGTGTTGGCGGCGTTGACGATCTCGATCTCGCGCATCGCGTCGGCGAGGCCCGCGGCGGCGAGCTTTTCGCGGACATCGGTCTCGCGTCCCACGACCAGCGACCGGCCCATGCCGCCGCGCTGCCACGCCACCGCCGCCCGCAGCACGCGCGGGTCGTCGCCTTCGGCGAAGATCATCCGCGCCTGCGCCTGACGGGCGCGGGCATGGACGCCCTGCACGATCGAGGCGGTCGGGTCCATCCGCGCCTTGAGCGACTGGACGTAGGCCTCCATGTCGATGATCGGGCGCCGGGCGACGCCGGTGTCCATCCCGGCCCTGGCGACGGCCGGCGGGATCACGTGGATCAGCCGCGGGTCGAAGGGCGTCGGGATGATGTAGTCGCGGCCGAAGGTCAGCTTGCGGCCATAGGCGACGGCGACCTCGTCCGGCACGTCCTCGCGCGCCAGTTCGGCCAGGGCGCGGGCGCAGGCGATCTTCATCTCGTCGTTGATGGCGCGCGCGTGGATGTCCAGGGCGCCGCGGAACAGGTACGGAAAGCCCAGCACGTTGTTGACTTGGTTGGGATAATCCGACCGTCCGGTGGCCACGATGGCGTCGGGGCGGACGGCGTGGGCTTCCTCGGGGGTGATCTCGGGGTCGGGGTTGGCCATGGCGAAGATGACCGGGTTCGGGGCCATCGATTCGACCATCGCCTGGGTCACCGCGCCCTTGGCCGAGACGCCCAGGAACACGTCCGCGTCCCGCATCGCGTCGTCCAGCGTGCGGGCGTCGGTCACCGCGGCATGGGCGGATTTCCACTGGTTCATGCCCTCGGTCCGGCCCTGCCAGACCACGCCCTTGGTGTCGGCCATGATGCAGTTTTCCGGCCGCGCGCCCATCGCCTTGAGGAGTTCCAGGCACGCGATCCCCGCCGCCCCGGCGCCGTTCAGCACGATCTTGCAGTCCTCGATCCGCTTGCCCGACAGTTCCAGCGCGTTGATCAGCCCCGCCGCACAGATCACCGCGGTGCCGTGCTGGTCGTCATGGAAGACGGGGATGTCCATCAGCTCCTTGAGGCGGCTTTCGATGATGAAGCATTCCGGCGCCTTGATGTCTTCCAGGTTGATGCCGCCGAAGGTCGGGCCCATCAGGCTGACCGCCTTGATGATCTCGTCGGGGTCTTCGGTGTCCAGTTCGATGTCGATGGCGTTGACGTCGGCGAAGCGCTTGAACAGGACCGCCTTGCCCTCCATCACCGGCTTCGATGCCAGCGCCCCGAGGTTGCCCAGCCCCAGGATCGCCGTGCCGTTGGTCACGACCGCCACCAGGTTGCCCTTGGTGGTGTAGTCATAGGCGAGTTCCGGGCGGGCGGCGATCGCCTCGACCGGGACCGCGACGCCGGGGGAATAGGCGAGGCTCAGGTCGCGCTGGGTCGCCATCGGGGTCGAGGGCACCACGTCGAATTTCCCCGGACGCGGTTCGAGATGATAGGCCAGCGCCTCTTCCGGCGTGATGCGCGATCTGCGTGGCGCGTTGCTGTCGGTCATGCGTGCTGTCCCCCCGTGCTTGATGCCGTGTCTAGCCGGGCGAGGGGGGCGGCTCAACTGCCCGCGGGATCGAATCACCGGGCCTGACCGCGGCGCGAGCAAAGCCGCACGTTGCAACCTTGGTTGGAATATTGCGCCAAATCCCCGGGCTCGCATGGCGGAGGCATTATTTTGCCGTGTATTTTGTTCGTTTCCGCCGTTCTGACCAAAACGTTATGTGGCAGTTCTGTGAATTTCGGTCCCTACTCGGCCAAATGGACCAAGTTGCCCCTGTTCCCGCTTCCCGCGACCGCGTTTCTGCCGAGGCCCTGCTGCGCCGCGAGATTGCCGCCCGGCGCGGCTCGAACGCCCGTCGCGCGGTCGCAACCGCGCTGCGGGCCGACGACCGCTTTGCCGAACTGGAACTGGGTCATGCGATCAAGTGCATGGCCGATCGCCGCGTCTTTTCCGCGACCTGGCGGGGCCAGGACGCGATCGTCAAGCACGTGGTCACCCCCGATCGGGACGCGCGCATCAGCGCCATGCGGGACGAAATTCTCGCCGTGCGCACGCTGATGTCACAGGGCAGGCTGCGGGTCGCCGATCACCTGGTCTCGTCGCCCGAGGCGGGCATCCTGGTGACCGAGCGCGCGCCGGGCGTGTCGCTGACCCGGACCCTGATGCGGGCCGAGCCGGTGCGCCGCGCCCGGCTGCTGCTGGATGCGGGGCGCTGGCTCAGGCGCTATTGTTCCGCCCGGCGCGACTTCCGGCCCTTCGATCCGGCGACGATGCTGATGCCGCCGCTGAACCTCTCGGACAACCTCGCGGCCGAGGACCGGGACCGCGTCGCGTTCCTGGAAGGCTACGTCGCCGCGAAGTCGGCCGAATTCGCCGGCGCGCCGGTGCTGTATGCGGCCTCGCACGGCGACTTCATCGCGCGGAACCTGCATTTCAGTGCCGGCGATTTCTGGGGCTTCGATCTCGACCACGAAACCTGGATGTCGATCGCGCGCGACGCGGCGCATTTCCTGACGATGCTGCAGCTGCGCGACAAGACCGGGAAGACAGAATTTCACTACGGGATCGACGCGGCCGACTACTGGGCGTTCCTGGACAGCGGCGCGGTGCCGGCGCGCGAACTGGACAGCATCCTGCCGATTTTCCTGGCCCAGTCGATGCTGGCCGAGATCCCGCTGCCCGACAAGCCAAAGCACAGCCTGCTGCTGCGGCTGCGGCTGATGATCGACGGGTTTCGCCGCCAGGTCGGCTAGGTCATTCCCACCCGACATCTGGTCCGGCATGTGCCAGCCGGTCCAGTTTCCTTTGCCGGGCGGCGGTTCTAGAACGGGCCGAGTTTGCCCGAGGCCCGCATGACCGACCAGCCGACCCCGATGATGGCGCAGTATCTGGCGATCCGCGATGCCAATCCCGGGGCGCTGCTGTTCTATCGCATGGGCGATTTCTACGAGATGTTCTTTGACGACGCGGTGGCCGCCGCCGCGGCGCTGGACATCGCGCTGACCAGACGCGGCACCCATCAGGGCCAGCCGATCCCGATGTGTGGGGTGCCGGTCCACGCCGCCGAATCCTATCTGCTGACCCTGATCCGCAAGGGGTTCCGGGTCGCCATCGCCGAGCAGATGGAGGACCCGGCCGAGGCCAAGAAGCGCGGGTCCAAGTCGGTCGTGGCACGCGACGTGGTGCGCTTGGTCACGCCCGGCACGCTGACCGAGGAATCGCTGCTGGAGGCGCGGCGGCACAATTTCCTCGCCGCCTTCGCGGTGGTCCGCGAGGACTCGGCGCTGGCCTGGGTCGACATCTCGACCGGGGCGCTGCGGGTGGCGCCCTGTCCGCTGCCGCGGCTGGCGCCGGAACTCGCGCGCCACGCGCCGCGGGAATTGCTCGCGGTGGACGGGTCGCGGCTGGACGAGGTCGCGGCCGAGGCCGGGGCGGCGCTGACCGAGCTGTCCCCGGCCAGCTTCGATTCCACCGCCGCGGTGCGGCGGCTGTGCGATCTGTATGGGGTCGAGACCCTGGACGGTTTCGGCCAGTTCTCGCGCGCCGAGCTGGCGGCGATGGGTGCGATCGCCGATTACCTCGCCTTGACCCAGCGCGGGCGGATGCCGCGCCTGCTGGCGCCGGTCAGGGAAAGCGGCGCCGGGGTGATGGCGATCGACGCGGCGACGCGGCGCAACCTGGAACTGACACAGGCGCTGTCGGGCGGGCGCGAGGGCTCGCTGCTGGCGGCCATCGACCGGACGGTGACGGCGGCCGGGGCGCGGCTGCTGGAACGGCGGATCAGCGCGCCGTCGCGCGATCTGGCCGACATCCACCGCCGGCAGGCGGCGGTCGCGCATCTGCTGGACGATCCGCGGCTGGGCGCCGATCTGCGGGACGCCCTGGCCCGGGTGCCGGACATGGACCGCGCGCTGTCGCGGCTGGCGCTGGACCGCGGCGGCCCGCGCGATCTGGGGGCGATCCGCGCCGGGCTGACGCAGGCGGTGCGCATCGCCGCGATTCTGGGTGACGGCGACCCGCTGCTGGCCGCCGCGGCCGCCGATCTGGTCGGGCATGACGCGCTGACCGGCCTGCTGGACGACGCGCTGGTGGCCGAGCCGCCGCTGCTGGCCCGCGACGGCGGGTTCGTCGCCGCCGGCCACGACGCCGACCTGAACGAGACCCGCGCCTTGCGCGACGAGGGCCGGGGCGTGATCGCCCGGATGCAGGGCGACTATGTCGCTCAGACCGGGGTGTCCTCGCTGAAGATCAAGCACAACAACGTGCTGGGCTATTTCATTGAAACCACCGCGACCCATGCCGAGCGGATGCTGGCCCCGCCGCTGAACGAGACCTTCATCCACCGCCAGACCACCGCCAACCAGATCCGCTTCACCACCCTGCCGCTGTCGGAGCTGGAGACCCGCATCCTAAACGCCCGCGACCGCGCGCTGGAGATCGAGCGCGGCATCTTCGCCCGGCTGGTCGCCGCGGTGCTGGACCGCTCCGCGCAGATCGGGCAGGCGGCGCGGGCGCTGGCCGAGATCGACGTGGCGGCGGCCTTCGCCGACCTCGCGGCGGGCGAGGGCTGGACCCGGCCGCATGTGGACGACAGCCGCGCCTTCATCGTCGAAGGTGGGCGGCACCCGGTGGTGGAACGGGCGCTGAAGCGCAAGGGCGAGGCGTTCGTCGCCAATGACTGCCCGCTGACCGAAGGCGCGACCCCGGCGATCTGGCTGCTCACCGGGCCGAACATGGCCGGGAAATCGACCTTCCTGCGGCAGAACGCGCTGATCGCGGTGCTGGCCCAGGCCGGCGCCTTCGTCCCCGCCACGCGGGCGCATCTGGGGCTGGTGACGCAGCTGTTCAGCCGCGTTGGCGCGGCCGACGACCTGGCTCGCGGGCGGTCGACCTTCATGGTCGAGATGGTGGAAACCGCGGCGATCCTGAACCAGGCCGACCCCGGCGCGCTGGTGATCCTGGACGAGATCGGCCGCGGAACGGCGACCTGGGACGGGCTGTCGATCGCCTGGGCGGTGCTGGAACACCTGCAGGCCCAGAACCGCTGCCGGGCGCTGTTCGCCACCCATTACCACGAGATGACCCAGCTGGCCGGCAAGCTTTCCGGGGTCGAGAACGCCACCGTCGCGGTCCGCGAATGGGATGGCGAGGTGGTGTTCATGCACGAGGTCCGCAAGGGCGCCGCCGACCGCAGCTACGGCGTGCAGGTGGCGCGGCTGGCCGGGCTGCCGCCCGCGGTGGTGGACCGCGCGCGCGAGATCCTGACCGCGCTGGAAGCCGGCGCCCGCGAGGGCGGGGCGCGGCCCGCGGCGCTGATCGACGACCTGCCGCTGTTCCGCGTCCAGCCCCCGGCGCCGCCAAAGCCCGCGCCGAAGGAATCAGCGGTCGAGGCGCGGTTGAAGGGGCTCAACCCCGACGCGCTGACCCCGCGCGAGGCGCTGGACCTGGTTTACGAACTGGCGTCGCTGTTTTCGTCTTCCAGCGGCTGACCGGTATCTTCCAGCGCGTTGAACTTGATCCCGTGCAGTTCCTCGATGCGGGCCAGATCGGCCGTGCGCTGTTCGTCGGTCAGCGCCGGCCACGGGGTTTCGGACGCGATCATGCCCTTGGCCTTGAGCGCCGCGTAGGTCCGGGGGAAGTCGATCTCGCCGAACGAGCTGCGGCCCGCGCGATGCGCCTTGCCGGGCACCCAGTCGCGGACCAGCGTGTTGACCTCGAAGGCATCGCTGTCGTTGAAGGTCCGCAGCTGGTTCACCATCGACCTGGCGATATCCATGCTGCGCCGGGTCAGGATGGCGATGCGCTGGTCGGCGTTGCCGACATAGCCCACCAGGTGCAGCGGCGAGCAATCGACCGAGATGATGTCGCGCGCCGCCTTGTATTGCGCGATCTGGTCAACTTGCGTTTCCTTCTGCGGGTGATACATCGCATAGCCCTCGGCGGCGAGCAGCGCCTCGAGCACCGATTCCCCCAGCAGGCCGCCCCGGTTCGCGGGCAGGCGGGTGCGCGAGATATAGATCCTTTCCGCGCCCTTGGGGTCGATCCCCTTGCCGGCCTCGGCCTTCATGTAGTTGCGGAAGCGTTCGCTGCCGACGATCAGGTCGTGCATGCCGAAGCCCTGGCGGGGGACATACAGCCGTTCGACCCGCAAGGGCACGATGGTGTTGCGGGCCGGGACATCGACGCCCAGCGCGCGCATCATCGGTTCATAGACCTGCACCGTCCGGTCGGCGGTCGGCTTGATGACCTTGGGCGTGAAGATCAGCCCGTCGATCTTGCCACGCAGCTCGTCCATCGCCCAGACCCGGGACATGCTTTCGACGATGAAATGGCCGAAATGCCCATATGCGATGCCGGCATACATCCAGGTGCCGGGCAGGTCCTCGATCGTGTCGGGGTCGGGCATGTCGGGGGCGGCGTTCACTGTGTCGGTGCTGCGCCCCCAGCTGATCGAGTTTTCCACGAAGCTTCCATCGGCGGTGAGCACGCCGGATTTCTGCTGGCGGGTGCGGCTTTCGGCCGGCGGCGGCACCACGATGGCATTCTCGACTAGGACGAGTTCGTCCCGGGGATCTTCTAGCGAAAGGGGCACGGGGGTCAGGCCTCTGGCTGTGAGGGGAATTCGGACTGTGAGAAACGCTGGCCGATCAAGCGCGCGACCTGCGGGCGGCCCAGGCGTTCGATGATGCCCTGTACACGGTCCAGCCGGTCGCGGCGACCCGAATTGCCGACCCGGTCGCCGATCCCGTTGAGATACCAGGGCAGCAGGCGGCCGGTGCGGTACAACTCGTAAAAGCGCCGCTCGTCCAGGGTGCCGGCGACGGCCTCGCGCACCACGGTGGACAACAGCCCCGCGCGGCGCAGGAACAGCGCCGTCTTGTGCCCGGCATAGCGGGCGCGCAGGCGAATGATGTTCGGGCCCTGGTAGCGGTCGGCATGCATCCGGTCGGGTTCGAACAGCGGATCATACAGCAGCCAGACCCGGTCGGCGGCGTGGACCTCGACCGCGCCATCGGCGAAATCGCCCTTCCAGTCGGCGCGGCGGCCGGGGGCGAAGCGTTCCTCCCACGGGACCAGCTTTTTCCTGAGTGAGGATTGCGGCGAGAACGCCACCACCCCGCAGCCCGGTGCCAGCGAGGCAAAGGCGGTTGCGGCATAGGCGCCCATGGACGTGCCGATCATCGTGACCGAGCGATAACGGCGGAAGAAACCGTCCTCGGCCAGCGACTTGAGATAATCGATGAGGTCGTCGTCACGATACCAGCTGGGCTTGAACGCCATCACGCCCATGTGGGACCAGCCGTTCTTGCGGATAAAGCCATATCCCCAGCTTTCCCGATCCACCGGATCGTCGCGCACCGAGGACAGGTTGTCGAAGCTGACCACCAGATGATCGGCTGACCGTTCCACGAAGTTCGCCGCGTAGTCGTCGAAGGACTGGTAGAACCCCTTGTGGTGCGGCCCGGCCCGCAGGTCGGTCAGCCACGCGGGCGCGGCGACGGTGGCCGGCGCCGGGGCGGCGGTGTCGTCGTCCAGCGTCTCTTCGTCGGCTGTCTGGCGGTGGGCGAGACCCGCGGCCACGGGCGGGGCGGCCGGGGCCTCGGCAAAGCCGGCAGGGGCGGCGGCGGGCGTACAACCCCCGCCCAGCCGCCTTTCGCCCGGGATGCCGTCCGCCGGCGCGCGCGGCGATTTGCCGCGATTCGCCGGCAGCGACAGGCCAAAGCCCGCCCCCATCAGCCGGGGGGCAATCAGGAACACCACCGCCAGCACCGCCAGCGCATAGGCA
>NZ_JRKS01000031.1 GCF_000763805.1 Paracoccus sphaerophysae | reverse complement strand
GCGCTGGTCAGCGACCCGGCGTTTTCCGACTGGCTGGCCCGGCGCACCCGGGCGGGCCAGCCAGCCGGAAAACGCCGGGTCGCTGACCAGCGCCGCGTTCAGGGGCGTGTCGAAATAGCCGGGCGCGAGCCCGTTGCAGTTCAGCCCGTGCCGCGCCCAGTCGGTTGCCATCCCCTTGGTCAGGTTCGCGACCGCGCCCTTGGTCGCCGTGTAGGGGGCGATGCCGGGCCGGGCCAGCGCCGACTGGACCGAGCAGATGTTGACGATATGCCCCCGCCCGCGCGCGATCATGTGCCGCGCGCAGGCCTGCGCCACGTTGAAGACGCTGGCGATGTTGACCTGCAGCAGCCGCTGGAAGGCGTCGGCGGGAAACTCCTCGAGCGGGCCGCGATGCTGCTGGCCGGCGTTGTTGATGAGAATGTCGATGGGGCCCGTGGCGGCCTCGAACCCGTCCACGGCGGCGCGGGCGGCGGCGTGGTCGGTGACGTCAAAGGGCAGCGTCGCGACGGCGAAGCCCTCGGCCCGCAGCGCGGCGGCGGCGGCGTCCAGCCGCGCCTCGTCGCGCCCGTTCAGCACCACCTCAGCCCCGGCGGCAGCCAGCCCGCGGGCCAGCGCCATGCCGATCCCCTGCGACGATCCGGTGACCAGCGCCCGGCGCCCGGTCAGGTCGAACAGCGACAGTCCCGCCGGCAGTCCCATCAGCCGCGCCCGATGAAGGGCATGTTCGTCGCCATCACGGTGACGAACTGCACGTTCGCCCCCTCGGGCAGCGAGGCCATGTGCAGCACCGTGTCGGCCACCGCCTGCGCGTCCATCACGGGCTCCACCCTGGTCGAGCCGTCCGCCTGCGGCACCCCCTTGGTCATCGCCACCGCCATGTCGGTCATGGCGTTCCCGATGTCGATCTGCCCGCAGGCGATGTTGAACGGCCGCCCGTCCAGGCTAATCGACCGGGTGATCCCCGTCACCGCGTGTTTCGAGGTGGTGTAGCCGATCGACCCCGGCCGCGGCGCATGGGCCGACACCGAGCCGTTGTTGATGATCCGCCCGCCCTGCGGCGTCTGCGCGCGCATCACCCGGAAGGCGGCGCGGGCGCAGATGAAGACCCCGTTCACGTTCACGTCGATCACCCGGCGGAACTCCTCGGGGTCGACCTCGTCGGGGGTCTGCCGGACCAGCCCGGTGCCGGCGTTGTTGAACAGCGCGTCCACCCGGCCCCATTCCGCCGCCGCGCGGTCGAAGGCCGCGTCCACCGCACCAGCGTCGCAGACGTCGCAGGGCAGGATCAGCGCGTCCGATGCCCCGGCGGTGTCGCGCAGCGCGTCCTCGCGCCGGCCGATCAGCCCGACCTTCCAGCCGGCATCGAGGAACGTCCTGGCCGTGACCCGGCCGATGCCGCTGCCGGCGCCGGTGATGATGATGGATTGCGTCATCGCGTCCCCCTAGTGGTTGTCGCGGGCCAGGGTCCGGCCGACGCGCTGATAGGCGGTCGCCAGTTCCAGGCAGCCGCCCTGCGCCAGCTGGCCGACTTCCTTGCGATAGATCTCCTGCCAGGGGGTCTGGTTGACGAGTTCGGGCGGGGTCCAGTCGGCGCGGCGCTGCGCCCATTCGGCCTCGTCCACCAGCGCGTTCAGCGTGCGCGCGTTCAGGTCCAGCCGCACCCGGTCCCCGGTCCGCAGCAGCGCGAGGCCCCCGCCGACCACCGCCTCGGGCGAGGCGTTCAGGATCGAGGGGCTTTCCGAGGTCCCCGACTGCCGCCCGTCGCCGACGGTCGGCATGTGGTTGATCCCGGCCTTCAGCAGCGCGTCCGGGGGCTGCATGTTCACCACCTCGGCGCTGCCGGGATAGCCGACGCAGCCGACGTTGCGGATGAACAGGATGCAGTTCTCGTCGATCCCCAAAGCGGGGTCGTTGATCCGGTCGTGGTAATCCTCGGGGCCCTCGAAGACGATGGCGCGGGCCTCGTGGATGCCCTCGCGGCCCTTGTCGGACAAGAAGCGCTCGCGGAAGTCGCGGGAGATGACCGAGGTTTTCATCAGCGCCGAATCGAACAGGTTGCCCGACAGGACGAGGAAGCCCGCATGTTCGCGCAGCGGATCGCTGACCGGGCGGATCACCGCGTGGTCCGTGGACCGCCAGCCGGCGACGTTCTCGCCCGCGGTGCGGCCGGTCACGGTCATCGCGCCGTCGTTCAGCAGCCCGGCCTCTTGCAGCTCGCCCATCACCGCGGCGACGCCGCCGGCGCGGAAGAAGCTTTCGCCAAGGTATTCCCCCGCCGGCTGCATGTTCACCAGCAGCGGCAGGTCGAAGCCGACGGTTTCCCAGTCCGTGACGTCCAGCTCCACCCCGGCATGGCGCGCCACGGCCTGCAGATGCGGTGGTGCGTTGGTCGATCCGCCGATCGCGGTGTTGACCTTGATCGCATTTTCAAACGCGGCGCGGGTCAGGATGTCCGAGGGCTTCAGGTCGTCCAGCACCATCTGCACGATGCGCTTGCCGGTCTCGTAGGCCATGCCCATGCGTTCGCGGAACGGGGCCGGGATGGCGGAGCAGCCGGGCAGGCTCATCCCCAGCGCCTCGGCCATCGCGTTCATCGTCGAGGCCGTGCCCATCGTGTTGCAATGCCCCAGCGAGGGCGCGCTGGCGCAGACCCGCTCGATGAACTCGGGATAGTCGATCTTGCCTTCCGACAGCAGCCGGCGGCTTTCCCAGACGATGGTGCCCGAGCCCGCGCGCCGGCCCTGCCACCAGCCGTCCAGCATCGGCCCGCCGTTCAGCGTGATCGCCGGGATGTCCACCGTGGCCGCGCCCATCAGCATCGCCGGCGTGGTCTTGTCGCAGCCGGTGGTCAGCACCACCCCGTCCAGAGGATATCCGTGCAGCACCTCGACCAGCCCCAGATAGGCGAGGTTGCGGTCCAGCGCGGCGGTGGGGCGCTTGCCCGTTTCCTGGATCGGGTGGACCGGAAACTCCATCGGGATGCCGCCGGCGGCGCGGATGCCCTCCTTGATGCGGTCGATCAGGAAGACGTGGATCTTGTTGCAGGGGGCGATGTCGCTGCCGGTCTGGGCGATGCCGATGATCGGCTTTTCGCTGGTCAGTTCCTCGCGCGTGTAGGTGCTGTTCTGATAGCGTTCCAGATACAACGCCGTCATGCCGGGGTTGTTCGGATTGTCGAACCATTCCTGGCTGCGGAAGCGCTTGTTGGCGCGCGTGTCGGACATGGGTCGCTTCCCCTTCGTGGTTCGATTTACCGGCGGCTGAATCTGGTATACCATTGCCGGACTGCCTGTAAAGGCGAGTTGGTCGCCAGCGGGCAACCTGCAACGGGGAGGAGAGACGCCCATGACCGCACATCGTCCCGACACCGCAACATTCAGCCGCCGCGACACCATCCGCACGCTGGGCATCGGCGCAGCCGCCGTGGTCGCCGCGCCGCAGATCGTGCTGGCGCAGGCCGCGACGACGACGCCCGAACCGCCCAGCACCATCACCGACCCGCCGCGCAGCTTTGCCCCTGACGCGGCGCCGAACGTCTATTTCTGGGACCCGGACGTGATCGCGGTCGATCCGTCCTTCAACGGCCTGGCGCAGCCCAATGCGCCGATCCAGCGGCTGTGGACCGGGGCGCTGTGGGCCGAGGGCCCGGCCTGGAACGCGGTCGGCAAGTTCCTGCTGTGGTCCGACATCCCCAACAACCGCCAGATGCGCTGGCTGCAGGATGACGGTCATGTCAGCGTGTTCCGGGCGCCGTCCAACAACTCGAACGGCAACAGCTTCGACCGGCAGGGGCGACAGCTTTCCTGCGAGCACCTGACGCGCCGGGTGGTGCGTTACGAGCTGGACGGGTCGGTCACGATTCTCGCCGACCGCTTCGAGGGCAAGCGCTTCAATTCCCCCAACGACGTGGTCGAGCATCAGGACGGCAGCATCTGGTTCACCGACCCGCCCTATGGCGGCCAGCTCTACGAGGGCGCGCCGGACGCGGCGGGCGGGCGGTCGAACCCGGACGGGCTGCTGAACAACCGGCTCGGCCAGCCGCCCGAGATCGGCGAGGCGGTGCGCGAGATGGACCACGGCATCTATCGCATCGCCGCCGATGGCGCGATCACCCAGGTCGGCACCCAGGCGCAGGTGGCGAACCCGAACGGGCTGTGCTTTTCGCCGGACGGGACGCGGCTTTACGTCGCCTCGACCGGGGCCGGGCCGGGCGATGGCGGGCAGGGCGGCAATGGCGAGATCTTCGTCTTTGACGTGGCGAACGGCGCGGCCTCGAACGCGCGGCTGTTCAGCGACTGCATGGTGGACGGGGTGAAATGCGGCCCCGACGGGCTGCGCTGCGACGTCTATGGCAACCTGTGGGCGTCCAGCAATGCCGGCCGCGCGGTTGGCTATAACGGCGTCACCTGCTGGTCGCCTGCCGGTGCGCTGCTGGGCCGCATCCGCCTGCCCGAGGTCTGCGGCAACGTCTGTTTCGGCGGGCCGAAGCGGAACGTGCTGTTCATGGCGGCCAGCCAGTCGCTGTATGCCGTCCACACCGCCACGCAGGGCGCCGGGCCGGCCTGAGGCGTCGTCCCATATCGCGGAACGGCGGCGCTCAGGCGCCCCGCTTCACCGCGTCCGCCAGATCCAGCCCGTTGGCCGCGGCGAACAGGTCGGCCAGTTGCGGCACGAAGTCGCCGCCGTGGCCGGCCGCCTCGGCCTGGGCGAACATCGACCGCATCGCGGCGCCCATCGGGTTGGCCATGCCGCCCGCCATCGCCATCTGCGCGCAATAGCGCAGGTCCTTGGCGGCGTTGGTGATGGTGAACTTGTGGACCTCGCGGTCGCGGCCGACGGCGCCGGTCATGAATGTCTCGAAGAACCCGTTGGCCATCCGGCTGGACCCGATGACCTTCTGCACCGTCTGCGGCGCGATCCCGGCCTTGGCGGCGGTCGTCAGCGCCTCGGCGTAAAGCGCGGCATAACCCATCGCGATGAAGTTCATGATCAGTTTCATCTTGTGGGCGCTGCCTGTCGGGCCGACATGGTTGATGTTCGCCGCCCAGCACCGGATCACCGGCAGGATGCGCTGAAAGGTCGCCTCGTCGCAGCCGACCATCGCGTCCAGCGTGCCGGCCTCGGCCTCTTTCGGGGTCCGGCCCAGCGGCGCATCGACCAGCGTGCCGCCGCGGGCCGCGAGATCCTCGGCCAGCGCCACGGTCGATCCGGGATCGGCGGTCGTCGTGTCGATCACGATCAGGCCCGGCCGAGCGCCGGCAAGGATGCCGTCCGGGCCGCGCATCACCGCCTCGACGCTGGCCGAGTTCGGCAGGCACAGATGGATGACGCTGGCCGAGTTCGGCAGGCACAGATGGATGATGTCGACGCTGGCGGCCATCGCGGCGGGGCTGGCGGCCTCGGTCGCGCCGCGGGCCAGCAGGTCCTCGACCGGCTGGCGATTGCGGTTGCCGATGACCTGCATAGCGTGGCCCTTCTCGATCAGGTTCTTCGCCATGCCGTGGCCCATGAACCCCACCCCGATGAACCCGATCCGCGGCTTCTCCGTCCTGGCTTCCGTCATCGCGTCGCTCCCTTGATGCCCGGCGGAAATGGTATACCATCCACGCGACATGACAAGCGAGGGCAACAGGATGGCAGGTTGGGAAGGCATCTGGCCGGTGGCGCCGACCCCGTTCCACGAGGACGGGCGGCTGGACGAGGACGGGATGCGCCGGGTGCTGGACTGCACCATCGACCAGGGCGCGACGGGCATCTGCATCCTTGCCAATTTCTCGGAACAGTTCCTGCTGTCGGACGAGGAACGCGAGACGCTGACCCGCCTGTCGCTGGACCATGTGGCCGGCCGGGTGCCGGTGATCGTGACGATCAGCCATTTCGCCACCCGGATCGCCGTCGAACGTGCGCGCCGGGCCAGGGAACAGGGCGCAGCGGCGGTGATGATGATGGCGCCCTATCACGGCGCCACCCTGCGGGGCACCGCGCAGCAGACCTATGAACAGTTCGCCGCAGTGGGCGAGGTCGGGATCCCGATCATGATCCAGGACGCGCCGATGTCGGGCGTCGATCTGACCGTGCCGCTGCTGGTGCGCATGGCGCGCGAGATCGAGATGGTGAAGCTGTTCAAGATCGAATGCCCGCAGGCCGCCGCCAAGCTGCGCGCGCTGATCGAGGAAGGCGGCGACGCCATCGAGGCGCCGATGGACGGCGAAGAGGCCATCACCCTGCTGGCCGATCTGGATGCCGGCGCCACCGGGTCGATGACCTCGGCCTCGATCGTCGATCAGATCAAGCCGGTGCTGGAACTGTGGGCCGCCGGCGACCGCGAGGCGGCGACCGACGCCTATGCGCGCATCCTGCCCTTCGTGAACCACGAGAACCGGCAATGCGGGTTCCGGTCGGCCAAGGCGCTGATGATGGAAGGCGGGGTGATCCGCTCGGACGCCTGCCGCCACCCGATCCCGCCGCTGCATCCGGCGACGCGGGCGATGGCGATCGACCTCGCGCGGCGGCTGGACCCGGTGGTGCTGCGGTGGGGGAAATGATGGACCTGCCCGCACAGGGCCGCTTCGTCGGCCGGGTCTGGCGGCCGGGCATTGGCCCCGCCGTGGTGGAACTGCGCGGCGGCCGGCTGGTGGACGTGACCTGCCCCGCGGCGCCCACGCTGCGCGACCTGCTGGAGATGGACGACCCGGTCGCCTGGCTCGACACGGCGCGGGGGGACGATATCGGCGCGCTGGCGGATTTCGCCGTCACCGGTGCCGGGGGCGACGACGCGCGGCTGCTCGCGCCCTGCGACCTGCAGGCGATCAAGGCGTCGGGCGTGACCTTCGCCGCCTCGATGGTGGAACGGGTGATCGAGGAACAGGCGGCGGGCGACCCGGACCTTGCCGCCGGCATCCGCGCCCGCATCGGGGAATCGATCGGCGCCAACCTGCGCGGCATCGTGCCCGGCTCGGACCGCGCGGCCGAGGTCGCCCGGATCCTCAAGGCCGAGGGGCTGTGGTCGCAATATCTCGAGGTCGGGATCGGCCCGGACGCCGAGATCTTCACCAAGTCGCAGCCGATGGCGGCGGTCGGCTGGGGCGCCGATGTGGGGCTGCACCCGGTCAGCCGCTGGAACAACCCCGAACCCGAGGTGGTGCTGGCCGTCGATTCGCGCGGCCGCATCAAGGGCGCGACGCTGGGCAACGACGTGAACCTGCGCGATGTCGAGGGGCGCTCGGCGCTGCTGCTGGGCAAGGCCAAGGACAACAACGCCTCGGCCGCCATCGGCCCGTTCCTGCGGCTGTTCGATGCAGGATATGGGCTGGACGACGTGCGCCGCGTTGAACTGACGCTGCGGGTCGAGGGCACGGACGGCTATGTGCTGGACGGCCGGTCCTCGATGGACCAGATCAGCCGCGATCCCGCCGATCTGGTGGCGCAGGCCATCGGCCGCCACCACCAGTATCCCGACGGCTTCATGCTGTATCTGGGCACGCTGTTCGCGCCGACCCGGGACCGCGACGCGCCCGGGCAGGGCTTTACCCATCATCCGGGCGACGTGGTGACGATCAGCGAGCCGTCGCTGGGGGCGCTGGTCAACACCGTGCGGCTGTCCACCGAATGTCCGCCGTGGGAGTTCGGCGCCGGGGCGCTGATGCGGAACCTGGCCGGGCGGGGGTTGCTGGGCGCTTGATCCGCGCCGCATCCCCCGTAATGTATACATACCTATCGGAGGGGGTGCGATGAAGGTCCTGATACTCGGCGGCGCGGGCATGGTCGGCCGCAATCTGGCGCTGCGGCTGGTGGCCGACGGCGCCCTGGGCGGCCAGCCGGTCGAGGAACTCACGCTGTTCGACGTGGTGCCCGCCGACGTGCAGGGCAGCGGCCGCACCCGCGTGGTGGCCAAGACCGGCGACATTTCCGACCGCGCCACGGTCGATGCGCTGGTGGCCGAGCGGCCCGAGGTGATCTTCCACCTCGCCGCCGTTGTCTCAGGCGAGGCCGAGGCGGATTTCGACAAGGGCTACCGCATCAACCTCGACGGCACCCGCCACCTGTTCGAGGCGATCCGGGCGCTGGGCGACTATCACCCGCGCGTCGTGTATACATCCTCGATCGCCGTCTTCGGGGCGCCCTTCCCCGAGGCCATCGGCGACGAGTTCCTGACCGCGCCGATGACCAGCTACGGCACCCAGAAGATGATCGGCGAGCTGCTGCTGAACGACTATTCCCGGCGCGGGATCTTCGACGGGGTGGGCATCCGCCTGCCGACCATCGTGGTCCGGCCGGGCAAGCCGAACAAGGCCGCCTCGGGGTTCTTCTCGGGCATCATCCGCGAGCCGCTGGCGGGCATGGACGCGCTGCTGCCGGTCGATGACGACGTGATGCACTGGGTCGCCTCGCCGGCCTCGGCCACCGGCTTTCTGCTGCACGCGGCGACGATGGATACCGCGCCCCTTGGCGCGCGGCGCTGCCTGACCATGCCCGGCCTCGCCATCACCGTGGGCGAGATGGTGGCAGCGCTGGGCGAGGTCGCCGGCCCCGAGGCGGTGGCCCGGATCAGGCGCGAGCCCGACCAGACCATCCGCGGCATCGTCGCCGGCTGGCCTCGCAACTTCGACGCCGCCCGCGCTGCCGAATTCGGCTTTACCGCCGATGCGAGCTTTCAGGACATCATCCGCGCCCATATCCGCGACACCGCGGCCGCGGGATGACCGCCGGGATGCGCGGGGCGGAGCGATGACCGGGATCAGCCGCGCCGCCCGGCCGCGCCCGGTGCCGCCGGGCAGCAGCGGGCTGAACGCACGCGACCGCGCCTATGCCGACCTGCGCTATCGCATCCTCACCGGCCGGCTCGCCCCCGGCACGACGCTGCTGGAAACCGAGATCGCGGCGCTTCTGGGCCTGTCCCGCACCCCGGTGCGCGAGGCGGTGATCCGGCTGGCCGAGGAAGGCCTGGTCCGCATCCGTCCCCGCCACGGCATCACCGTCGTGGACCTGACCCTGGCCGATTTCCGCGACATCCTCGACGTGTTCTCGGCGCTGGAAATCCGGGCGGTCGCCCTGACCGCCGCGCGCCGGCTGACCGCGGCCCAGCGGGACGCGCTGGCCACGCTGACCCAGCGGATGGAGCGTGCAACCGCCGAGGGCGACATCGCCCGCTGGTCCGATCTGGACGACGATTTCCACGCCATGCTGGTGGGGCTGTGCGGGAATGCGCGGCTGCAGCGCTCGATCGGGGAATACTGGGGCCAGCAATATCGCGGCCGCCGGCTGATCCTGCCGCACCGGCCGCTGCCCTCGGCCTCGGACCGCGAACATCGCGCGATCCTTGCCGCCGTGCTGGACGGAGACCCGCAGGCCGCCCATGCCGCGCATCTGGCCCACCGCGCCCGCGCCGACCGCGACCAGCTGGCGCTGCTGCAGCGCGTGCTGACCCCCGCCACCCCCGAACCGATCGAGGAAAACTCACATGAACCGCATCGACCTTGACGGCCGCCGCGCCGTCGTCACCGGCGGCGCGCAGGGGCTGGGCCGCGCCATCGCCGAACGCATGGCCGCCAGCGGCGCTGCGGTGGAGATCTGGGACGTTCAGGACAGCGCCCGCGAGGCCGCCGAGCAGATCGGCGTGACCGCCCGCATCCTCGACCTGACCGACGATGCCGCCGTGGCCGAGGCGGCGCAGGCGGCCGGCGCCGTCGATATCCTCGTGAACAACGCCGGCATCACCGGCGGCAACGCGGTGACGTGGGAGCTTGACCCCGCCATCTGGCGGCAGGTGATGGAGGTCAACCTGACCGCGCCCTTCGTGGCGTGCCGGGCGCTGGTGCCGGGGATGATCGCCCGCGGCTATGGGCGGATCGTCAACATCGCCTCGGTCGCCGGGAAAGAGGGGAACCCGAACGCGGCGCATTACTCGGCCTCCAAGGCCGGGGTGATCGCGCTGACCAAGTCGCTGGGCAAGGAGCTGGCCGAGACCGGGGTGCTGGTCAACTGCGTCACCCCCGCCGCCGCCCGCACCCCGATCTTCGATCAGATGAGCGAGGAGCATATCGGCTATATGCTGGCCAAGATCCCGATGAAGCGGTTCCTGGAACCGCGCGAGGCGGCATCGCTGGTGGCGTGGCTCGCCTCCGAGGACTGCGCGTTTTCGACCGGCGCGGTGTTCGACCTGTCGGGCGGGCGGGCGACCTATTGATTTCGCTGGCGCTTCCCTCGGGCATCCGGGCCACGGTCGATCCGCGCGGCGCGACCCTCGTCGATCTGTGGGTGCCCGACCGCGAGGGGCGGCTGGACGACATCCTGCTGGGGCACGAGGTGCCCGGCCAGGGCCCGCGGATGTTCTATGGCAGCACGGTCGGCCGCTATGCCAACCGCATCGCGGGGGCTGCCTTCACGCTGGACGGGCAGGCGCATCGGCTCGCGGCGAATGACGGCCCGAACTGCCTGCATGGCGGGCCAGAGGGCTTCGACGCCCGCGACTGGCAGGTGGTTGTGCCGGACGAGGCCAGCGTCACGCTGAGGCTGGTCAGCCCGGACGGCGACCAGGGCTTTCCGGGGCGGCTGACCGCCCAGGTCGCCTATGCGCTGAGCGAGGATGACGCGGGCGCGCGGCTGGACATCACCATGACCGCCACCACCGACCGCGCCACCCCGGTCAGCCTGACCAACCACGCCTATGTCAATCTGGGCGGCGCGCGCGACGCGGCACGGCTGCGCGGGGTCGGCGATCACCGGCTGAGCGTTGCCGCCGCGCGCCTCGTCCCTGTCGATGCCGCCGCGATCCCGCTGGCCGAGGCGCCGGTGGCGGTCGAGGGCACGCCCTTCGATTTCCGCCACCCTGCCCGGATCGGTGACCGGCTGCGCGTGGGGCACCCGCAACTGCTGGCGGTGCGGGGGATCGACCACTGTTTCTGCCTGTACGGCGCGGGCTTCCGGCAGGCCGCGCGGCTGGAACATCCCGAAACCGGGCGGGTCATGGCGGTCTGGACCGACCAGCCGGGGCTGCAGGTCTATAGCGGCAACTGGCTGGACGGCACCCATCGCGGCAAGGATGGCGTCGCCTATCGGATGGGCGACGCGATCTGCCTGGAGCCCGGCGCCTGGCCCGACGCGCCGAACCGGCCCGATTTCCCGCCCGCGATCCTGCGTCCGGGCGAGCGTTACCTGCACCGCATGGCGCTGGTCTTTCCGACCCCGCGCTAGCGCAGCATCACACGCGGCGCCGGCAGGCCGCGGGCGGTGCTTTGGGTGACGAAGCAGCAACCGGCCTTGGGATCGGCGGCGCGGGCGGCGGGGTCCATATGCTCCCACGCCGAGGTTACCATCAGCGCGCTAAGCTCCGGGCCGCCGAAGGCCGGGCAGGTGACCTGCCGGGCGGGGGCGGGGACCGATCCGATGCGGCGGCCCTCGGGCGAGACGCAATCGACCCGCCCGGCGCCCCACAGCGCGATCCACAGATTGCCCTGATTGTCGGTCACGGCGCCGTCGGGGTTCAGCCCCTCGGGCCGCAGGTCCAGGAACACCCGGTGCGGCCCCGCCGGCCTGCCCGCCGCGTCCAGCGGCTGCGCCCAGACCGTGCCGCTGGCGGTGTCGGCGAAATAGGCCAGCCCGCGCGGCTGGTCGAAGCAGATCGCGTTCGGGATGGTGAGGTTGCGGAACAGGTGGCGCAACTCGCCCTTGTGCCAGCGCCAGATGCCGCCGGCCCCGGGCTCGGCGCGCTTGCCCATGGTGGAGTGCCAGAACCCGCCCCAGGGATCGGCGCGCCCGTCATTCGACCGCAGCGCCGCGTCCTCGGCGGCGATGGCGGCCAGGGGCTCGCGGGTGCCGCGGTCCAGATCGAACAGCGCCAGCCCGGATTCGCCCGACAGCAGCACCAGCCCGCCGCCGATCCAGCCCATCGCCGAGGTCAGCTCGGGCATCTCCCATTCCGTGCGACCGTCCGGGCCGCGCTCGTAGAGCCGGCGGCCGAGAATGTCGAACCACAGGAAGGACTGCCGTTCGGGGTGCCAGAACGCGCCCTCGCCCAGTTCGCAACGGGTGTCGTCAAAGACCTGCATCACGCCGCCTCGTCCCAGGCCGAGACGATGGCCGCGGCGGCGGCGCGGGTGTCGGCGACGCTCTGCCCCGGGCGATACAGCGCCGTGCCGATGCCGAAGCCGTCCGCCCCGGCGCGCCGCCACTCGGCAAAGTTCGCGGCCCCCGCCCCGCCGACCGCATAGACCGGCACCTCGGGCGGCAGCACCGCGCGGATCGCGGCCAGCCCCGCTGGACCCAGCAGCCCCGCCGGGAACAGCTTGAGCCCGGTCGCCCCGGCCGCCAGCGCGGCGAAGCATTCCGTCGGGGTCATCACCCCCGGCCAGCTGTCCATCCCGGCGGCGCGGGTGGCGCGGATCACCGCAGGATCGGCGTTCGGCGACACGACCAGATGCGCGCCCATCCCGGCCAGCAGATCGACCTGCCCCGGCGTCAGCACCGTCCCCGCGCCGATCCGCGCGTCGCCGCCAAAGCGTTTCAGCAGCCGCGCGATGCTGTCCCACGGATCGGGCGAGTTCAGCGGCACCTCGAGCGTGGTGATGCCGGCGGCGATCAGCGCCTCGGCATGGGCCTCGGCCTCGGGCGGGGTGATGCCGCGCAGGATGGCGATGAGGGGGCGGGTCATGACAGCTCCATCAGGGAACGGGCGTGTTTCAGGCCGGCAAGGGTGGCGTCCTCGGCGGCGACCTGCCGCGCGGGAACGCCCTGCGCGGCGAGCGCGCGGGCATAGCGGGAGGACAGCCCGCCTTCGCCCACCACCACCACGTCGCGGCCCAGCCACCAGGGTTTTGCGGCGGCGAGCTCGGCGCCGATCAGCAGCCCCGACAGCCGCCCGCGCGCGGCGGCGGGGGACAGGCCGGCCAGCAGGCCCTCGGCGCGCAGGGTGAACAGCCGCGCGGTCAGCGATTCCGGCCGGGACAGGCCCTCGGCGAGGCCGGAGTCGAAGGCGGCTTCGTCGAAGCCCTCGGCCATGCCGTGGCGCAGGACGGACTGGGTGCTGAGCAGGGCGAACAGCTCTCCGGTCATGAAGCTGCGGAAGCTGACGACCTCGCCGGCGGAGACCTCGGCCCATTTGGAATGCGTCCCGGGCAGGCAGACGACGCCGTCCCAGCCGGGGGCGGCGGTCAGCACGCCGGCGATCTGGGTTTCCTCGCCGCGCATCACGTCGGCCGAGGGGCGGGTCTGCGACAGGCCGGGCACGATGCGCACCGACAGCCGGGGGTCGGTGACGGGGGCCGGGGTCATCGGCAGCCCGACCGGGGCGCAGGGGACGGCGCGATAGGCGGCCTCGACCCAGCCCTGCCGCGCGCCGACCATGCCGCAGGCGATCACCGGGGTGGCGCTTTGGCCCAGCCAGTCCCCGACCAGCGCCAGCAGTGCCGGTTCGAACTCGGCTGGCGTCAGTTGCCCCATGCCGCGGTCGCTGTCGCGGCTGTCCAGCACCGCGCCGTCCGCGCCCATCGCCCAGACGCGCAGGTTCGAGGTCCCCCAGTCGGCCGCGACCCAGTCAATGCGTGGCGAGTCCGGGGTCACCATTCAAACGGGTCGGCCATCGCCCAGCGCGCCGCCAGGAAGGCGTCGGCGGTCAGTTGCAGCGGTGCCGCGTCCACGTCCGACCGGCGCAGCGCCACAAGATCGGCGAAGCGTTCATAGATGCGCCGGTATTCGTCGGGCAGCGCGCCGCCGGTCTTGCTGATGTCCAGCCCCGCGGCCGACACCACCGCGCCGCCCTTGGACAGCGTCAGGTCGCCGCGGTCGGTGCGGATCACCATGTCCCACAGCGCCTCGCCCTGTTCGCGGAATTCCATGTCCATCGTGACCGGCGCCCCGTCCTCGGTCGCCATCACCAGCCGCGCGCCGATCGGCGCGGCGCGGTTGCCGGGCAGGTCGTGTTCGGCCGACACCACCCGCAGGTCCGAGGGGATGATCCGGGTCAGGATCGACAGCGCGTTGATCCCCGGATCATAGACGCCGGTGCCCCCGGGTTCGAAGATCCAGTCCTGCCCTGGATGCGACCAGCGCACATCCTCGCGCCAGACGATCTCGGCCCCGGTCACCCGGCGGCCGGCGAGCCATTCCCGCGCCGCGTCGATGCCGGGGGCGAACTGCGAATGCCAGGCGGTGAACAGCACCCGCCCCTTGGCGGCGGCGATCCGTTCCAGCGTGTGGACCTCGGCCACGGTGACGCCGGGCGGCTTTTCCAGCAGCACGTCGCGACCCGCTAGCAGCGCCGCCCGTGCGAGGCCAAAGCGAACCTGCGGCGGCGTGCACAGCGCCACGGCCGAGATGTCCGGCCGCGCCTCGAGCATGGCGGCGAGGTCGGCATAGGCCTCGACCCCGTCCAGCCGCGCCACGGGATCGACCGTCGCGGCCAGCGAGAAGGCCGGCGAGGCGGCGATTTCCGGCACGTGCTGGTCGCGGGCGATCTTGCCCATGCCGACGATGGCGATCTTGGTTTCGCCCCCGGTCTCGCCGTCCCGATTGTCAGTGGCTGTCCTTGCCAACGTCCGCCCCCCTGCATCCGATCAGGAAATCGAAATCCGCGCCGGTATCGGCGCCCTGCACATGGTCATGGAAGATCTGCGCATAGCCCCCCCGCGGCGCGGGCGCGCTGGGTTGCCAGTCGGCCAGCCGCGCCGCCAGCTCGGCGTCGGGAATGTCCAGATGCAGGCGGCGGTTCGGCACGTCCAGCTCGATCATGTCGCCGGTGCGCACGACCGCCAAGGGGCCGCCCACCGCCGCCTCGGGCGCGGTGTGCAGCACCACCGTGCCATAGGCGGTGCCCGACATCCGCGCGTCGGAAATCCGCACCATGTCGGTGATGCCCTTGCGCAGAACCTTGGGCGGCAGGCCCATGTTGCCGACCTCGGCCATGCCCGGATAGCCGCGCGGGCCGCAGTTCTTCATCACCATTACGCAGGTCTCGTCGATGTCCAGCGCCTCGTCGTTGATCCGCGCCTTGTAGTCGTCGATATCCTCGAACACGACCGCCCGGCCGCGATGGACCAGCAGATGCGGGCTGGCGGCCGAAGGTTTCAGCACCGCCCCGTTCGGCGCGAGGTTGCCGCGCAGCACCGCGATGCCGCCGTGATCGGTCAGCGGCCGGTCGGCGGGCAGGATCACGTCCTCGTTCCAGTTCTGCACGTCCCTGACCTGTTCCCACGCGGTCTCGCCCGACACGGTCAGCGCGTCCCGGTGCAGCAGGCCGGCCTCGGCCAGGCGCTTGATGACGACGGGCAGGCCGCCGGCATAGAAGAATTCTTCCATCAGGTATTTGCCCGACGGCATCAGGTTGACGATGGTCGGCACCTCGCGGCCCAGCCGGTCCCAGTCGTCCAGAGTCAGATCGACACCGACCCGCCCGGCGATGGCCATCAGGTGGATGACGGCGTTGGTCGACCCGCCGATGGCGCCGTTGACGCGGATGGCGTTCTCGAACGCTTCGCGGGTCAGGATGTCCGACGGTTTCAGGTCGTCCCTGACCATCTGCACGATCCGCCGCCCCGTCAGCTGCGCCATCATCCGGCGGCGGCTGTCCACCGCCGGTATCGCGGCGTTGCCCGACAGCGCCATGCCCAGCGCCTCGGCCATGCTGGCCATGGTGCTGGCCGTGCCCATCGTGTTGCACGACCCCGGACTGCGGCTCATCGCCGCCTCGGCGTCGAGGAAATCGGCCTGGGTCATCTCGCCCGCCTTCACGGCTTCCGAGAATTTCCACAGATGCGTGCCGGACCCCACCCGCTCGCCCCGGAACCAGCCGTTCAGCATCGGCCCGCCGGTCACCACGATCGAGGGCAGGTCGGTCGAGGCGGCCGCCATCAGCAGCGACGGCGTGGTCTTGTCGCAGCCGACCATCAGCACGCAGCCGTCGATGGGCTGGCCGCGCATCTGTTCCTCGACCGCCATGCTGGCGAGGTTGCGGAACATCATCGCCGTGGGGCGAAAGCTTGATTCGGCGGTCGAGAACACCGGCACCTCGACGGGAAAGCCGCCGGCCTCGTAGATGCCGTGCTTCACCCGCTGGGCGAGGTCGTTCAGATGCGCGTTGCAGGGGGTCAGCTCGGACCAGGTGTTCATGATCCCGATCACCGGCCGCCCGTCGAACAGATCCGCCGGAAAGCCCTGATTCTTCATCCAGCTGCGGTGATAGATATGGTCGCGCGAGGTGCCGCCGAACCATTCCTGCGACCGCAGCTTGCGCGGCCAGGTTTTAGGAGTGAATGCCATGGAACGGTCCCTGCGGCCGGCGGCGCGCCGTCAGCCCTGCTTGTTGCGGTTGTAGACGTCGAAGATCACCGCGGCCAGCAGCACCAGCCCCTTGATGACCTGCTGATAGTCGATGCCGATGCCCATGATCGACATGCCGTTGTTCATCACCCCCATGATGAGCGCGCCGACAACCACGCCGATGATCTTGCCCGACCCGCCCGACATCGACGCCCCGCCGATGAAGACGGCGGCGATCACGTCCAGCTCGAACCCGGTGCCGGCCTTGGGGGTCGCCGAGTTCAGGCGCGCGGTCACGATCATGCCGGCCAGCGCCGCCAGCACGCCCATGTTGACGAAGGTGCCGAAGACCAGCCGGTCGGTCTTGATCCCCGACAGCCTCGCGGCCTTTTCGTTACCGCCCAGCGCATAGATGCGCCGCCCGGTGGTGGTCTGTTCGGTGAAGAACGCATAGATCACGATCAGCACCGACATCACGATCAGCACGTTGGGCAGGCCGCGGAACTGGGCCAGCTTCCAGCCGACGAACATCAGAGCCCCGACGACGATGGCGTGACGGCCCCAGAACAGGCCCGCCGGTTCCGGTTCGACCCCGAAGGCCGCGTCGCTGCGCCGGCCGCGCAGGCCGGACCAGACGATCGCCAGCGCCGCCAGGGCGACCATGACCAGCGCGGTCATGTTGGGTTTCCCCTCGCTGATGAAATCCGGCAGGAAGCCGGTGGACATGGCCTGGAATTCGCGCGGGAACGGGCCGATGTTCTGGCCCTGCAGCAACCACAGCGTCAGCCCCCGAAAGACCAGCATCCCGGCCAGAGTCACGATGAACGAGGGGATCTTCCAGTAGGCGATCCAGTAGCCTTGCGCGGCCCCGATCAGCCCCCCCATCAGCAGCGTCGCCGGGATCACCGCAAAGACCGGCCAGCCCAGCTTGACGGTCAGGAAGGCCGACACCGCCCCGGTGAAGGCCGCGACCGAGCCGACCGACAGGTCGATATGGCCCGAGACGATGACCAGCAGCATCCCCAGCGCCATGATGATGACGTAGGAGTTCTGCAGGAACAGGTTGGTGATGTTCTGCGCCGACAGGAAATCGACGCCCTGCATGGCCCGGATCAGGATGGTGAAGAACAGCACGATCACCAGCAGCGCCAGCACCATGCCGTTTTCCCGCAGATGCCCGCCCAGCTGCGCGCCCAGTCCCGGTTTCGTCACCTCGCCGTCGGTGGTGCTCATGCGGCTTTTCCTTCGCTTTGCAGGATCAGGGCCATGATACGTTCCAGGCTGGCCTCGTCGCGGCTCAGCTCGCCCACGAAGCGGCCCTCGTTCATGACATGGATGCGGTCGCACATGCCCAGCAGCTCGGGCATCTCGGACGAGATCATGACGACCCCGTGGCCCTGCGCGACAAGCTGGTTCATCAGCGTGTAGATCTCGAACTTGGCGCCGACGTCGATGCCGCGGGTCGGCTCGTCGAGGATCAGCACCTTGGGGTCGGTGAACAGCCACTTGGCCAGCACGACCTTCTGCTGGTTGCCGCCCGACAGGTTCATCACCCGCTGGTTCACCCCCGGGGTGCGGATGCGCAGGTCGCGGCGATAGTCCTCGGCCACCCGCCGTTCGCGGCCCGCCGACAGCACCCCGCCCGAGGCGATGCCGGCGAGGTTGGCAAGGCTGATGTTGCGCTGGATCGGTTCCTCCAGGATCAGCCCCAGCTCCTTGCGGTCCTCGGTCACATAGGCGAGCCCCGCCTCGATCGCCCGGCTGACGGTCGACAGGTCCGCGGGCGCGCCGGCGATGCTGGCGGTGCCTTCGATGTTGCGGCCATGGCTGCGGCCGAACAGGCTCATGGCAAGCTCGGTGCGCCCCGACCCCATCAGCCCGGCGATGCCCAGGATTTCGCCGCGGCGCACGTCGAACGAGACGTCGTCGATGATCTTGCGCGGCTGTTCAGGGTGCCAGACGGTCCAGTTCCGCACGCTCATCAGCACCTCGCCGATCTGCGGGGTGCGGTCGGGATAGCGGTGGGCCATGTCGCGGCCGACCATGTCGCGGATGATCCGGTCCTCGGTGATCTCGTCGCGGGTCAGGGTGGACACGGTCGACCCGTCGCGGATCACCGTCACCCGGTCGGCGACGCGGCGGATCTCGTTCAGCTTGTGGCTGATGATGATCTGCGTGACGCCCTGCGCCTTGAGTTCCAGCATCAGGTCCAGCAGCTTGGCGCTGTCGTTTTCCTGCAGTGCGGCGGTGGGTTCGTCCAGGATCAGCAGCCGCACGTCCTTGGCCAGCGCCTTGGCGATCTCGATCAGCTGCTGCTTGCCGACGCCCAGCTTGCCGACCGGAGTCGTCGGCGCCTCGGACAGCCCGACCTTGGCCAGCAGCTCGCGGGTGCGCTTCCAGGTCCGCTTCCAGTCGATGATGCCGCCCGAGGCGACCTCGTTGCCCAGGAACATGTTCTCGGCAACCGACAGCTGCGGGACCAGCGCCAGTTCCTGGTGGATGATGATGATGCCCCGCGCCTCGCTGTCGCGGATGGTGCGGAAGGCGGCGGTCTGGTCGTCATAGACGATCTCGCCATCATAGCTGCCGTGCGGATAGACGCCCGACAGCACCTTCATCAGGGTGGACTTGCCGGCCCCGTTCTCGCCGCAGATGGCGTGGATTTCGCCAGGCTCGACGGACAGGTTAACCTGATCCAGCGCGCGCACGCCGGGAAAGCTTTTCCCGATCCCGCGCATTTCCAGAATTGCCGCCATGTGTCCCCCCGGCGCGTAAAAGCCCGGCCCGTGGCGGGGCCGGGCCTTGCCTCACTTCAGCTGGTCTTCGGTGTAATAGCCCGAATCGACCAACACCTGCTTCCAGTTCGCCGCCGTCACCGAAACGGGTTCCAGCAGGTAGGACGGCACGACCTTGATGCCGTTGTCATAGGTCTTGGTGTCGTTGACCTCGGGTTCCTTGCCTTCCAGCATGGCGTTCACCATGCCGACGGTCACCTTGGCCAGTTCGCGGGTGTCCTTGAAGACGGTGGAATACTGGTCGCCGTCGATGATCGCCTTGATCCCAGGGATCTCGGCGTCCTGCCCGGTGATGATCGGCATCTTCAGGTCGCCCGAGCCGTAGCCCACGCCCTTGACCGACGAGATGATGCCGCGCGCCAGCCCGTCATTCGCCGACAGTACCGCGTGAACCTGCTTGTCGCCGTAATTGGCCGACAGGATGTTGTCCATCCGCGACTGGGCGGTGGCCGCGTCCCAGCGCAGCGTGCCGACCCTGTCCAGCCCCGTCTGCCCCGAGGGGATGACGATGTCGCCGGAATCGATCAGCGGCTGGATCACCGACATCGCGCCGTCATAGAAGAAATAGGCGTTGTTGTCGTCGGGCGAGCCGCCGAACAGTTCCACGTTCCACGGTTTCTGGTCCGGGAAGCGCTCCTTGAGCCCCTCGACCAGCGCGGTACCCTGCATGACGCCGACCTTGAAGTTGTCGAAGGTCGCGTAATAGTCGACGTTGGGCGTCTCGCGGATCAGCCGGTCATAGGCGATGACCTTGGTACCGGCGGCATGGGCATTTTCCAGCGCGTTCGACAGGGTGGTGCCGTCCAGCGCCGCGATCACCAGCACCTTGGCGCCCTTGGTGATCATGTTCTCGATCTGGCTCAGCTGCGCCGGGATGTCGTCGTTGGCGTATTGCAGGTCGGTCTGATAGCCGGCCTCCTGGAAGCTCTTGACCATGTTGTCGCCGTCCGCGACCCAGCGCGCGGTGACCTTTTCGGGCATGGAAATCCCGACCAGCCCCTCGGCGGCGGTGGCGGCGGCGGGCAGTCCCAGCGCCAGCCCGGTCGCCAGCGACGCGGCCAGCGTCAGCTTCGTCAGTTTCGTCATGGCATCTCCTCCCCATTGGACGCCGGTTGCGGACGGGGCGGGCAGGGTGCCCGCCCCATGCCGTCATTTCAGCTGGTCTTCCTTGTAGTAGCCGGAGTCGACCAGCACCTGCTTGTAGTTGTCCTTGAAGACGGGAACCGGCTCCAGCAGGTAGGACGGGACGACCAGCTTGCCGTTGTCATAGGTCTTGGTGTCGTTGATCTGCGGCTCGGCGCCGCCCATCACGGCGTCGACCATGCCGACGGTGACCTTGGCCAGCTCGCGGGTGTCCTTGAAGATCGTGGAATACTGCTCGCCGGCCTCGATCGACTTGACCGAGGGCACCTCGGCGTCCTGGCCGGTCACGATCGGCATCTTGAGATCGCCCGAGCCGTAGCCCACGCCCTTGACGGACGACAGGATGCCGATCGACAGCCCGTCATAGGGCGACAGCACCCCGTGCAGCTGCTTGTCGCCGTAATTGGCCGACAGGATGTTGTCCATCCGCGCCTGGGCGGTGGCCGGGTCCCAGCGCAGCGTGCCGACCTTGTCCATGCCGGACTGGCCCGACGGGATGGCGATCTCGCCCGCGTCGATCATCGGCTGCAGCACCGACATCGCGCCGTCATAGAAGAAGAAGGCGTTGTTGTCGTCGGGGCTGCCGCCGAACAGTTCGACGTTCCACGGCTTCTGGTCGGGGAAGCGTTCCTTGAGCCCCTTGACCAGCGATTCCGCCTGCTGGACGCCCACCTTGAAGTTGTCGAAGGTCGCGTAATAGCTGACCGCGTCGCTGTCGCGGATCAGCCGGTCATAGGCGATGACCTTGATGTCGGCGGCCTTGGCGTTTTCCAGCGCGTTGGTCAGGGTGGTGCCGTCGATGGACGCGATCACCAGCGCCTTGGCGCCCTTGGTGATCATGTTCTCGACCTGCGAAAGCTGGGTCGGGATGTCGTCCTCGGCATATTGCAGGTCGGTCTGATAGCCGGCGGCCTGCAGTTCCTTGACCATGTTGTTGCCGTCGTCGATCCAGCGCGCCGAGGATTTCGTCGGCATGGCGATGCCGACCAGTCCCTTGTCCTGCGCCGAGGCGGTGGTGGCGAACAGCGCCAGTCCCATCGCCGCCGAGGCGATCAGGGTCTTGAGTGTCATGGGTTTCCTCCCCGTTTCGTATCCTTGGACCCGCGCGCCTCCCATCGGCGCGAGGTTCTCGGCTGGCAGGCTAGCGGGCATTTGCAGGACTCGGCAAATGCCAATAAAAGCGGTTGCCATACCATTTCTGGTATATCGGAGGGGGCAGGCCATGACCGCGCGCGCCGTGCAGACGCTGAAACTGTCGCAGCTGCGGCTGATCGCGGCGCTGGATCGGCACCGCCAGATCGTCCACGCCGCCGAGGCGCTGGGGATCAGCCAGCCCGCCGCCTCGCGCAGCCTGGCCGAGATCGAGCGGCTGGTCGGCGCGCCGCTGTTCGACCGCCACCCGCGCGGCATGACCCCCACCGCGGCGGGCGAGGTCGTGGCGCGGCGGGCGCAGGCGATGCTGACCGGGCTCAGCGATCTCGCGCGTGAGCTCGAGGAGATCCAGGGCGGCCTGTCCGGCACGGTGCGGGTGGGCGCGGTGACAGGGCCGGCGCTGGGCTGCGTGGTGCCGGCGCTGCGCCGGCTCAAGGCGGCGGCGCCGGGGCTGGAGATCGCCGTCGAGGTCGCCCCGTCGGCCGCGCTGCTGGCGATGCTGGACCAGGGGGCGCTGGATTTCCTGCTGGCGCGGGTGCCCTCGGGCAATCCGACCGACGGGCTGCGGATCGAGCCCGGGGTGCGGGAAACCGTGCGCTGCCTGGTGCGCGGCGGGCATCCTCTTGCCGGGCGCGAGGGGGTGCCGATCGCCGAGGCTGCGACCTACCCCTGGGTGCTGCAGGATCGCGGCGCGCCGATCCGGGTCGCCGTCGAACAGGCGCTGTGGGCCGAGGGGCTGGACCCGCCGGCCGACGTCACCGCGGCGTCTTCGCCGCTGGTGGCGCTGGCGCTGGCGGCCGACACCGACTGCGTCTGCCCGGTCTCGCAAGAGGTCGCGCGGCTAACCCGGGTCGGCGGCGGGACGGCGTTCACGACGCTGGACCTCGCCCGCCCGATCGAGCTGGCGCCGTGCCAGCTGATCTCGCTGGCCGGGCGCAGCCTGTCGCCGGGAGCGGAACGGATGCTGGCGCTGGTGCGCGAGGAAATCTTTGCCGCCGCGGTGCGGGTCTAGGGCCGCTAGATCGTCACGCCGCCGTCCACCAGCACCGCCTGCCCGGTGACAAAGCGGCTTTCGTCGGACAGCAGATACACCACCATCGGCGCGAGGTCGTTCACGTCGGCCAGCCGCCCCATCGGCTGGCGGGCGACGAAGTCGCGTTCCGCCTGCGCCGGGTCCGCCGCCGCCGCGATCCGTCCGCGCAGCGACGGCGTGTCCACCGTGCCCGGGCACAGCGCGTTGGCGCGGATGCCGCGGGTCACGTAGTCGGCGGCGATCGACTTGGTCAGCCCGATCACCGCCGCCTTGGTCGTGCCATAGGCGCAGCGGTTGACGAAGCCCTTCACGCTGCCCGCCATCGAGGCCATGTTGACGATCGACGCCCCGCCCGTCGCCTCGGCCCGGCGCAGCAGCCCGGGCATGGCGGCGCGGGTGACGTGGAACATCGGGTGGATGTTGACCGCAAAGCTCAGGTCCCAGTCGGCCTGGGTGGTGGTTTCCAGCGTCCCGTTGACGACGATCCCGGCGCAGTTGAACAGCCCGTCCAGATCGCCCGCCGCCCCTACCACGCGGGCGATGGCGTCGGGGTCGGTCACGTCCAGCGCCGCGGTCTCGACCCCCGCGAGGCCCTGGAGCAGCGCGGCGTCCCGGTCGGTCGCCAGCACGTCCGCCCCCTCGGCCGCGCACATCAGCGCGGTGGCGCGGCCCATCCCCTGACCCGCCGCGGTGATGAGGATGCGCTTGCCTGCCAGCCGTCCCGCCATGATCGTGACTCCCCCCCCGGTTCGGGTTCAGAAAAGCAGGCGGCGAGGCCGGGGGCAAGCGGGGCTTGCGGCGCCGGGCCGCCCGGGCGCAAATCGGCGGCGACGGAGACATGGATGACCGACCCCACCACCCCGACCACCCCCGCGACCGCGACGCTGCTGATGATCCGCCACGCGCCGGCGGACGATCAGGGGCGGCTGGTCGGCCGCCGCGACGTGACGATCCGAGTCGATCCGGCGGCGGCGCGGGCGCTGGCGGCGCTGGTCGGGCCGGTGGACCGGATCGCGGTCAGCCCGGCGATGCGCTGCCGGCAGACCGCCTCGGCCATGTGGCCCGACCGGGACGCCGACCGGATCGCGGCGCTGTGGGAACAGGATTTCGGCGCATGGGAGGGGGCTTCCTATGCGCATCTGCCCGATCTCGGCCCGATGTCGGCGGACCAGCTGGCCGCGACCGCGCCGCCCGGCGGCGAGAGCTTCGCCGATGCCTGCGCCCGCATCGTCCCGGCGCTGGAATCCCAGGCTGCAGGCGGCGGGCGCATCGCGGTGGTGGCCCATGCCGGCACCGTGCGGGCGGCGCTGTCCCGCGCGCTGGGCCGCCCCGGCGCGGCGCTGGCCTTTCGGGTGGCGCCGTTGTCGCTGACCCGGATCGACGTGTCGCCCGCCGGCTGGGCGGTGGGCTGCGTGAACCTGTCCGCCGACGGGGCGCCGGGCGAGGCCCTGCCCGGCGGATGACAGGCGCGCCCGCTCCGGCTATCGCTGGGCTACCCAACTGACAGGCGCCGCGATGAACCCTGATCTTCCGCTGTCCGGCCTGCGCGGCCTCTGCATGGCCGCCAACGTCCCCGGCCCTGCCGCCGCCGCGCTGCTGGCCGCGCAGGGGATGGAGATCGTCAAGATCGAGCCGCCCGCCGGCGACATGACCGCGGGGCTGATGCCCGGCTGGTATGCCGAGATGAACGGCGGCTTCGCGGTCGAGACGGTGGACCTGCGGGCCGAGGCCGGGCAGGCGCGGTTCCGCGAGTTGCTGGGCGGGGCGGACCTGCTGATTTCCAGCCACCGCCCCGCGGCGCTGGCGCGGCTGGGGATCACGGTCGAGGCGCTGGCGGCGGTCAACCCCGGCCTGTGCTGGGTCGAGATCGTCGGCGACACGGACGCGCCGGAGGTGCCGGGGCACGACCTGACCTATCAGGCGGCGGTGGGGCTCGTGGACCCGCGCGCGATGCCGCGGACGCTGCTGGCCGATCTGGGCGGGGCCGAGGCGGCGGCGGGGGCGGCAGCGGCGCTGCTGCTGGGGCGCGAGCGCCGGCGGCCGGGGCGCCACGCGCGGATCGGGCTGCGGCAGGTGGCGGAACGCTTCGCGGCCCCCGTGCGCCACGGCGCCACGGTCGCGGGCGGGCTGCTGTCCGGGGCGGGCCGCGACTATGCGATCTATCCCCTGCGCGACGGCTGGGTCGCCTGCGCGGCGTTGGAGCCGCATTTCTCGGCCCGGCTGACCGAGGTGGCGGGGGACGATGCGGCGGGGTTCTTTGCCGCGTTGACGATGGATCAGGTCCGCGCGCTGGCCGAGGAGAGCGACCTGCCGCTGGAACCCTTCTGGGACTGAGCGCGACGGTTCAGCAGCTGCCGCCGCACCAGCGCCGCAAGGAACATCGCCGTCAGGATCAGCACGATGGTCGGGGCCGGGGCGCTGTCGAGCCGGAAGCTCAGATACACGCCGGCCGCCATCGCGCTCAGGCAGATAACCCAGGCCGCGGCCAGCATGTCCTGGAACCGCCGCACCAGCAGGAACGCCGTCGCTCCCGGCGCGATCAGCAGACCCACGGCGAGGATCAGCCCGATCGAGGACAGCATCGCCACGATCACCGCCGACAGTATCGCCAGCATCCCGTAATGTAGCCAGCCGGTGCGCAGCCCCGAGGCCCGCGCCTGCACCGGATCGAAGCTCGCCAGCAGCCAGTCGCGCCACTTGACCAGCAGCAGCGCCGTCACCGCCAGCGCGATGAGGCCGCTGGTCCACAGCTCGGACCGCTCGATCCCCAGCATGTTGCCGAACAGCACGTGATCCAGATGCAGGTCGGACCCGATGGCGACATGCAGCACCACCCCGGCGGCGAACATGCCGGAAAAGACGACTCCCATCACCGTGTCGGCCTTGACCCGGCTGTTGCCCGAGATGAAGCCGACCGCGACGGTGCAGGCCATCGCGGCCAGGAACCCGCCCACCGCATAGGGCCAGCCGAGCAGCCAGGCGAGGACGACCCCCGGCACGGTGGCGTGGCTGGCGGCGTCCCCCATCAGCGCCCAGCCGCGCAGCACAAGGAAGCAGGACAGCATCGCCGCCGCGGGCGCGATCAGCATCGCGGCCCAGAAGGCGTTCTGCATGAACGGAAACTGGAACGGGGCGAGCCAGTCGGTCATGGCGCGCCCCGCAGCGCCGCGCGGGCGCGGGACCGGGCGGCCAGCAGCCCGTGGGTGGGGGCAAGGACGAAGGCCGCAAGGAAGACCAGCGTCTGCAACAGCACGATGACTCCGCCGGTCGCGCCGTCGAGGAAATAGGACAGGTAGGCCCCCACCGCGCTGGTGATCGCGCCGATGGCGACGGCCAGCGCCAGCAGCCGCGGAAAGCGGTCGGTCAGCAGATAGGCGGTCGCACCGGGGGTGACGACCAGCGCGATGACGAGGAACGCGCCGACCGTCTGCATCCCGGCCACGACCGAGGCCGACAGCAGGGTGAAGAACAGCGTCTTGAGCCAGAACGGCCGCAGCCCGATGGTGCGGGCGTGCGTTTCGTCGAAGAACACCGCCATCAGGTCGCGCCAGCGGACCAGCAGCACCGCCATCGACACCGCCCCGATCAGCGCCAGCTGCAGCGTGTCGCCGGGGGTGATCGCCAGGATGTTGCCCATAACGATGGTCTGGATCGACACCGCCATCGGCTGCACCGAGATGATGAAAAGCCCCAACCCGAAGAACGCCGTGAAGATCAGCCCGATCACCACGTCCGATTTCAGCCCCGAGCGGTCCTGCAGCGCCAGCATCGAAGCTGCCGCCAGCCCTCCGGCGACGAAGGCGCCCAGCGCGAAGGGCAGGCCCAGCAGGCCGGCGACGGCGACTCCGGGAACGACCGAATGGCTGAGCGCGTCGCCGATCAGCGACCAGCCTTTCAGCATCAGGTAGCAGGACAGGAAGCCGCAGACGCCGCCGACCAGCGCCGACACCCAGATCGCGTCCAGCATGTAGCGATAGCCCAGCGGCTCCAGCAGGACGCTCATCCCTCGTCCCCCGGCACGGGCGGGCGGTGGCCGTAATGGACGAAGGGGCGTTCGTCGTCGGTGAGGATGGTGAGGGTGCGAGGGTCCTCGTGGTCGTCGTGATGCAGGTCGGAGCCGCCCAGCGAGATCTCGCGCAGCTGGCCGCCGAAGGCCTCGGCGAGGTGTTCCTGGGTGAAGGTCGTTTCGGTCGGGCCGTGCGCCAGCACCGTGCCGCGCACCAGCACTACCCGGTCGCAGTAGCGCGGGACCGAGCCGAGATTGTGGGTGGAAACCAGCATCACCCGGCCCTCGTCGCGCAACTCGGCCAGCAGGGCGATGATCTGTTCCTCGGTCGTCACGTCGACGCCGGTGAAGGGTTCGTCCAGCAGGATCACCTGTCCGTCCTGGGCCAGCGCGCGGGCGAGGAAGACGCGCTTCTTCTGCCCGCCGGACAGCTCGCCGATCTGGCGGTGGCGGAATGCGGCCATGCCGACCCGGGCCAGCGCCGCATCGACGGCGGCGCGGTCGGTTGGGCGGGGGCGGCGCATCAGGCCCATATGCCCATAGCGGCCCATCATCACCACGTCCTCGACCAGCACCGGAAAGGTCCAGTCCACCTCCTCGGCCTGCGGGACATAGGCCACGAGGTTCTCGCGCAGCGCCTGCCGGACGGGTCGGCCCAGAAGGGTGATGGCGCCGTCGCCGGTCGGCACGAAGCCCATGATCGCCTTGAAGAGCGTGGATTTCCCGGCCCCGTTGACCCCGACCAGCGCGGTGACGGTGCCGCGCGGGATGGCAAAGCTCGCGTGCGACAGCGCGGTGTGGCCGTTGCGGTAGGTCACGGTCACGTCGCGGGCGACGATGCCGTCCATGGGGGGCGAGGGAGTGTTCATGAAATCTCTCCGCCCAAGCCGCGGGCGATGGTGTCGGTGGTGACGCGCAGCAGGTCCAGATAGGTGGGCGCCGGGCCGCCGGCGGGCGTCAGGCTGTCCACATACAGCACCCCGCCATAGGCGGCGCCGGTTTCGCGGGCGACCTGGCGGGCGGGCTTCTGGCTGGCGGTGCTTTCGCAGAACACCGCCGGGATCTGGTGGGCGCGCACCCCGTCCACCACCGCGCGCACCTGCTGCGGGGTGCCGGTCTGGTCGGCGTTGATCGGCCACAGATACAACTCGCGCAGCCCCAGGTCGCGGGCGAGATAGGCGAAGGCGCCCTCGCAGGTGGTCAGCCAGCGACGGTTTTCGGGCAGGGCGGCGATGCGGGCGCGGGCGGGGGCGAGGGCGGCCTCGATCCGGGCCAGATAGGCGGCGGCGTTGGCGCGGTAGGCGTCGGCATGGGCCGGGTCGGCCGCCGCCAGCGCGGCGGCGATGTTGGCGATGTAGACGCGCGCCCCTTCCAGCCCCATCCAGCCGTGGGGGTTGGGATGCCCCTTCGCCGCGCCCGAGGCGATCAGCGCCGGGGCCAGCCCGTCCGACACCACCGCCGCGCGCGTCTGCGGCAGGTTCGCCAGGAACTGGGCGAACCAGCGTTCCAGGTTGAGCCCGTTCCACAGGATCAGGTCGGCCCCGGCCGCCCGCGCGATGTCCTGAGGCGTGGGCTCATAGCCGTGGATCTCTGCGCCAGGCTTGGTGATCGAGACGATGTCGGCGTGATCCCCCGCCACGTTGCGGGCCATGTCGGCCAGCACGGTGAAGGTGGTCACCACCCGCAGTCGCCCGTCGTCACGCGGGGTCGCGGCGGGCGCGAACGCCATCAGCGCCAGCAGCAGCGCCATCAGCGCCCCACCTGCCACCAGCCATCTGCCGCCCGTCGTCACCATTTGCTCCTGCTCGTTGCGGCCAGTTGTTAGGAATCGTTCTCACCTGTCAAGCGTCTTGAGAACGGCTTGCATCTTGATCGGCCGCGGGCAGGGCGGTAACATCGCGTCCATGACCAGCGCCGATCCCCTGCCGCCGGGCCCGCTGCCCGATCACCCCGTCGCCGCGCGGGCGCAGATCGACGAGATGCTGCGCGGCGCCGGGCTGCGCGTCACCCGCCAGCGCCAGGCCATCGCCGAGGTGCTGCTGCGGTCGGGCGACCACCCGGATGCCGAGGCGGTGCTGGACCGCGCCCGCCGGCTGGACCCAAGCGTATCGCAGGCGACCACCTATCGCACGCTGGCGACGCTGGCCGAGCGCGGCTATCTGCGCGCCCACCGCTTCAATTCCGGCCCGGCCCGGTTCGAGGCCGAACCCGCCGCCCATCACGACCACCTGATCGACGTGGACACCGGCGAGGTGGTCGAGTTCCTGTCGGCCGAGATCGAGGAACTGCAACGCCGGGTGGCGGAACGCTATGGCTACGAGATCGTCGATCATCACCTGGTCCTGTTCGGGCGGCGCATCGCCAGCGGATAGGCTCGGGGGGCCAGACTTGCGCCGCAGCGCGGGGTGACTTAGATGCCCCCCATCGCCGCGGGTCCGTCCCGTCAGGCGATTCCCTTATCATCATGCCGTGTGCGTCCCGCCATCGCTTCCGGGGACGTTTCCGGCGACAGGAGAAGCGACATGAAACTGAACGAACTGCGCGACAACGACGGCGCCAACCGCACCAAGAAGCGCGTCGCGCGCGGCCCGGGTTCGGGCAAGGGCAAGACCGCCGGGCGCGGCATCAAGGGTCAGACCTCGCGGTCCGGCGTGGCGCTGGGCGGCTATGAAGGCGGCCAGATGCCGCTGTATCGCCGCCTGCCGAAGCGCGGCTTTTCCAAGCCGAACCGGCTGGAATTCGCCGTCGTTAACCTGGGGCAGCTGCAGGCCCTGGTGGATGCGGGCAAGCTGAAGGCCGGCGACGACATCACCGAGGACGCGCTGATCGCCGCGGGCGCCACCAAGCGCAAGCTGGACGGCATCCGCCTGATGGCCAAGGGCGAGCTGACCTCGGCGCTGACCCTGACCCTGGCCGGCGCGTCGAAAGCCGCCGCCGAGGCGGTGGAAAAGGCCGGCGGCAAGCTGACCCTGACCCGTCCGGTCAAGGAACGGGCCGAAGCTGCGGCGGAATAAGCTGTTGAAGGGGCGCGTGCCGCCCCATAGATAGCGTTCGAGTTTTCCAGACGCCGCCGACCGGAAGACGGTCCGGCGGCGTTTCCAAATCCGGCCAGCGGGGCCGGGCCGACATTCAAGGGGCAGTCATGGCGTCAGCCGCAGAACAGATGGCCGCAAACCTCAGCTGGGGACAGCTGGGCCGCGCGACCGAGCTTCGCCAGAGGATCTGGTTCACCATCGGGCTGCTGATCATCTATCGCCTTGGCACCTACATCCCGGTGCCCGGCATCGACGGCGGCGCGCTGCGCAACTTCATGGAACAGGCGCAGGCCGGCATCGGCGGCATCCTGTCGATGTTCACCGGCGGCGCGCTGGGCCGGATGGGCGTCTTTGCGCTGGGCATCATGCCCTACATCTCGGCCTCGATCATCGTTCAACTGCTGGCCTCGATGGTGCCGGCGCTGGAACAGCTCAAGAAAGAGGGCGAGCAGGGCCGCAAGAAGATCAACCAGTATACCCGCTATGGCACGGTGCTGCTGGCGCTGTTCCAGGCCTATGGCCTGGCCGTCAGCCTGGAAGCCGGCGGCATGGCGCACGAGCCGGGCTGGTTCTTCCGCGCCGCGGTAGTCATCACGCTCGTCGGCGGGACGATGTTCCTTATGTGGCTGGGCGAGCAGATCACCGCCCGGGGGATCGGCAACGGCATCAGCCTGATCATCTATGTCGGCATCCTGGCGGAGATCCCCGGCCACCTGGCGCAGTTCTTCGCCCAGGGGCGGTCGGGCGCGATCTCGACCCCGGTGATCCTGGGGATGATCGTCATGGTGGTGCTGATCATGGCCTTCGTGGTGTTCATGGAACGCGCGCTGCGCAAGATCCGCATCCAGTATCCGCGCCGGCAGGTGGGGATGAAGGTCTATGACGGCCAGTCCTCGCACCTGCCGATCAAGGTCAACCCGGCCGGCGTGATCCCGGCGATCTTCGCGTCGTCGCTGCTGCTGCTGCCGGTCACCATCTCGACTTTCTCGGGCAACCAGACCGGCCCGGTGATGTCCACGATCCTGGCCTATTTCGGCCCCGGGCAGCCGCTGTATCTGCTGTTCTTCGCGGTGATGATCGTCTTCTTCAGCTACTTCTATACCCAGAACGTGGCCTTCAAGTCCGACGACGTGGCCGAGAACCTCAAGAACCAGGGCGGCTTCATTCCCGGCATCCGGCCGGGCAAGCGGACCGAGGAATACCTGGACTACGTGGTGAACCGGGTGCTGGTCATCGGGTCGCTGTACCTGGCCTTCGTCTGCCTGCTGCCCGAGGTGATCCGCAACCAGCTGGCGATCCCGTTCTATTTCGGGGGCACGTCGGTGCTGATCATCGTGTCGGTCACGATGGACACCATCAACCAGATCCAAAGCCACTTGCTTGCCCATCAATACGAGGCTTTGATCGAACGGTCGCAGCTGCGCGGCAAGCGCAAGGCGGGCGAAGCCAAGCCGCGGCGCCTGCCGGCACGGCGCTGACGGCAGCCACGAAATCGGGGGGACAATGCATTGACGATCAACATCATTCTGCTGGGGCCGCCCGGCGCCGGCAAGGGGACCCAGGCGCGCACGCTGGTCGAGGAGCGGGGCCTGGTGCAGCTGTCCACCGGTGACATGCTGCGCGAGGCGCGCACCTCGGGGACCGAGATGGGCCGCGTCGTGGCCGAGGTGATGGACAAGGGCCAGCTGGTCACCGACGAGATCGTCATCGGCCTGATCCGCGAAAAGCTGGAAACCATGGACGCCCCCGGCTTCATCTTCGACGGCTTCCCCCGCACCCTGCCGCAGGCCGACGCGCTGAACGACCTGCTGGCCGGGATGGGCCGCCAGATCGACGCGGTGATCGAGATGCAGGTGGACGACACCGCGCTGGTCGACCGGATCAGCGGCCGCTTTACGTGCGGCAATTGCGGCGAGGTCTATCATGACCAGACCAAGCCGACCGCCAAGCCCGGCGTCTGCGACGTCTGCGGGTCCACCGACCTCAAGCGGCGGGCCGACGACAACGCCGACAGCCTCAAGACCCGGCTGCTGGAATACTACAAGAAGACCTCGCCGCTGATCGGCTATTACTACGCCAAGAAGCAGCTGCACCCGGTCGACGGCATGGCCGAGATGGACGAGGTCGGCCGTCAGGTCGCCGCGGTCATGGACGGGATCGGCGGGCGGTGATTCGCCTCGCGCGGGGGTTTGCGGTGGCGGCGACCGTTGCCGCGGCCAGCGCTGCGCAGGCCGATGACAATGCGCAGGTGGTCCTGCTCGCGCCCTGCGGGCACGAGCTGAGTTACCTCGACAGCGGCAGCGTCTGGCGCCGGAACGCTGCCCGCGACGAGGGTGGCGGCGTCGTAAGCCAGCTGACCGAGGTCACCGGCGACTTCGCTCATCGCGAGATCGAGCTGGTCGACTGCCGCGCCGGCGAGGAGCTGTTCGTGACCGACGTCCACGTCTCGAACGGCATGGCCACGCTGCCGCGGGGCACGCCGTTCCAGGACCGGATGGCCCGGCTGCGGGCGGCCGGGCGGCTGCGCGACCTCGGTGCGGCCGGCACGGGGTTCGGCGACAGCGGCCAGCAGATCGGGATCCCGGTGGACTGGCGCTGGAACGTCAACGCCGCCTGCGCCTGCGAGCATTTCTATCCCGGCAGTTCCGGCCTGCCCGCCGACATCATCCCGGCGCCCGATCAGGTGCACGAGGTGCTGAACCCGACCTGAGCGCGGCCGCTCAGCCGCTCACGGCCGGTCGGGGCCGTCGGCGATCGGGGCGGCCAGCGCCTCGGCGGTGCCCTTGGCGGCGATCCGGCGCAGCGTCGCCTCGAGCTTGGCGGTGTCGGTCAGGATCACCAGCCGCGTCATCCGGCCCCAGGCGATATGCACGACATGCATCCCCGTGGCCGAGGTCCGCACCCCGTCGGTGGCCGAGTTCGTCTCGCGCCACACGACCGTGGCGATGGTCGCCCAGGGCGGGCCGCTGACCTCGATCCGGCGCAGATCGAAGCGGATGTCGGGCAGCAGGCGGAACAGCCGCGCATACCAGTCGGCGATCGCCTGCGGCGACACCCGCCGACCCGACAGCGCATGGGTGCCGATCATCGCGTGTTCGGCCCCGGGCGCGAACCCGGCCAGCACCGGCCCGGCATCGCCGCGGTTTGATGGCGTCGAACAGCGCCACGATCCGGCGGCGGACGATGGCATGATACATCGCGGCGCTCTCCCTTTCTGGATGTAAGACCCGCTTACATCCACGCAGGACCTGCGGCAAGAGCGTGCGAGGCGCTGGGCCCGCTGCCCTTGACGCGCCTGCGGCAACCCCCTAAAGACCCCCATCTCATCTGAGAATCACCCATCCGGGGTGAGCATTGGCCCGACGGCGGACGCCGCGGGCCATTGGTTGTGAAAAAAGGGTCTGGCGCTACGGACCCGCAACGAAAAGGAAGACCGGACTTGGCCCGTATCGCTGGCGTCAACATCCCGACCGGCAAGCGCGTTCCGATCGCGCTGCAATATATCCACGGCATCGGCCCGCAGAACGCCGAACAGATCTGCGAGGCCGTCGGCATCGACCGCGCCCGCCGCGTCAACGACCTGTCGGACGCCGAAGTCCTGCAGATCCGCGAATACATCGACGCCAACCTGACCGTCGAGGGCGACCTGCGCCGCCAGACGCAGATGAACATCAAGCGGATGATGGACCTTGGGTCCTATCGCGGCCTGCGCCATCGCCGCGGCCTGCCGGTGCGCGGTCAGCGGACCCACACCAACGCCCGCACCCGCAAGGGCCCGGCGAAGCCCATCGCCGGCAAGAAGAAATAAGGAGAGCGCAACATGGCACGCGACAAGACGCGCATGAAGCGCAAGGAACGCAAGAACATCGCCACCGGCGTGGCGCATGTGAACTCGTCGTTCAACAACACCAAGATCCTGATTTCGGACGTGCAGGGCAACGCGATCTCGTGGTCGTCGGCGGGCACCATGGGCTTCAAGGGCTCGCGGAAATCGACCCCCTACGCCGCGCAGATGGCCGCCGAGGATGCCGGACGCAAGGCGCAGGAACACGGCGTCCGCACCATCGAGGTCGAGGTCCAGGGGCCCGGCTCGGGCCGCGAATCGGCGCTGCGCGCGCTGGCGGCGGTGGGCTTCAACATCACCGCGATCCGCGACGTGACCCCGATCGCGCATAACGGCGTTCGCCCGCCCAAGCGCCGCCGCGTCTGATCCGACGACATTCATCCGGTTCGCGCCCTGCCGGGCGCGGCCCGGGCTTTTCGCATTTTACCTCGGGCGTTTCCGGCGGCTGGACATGGGCCCGGAAACAGGAATGGAGGCAATCGCATGATCCACAAGAACTGGGCCGAACTGATCAAGCCCGCGCAGCTTGACGTGCGCGCCGGCGCCGATGCGTCGCGCGTGGCCACCGTCGTTGCGGAACCTCTGGAACGCGGCTTCGGCCTGACGCTGGGCAATGCGCTGCGCCGGGTGCTGATGTCGTCGCTGCAGGGCGCCGCCATCACCAGCGTGCAGATCGACAACGTGCTGCACGAGTTTTCCTCGGTCGCCGGCGTCCGCGAGGACGTGACCGACATCGTCCTGAACCTCAAGGGCGTGACCCTGCGCATGGACGTGGACGGCCCCAAACGGCTGACCCTGTCGGCCAAGGGCCCGGGCGTCGTGACCGCCGGCCAGATCTCGGAAACCGCCGGGATCCACATCCTGAACCGCGACCACGTGATCTGCCACCTCGACGAGGGCGCGGACCTGCACATGGAGCTGACCGTCGCGGTCGGCAAAGGCTACGTCGCCGCCGACAAGAACCGCCCCGAGGACGCCCCCATCGGGCTGATCCCGATCGACGCGATCTTCTCGCCGGTCAAGCGGGTCAGCTACGAGGTCACGCCCACCCGCGAGGGCCAGGTGCTGGACTATGACAAGCTGACCATGCGCGTCGAAACCGACGGCTCGCTGTCGCCCGAGGACGCGGTGGCCTATGCCGCCCGCATCCTGCAGGACCAGCTGGCGGTGTTCGTCAACTTCGAGGAACCCGAATCGGCGCGCAGCGCGGATGCCGAGGACGGGCTGGAATTCGACCCGCGGCTGCTGAAGAAGGTGGACGAGCTGGAACTGTCGGTGCGTTCGGCCAACTGCCTCAAGAACGACAACATCGTCTATATCGGCGACCTGATCCAGAAGACCGAGGCCGAGATGCTGCGGACCCCGAACTTCGGCCGCAAGTCCTTGAACGAGATCAAGGAAGTGCTGTCGGGCATGGGCCTGCACCTGGGCATGGACGTGGTCGACTGGCCGCCGGAGAACATCGAGGACCTCGCCAAGCGGTTCGACGACCAGTTCTAAGGAGGCGCGGCAGCCCCCACCCCGGCCCCTCCCCACGGAGGGGGAGGGGGGACGCCCGCGGCACCGCCGGTGCCACACGGCGCAACGAATTCCCTTCCCCTCGCGGGGCGGGTCACAGTGGGGGGA
>NZ_JRKS01000030.1 GCF_000763805.1 Paracoccus sphaerophysae | reverse complement strand
CGGCGGCGCCGGTGTGCTCGTCTCCCCCCCGCCACACCGCGGTGCCGCGCCCGCCGGCCAGCCCACCGGGGCCGGCCCCGCCCGGCAGCGCGTCGAGCCGGTCGCCGCCCACGAGGCGGTCGTCCCCCTCGGCGCCGATGCCGCGGTCGTTGCCGCCGCCCAGCTGCAGTTCATCGTCGCCGAGGCCGCCGTTCAACGTGTCGTTGCCATCGCCCCCGGACAGGGTGTCGTCGCCCTCGCGCCCCAGGTGAAGATCGTCGCCGTCCCCGTCGACCGTCACGTCGCTGCCCGCCCCGCCGTCGAGCGTGTCGTTGCCGGCCGATCCCGACAGGGTGTCGTTGCCGGCATCGCCATGCAGCCGGTCATTCCCCCAGTCGCCCTGCAGGAAGTCGTCGGCGTCGCCGCCCAGCAGCAGGTCGTCGCCATCGCCGCCCCAGACGCTGTCGCCGTGGACGAGGCTTGCGCGGATGGTGTCGTTGCCCTCGGCCGCAAGGATCCGGCCGGTGACCAGGCCTGCGCGGTTGTCGATCAGGTCCCAGCCGCTGCCGGCCTCGATGTTGCCAAGGATGCTGCCGGCGTTGACAATGGTGTCGTGGCCCTGGTTCAGCATGACGCGGCCGTCGATCGTGCCGAGGTTGGTGACCTGATCGCGGCCCGACCCGTCATCATCGCCAAAGCTGAGCAGGCTGGTTTCCACCGCCCCGACGATGGACCCGCGGTTTACCAGCCGCAGGTTGGTGGCCGTGTCGCCTTCGATGCACACCCCGGAATTGGGGCCCGACAGCGTGCCGGTGTTGGTGATCCGCACCGAGGCGATCGAGGCGATGACGTGAAAACCCTCGCCTTCGACGCCGAAGATGTCGCCGCTGTTGTTCAGCCACACCGTCAACGGCGCCAGTGTCGTTTCGTCGGCCAGCGTGCCGCTGAGGCTGACCCCGTTCAGGCGGCCGTTCAGCGTGCCCGCGTTCATGATGTGCATGAGATTGCCCGCGGTGGCCGTGACCGCCTCGTTGGCGACGATGCTGCCGGTGGCGCCGACGATCAGCGACGCCGTCTCGGAGCCCGTATAGCGGTAGCCGTCGCCGTACGAGAAGACGGCGCCGTCGATCTGCACCGATGGGGCATCGATGGCGTAGATGGCGGCCCAGTAATCGGTATAAGAGATAACGGTCCCGGACAGGACGATCCCAGCCTCGCCCCAGTCGAGCTGATAGGGGGTCGGAGTCGGGCCGGTCGGCAGAATGGCGGTGGTCATGATACTGATTTTCCTCGCTGAGACTGCGAGGTCTATAAGGCATCCAAGAAAAAGTATCTGTTAACGCATCGCTGCAATTTTACCGGTTAACGTCGTTCGCCTGACCAATCCGACAGGATTCGTTAAAAGGCGCGCAATTCCGCGGCGGCAAAAAGCCTCGACACGGGCTGCGGCGGCTTCAGACTGCCCGGCGCCGATTCGCCGGTCCCGCGCCGGGGTCGGGGTTTCCAACCCGCGGTGCCCGTGATACCGCGCGCGCCAATCGCCCACCCAGACCCATACGAGGACATCATGGCTGTCGAACGCACCCTTTCGATCATCAAACCCGACGCGACCAAGCGCAACCTGACCGGCAAGATCGTCAGCAAATTCGAGGATGCGGGCCTGCGCGTCGTCGCGTCGAAGCGCATCCACCTGTCGCCCGCCCAGGCCGGCGCCTTCTATGCCGAACACAAGGAACGCCCCTTCTATGGCGAGCTGGTCGAGTTCATGGGCTCGGAGCCTGTCGTCGTGCAGGTCCTGGAAGGCGAAAACGCCATCGCCAAGAACCGCGAGGTGATGGGCGCGACCGACCCGGCGCAGGCCGATGCGGGCACCATCCGCAAGGACTTCGCGCTGTCCAAGGGCGAGAACTCGGTCCACGGCTCGGACAGCCCGGAATCGGCGGCGCGCGAGATCGCCTTCTTCTTCTCGGGCCTCGAACTGGTCGGCTGATCCGTTCTGTCCCTGATCTGCAAGGGCCGCCTCTGCAGCAGAGGCGGCCCTTCTTCTTTGCGGAAATATCCTGGGGTGAGCGCGGATGCGCGAGGGGCAAAGCCCCTGGCTTCCGCCGCGCCCGTTGCCTGCGCGCCGCCGCCGGTCTATCCCGTCAGAAACGTGACAGGAGCCTGACATGCGCGCATTCGTCTTTCCGGGGCAGGGCGCCCAGACCATCGGCATGGGCCGCGCGCTGGCCGAGGCCTATCCCGCCGCCCGCGCCGTCTTTGACGAGGTGGACGAGGCGCTGGGCGAAAACCTGTCGGCTTTGATCTGGGACGGCGACATCGAGACGCTGACCCTGACCCGCAACGCCCAGCCGGCGCTGATGGCGACCTCGATCGCCGCCATGCGCGCGCTCGAGGCCGAGGGCTTTGCCATCACCGACGCGGCCTATGTCGCGGGCCATTCGCTGGGCGAGTATTCGGCCCTGTGCGCGGCGGGCGCGATCAGCCTGTCGGATACCGCGCGGCTGCTCTGCATCCGCGGCACCGCAATGCAGGAGGCGGTGCCGGTCGGCGTGGGTGCGATGGCGGCGATCCTGGGGCTCGACTTCGCCACCGTGGACGAGATCGCCCGCGAGGCGGCGGGCGACGAGGTCTGCCAGGCCGCCAACGACAACGACCCCGCGCAGGTGGTGATCTCGGGGCACAAGGAGGCGGTAGAACGCGCCGCCGCCCTGGCCAAGGAACGCGGCGCCAAGCGGGCGCTGATGCTGCCGGTGTCGGCACCGTTCCACTGCGTGCTGATGCAGCCCGCGGCGACGGTGATGAGCGACGCGCTGGCCGGGGTGGATATTCACGAACCCGCCGTGCCGCTGATCGCCAATGTCCGCGCCGAGCCGGTGCTGCAGCCCGGCGCGATCCGGCAGTTGCTGACCGAGCAGGTGACCGGATCGGTGCGCTGGCGCGAGTCCGTGCAGTTCATGGCCGACCAGGGCGTGACCGAGTTCTGGGAAATCGGGGCCGGCAAGGCCCTGTCGGGGATGATCAAGCGCATCGCGCCCGATGCGGTGACCCGCGCCGTCGGCACGCCGCAGGATATCGCGGCCCTCAAGGGCTGAGGCCGGACCGGGGCGCTGCCCCGGACCCCGGGATATTTGGACAAAGAAGAAACGAGGACGGGATGTTCGACCTGACCGGAAAGACCGCGCTGATCACCGGCGCTTCGGGAGGCATCGGCGGCGCCGTGGCCACGGCGCTGCACGGCGCGGGGGCGACGGTGACTCTGTCGGGCACGCGCGAGGCGCCGCTGCGCGAGCTTGCCGATACGCTGGGCGAACGCGCCCATGTCGTGACCGCCAACCTGGGCGATGCGGCCGAGGTCGAGGCGCTGCCCAAACAGGCCGCGGAGGCGATGGGGTCGGTCGATATCCTCGTGAACAACGCCGGCATCACCCGCGACAACCTGTTCATGCGGATGTCGGACGAGGAATGGGCGCAGGTGCTGGACGTGAACCTGACCTCGTCCTTTCGCCTGGCGCGGGCGGTGCTGCGCGGGATGATGAAGGCGCGCTGGGGGCGGATCGTGTCGATCACCTCGGTCGTCGGCGCGACGGGCAACCCCGGCCAGGGCAACTATGCCGCGGCCAAGGCCGGGCTGGTGGGGATGTCGAAGAGCCTGGCCTACGAGGTCGCCTCGCGCGGGATCACGGTGAACTGCGTGGCCCCTGGCTTCATCGAGACGGCGATGACCGGCAAGCTGTCGGACGACCAGAAATCCCGCATCCTCACCCAGATCCCCGCCGGCCGCATGGGATCGGCCGAGGAAATCGCCGCTGCGGTGCTGTTCCTCGCCAGCCCTGAAGCAGGATATGTCACCGGCGCCACGTTGCACGTCAATGGCGGCATGGCGATGATCTGACGGGCGATCCGTCGGGCGGGCGGGTTTGCCCGCACACGCCGCTGTGAAACCGGTTGCAGTGGGCGCGGGCGTTGCTATATCCCCATGCCAAGGCCGCGCGGAACCGCCCGCGGCTGTCGCTGGTTCAACGACTGGCCGCATCCGGGCGGAGTGCCCGCAACTGAGGAACGAGACATGAGCGATATCGCTGATCGCGTGAAGAAGATCGTCGTCGAGCATCTGGGCGTCGAAGAGGACAAGGTGACCGAGAGCGCATCGTTCATTGACGATCTGGGCGCTGACTCGCTGGACACGGTCGAGCTGGTCATGGCCTTCGAGGAAGAGTTCGGCATCGAGATCCCGGACGACGCCGCCGAGACGATCCAGACCTTCGGCGACGCGGTGAAGTTCATCTCGACCGCGACCGCCTGACGGGCGCATATCTGCCAGACGAATGACGGCGCCCAAGCAGGCGCCGTTTTTTTTTTTTTGGTCTGGTGCTAGGCCCTATTTGGCAGGTGCGGGCGCAGTGGCCGGCGCCGGGTCGCGCGGCCGCGTCAGCCCATAGCCGCGCTTTTCGGCCGACTTGGCCTGGCCGTCGGCGCCGCGGGTGCGGGTCGCGCCGCGCGCCGTCGCTGCGGCGTGGGCGGCCGCGGCGCGGTCCTTGCCGGTGGTCTTGCCGGAGGTGGGCGCGGCGGCGAACGCCGGGGCGGCGGCCAGCGCGCAGGTCACGGCGATCATCAGGGTCTTGCGAAGCATGGGTTTCCCTCGGGGCAGCAGCCACGCCTGTATACCCCGCCCCGGCCCATCCGCCGAGAGGACCGCTGGCATTTAAGGCATTTCCCGAACGGAAACGGGCGGGACCCCAATCCCCCGCCCGTCCCGGCGTCCATTGCTCGGCCCTTACTTGGGCATCTGCGCGGTGATGCCTTCGACGAAGAAGTTCATCTGCGACAGCTCTTCGTCGGTCGCGGTCTTGCCGTCGGCCAGCCACTCGCTGCCGTCGGCCTTCTTCAGCGGGCCGGTGAAGGGGTGATATTCTTTCTTGCCGATCTTGTCGCGCAGCGCCTCGGCCTCGGCCTTGACCTCGGGGGGCACGGCATCGGTGATCTCGCCGATCTCGACCTCGCCCTCGCCGATCCCGGCCCAGGTGGCCGAGCTGGTCCAGGTCCCGTCCAGCACCTCGCCCACGCGCTTGACGTAGTAGGGCGCCCAGTTGTCGATGATGGCGCTGACCCGCGGCGTCGGCTTGAACGCCGCCATGTCGGAGGCCTGGCCGAAACCGATGCCGCCCGCCTCTTGCAGCTTGCCCATCGGCGCGGTCGAGTCGGTGTGTTGCAGGATCACGTCCACCCCCTCGGCGATCAGGGCCGATGCGGCGTCGGCCTCTTTCGCGGGGTCGAACCAGGTATAGGCCCAGACCACCTTCATCTCGACCGCCGGGTTCACCTTTCGGGCGTGGATGAAGGACGAGTTGATGCCCTGCACCACCTCGGGGATCGGGAACGACCCGATATAGCCGATCTTGTTCGACTTGGTCATCCGCCCCGCGATGGTCCCCATCACCGCCCGGCCTTCGTAGAAGCGGGCGTCATAGGTCGAGACGTTGTCGGCCCGCTTGTAGCCGGTGGCGTGCTCGAACTTCACGTCCGGGAACTTCTTGGCGACGTTGATGACGGCGTCCATGAACCCGAAGCTGGTCGCGAAGATCAGCTTGTTGCCGGCCAGGGCCAGCTGGGTCAGGGCGCGTTCGGCGTCGGCCCCTTCCGGGACGCTTTCGATGAAGGTGGTTTCAACCCGGTCGCCGAATTCCTTTTCGATCGCTTGCCGGCCCACGTCGTGCTGATAGGACCAGCCGCCGTCGCCCACCGGGCCGACATAGATGAACCCGACCTTGAGCTTTTCGCCCTCGGGGATCGGGGTGCCCTGGGCCTGCGCGGTGCCGGGCAGGGCCGGCAGCATCGCCAGCACGGCCAGCGCGGCGGCCGAGGCCAGAAGTCTTCTGCGGGTCATGGAACTCTCCTCTGTCGGGTTTTATCGCGTCGCGTGGAACGTGCGGCCCAGCGAACCGGGGGCCGCGCCGCTGGCCGATCGCGCGTATTTCTGACGGGCCGATATGACCACGAGCACGAGGATCGTGGCAAGATAGGGGGCCATCGATAGCAGCTGCACGGGCACCGCCACCCCCGCCGCCTGCAGCCGCAGCTGCAGGACGGTCACGCCGCCGAACAACCAGGCACCGGCGAGAACGCCCCACGGGCTCCAGCCGGCAAAGACGACGATGGCCAGCGCGATCCAGCCGGCGCCGGCGGTCATCCCCTCGGTCCATTGCAGGACGGTGGCGATCGAGACATAGGCGCCACCCAGCCCGGCGAGCGCGCCGCCGATGGCGATCGCCGCGACCCGGACGCCGCGCACCTTGTAGCCCAGCGCGTGGGCGGCGTCGTGGTTCTCGCCCACCGCGCGCAGGACGAGGCCGGCGCGGGTGCGGTTCAGGACCAGCCAGATCACCGGCACCAGCGCGAGGCCCAGCCAGACGACCCAGTTGATCCCCAGCGGCCCGCCGGGCATGGCGGGCGCCTTGACGCCCTCGTAGGGCTTGCCGAACATCGCCGTCAGCCCCAGCCCGAACAGCGTCAGCGCCAGGCCGGTGGCGACCTGGTTGGTGAGCAGATACTGGGTCAGCGCCGCGAAGATCAGCGACAGCGCCGCCCCGGCAACCGCGCCGCCGAGGAAGCCGGCGGCGGGCGAGCCGGTGGCGTGGGCCGCGGCAAACCCGGCCAGCGCGCCGGTGATCATCATGCCCTCGACGCCGAGGTTCAGAACGCCCGCCCGTTCCACGATGGTTTCCCCCAGCGCAGCCAGCAGGATCGGCGTCGCGGCAGAGAGCAACAGCAGGAAGGTGGTCCAGTCGAGGATCATGCGGCTTTCCCCCAGCGGATGCGGAACCGGGTCAGCGTGTCGAAGGCCAGCAGGAAGAACAGCAGCATCCCCTGGAACACCTGCACCGTCGCCGCCGGCAGCGACAGCATCAGCTGCGCCAGTTCCCCGCCGATATAGGTCAGCGCCAGCAGCAGCCCGGCCAGCAGGATGCCCAGCGGGTGCAGCCGGCCGAGGAACGCCACGATGATCGCGGTGAAGCCGTAGCCCGACCCGAAGCTGTCGGTGATCTGCCCGCCAGGGCCGGCGGCCTCGAACAGCCCCGCCATCCCGGCCAGCGCCCCCGACAGGCCCAGGCAGAAGGCGACCAGCGCCTCGGGGCGGACGCCCGCGAAGCGGGCGGCGCGCGGGGCCATGCCGGCGGCGCGGATGTGAAAGCCGCGGATGTGGCGGCTCATCAGCAGCCAGGTCGCCAGCACGGCGACACCGGCGGCCACCACGCCCCAGTGGATGCCGGTGCCGGCGATCAGCTCGGGGTTCGCTGCGGGCGGGTATTGCTGCAGGTTGCGCGATCCGGGCATGCCGAAGCCCTCGGGGTTTCGCATCGGGCCAAAGGCGGCCCAGGCGGCCAGCTTCTGCGCCACATAGACCAGCATCAGCGAGACGAGGATCTCGGACGCCCCAAAGCGGTTCCGCAGCACCGCCGGGATCATCCCCCAGGCCCAGCCTCCGGCGGCGCCAGCCAGCACCATCGCCGGGAAGATCCACGCCCCCTCGGCCGGATAGGCCGCCAGCGCCACGGCGGCGCCGCAGATGCCTCCGACGATATATTGCCCCTCGGCGCCGATGTTCCAGATGCCGGCGCGAAAGCCCACCGCGAGTCCGCAGGCGATCAGAACCAGCGGCCCGGCCTTGACCAGCAGCTGCGGGCGGGAATAGCCGGCGGCAGGGCCGAAGAGCGGGTCCCAGAAGATCGTGCGGATCGCCGCCACCGGGTCGAACCCCATCAGCGCAAACAGCAGCCCGCCTGCCAGCATCGTCGCCAGCACCGCCAGCACCGGAGCGGCCAGCCCCAGCCACCAGGGCGCGGCGGTGCGCGGCTCAAGCCGCAACATGGGCGACCTCCATCCCGTGGGCGCCGCCCAGCATCAGGCCGATCTGTTCCACCGTCAGCCCCTCGGTCGGGACCGGAGCCGACAGCCGCCCCTCGTTCAGGGCGGCGAAGCGGTCGGACAGTTCCAGCAGCTCGTCGAGGTCCTGGCTGATGACCACCACCGCCGCACCGCGCGCGGCCAGGTCCAGCAGCGCCTGCCGGATCGCGGCGGCGGCAGAGGCGTCCACGCCCCAGGTCGGCTGGTTCACCACCAGCGCGCGGGGTTCTTGCAGGATTTCGCGGCCGATGACGTATTTCTGCAGGTTGCCGCCGGACAGGGCGCCCGCCGCCGTCCCCGGTCCCGGAGTCCGCACGTCGAACTCGGCGATCACCCGTTCCGCAAAGCGCCGCGCGGCGGCGTGGTCGATCAGCCCGCCGCGCACGAGCTGCTGGCGCGTCGCGGCGGTCAGGATGGCGTTCTCGGTCAGGCTCATCTCGGGGACGGCGGCGTGGCCCAGCCGGTCCTCGGGCGCAGCCAGCAGCCCCGCGCGCCGCCGCGCCTCGGGGCCGAGCGCCGAGACATCCGCCCCGCCCAGCCGCACCGTGCCGGGGCGGCCGGTGGTCTCGCCGGACAGCGCGGCGATCAGCTCCTCCTGCCCGTTGCCGGCGACGCCACCGATGCCGAGGATCTCCCCCGCGCGCACCGCAAACCCCACCTCCCGCAGCGGCGTGCCGTCCAGACCCGCGGCCGAGGTCAGCCCCGCGACTTCCAGCACCACCTCGCCCGCCTGCCGGCCCGAGCGGTCCACGACCCGCATCTCGGCCCCGACCATCATCGCGGCGAGTTCGCGGGCCGAATGGTCGCGCGGCGTCACCGTGCCCACGACGCGGCCGTGGCGCAGGATGGTGGCGCGGTCGCAATGGGTGCGGATTTCTTCCAGCTTGTGCGAGATATACAGGATCGCCACCCCCTGCGCGGCCAGCTGGCGCAGGGTGGCGAACAGGATTTCCGCCTCTTGCGGGGTCAGCACGCTGGTCGGCTCGTCCATGATCAGCAGCCGCGGCCTGCCCAGAAGGCAGCGCACGATCTCGACCCGCTGGCGTTCGCCGGCCGACAGGCTCGCCACGCGGCGCGAGGGGTTCAGCGGCAGGCCGTAGGCGGCGCTGACATCGGCGATGCGGCGCGACAGTTCGGCGCGCGGCGGCGGTGCGTCCATCCCCAAGGCGATGTTTTCCGCCACGCTCAGCGCGTCGAACAGGCTGAAATGCTGGAACACCATGCCGACGCCCGCACCCCGCGCCGCGCGCGGATCGGCCGGCGCGTGGGGGCGGCCGTCCAGCGTCATCCGCCCTGCATCCGGCCGCACGAGACCATAGATCATCTTGACCAGCGTGGACTTGCCGGCGCCGTTTTCGCCCAGCAGCGCGTGGATTTCCCCGGGCCTGACCGAGAACGACACGTCATCGTTGGCGCGGACGCCGGGATAGGTCTTGGTCAGGCCCTGGGCCTGGAACAGATCGCTGGCGGTCACGTCGGCTCCCGTCTGTCGGTCGGCCGAGGTTAGACCGATTCCGTTATGCGACAATCACCTAAACCGGCCGGCAGTCGGCGGAAACGGCGAAAACTGTCTTCGCCTGCATCCCGGGGCGCCGGGACGCTTGGGCAGCGGGCACGGCGATGCTAAGTCCGGGCCATGACCGATCTGCCCCGATTCATCCACCTGCGCTGCCATTCCGAACATTCGCTGCTGGAAGGCGCGATCCCGGTCAAGAAACTGGCCGGGCTGGCGGCGAAACACGCCATGCCCGCGGTCGCGCTGACCGACACCAACGCGCTGTTCGCGGCGCTGGAGTTTTCCGTCAAGGCGATGGACGAGGGCGTGCAGCCCATCGTCGGCTGCCAGGTCACGCTGGACGCCGGCCCCGCCTGCGGCCCGGTCGTGCTGCTGGCGCAGGACCGCGACGGCTGGATGAACCTGATGGCGCTGTCCACCTGCCTGTATGTCACGCCGCCGCGGGATTTTCCCCATGTGACGATGGCTGAACTGGCCGCCCATGCGGGCGGGCTGATCTGCCTGACCGGCGGGGCGGGCGGCCCCTTGGGCCAGATGGTGCAGGCCGGCAAGATGACCGACGCGGAATCGCATCTGCGCGATCTGGCGGCGATGTTCGGCGACCGGCTGTATGTCGAACTGCAACGCCACATGCAGGACAACGGCCAGATAATGCCGGCCGAGGCCGCGTCCGAAGGCGGGATGATCGACCTCGCCTATGCGCTGAACCTGCCGCTGGTCGCCACCAACGACGTGCATTTCGCCGATCCGGCGATGTTCGGCGCCCATGACGCGCTGATCTGCATCCGCGACAAGACGCTGGTCGATCAGGCCGCCCCGCGCCGCCGCCTGACCGCCAACCACGACTTCAAGTCGGCCGAGGACATGGCGGTGCTGTTCGCCGACTTGCCCGAGGCGACGCTGAACACCGTCGAGATCGCCCGCCGCTGCGCCTTTGCCGTCGCCAGGCACAAGCCGATCCTGCCCCGCTTTGCCGAGGACGAGGTCGATGAACTGCGCCGGCAGGCGCGCGAGGGGCTGGCCGCCCGGCTGGCGGTGATCCCTCACGCCGTCAGCGTCGAGGAATACCAGGCCCGGCTGGATTTCGAGCTGGGAATCATCGAGCAGATGGGCTTCCCCGGCTATTTCCTGATCGTCGCCGACTTCATCAAATGGGCCAAGCAGAACGGCATCCCGGTCGGGCCGGGGCGGGGGTCGGGGGCGGGCAGCCTGGTGGCCTATGCGCTGACCATCACCGATCTCGACCCGCTGCGCTATTCGCTGCTGTTCGAACGCTTCCTGAACCCGGAACGGGTGTCGATGCCGGACTTCGACATCGACTTCTGCATGGACCGCCGCGAAGAGGTCATCGACTACGTCTGCCAGAAATACGGGCGGGAAAAGGTCGGCCAGATCATCACCTTCGGCGCGCTGCTGTCCAAGGCGGCGGTCCATGACGTGGGGCGGGTGCTGGGCATGGGCTTCACCCAGCGCGACCGGCTGTCGAAGATGATCCCGGTCGAAGGCGTCAAGCCGGTCAGCATCACCAAGGCGCTGGCCGACGAGCCCCGCCTGCGCGAAGCCGCCGCCGCCGAAGAGAACGTCAAGCGGATGCTGGACTACGCGGCCCAGGTCGAGGGGCTGCTGCGCAACGCCTCGACCCACGCGGCCGGCGTGGTGATCGGGGACCGGCCGCTCGACCAACTCGTGCCGCTCTACCGCGACCCCGGCTCGGACATGCCGGCCACGCAGTTCAACATGAAGTGGGTCGAGCAGGCGGGGCTGGTCAAGTTCGACTTCCTCGGCCTGAAGACCCTGACGGTGATCCAGAACGCCGTGGACCTGATCCGCGCCGGCGGCCGTCACCTGCATATCGCCGCCGACGGACGCCGGCTCTACGACCCGCCCGAGGGCGCGGTGGACGAGATCAACCTGATCCCGCTGGACGACGAGGCCTCCTATCGCCTGTTCGCCAGCGCCCGCACGGTGGCGGTATTCCAGGTGGAATCCTCGGGGATGATGGACGCGCTGCGGCGCATGAAGCCCACCTGCATCGAGGATATCGTGGCGCTGGTGGCGCTTTATCGTCCCGGCCCGATGGAGAACATCCCGACCTATTGCGACGTCAAGAACGGGGTCCGGCCGCTCGAATCGATCCATCCGTCCATCGATCACATCCTGGCCGAAACCCAGGGCATCATCGTCTATCAGGAACAGGTGATGCAGATCGCGCAGGTCATGGCGGGCTATTCGCTCGGCGGCGCCGACCTGCTGCGGCGGGCGATGGGCAAGAAGATCGCCGAGGAGATGGCCAAGGAGCGTCCCAAGTTCGTCGACGGCTGCGTCGCCCAGGGCGTGGACGCGAAAAAGGCCGGCGAGGTCTTCGACCTGCTCGAGAAATTCGCCAATTACGGTTTCAACAAGTCGCACGCGGCGGCCTATGCGGTGGTCAGCTATCAGACCGCCTGGCTCAAGGCCAATCACCCGGTCGAGTTCATGGCCGCGGTGATGAACTGCGACATCCACCTGACCGACAAGCTGGCCGTCTACCGGCGCGAGGTCGACCGCATGGGGATCGAGGTGATCCCGCCCTCGGTGAACCTCTCGCAGCCGACCTTCTCGGTCAGCGAGGGCCGGATCGTCTATGCGCTGGGGGCGTTGAAGAACGTGGGGCTCGAGGCGATGCGCCAGCTGGTCGCGGCGCGCGGCGACCGGCCCTTCGCCGATCTGACCGACTTTGCCCGCCGGGTGCCGATGAAGCAGATCGGCAAGCGGGCGCTGGAAATGCTGGCCCGTGCCGGCGCCTTCGACGAGCTGGACGCGAACCGCGCGCGGGTGCTGAAATCGCTGGACGCGCTGGTCGCCTGGTCGGCGGCGGTGCAGGAGGCCGCGGGGAGCAGCCAGAACTCGCTGTTCGGCGGGGGCGAGGACCTGCCGCCGCCCCGCCCGGCACTGGCCCCGGTCTGGATGCCCGCCGAGAAGCTGGCCGAGGAGCGCACGGCGATCGGCTTCTACCTCTCGGGCCACCCGCTGGACGACTACCTGCCGGCGCTGAAGCGCAAGGGCGCGATGACGCTGGCCGAGGTGCAGGCGGCCTCGGCCGACGGCCCGCTGGTCGCCCAGATCGCGGGGACCGTGGCGGCGCGGGCGGAAAAGAAATCCGCCAAGGGCACCCGCTATGCCTTCGTCACCCTGTCCGACCCGACCGGGCTTTACGAGGCGACGGTGTTTTCCGACACGCTCGACGCCCATCGCAGCTTGCTGGAACCGGGGATGAACGTCCTGCTGACGGTGAACGCCGAACCCTCGTTCGATCAGGTCAAGATGCTGGCCCGCGGCGTGCAGGCGCTGGAGGACGCGGTGGCGGATGCGGGCTCGGGGTTGCTCGCGGTCGAGATCGCCGACGCCCGCACCGCCGTCGCGGTGCTGGACCGGCTGCGCGCGGTGACGGCCGAGATGGCGGTGTCCGCCAAGGGCCGCGGCCCGCTGCTGATGCGGGTGCGGGATGGCAACACGGTCTATGACGTGCAGGTCGGCGACGACGTGCCGGTGACGCCGCGGATGCGCCAGACCCTGCGCGCGGTCGAGGGCGTGATCGACGTGACCGAGGAATGACGCCGCGCCATTGCCCCCTGTGCCCCCGCCGGGCAGACTGAGCGCAACGCCGCCCCCGAAAGGACACCCCGTGCGCCTGATCCGCCTCGCCGCCCTCGCCCCCGCCCTGCTGGCGCTTGCCGCCTGCGGCGCCCCGGCCACCACGGTCCGCACCGGCGCCGCTGCGCCCTCGGCCGCCATCGTCGATCCGGCGGCGCTCTATTGCCAGGGCACCGGCGGCACCGTGATCCACCGCACAGCCGGCGGCCGCCGCGCCGATCTGTGCCGGATGAGCGACGGCCGCACCGTCTCGGCCGCCGAGCTGCTCAACAGCCACAACGACCTGTGACGCCTCACCCCGCGTCGAGCGGGTTCGGCTGCGGCGGCCCGACCCGGCACAGCCGGTTGGTGTCGTGGTGGTCGAACGCCTTGCCCTCGACCATCAGCGTGGTGTCCAGCCGATAGGACCAGCTGTCGTCGTCGTGCAGCGTGATCGCGCAGCGGTAGCGGTCGGTGCGGAAGTTCTGGTCCAGAAACGGGTTCGACGCGATGCCGTTGGTCGTGGCGCCGCGCACCGCCTCGACCGTGAAGCTGCGGTCGTCTGCGCCGGCGTGCCCCTGCGCCAGCAGCGCCTGCCCTCGGGGGATGGTCACGCTTTGCAAGAGCAGCCCGGTCGCGGGCTCCCACAGCCAGTAGCCGATCTGGTCGTGGAAGGTGATCTTCTCGTCGGGGGTGTTGATGTGCATGTGATAGCGCAGCCCGTAGAACAGCTGCGGGCCGTTCGTTTGCCCGTCGATCACATCGAAGCTGGCGTGCTCGACATAGGGCTTCGTCTCGGGTCCGTCGGCCCTGGGGCTGGTGTCCACGCCCTTCGCCGCCTGCCACCGCCCCGCCAGACCGCGCAGCGGCCCGAGGTGGGACAGGGTGTCGGGCGCGACCGGCGGTTCGTCGAAGATGCCGGGGTGAGGGGGCTGGGTCAGGGTCATGGCGGTCCTCGGCTGCGCTCGCCCGGCCAGCTTGCCGCCCCTGCAGCCGCCCGGCAAGGCCAAGGGGCGCCACGGCGGGCGCACCTCTCTCTCATGGCCGGACCGGACCGGCCGGGGGCCCGAGGCCCCCTTGGTCCCGCCGGATCAGTTCCGGGCGCGGTCCACCATCTTGCCCTTCGAGATCCACGGCATCATCTCGCGCAGCTTGGCGCCGACCTGCTCGATCTGGTGTTCGTCGTTGATCCGGCGGGTCGCCTTGAACGACGGCTGGCCGACCGCGTTCTCCTGCATGAAGTCGCGCACGAACTTCCCGGTCTGGATGTCGCGCAGCACCTCTTTCATCCGCGCCTTCGTCTCGTCGTAGGGCAGGATGCGGGGGCCCGAGACATACTCGCCGTACTCGGCGGTGTTCGAGATCGAATAGTTCATGTTGGCGATGCCGCCTTCGTAGATCAGGTCCACGATCAGCTTCACCTCGTGCAGGCACTCGAAATAGGCCATCTCGGGTTCATAGCCCGCCTCGACCAGCGTCTCGAAGCCCATGCGGATCAGCTCGACCAGGCCGCCGCACAGCACCGCCTGCTCGCCGAAGAGGTCGGTCTCGCACTCTTCGCGGAAGTTCGTCTCGATGATGCCCGAGCGGCCGCCGCCGATCGCCGAGCAGTAGCTGAGCGCGAGGTCCATCGCCTTGCCCGAGGCGTCGTTGTGGACCGCGACGAGGCAGGGCACGCCGCCGCCCTTGACGTATTCACCGCGCACCGTGTGGCCCGGGCCCTTCGGCGCCATCATGATGACGTCGACGCCCTTCTTCGGCTCGATCAGGCCGAAATGCACGTTCAGCCCGTGGGCGAACGCGATCGCGGCGCCCTCGCGCAGGTTGTCATGGACGTATTTCCTGTAGGTCTCGGCCTGCAGCTCATCGGGCATGGTGAACATGATCAGGTCGGCCCATTTGGCGGCCTCGGCGATGTCCATGACCTGCAGCCCCTCGCCCTCGGCCTTGGCCTTGGACGGCGAGCCCTCGCGCAGCGCCACGACGACGTTCTTGGCGCCCGAATCGCGCAGGTTCAGCGCGTGGGCGTGACCCTGCGAGCCATAGCCCAGGATGGCGATCTTCTTGTCCTTGATCAGGTTCACGTCGCAGTCGCGGTCATAGTAAACGCGCATGGGTCTCTCCGATTTGATGCTGCGGGCAATCTAGCCACTGGCGCCCTGCTTCGAATTGCAATCTTCGCAGAAAAGAGACCAAATACGAAAATATCATGCAGACTTAACTGCAATAATCATAAAATCATGCTCGACGACACCGACCGCCGCATCCTCCGCCAGCTTCTGGCCGATCCCGATGCCGACAACGCCACGCTGGCCGACCGCGCCGGCGTCACGGCAGCCACACTGTGGCGGCGGTTGGAACGGCTGCGCGAACGCGGCGTGCTGCGCGCCGTCGAGACCCGGATCGACTGGCGGGCGCTGGGCTATGCGGTCGAGGTCAGCCTGCGCTTCACCCTCGACAAGACCGAACCCCGCGCCTTTGATGCCTTCACCGCCGCCGCGCGCGCGGTGCCCGAGGTCACCGAGATCCAGACCTTCCTCGGCTCGGTCGATATCCGCCTGTCGGTGATCGCCCGCGACATGGCGCACTGGCAGCAGGTCTATCGCGACCGCATCCTGCCCTTGCCCCACGTCACCGATATCGAGCCGCTGATGCTCGTCTCGACCCTCAAGGACAGCAGCGAGTTGCCGTTGTGATCGACCTCGACGACACCGACCGCGCGATGCTGCGTCTGCTGGCGGCCGATGCCACCCAGGGCGCGGCCGAGATCGGGCGCGGGGTCGGCCTGACCCAGCCGGCGGCGTGGCGGCGGATCAGGCGGCTGACCGATGCCGGCGTGCTGGCCGGGCGGCGGATCGTCGTGGACCGCGCGGCGCTGGGGTTTACCGTGACGGTGTTCCTGGGCGTGCGGCTGGCCGCAAAGGGCCGGCTCGACCTCGACGCTTTCGAACGCGCGGCCAGCGCCATCCCCGAGGTGCAGACCATCCAGCACGTCCTGGGCCGCTTCGACTATCGCCTGCGGATCGTCGCCCGTGACATCCCCGATTTCGAACGCATCTTGCGCCGCCGGATCATGACCCTACCCGCCGTGGGCCAGGTCGAGGCGAACGTCGTCTTGTCCGAGGAACACCGCCCCGGCCCGCTGGGCTGAGGCGTCGGGCGGTCGCAAATATCCTCCGGGGGTCCGGGGGTGGAAAACCCCCGGTCCGGCAGCGCCGCTCAGCGCAGCCCCAGACCGGCGCGCATCATCGTCCGCCGCAGCGGACCCAGCGCGTAAAGCCCGCCCAGCGCCGCGGCGCGCAGGTCGCGCAAGGGGCGCGGCGTCATCATGCTGGCCCGGTTCAGCGCGTCTATGCCGATCAGCCGGGCCAGCGCCTCGGGGCGGCGGCGGCGGGCATAGGCGGCCAGCGCCGCGGCGTTGCCGGGGTCCGGCGCCATCAGGTCGACCAGCGCGGCCAGGTCCGCGAGGCTCATGTTCAGCCCCTGCGCGCCGATGGGCGGCACGACATGGGCGGCCTCGGCGATCAGCGCCGTGCGCGGGCCGGTATAGGCGTCGGCGATTTGGCTGATGATCGGCCACTCGGTCAGCCCGGTGGCCTGGGTCAGATGCCCCAGCACCCCGGCCGAGCGGGCGTTCAGTTCGGCCTCGAACGCCGCGCGGGGCAGGGCGCGCAGGCGGGCGATCTCGGGGCCGCGCTCCATCCACACCACGGCCGAGGACGACCGGCCCTCGCGGTCGGGCAGCGGCACCAACGTGAACGGGCCGCCGAAGCGGTGCACCTCGGTCGACACGTTGCCGTGCGGGCGCTCATGGGTGACGGCAAAGGCCAGCGCCTTCTGGCCATAGCGGATGGTGCGCGCCCCGATTCCCAGCGCCTTGCGCACCGGGGATTCGCGGCCATCCGCGGCGACGACCAGCCGCGCATGGACGCGGGTCCCGTCGGACAGGTCAACCAGCGCGGCATCCTCGCGCGCGGTCAGGCCGGCGGTGCCGGTGCCGGGGCGAAAGGCGACGTTCGGCAGTTCGGCCAGCCGCGCGGTCAGTTCGCGGCGCAGCAGCCAGTTGGGCAGGTTATAGCCGAACGGCTCGGCCGAGATCTCGGAGGCGTCGAATTCGCGGATCAGCCGCGCAATCGGCTCGCGCCCGCCGGCATCGACGATCCGCATGACCTGCAAGGGCGCCGCGTAGGCGGACAGGCGATCCCACAGGCCGATGCGCTGCAACAGCTCGACCGAGGGCTGCAGGAACGCCGTCGTGCGCAAATCGGCGCCCGCGGCACCTTCCTCGGTCACCGGCGGCGCGGGATCGACGCAGATCACCGACAGCCCGGCCGCGCCGAAGGCCGCGGCGGCAGTCAGCCCCGCCACCCCGCCGCCCGACACGAGCACATCGGCCGACTGCGGCGCCGTTTCCCCGCCGGCCGTCAGAGCCTCGGGCATCAGAACCCTGCGGCGTAGGCGATGAGGATCACGAAGACGACGACAGTCGCGGCCAGCCCGATCAAATTCAGCATCGGCAGGCCGAACAGCGCGACCAGCACCGCCGCCAGCACCGCGACCAGCAGGGTGATGATGAGGATGCGCCCGGCGAGGACGCGTTCGCGCCGGGTCTGCATCGCCTCGTCGCCGCTGACGGCGTGGGTCATGGCTTCGGCAGGGGTTTGAGCTTGCGACATGGCGGACCTCGGCTGTTGCGTCGGGCGCTAATCTGCCACGCCGGCAAGGGCCGCGGCAAGCGCGGCGACGAAGCCGGTCAGCTCGGCCGTCCGCCACAGCACGTGCGCGCCGTGGCTGTGATCCAGGTCGAGCTCGTCCGGCCCGTGGCGGCCCCGGCCCACCAGAATGGTGCGCATCCCCAGCGAAAACGGGATCTGCAGGTTGCGCGGGTCATCCTCGAACATCGCCGCGCGCGCGGGGTCGAAGCCGTCGGCGGCGATGACTGCGGCGAATGCGCGCGGGCCGGGCTTGGGGTGATAGTCGACCTCGCCGATCCCGTAGATCGCGTCAATCACGCCCAGGCCGAGATGCGCCAGCACCTTGCCGGCATAGGCGGCGTCGGCGTTGGTGTGGATTATCTTGCGCCCCGGCAGCGCCGCGATCGCCGCCGCGAGGTCGGGGTCGGGGCGCAGGCCGGAAAAGTCGATGTCGTGGACATCGGCCAGATAGGCCTCGGGCTCGATCCCGTGATGGGCCATCAGCCCGGCCAGGGTGGTGCCGTGTTCGCGCCAGTAATGGGCACGCAGGCGGTTCGCCTCGGCGGCGTCCACGTCCAGCAGGCGCTGGACATAGGCGGTCATCCGCGTCTCGATCTGGGAAAACAGCGCCATCTCTGGCGGATACAGCGTGTTGTCGAGGTCGAAGACCCAGCAATCGACATGGGCGAAGTCGCGGGCGAGATCGGGGGCGCGAGGGGTGGCGTTCATCATGGCCCCGGACGGCTAGCGCGGCGGGCAGCGGCTTGCAATCGCGGTGCGGGGGGGCCAACGTCCCGGCCCATGAAGGACGCCTATTCCCTGATCCTGTCGGCCATCGACAACGGCACCTATCGCCCCGGCGACCGGCTGGTCGAATCCGAACTCGCGGAACGCTTCGGCGTCAGCCGCACCCCGGTGCGCGAGGCACTGCAGCGGCTGGAAACCCAGTCGATGCTGACCCGCGACGGCCGCAGCCTGATCGTCGCCACGCTGGACCACAACCAGCTGGCCGAGCTCTACACCGTCCGCACCGAGCTGGAGGCGCTGGCCGCCCGCCTCGCCGCGCGCCACGCGACGCGCGAGGAGGTGCGGGTGCTGGCGCAGCTGGTCGTCGAGGACTACCGCATCATCGACGACCCGCAGGCGCTAAGCCGCGCCAATCGCCGCTTTCACCACCAGATCCACCTCGCCTCGCACAACCGCTATCTGGTCCAGCAGCTGGACATCGTGCACCGCACCATGGCGCTGATGGCACGGACCTCGCTGGCGGCCGAGGGGCGGGGCGAAAAGTCGCTGGCCGAGCACCAGGCGATCGTCGATGCCATCGCCTCGGGCGATGCCGACGCGGCCGAGGCGGCGCTGCGCCACCATATCTCGACCGCGTTCGAGACCCGGCTCAAGGAATCCGCCCGGGCCTGGGCCGCGACCATCGAACAGGACCGCCCATGAGGCTGATCGACGCCGAGGCCGACCTGGCCGAGGGGATGGCGCATCTGGCCGCGGTCTGCCCGGTCTGGGCGCGCGTGCTGCCGCAGATCGGGCCGATCCCGCTGCGCCGCCGGCCGGACGGCTTCGCGGCGATCCTCGACGCGGTGATCTCGCAGCAGCTGTCGGTGGCCTCGGCGAACGCCATCGCCCGCAAGCTGGCCGCGGCGGGGCTGGACACGCCGTCCGCGATCCTCGCCGCCAGCGACGAGGCGCTGCGGGCCTGCGGCCTGTCGGCCCCCAAGATCCGCTATCTGCGCGGGATTTCCGCGGCCGGGCTCGACTTCGACGCGCTGGCGGCGCTGCCGGATGACGAGGTGATCGCCACCCTGACCGCGTTGCCCGGGATCGGGCGCTGGACGGCCGAGATCTATCTGATGTTCGCGCTGGGCCGGGCCGACGCCTTCTGCCCCGACGATCTCGCGCTGCAGGAATCCGCTCGGATCATGTATGGCTTGCCCGAGCGCCCCAAGGGCCGCGCTTTGGCCGAGCTGGCGCGGCCGTGGCAACCCTGGCGGTCGGTTGCGGCACGGGGGCTCTGGGCCTATTACCGGCTGGCGAAGGGACGCGAGGGGGTCACATGACGCGGGAATTGAAATCGGGGCGGCGCGGGCCGCAAAAGGCGGATTCGGTCGTTGTGTTCCTGCACGGCTACGGCGCCGACGGGGCCGACCTGCTGGGCCTCGCCGACCCGCTGGGCCCGCATCTGCCCGGCACCGCCTTCTATGCCCCCGACGCGGCCGAGCGCTGCGTGAACAACCCTATGGGCTATCAGTGGTTTCCGATCCCGTGGCTGGACGGCTCGACCGAGGATCAGGCGCGCGCCTCGATGGGGAAATCCATCGCCGACGTGGATGCCTTCCTCGACGGGGTGCTGGCGCGCGAGGGACTGACGCCCGACCGGATGGTCGTGGTCGGGTTTTCGCAGGGCACGATGATGGCGCTGCACGTCCTGCCCCGCCGCGACACCCCGGTGGCGGGCATCGTCGGCTTCTCGGGCCGGCTGCTGGCGCCGGAGCTGCTGTCCGAAGTCAAGGTCCGCCCGCCGGTCCTGCTGCTGCACGGCGATCAGGACCCGATGGTGCCCTTTGCCGACATGGGTCTGGCCGAAACCGCGCTGACAGGCGCAGGTTTTTCCGTGGCGACCCACACAATGCCCCGCACCGGGCACGGGATTTCGCCCGACGGGCTGGGCACGGCGCTGGGCTTCATCCGCCAGGTCCTGGGGTGAGTGCCGGCCGGCTGGTGATCCATGTCGGCCTGCCCAAGGCGGCCAGCTCGGCCCTGCAATTCTGGTGCGATGCCCAGCGGACCCGGCTGCTGGCCGAGGGGGTGGACTATCCCGACCCGCGCTCGCCGCATCTGATGCGCAAGCACAGCCGGCTGGTGCCCGAGTTGCTGGACGGTCACGCCGATACCCTGGCCCAGGACGTCGCGGCCAGCCGGTCTCCGACGGTGCTGGTGTCGAACGAGGGGTTTTCGGTCCGCTACCCCGCGTTTTCCAGGCAGGCGCGCCCGGCTTTGATCGCCGCGGCCGGTGGCCGCAGGATCACGCTGTTCCTGATCTCGCGCGAGTCCGGGCCGTGGCTGCGCTCGCTGTGGGCGCAAGGCATCCTCGACGCGCCGATGCAGGGCCGCCCGCCGATGACCGACGCGTTCGAGTCGTTCGCCGCGCGGCCCGAGACCCAGCGGATGCTGGACCTGCCCGCCGTCGCGGCCGGGATGCAGGCGATGACCGGCGCGGATCAGGTGGTGCAGGCGACGGCAGAGGGCGACTGGCTGGGCGCGCTGCTGTCGCTGCTGGGGGTGGCGCCGCGGCCGGATGACGCGCCGCCCCGGGCGCACCGGGCCGCGCCCGCGCACACGATCGAGCTGGTGCGGCGGGTCATGGCGCAGGCCGGCGATCAGCCGGGGCCGGTGCGCATGGCGCTGCTGGCCGCGATCGAGGCCGACGCCCCCACCGGCAACGTCACCATCGCCAACACCGCGCTGGGCTTTGCCCGCCGCTCTGAGCGCCAGCAGCAGCAGGCGGCGCGCCGGTTGGCCGAATCCCTGCGCCGGGTCAGCCCGGACGCCGGCGAGATGGCCGCGCTGCACGCGACGATCTGCGCCTGGGCCGCGGCCCGGATGGGGAGCTGAGGGGCGCCTCACGGGCGTCCGACCGGCCCGTCGTCACCGGATTGTCACCCGATCGCCATGCCGGTGTCGTTTTGCTGGGGCAGGGCAACATGCAGAGGGTTGCCGGATCGCAGCCGCAGGATATAGTCGGCCGCAACGACGCAAGGATAGCCGGGGCCGGAACGCGCAGAAGGGACGCCGGGATGCTGGACGAGCGACATGCCGTAACCGATTTCCGCACCCAGTTCGTGCGCGATCCCGCTGCATTGCGCCACAACCCCGCGCTGGTGCTGAACGCCGATTACCGCCCGCTCAGCTATTACCCTCTGTCGCTGTGGCCTTGGCAGGAGACCATCAAGGCGGTGTTCCTGGACCGCGTCTCGATCCTCGCCGAATATGACGAGGTCGTGCGAAGCCAGCGCGAGGCGATACGCATCCCCTCGGTCGTGGTGCTGAAGGACTATGTGAAACCCAGGAAGCGCGTGGCATTCACGCGCTTCAATCTTTTTCTGCGGGACGAATTCTGCTGCCAGTATTGCGGGTCCAAGGGCGATCTGACCTTCGACCACGTCGTGCCGCGGTCGCGGGGCGGGGTGACCAGCTGGGAAAACGTGGTCGCGGCCTGTTCGCCCTGCAACCTGAGGAAGGCCAACAAGAGCCTGCGCGCCTCGGGGATGCGGCTGCGCCGGGCGCCGCAGCGGCCCTCATCCGAGGAAATGCACGCCGCTGGACGGCGGTTTCCGCCGAACCACCTGCATGTCAGCTGGATCGATTACCTGTACTGGGACGCCGAGCTGGAAAGCTGAGCGGCGGGATCAGGCACCGGGCGTGTGATGCGGCCCGTTATCCAGCCCGGCCCCGGTCCGCGCCGCCAGGTGGGCGATCACCGCCGCGACCGCCGCCACCAGCGCCAGCACCGGCAGCGGGATGCCTGCGGCGAGGGCCAGCACCAGCGAAACGCCCGCGGCGATGATGACCGCGAGAACCGTCAGCAGGAAATGGGGCAGGGGCATCGAATCCTCCGTTACCGGCCAAATATGGGCACGCCAGGGCGGGATGGAAAGCCCTTGCCGGGGCGGCATGCCGGTCATGCGTCCGATCTTGCCCAAGTTCCCGGAATGTTCCATCATTCCACCCATGCTGCCGCCCCGTGACCCCGATGAACTGCTCAAGGCCCGCGGTGCCGCGCATCGGCCGGCCGGCCGGTTCGAGCCCTACCAGGCCGTCCGCGAGGATGACGGTTGGGACACGCCGCCCGACGAGACGCTGCTGAAGACCGAGATCAGCCTCGAGAACCCCCGCAGCATCATCACCCGGAACCAGTCCCCGGACGTGCCCTTCGACCGCTCGGTCAACCCCTATCGCGGCTGCGAGCATGGATGCATCTACTGCTTCGCGCGCCCCAGCCATTCCTATCTGGGGCTGTCGCCGGGGCTGGATTTCGAAACCCGCATCACCGCCAAGCCCGAGGCGCCGGCGCGGCTGGCCGAGGAGATCGCGCGGCGCAGCTATGCCGTGGCGCCCCTGGCGTTCGGCACCAACACCGACCCGTACCAGCCGGCCGAGGCGCGCTTTGGCATCATGCGCGGCTGCCTGCAGGTGCTGCACGACTGGAACCACCCGCTGAGCATCGTGACCCGCGGCCGGACCATCCTGCGCGACCTGGACCTGATCGGGGCGATGGCGGCCCGCGGGCAGGTCTTCGTGGGCGTCTCGCTGACCACGCTGGACGCCGCACTGGCCCGGCAGATGGAGCCGCGGGCCCCCGCGCCGGCGACGCGGCTGCAGATGATCCGCGCGCTGACCGAAGCTGGCGTCCGGGTCCGCGTCATGTGCGCCCCGATCATCCCCGGCCTGACCGACCACGAGATCGAGGCGCTGCTGGCCGCCGCCCGCGACGCCGGCGCCGCCACCGCCAGCATGATCCCGATTCGCTTGCCCTACGAGGTGGCGCCGCTGTTCCGCGACTGGCTCGACCGCCACCACCCGGGCAAGGCCGCGCATGTGATGGGGCGCATCCAGGCGATCCGCGGCGGCAAGGACAACGACGCCCGCTTTGGCAGCCGCATGCGGGGCGAGGGGGTCGAGGCCGAACTGATGCACCAGCGCTTCCGCGTCGCGCGCAAGCGGCTGGGCTTCGACACCGAAAGCCCGCCGCTGGACTGTTCGCGCTTCGCCCCGCCGCCGCGGGCCGGGGACCAGCTGGCGCTGTTCTGACACGGGGACACGCAAGGTGCTTACGGCGCGCGCCGGAGCCTCCGGCGGGGATATTTACGGACAGAAGAGTTGATCTCTTGTCCGAAAATATCCCGGGGGAGTCCGCGCCAGCGGACGGGGGCAGCGCCCCCTGTCCCTCAGCGCGCGGCCGGGATCATCCCCATGATCTCGCGCGCCTCGGCGACGATCGGGGCGGCGATGGCGTCGGCACGCGCGGCGCCGTCGAGAAGGATGCGGTCGATTTCCGCCGGGTCGTCCATCAGCTGGTTCATCCGCGTCGTGATCGGGGCGAGGACCGACACCGCCAACTCGGCCAGCGCCGGCTTGAAGGCGCCGAAGCCCTGGCCCTCGAACCGCGCCAGCACCGCGTCGGGCGTCTCGCCCGACAGCGCGGCGTGGACGTTGACGAGGTTGCGCGCTTCGGGGCGGTCCTTCAGCCCCTCCATCGAGCCGGGCAGCGGGTCGGCATCGGTGCGGGCCTTGCGGATCTTCTGGGCGATCATGTCGGCATCGTCGGTCAGGTTGATGCGGCTGGCGTCCGAGGGGTCGGACTTGGACATCTTCTTGGTCCCGTCGCGCAGCGACATGACGCGGGTCGCGGCGCCCTCGATCACCGGCTCGGGCATCGGGAAGAAGTCGACGCCGTAATCGTGGTTGAACTTGGCGGCGATGTCGCGGGTCAGCTCGACATGCTGCTTCTGGTCCTCGCCGACCGGGACGTGCGTCGCCTTGTAGGCCAAGATGTCGGCCGCCATCAGCGCAGGATAGGCATACAGCCCCAGGCTGACGGCCTCGGCGTTCTTGCCGGCCTTGTCCTTGAACTGGGTCATCCGGTTCATCCAGCCGACCCGGGCCACGCAGGACAGCATCCAGCCCAGCTCGGCATGGGCGGTGACGTGGGACTGCACGAACAGCACCGACTGCGCCGGGTCGATCCCCGCGGCGATGAAGGCCGCAGCCGCCTCGCGGGTCTGCCGGCGCAGGCGCTCGGGGTCCTGCCAGACGGTGATGGCGTGCAGGTCGACCAGGCAGAACACCGTCTCGACCTCGCCCTGCTTTTCGGCAAAGCGCTTGAGCGCGCCCAGATAGTTGCCCAGCGTCAGGCCGCCTGACGGCTGGATGCCCGAGAAGATGCGAGGAGTGTGGGCCGGTGCCATCTTGCGCTGCCTGACTGGAAAAACGATCCGGGCCGGATTAACCCTTGGCCCAGACGGGCGCAACCGCCCCAGCCAAAGGACGAGCCATGCGCCCCGGATACGACGAAAACCCGGTCAACCCGGTCCCCGCGATCATCTGGGTGCTGGCCCTGCCGATCGTCGCCGCCGAGGCGTATTTCGGCCTGGGCCGGCTCGGCTTCCTGTCCGGGGGCCCCGGCGCAGGCCAGGCGGCGCGACAGATCATGGTCGAACGCACCGCCTTTGCGCCCGAGTTCCTGATCCGCGCCTGGGACCGGCACAGCGCCGCCGGGGGCGAATTGTGGCGGCTGCTGACCTACCCCTTCGTGCATTATTCCTTCACTCACGCGCTGTTCGTCGTGGTCTTCCTGCTGGCGCTGGGGAACATGGTCGCGCGGGTGTTCCGCCCCTGGGCGGTGGCGGCCCTGTTCATGGCCTCGGCCATCGGCGGCGGCATCGTCTATGCGCTGATCGCGGGCTTGGCCCCGCAGTTCCGGTTCGAGCCGCTGGTCGGCGGCTATCCCGCCGTCTATGGCCTGCTCGGTGCCTTCACCTTCCTGCTGTGGACCCGCCTGGGGCAGGAGCACGCCAACCAGCTGCGCGCGTTTTCGCTGATCGGCATCCTGCTGGCGTTCCAGCTGGTGTTCGGGGTGCTGTTCGGGGGCGCCGGGAAAAGCTGGATCGCCGAGATCGCGGGCTTCGTGATCGGCTTCCTGCTGTCTTTCGTGCTGGTCCCGGGCGGGCTCGGCCGGGTCCGCCGCGGCATCCGCCACCGCTGAGCTTCTTCTTTGCCGAAATATCCTCCGGGGGTCTGGGGGTGGAAAACCCCCAGTGGGCGCCGCACTCAGCGCGACCGGCGCATGTTGCGCTTGAGATCGCCCAGGCTGATCGCCCCGGTCGCGAAGCTCAGCGCGAAATAGACCGCGGCCCCGCCGAAGACGAGGACGGCCAGCCCCGGCACGTCCCTCTCGCCATCTGCCGCCAGCCAGCCGCGCAGGACCCACAGCGCTGCGGCCATCAGGGCCGATGACAGCAGGATGCGCGGCACCGTGCGGATCAACCGCCGGTCGGCGCGGGCGGCGAGCCCCATGCGGCGGGTGCCCCACCACAGCTGCCCGACCATCACCCAGGCCGCCACGGTCGTCCCCAGCGCCGCGGCGATGAAGCCCAAAGACTGCATCAGCCCGAACGCCACGGCGGCGTTCACCACCATCGACACCAGCGCAAAGCGGAAGGGCGTGCGGGTATCTTCGCGCGCGAAGTACAGCGGCTGCAGGATCTTCTGCAGCACGAAGGCCGGCAGCCCCAGCGCATAGACGATCAGCGCCCGCGCCGTCTGTTGCGTGTCATGGGCGTCGAACGCGCCGCGTTCGAACAGCGTGGCCACCATCGGCACGGCGATCACCGCGATGGCGAAGGCGGCGGGCAGGGTCAGGAACATGCCGAACTCGGTCGCGCGGGAATAGGCGGACTGGCCCCCGGTCTCGTCACCCGCGCGCAGGCGCCGCGACAGCTCGGGCAGCAGCACCACGGCGACAGCCGCGCCGACGACGCCCAGGGGCAGCTGATACAGCCGGTCGGAATAGGACAGCCAGCCGATCGCGCCCTCGAAGAACGAGCCCACCTGCCGGCCGACCAGCAGGTTCACCTGCACCACGCCGCCCGCGAAGATCGCCGGCAGGGCGATGGTCAGCAGCCGCTTCATGTCCGGGGTCAGGCGCGGGCGGCGGGGGACGAAGCGCCAGCCGGTGCGGCTCGCATCCCACCAGACCAGCGCCAGCTGCGCGATCCCGGTCAGCGGCGTCGCCCAGGCGAGCGTCAGGCCAAGGTCCCAGCCGAAGGCCCGCCCCAGCAGCATGCCGACGATGAACAGCAGGTTCAGCAGCACCGGCGCCGCCGCCGCGGCGGTGAAGCGACCATTGGCGTTCAGCACCCCCGAGACCATCGAGGCCAGCGAGATCAGCAGGATATAGGGGAAGGTGATCCGCCCGTATTCAACGGCGAGCGCAAAGCGCTCGTCCCCCGCGAACCCCGCCGCCATCAGCCAGACCAGCCCCGGCATGGCGATCATCGCCACCGCCGAGAATACCGCGACGACGAAAGCGAGCCCCGAGAACGCGTCCTGCGCAAACCGCTGCGGGTCGTCGCCGCCCTCGAGCTTCTTGGAAAACAGCGGCACGAAGGCGGTGTTGAACGCACCCTCGGCGAAGAAGCGGCGGAACATGTTGGGCAGCGACAGCGCGACCAGGAACGCCTCGGCCACCGGCCCGGTGCCGAGCCAGGCGGCCATCAGGATGTCGCGGACGAACCCCGACAGGCGCGACAGGAACGTCCACAAGCCGACGGAGACGAAGCCCCGCACCAGTCCACCGCGCATCCTGTCCTAGCCTTCCGCCCGTTCCGCGCCTTCGCGTATCGCCTGACGCAGCTTCTTTTCAAGGGCGTCGCGGCGGGTTTGCTGGTGCAGCTTCAGCCCGAACATGTCCTTGACGTAGAAACTGTCGACGACCTGGGCGCCGAAGGTGGCGATGACGGCGCTGACGATCTGGATGTGGTTCGCGGCCAGCGTCCGGGTCAGGTCATACAGCAGGCCCGGCCGGTCGCGGGTGTCGACCTGCACGATGGTGTAGATTTCCGATCCCTCGTTGTCGAAGGTGACATGGGTCGGAAAGCGGAAGGCGCGGTCGCGCTTCTTGACCTTGTCGCGGTCGGCCAGCGCCTCGCGCGGGACGACCTCGCCGCGCAGCGTGCGGTCGATCATCCGGCGCAGCTGCGGAGTGCGCTCGGCTGAATAGGGGCGGCCCTCGGCGTCCTGGACCCAGAAGACCGCGGTCGCATAGCCGTCGCGGGTGGTATAGGTGCGGGCATCCACCACGTTGGCCCCGACCAGCGCCAGCGCGCCGGCAAGCCGCGAGAACAGCCCCGGATGGTCGGCCATGACAAAGGCCGCCCGCGTCGCGTCGCGCTGCAGGTCGGGGTCGAGGTCCATGCGGATCTCGCCATCCGTGATGCCCTTGAGCAGCCGCGCAAAGACCTGCTGCGTGTCGGTCGGCAGCCCCTGCCAGTAGCTGTCGTAATGGCGGGCCGTCTCGGCCCGGATATCGCCCGGCGCCCAGCCCTGCGCGGTCAGCAGGTGGCGCAGCGAGCGGCGCGCCTCGTCCACCCGCTGTTCGCGGTTGACGGCCTCGAGCCCGTTTTCCAGCGCGTCGGCCGTCAGCCGGTGCAGCTTGCGCAGCAGTTCCGCCTTCCAGTTGTTCCAAGTCCCCGGCCCGACGCCGCGGATGTCGCAGACGGTCAGCACCAGCAGCAGGTCCAGCCGCTTGCGGGTCCTGACCGCCTTGGCAAAGTCGCGCAGCGTCCGAGGGTCCGAGATGTCGCGCTTCTGCGCCACGTCCGACATCAGCAGGTGGTTGCGGATCAGCCATTCGATCAGCTCGATGCGCTCGGCCGACAGGCCCAGCCGCTGGCAGACCCGCCGGGCGATCTGGGCGCCGATGATCGAATGATCCTCGGGCCGGCCCTTGCCGATGTCGTGCAGCAGCGTGGCGAGATAGATCACCGTGCGGTCGATGTCGCCGCCCATGATCGAGCTGACGATGGGCAGGTCCTCGACCGCCTCGCCGCGCTCGATCCGGGCGAGTTCGGCCACGCACTGGATCAGGTGCTCGTCGACGGTGAAGTGGTGATAGACGTTGAACTGCATCATCGCGACGATGCGTTCGAATTCCGGGATATAGGCGCCCAGCACGCCCAGCTCGTTCATCCGGCGCAGGGCGCGTTCCGGGTTGCCGTGCCGCAGCAGCAGGTCAAGGAAGATGCGCGCCGCCTCGGGGTCGTGGCGCGCCGCGTCGTCAAAGCGGCGCAGGTTGCGCGCCACCCGGCGCATCGCGTCGGGGTGCAGCAGGATGCCGGTGCGCAGCGCCTCCTCGAACAGGCGCAGGATGTTCAGCGGGTCGTCGAAGAAATGCTCGGGGTCGGCGACGGTCAGGCGGCCGGTCTCCATCCGGAACCCGGCCCGCAGCCGGCGGCGGCGAAAGCGTTCCAGCAGGGGGGCGCGATACAGGTGGCGTTGTTCCAGCGCGGTCAGGAACACCCGGGTCAGCTCGCCCACCCGCGTGGCGTGGCGGAAATAATCCTGCATGAAGATTTCCACGCCGCGCCGCCCGCCCGCGTCGTGATAGCCCATCCGCTGCGCCACCTCGACCTGCATGTCGAAGCTGAGCTTGTCGACGGGCCGCCCCGCGATCAGGTGCAGGTGGCAGCGGACAGCCCACAGGAAATCCTCGGCCGCCCAGAAGGTCGTGTGCTCGCGCCGGGTGAACAGGCCCAGGTCGACCAGCTCGATCGCCCGGTCGACCTGGTGGATGTACTTGCCCAGCCAGTACAGGGTCTGCAGGTCGCGCAGGCCGCCCTTGCCTTCCTTGACGTTGGGTTCCAGCACATAGCGCTGGCCGCCCTGGCGGGTGTGGCGGGCCTCGCGTTCGGCGAGCTTGGCCTCGATGAATTGCGGGACGGTGCGGTCGAACAGCTCGGGCCACAGCCGGGTGCGCAGCTCCTGCGCGATGACCGCGTCGCCGCAGACCAGCCGGTGTTCCAGCAGGCTGGTGCGGATGGTCATGTCGCCCTCGGCCAGGCGCAGGCATTCCTCGACCGAGCGGGTGGCCTGGCCGACCTTCAGCTTGAGGTCCCACAGCATGTACAGCATCGATTCGACGACGCTTTCGATCCAGCCCGCGGTCTTCCATGGATGGACGAACAGCAGGTCCACGTCGGATTGCGGCGCCATCTCGCCGCGCCCATAGCCGCCGACGGCCATGACGGCCAGCCGTTCGCCCTCGGTGGGGGCAAGGTTGGGGTGCAGCCGGGTGGTGGCGACGTGGTGGACGGCGCGGACGGTGGCGTCGGTCAGCTCGGCGATGGCGCGGACCGTCTCGCGGCCCTTGCGGGGGTGGGTGGCGAGACCCGCGACGATGTCGGCCATCGCCTCGGCCCGCGCATTGGCCAGCAGCGCCACGGTGCGGGCGCGGATGTCGCGGGCCTCGGTGGCCCCGGCGAGGGCCGCCTCGAGCGCCGCATGGGCGGTCGCCGGGTCAAAGAGCGGATGCGCCCCGGGCAATGCCGGGGCGCTCTGGACAGCAGCGACGACGTCGTCGTCCTGCGGGTCGGGTCGGGCCAAGGTCAGAGCCCGAAGCCGCCGAAGCTGCGCCGCGCCGGGTCGATCACGACCAGCCGGCCGCCCTGCAGCGTGGCGACCGACAGCTGGCGCTGGTTGGTCCCGTCGGGCCGCAGCCGGAAGGCGCCCTGGATGCCGGCAAAGCCTGCGCCCTGGGTCAGGCCGGCCGTGGTGACGGCGTTCTTGCGCCCGGCGCGCACGTTGGCAGCGATGGCCGACACGCCGTCATAGGCGAGCGTCGCGAAGTCATGCGGGTTCTCGCCGTAGGCGGCGCGATAGCGGGCGTTGAACTCGGCCATCCGGGCGGTATCGGGGATCGCGAACCAGCCGTTCTGCAGTTGCGGCAGGCTCATCCGGCTGGCCGGGATGTCCCAGCGGGTCAGGCCCATCATCTGGATCGCCGAGCTGTTCAGCCCGGCATTGGCCAGCGCCGCGGTGATCTCGGGCAGGACGGATTGCTGGTTGCCGGTCAGGAAGACCGCCTGCGCCTGGTTGGCCGCGGCGGCCTGGGCGATGGTCGGGGCGATGCTGTCCATCTGCGCTCGGGTCATGCCGTGGGCGGTCTTGCCGACCATGGTGGCGCGGTTGCGGGCGATGGCGCCCTCGATCGCGGCGCCACCGATCTGGCCGGCGACGTCGCTCTCGTGGACGATAAGGAAGCGGCGCAGCCCCTGCCGGACACCATAGGAGACCAGCCGGTCGGCGGTGTTGCCGAAGGTGTTGCCCAGCACGAACAGGTTGCCGCCGGCAATGTCGGCGTTGTTCGAGAAGGACAGCACGTTGACCCTGCCACGCACCGCGTTGCCCACGGCGTTGGCCGATTCGGCGTGCAGCGGGCCGACGATGACCTTGGCGCCCTCGGCGACGGCCTTGTTGGCCATGGCGACCGCCTGGGCGGCATCGTCGCCGGAATTGTAGACCCGCAGGTCGATCCGCGCGCCCTGCGCGTCGGCCACCGCCATCCGGGCCGCATTGGCCATCGAGCGGGCCATGTAGTCGTAGTTCGCGTCGCCCGAGTCGGCCGGCACCAGCAGCGCCACCTGCACCGGCTGCGACGGGTCGATCAGCGGTCCGGTCTGGGCGCCGGTGGCCGTCGGCTCGACCGGCTGGCAGGCCGCGAGGGCCGCCGCCGATACCAGCGCCGCGATCCGCATCAGCGGACGGCGGAGCAGGTCGGCCGGGCGGCCGAGGGTGATGGAGGACATGCGGGTGATTCCCTCTTTCTGGGGTTGCCGGGTCGGCGGCGAGGGTAGCCATACTCGGCCGCACGTGGCAACCTGGCCTGCCGGCGATGGCGGGTGGCACGACAGGAGCGGGCGGATGAGGCGCACGGCAGGGGAAACGGGCGACACGCGGCCGCGCGCCGAAACCGAGGGCGCGGTGCCGCTGGCGGCGGGCATCCTCGGCTCGCGGCTGGATCCGGGGCTTCACCTCGTCGCGACCCCGATCGGGACGGCGCGGGACATCACCCTGCGGGCGCTGGACGTGCTGAACGCGGCGGACGTGCTGGCCGCCGAGGACACCCGCACCCTGCGCCACCTGATGGCGATCCACGGCATCCCGCTGCGCGGCCGGCGCATCCTGGCCTGGCACGATCACAGCCCCGAGCGGACCACCGAATTGATCCTCGCCACGATCGCCGAGGGTGGGGGCGTCGCCTATTGCTCGGATGCCGGGACGCCGCTGGTCGCCGACCCGGGCTTTGCCCTGGCCCGCGCTGTCTCGGCCGCGGGGGGGCGGGTGCACGCGGTGCCGGGCGCCTCGGCGCTGCTGGCGGCGCTGACGATCGCCGGCCAGCCGACCGACCGCTTCCTGTTCGCGGGCTTCGCCCCCACGGCGCAGACTGCCCGCCGGCGCTGGCTGGCGGAACTGGCGGTGATCGCCGCCACGGTGGTGATTTTCGAAAGCCCGAGGCGCGTTAGGGAATTGTTGGATGATTTGTGCGAAGTTGATTCGAGCCGTGATATATCGGTGTGCAGGGAGCTGACGAAGAAGTTCGAGGAAGTGCTGCGCGGGACGGTGGCAGAGGTTCGCGATCTGGTCCCGGACGACGGGCTGCGGGGCGAAGTCGTGGTCGTGCTTGGACCACCGGCACGGCTGGCGGTGGATGATGACGCGGTTCGGGACGCCCTGCGGTCCCGGCTGGACAGGATGACGCTGCGCGACGCGTCCACACAGGTCGCGGCGCTGACCGGGCGGTCGCGCAAGGACGTCTATGCCGTGGCCCTGGCCATGAAGGAGGAGTGAGTGGATGGAGACCTTGATGCCCTGGACGCAGGTCGCGCGGCCCGGCCCCGACCTGTCCGGTCAGCGGGCCGCGCGCGGCCTTGCCGCCCACGCCAGCGGACATTCCGCTGAACGGCGGGTCGCGGCCGAATATGAAGGGCGCGGCTGTGTCGTGCTGGAAAGCTGCTGGCGCAGCGCCGCGGGCGAGGTCGACCTGATCCTGCGCGACGGTGACCAGATCGTCTTCGTCGAGGTCAAGAAGGCGGACACGCACGATGCCGCGGCCCAGCGGCTGTCGCGGCGTCAGATGGACCGCATCTGCATGGCAGCGATGCTGTATGCCGATGGTCAGCCGGCAGGATCGCTGACCGACATCCGGTTCGACGCGGCGTTGGTCGATGCGCAGGCTCGGGTCGAGATCCTGGAGAACGCGTTCGGCCTGAACTGACCCGGGGTCCTGCATCGGCTAGGGTGGCGTCGGGCCGGCTTGCATCCGCAGGTATCGCGCGCCACAACCGCAGCCGGACGAACTGAGCCACGGAGCCGGGGATGGGTCTCAAGGTCGCGCTGCAGATGGATCGGATCGAGGATGTCTCGATCAGTGCCGATTCGACGTTCCGCATCGGGCTCGAGGCCGAGGCCCGGGGCCATACGCTGTTTCAATACACGCCGGATCAGCTGATCTTCGACGAGGGGCAGCTTTTCGCGCATGGGCGCGACATCACGCTGCGGCGCGAGCCGGGCAATCATGTCAGCTTCGGCGAATGGCGGACGGCCGATCTGCGCGCATTCGACGTGGTCTGGCTACGCCAGGACCCGCCCTTCGACATGGCCTATGTCACCTCGACCCATCTGCTGGACCGCATCCACCCCGACACGCTGGTCGTCAACGATCCGTTCTGGGTCCGGAACTCGCCCGAAAAGCTGATGGTGCTGGATTTTCCCGATCTCACCCCGCCGACGATGATCGCCCGCGATGTTCGCGCGATTCGTGATTTCCGGGCGCGTCACGGCGAGATCATCCTCAAGCCGCTCTATGGCAATGGCGGCGCGGGTGTGTTTCACCTGCCCCAGGCCGACGCCAACTTGTCGGCGCTGCTCGAGCTCTTCGGCGGCATCAACCGCGAGCCGGTGATCGTGCAGAAATACCTGCCCGCCGTGGTCATGGGCGACAAGCGCGTGATTCTGGTCGATGGAGAGCCCGTGGGGGCCATCAACCGCGTGCCCGCCGAGGGCGAGGCGCGGTCGAACATGCATGTCGGCGGCCGGCCTGAAAAGGTCGGGCTGACCGACCGCGAGCGCGAGATATGCGCAAGGATCGGGCCGGTCCTGCGGGAAAAGGGGCAGATCTTCGTGGGCATCGACGTGATCGACGGCTGGCTGACCGAGATCAACGTGACGTCGCCGACCGGGCTCCAGGAGCTCGAGCGTTTCGACGGGGTCAACGGGGCCGAGCTGATCTGGCAGGCGATCGAGCGCCGCAGGGCCTGACTGCCCCGGCACGGCGAGGCTGCCCGCACTGGCTTGTCGCTGCACCGAGAGCATGCGCACGTAGGGGCATTAGCCAGACCGGCGCCGATCCCCGCACGAGCGAGCTCCGCTTTCGTGATTGCCCGCGAAAGCCGCCGCTGCCCCCTGAGGCAGGGTGAGCAGGCCGCGGACCGCAGAACTCCCGGCGCGGTTTCCCAGCTCGATCAGGGTCAGCCGATGAATCGGCTCAGGCAGATCGATAGGGTGACTACGCAGGACCCGCTGCCCGCCTCGGCGCAGATCGACGAACTCCCGGCGCGCAAAAATTGCCGCCGGCTGCTCGCGAGGCCCGTTAAGCTTTTCTAAACCTCCGCCTGCTAGTCTCGCCCTTGGGACAGCAGGGAAAGCACATGGTCGCGATTGCCTATACCGTTGCCTTCGTCGGGATCGAGGCGCGGCTGGTTGAGGTGCAGGCCGCCGTGGCCCCGGGGCTGCCGGCGTTCACGGTCGTCGGCCTTCCCGACAAGGCCGTCAGCGAGGCTCGCGAACGCATCCGCGCCGCATTTTCGGCGATGGCCGTCGCGCTGCCTGCCAAGCGGGTGACCGTCAACCTGTCTCCGGCCGACCTGCCAAAGGAGGGCTCGCATTTCGACCTGCCGATCGCGCTCGCGATCCTGGCGGCGCTGGATGTCGTCCCGGCCGACGAGCTGGAAAACGTCGTTTCGCTGGGGGAGCTCGCGCTGGACGGGCGGCTGGTTTCGGTGGCCGGCGCGCTGCCCGCCGCGATGGCCGCGGCCGAGGATCAGCGGACGCTCATCTGTCCCCCGGCCTGCGGGGCCGAGGCCGCCTGGGTCGGTGCGGTGCCGGTCATCGCCCCCGACGGGCTGCGCCAGGTGGTGGACCATCTGACCGGCCGCGCCCCGGCGCCGCAGGCGGTGGCGGGCCAGGTCGCGCGCCCGCAGCGGATCGCGGACATGGCCGACGTGCGCGGGCAGGAACGCGCCAAGCGCGCGCTGGAAATCGCCGCGGCGGGGCGGCATCACCTGCTGATGGTCGGCCCGCCCGGGTCCGGCAAGTCGATGCTGGCAGCGCGCCTGCCGGGGCTGATGCCCGAACTGACGCCGGCCGAGGCGCTCGAGACCTCGATGATCCAGTCGCTGGCAGGTTTGCTGAGCGATGGCGGCATCTCGCGCGAGGCCCCCTATCGCGATCCGCATCACACCGCGTCGATGGCCGCGATCGTGGGCGGCGGACGCGGCGCCAAGCCGGGGGAGGTCAGCCTGGCCCATAACGGCGTGCTGTTCATGGACGAGTTGCCAGAATTTCCGCGCCAGGTGCTGGAAACCCTGCGCCAGCCGCTCGAGACCGGCGAGGTTGTCGTCGCCCGCGCCAACGCGCATGTCCGCTATCCCTGTCGCTTCCTGCTGGTGGCCGCCGCCAACCCCTGCCGCTGCGGGCATTTCGCCGATCCCGCGCGCGCCTGCGCCCGCGCGCCGCAATGCGGGGCGGATTACATGGGGCGGCTGTCCGGGCCGCTGATGGACCGC
>NZ_JRKS01000029.1 GCF_000763805.1 Paracoccus sphaerophysae | reverse complement strand
GGCCACGTCCGCCCCCGCGCCGGGTGCGAGCGGCGGGCTGGGTGGCGGCCTTGGCGGTCTGGGCGCGCCGAACTTCGGCGGTGCCGCGCCAGCGCCGGCGGTCCCCGCGACCGCGCCGGCCACGCCTGCGCCGGGTGGCCTGGGCGGCGGTCTGGGCGGTCTGGGGACGCCAAACTTCGGCGCCCCGGCCCCTGCCGCGCCTGCCTCTACGGCCCCGGCTCCTGCGGCCCCCACGACGCCGGCACCCGCGGCCCCGGCTGCCACGGCCCCGGCTCCCGCTGCTCCGGCCGCGCCGGGGCTGTCCAGCCCGCCTCCGGGGCTGGCGCCTGCCTCCAACTGAGCCTGTTCCCAGGCCACCGACACGACACAGGGCGGCCCCGCAAGGGCCGCCCTTTTCGCTTGCGGGCCGCGCTCCGCTCGGGCGGGCATGAAAAGGCCGCAGCCCGGTCAGGGGCGGCGGCCTTCGATCGCGTCAGATCCAGAGGATCAGGGCTTGGCCGCCCCGGCCGCCGGCGCCGCAGCGTCGGCCGGAGCCGCGGGCGCCGGGGCCGCCGCAGGCGCAGCCGCGGCATCCGCTGCGGCCAGCTTGTTGTTGCGCTGCTGGATCATCATCATCGTGTCAAAGGTATAGTCGGTGGTCTGCTGGTACAGGAACCAGTCGTTCAGATAAGCCTTCTGCGCGTCCCATTGCTTCTTGAACGACGCGTTCTGGCCGGCCAGCTCCTCGTAGATCTGACGCGAGGCGTCGAAGGCCGCGACCATCACGTCCTCGGGGAACGGGCGCAGCTGGGCGCCGGCGGCGACGAGGTTCTTCAGCGCAGTCGGGTTCTTGTAGTCGTACTTGGCCAGCGTGTTCTGGTCGGCCGCCTGGCAGCAGGTGCGCAGCAGCGACTTGTAGCTTTCCGGCAGCTCGTTCCACTTGGCCAGGTTGACGAAGAAGCCGACCGTCGGCCCGCCTTCCCAGAAGCCGGGGTAATAGTAGTAGGGCGCGACCTTCTGGAAGCCCAGCTTCTCGTCGTCATAGGGGCCGACCCATTCGGCCGCGTCGATGGTGCCCTTTTCCAGCGACGGATAGATATCGCCGCCGGCGATCTGCTGGGGCACAACGCCCAGCTTTTCCATCACCTTGCCGGCGAGGCCCGAGATCCGCATCTTGAGGCCCTTCATGTCCTCGAGCGACTTGATTTCCTTGCGGTACCAGCCGCCCATCTGCGAGCCGGTGTTGCCGACCGGGAAGGCGATCAGGTTCTGGGTGGCGAGGAATTCGTTGTAGGTGTCGATCCCGCCGCCCTGATAGTTGTAGGCCGCCTTGGACCGGGCGTTGAAGGTGAACGGCAGGTCGGCGCCGCAGGCAAAGGCCGGGTCCTTGCCCCAGTTGTAGTAGCCGACCGAGTTCGAGCACTCGACCGTGCCGTTCGAGGTGGCGTTCATCGCCTCGAGCCCGGGGACGAGCTCGCCCGCCGCGAACACCTGCAGGGTGAACTTGCCGTCGGTCGCTTCCTTGAGCCGGGTCGCCACGTCCTCGGCGCTGCCATAGATCGTGTCCAGCGACTTGGGGAACGACGACGCGACGCGCCAGTTGATGGTGGGCGCTTCCTGCGCGATGGCGGGGGCGGCGAGCGTCGCGCCGGCGGCGGCGGCCGCGCCGCCCACGGTCGCGCGGGTCAGGAACGACCGGCGGTCGAGTTGGGTCTTCTGGGTCATCTGGTCCTCCACTGTCGCGGGCGCGGCATTGCGTGCGCCGCGCTCCGTCTAGATGCGATCGGAAGATTGCACGGGCGTCGCGCCCCTGTCGAGACGTCGATAAGGTCAGCAAGGCCTTTTTCCTGCGCCGTTCGGAGCGCCTTCCCACCCCCGGTTTCTGCCCGGTTTCGCGCCAGAGCCTCGCGCCGCCTGAACTGCCGCGCCGAAACCCTGGGCGAGGGCGCGAAAACGGCTTTTCCTTTGCGCAAGCCTATGGAATTGATGCGATCGGAACCCGGAGGAATGCATGGCCTCAGCCAGCGGATCGGAATCGGCGCAGGGGCTGCGGATCGTCGCCCCGCCCTTCATCTATGCGCTGCTGATGCTGGCGGTGCCGCTGCTGACGATCGTCGCATTTTCGTTCTTCAAGGACGGCTATCAGACGATTATCCGCGAGTTCACGTTCGAGAACTATCGCGCGGTCTGGGCTGATCCGATCTTTCGGACGCTGATGCTGCGGTCGCTGCTGGTCGCGGGGATGGTCACCGTGGTCACCGTGGCGCTGGCCTTTCCGGTTGCCTATTTCCTGTCCTTCGTCGTGCGGCCGGACCACAAGTCGCTGTGGCTGTTCCTGATCACCATCCCGTTCTGGACCAGCTACCTGATCCGGGTATTCCTGTGGAAGGTGATCCTGGGGCATAACGGGGTCATCAACTCGGGTCTCAAGAGCCTGGGGCTGATCGACCAGCCGCTCACCTTCCTGCTGTACAACACCGGGTCGATCATCACGACGCTGGCCCATGCCTATGCGCCGTTCGCGATCCTGCCGATCTATGTGGCGCTGGAAAAGATCGACCGCTCGCTGCTGGAAGCCGGGCGCGACTTGGGCGAAAGCCGGCTGATGACCTTTTGGCGCGTCACCCTGCCGCTGGCGATGCCCGGCGTGCTCGCGGCGGTGCTGATCGTGTTCATCCCCACCATCGGCGACTACGTGACGCCCACGATCATCGGCGGCGGCAAGATCCCGATGGTGGCGAACCTCATCCAGGCGCAGATGCTGGACATCGACAACAAGCCGCTGGGCTCGGCCATCGCGGTGACGGCGATGCTGATCGTGACCGTGCTGGCGCTGGTGTTCCTGTTCCTCAACCGCCGCTTCCTGAGGATGCGCTGATGCGGGGCGGTGGGCTCAGGGCGTATGCGATCGCCTATCTGCTGTTCCTGTATGCGCCGATCCTGCTGCTGCCGGTCTTCGCGTTCAACTCGGGCACCATCATCGCCTTTCCGCTGAAGGGCTTCACCACTGAATGGTTCGCGCAGATGTGGGGCAATGCCACGCTGCGCCGGGCGATGCTGAACTCGCTGACCATCGCGGTCAGCTCGGCCGTGTTCGCGACCTGCCTGGGGCTGTTCGCGGCCCGCGCCTCGACCCGGTTTGCGTTCCCCGGCAAGGGGCCGATCATGGGGCTGATCATGCTGCCGCTGGTGCTGCCCGAGATCATCGTCAGCATCTCGCTGCTGGTGGTGCTGCTGGGGATCGGCATCCCGCTGTCGGTGTTCACGGTGATCCTGGGGCACACGCTGATCTGCATGCCCTACGCGGTTGCGATCCTGACCACCGCCTTCTCGTCGCTGGACCGCTCGCTCGAGGAAGCCGCGCAGGACCTGGGCGAAACCAAGTTGAGCGCGTTTCGCCTGGTGATCCTGCCGCTGGTGATGCCCGGCATCATCTCGGCCATGCTGATGAGCTTCACGATCAGCCTGGACGAATTCATCATCGCCTTCTTCCTGGCCGGGAACGAGCCGACGCTGCCGACCTATATCTTCAGCCAGCTGCGGTTCCCCAAGTCGATCCCGATGATCATGGCGCTGGGAACGGTGCTGGTGGCGATGTCGATCCTGCTGCTGACGGTCGCCGAATATTTCCGCCGCCGCGGCGTTGCCCGCACCGGCCAGAAGGACAGCGGAGGTTTCATTTGACCACCCCCATGACGAGCTATGCCCCTGCCCGCGACGCCGAAGGCCGCCCGACCCCCATCGCCGGCCGCAAGCCGATGATCCAGTGCCGGGGCGTGCAGAAATACTATGGCGACTATCACGCCCTGCGCGGCATCGACCTGACCATCCACGAGGCCGAGTTCTTTTCCCTGCTGGGCCCCTCGGGCTGCGGCAAGACCACGCTGCTGCGCACGATCGCCGGGTTCGAGGACATCTCCTCGGGCGTGGTGCTGATCGACGGCAAGGACATGGCCGGGGTGCCGGCGAACGCCCGGCCCACCAACATGGTGTTCCAGTCCTATGCGATCTTCCCGCATCTGACGGTGGCCGACAACGTGGCGTTCGGCCTGCGCCGCGATCCCCGCTCGCGGGCCGAAAAGGCGGCGGCGGTCGATGAGGCGCTGGGGATGGTGGGGCTCAAGGGCTACGGCGCCCGTGCCGCCCACGCGCTGTCGGGCGGGCAGCGGCAGCGGGTCGCGCTGGCCCGCGCGCTGATCCTGAAACCCAAGGTGCTGCTGCTGGACGAGCCGCTGTCGGCGCTGGACCGCAAGATGCGAGAGCAGATGCAGGTCGAGCTGATCAAGCTGCAGCGCCAGGTCGGCATCACCTTCGTGCTGGTCACCCACGACCAGGAAGAGGCGCTGGTCATGTCCGACCGCATCGCCGTCATGTTCGAGGGCAACATCGCCCAGCTGGCCACCGCCGAGGAGCTGTATACCCGTCCGGCAAGCCGGCGGGTGGCGGATTTCATCGGGGTGATGAACTTCATGCCCGCCCGCATCCTGGGCGAGACCGCCACCGGCGTCACCGTCGAGGCGCCAGGCTTCGGCCAGGTCGAGATCCCGGCCGCGAATGTCAGCCACGCCGATCCGGGCGATCCGGCGCCCTCGATCGGCTTCCGCCCCGAGGCGGTGACGCTGCTTGCGGCCACCGCGCCGGCGACAGACCGGGTGACCGAGGGGATCATCGACGAGGTCGTCTATTACGGCGACATGAGCTATTACGACGTGATCCTGGACAGCCCGGACACGTTCGGCGGCCAGCCGCACGAGATCCGCATCTCGATGCGCAACGTGTTTGGCCGCGAGCTGCCGGACCTGGGCACGCGGGTCCGCGTCGGGTGGTCGCCGGGGTCGCTGATCCTGTTCCGGTAAGGAAAGGGGCGCTGCCCCTCGGCGCGTGCCGCGCCTCACCCCGGGATATTTCTGACCGCCCGATGGGGCCGGGTCGTCAGGGGCCGTTTCTCCAGGGGCAGGGGCGCAGGGTAGTGCCGGGGCCGGGCTCCCGGCCCAGCTCGCGGCAGCCGGCATCGGTGCAGAGCTGCCAGCCGCCGCCGGTCGCGCCCGATGCGGCGAGGGTCAGCGCGGGCAGCGAGACGTCGGGCTGCCAGACCCACCAGCCGTCGCGCCAGACCGACCCCTCGCCGGGTTCCATCCCGGCGCCCGACCCGCGGATACGCGCCTCGATCAGGTGCAGCCGGCCGCCCTCGACCCGCCAGGTTTCCCGCCACTCGACCCGTTCGACGGAATGGGTCCAGCCCAGGGTGAAGCCGCCATGGACGGCCAGCGCCAGGGCGCCGGTCATCAGGCAGGCGCTCATGCCGTGCGGGCCTTGCGGAGCGTGGTCCACATCCAGCCGATGAACAGAGCCGCCAGGACGACGCCGACCCCGTCGCTCCACGGCGCGGCATAGATCAGGGTGAACGAGGTGAGCATCGCCAGCACCCGCTCCCACGGCACCAGCAGGCGGTTCATCCAGCCGATCACCGCGATGCCCCACAGCCCCATCGCCAGCACGGTCTTGACGAAGATATATGCCACCGCCGGCCAATAGCCGATCGCCGCAGCCAGGGGCCCGCCATCCTGCAGCATCAGCGCCGGCGCATAGACCGCCATGAACGGCACGACGAACCCCGCCGCGGCGATCTTGAGCGCCTCGAAGCTGATCTTCAGCCCGCTTTCCCGCGCGATCGGCGCGGCGGCAAAGCAGGCCAGCGCCACCGGCGGCGTCAGGTCGGCGAGGATGCCGAAGTAGAAGACGAACATGTGGCTGACGATCAGCGGCACGCCCAGTTGCAGCAGGGCGGCCGCGGCGATGGTCGAGGTAATGATGTAATTCGGGATCGTCGGGATCCCCATCCCCAGCACGATGCAGGTCACCATCGTCAGCAGCAGCGACAGGAACAGGTTGCCCTGGCCCAGCGACACGATGACGCTGCCCAGCGTGGTGGCGACCCCGGTCAGCGTGACCGTGCCCATGATGATGCCGACCAGCGCGCAGGCGACGCCGACGGGCAGGGCGGTCTTGGCCCCGTCGGCCAGGCTGTCAACGCAGATGCGCAACGTCTCTCGCCCGCCGCGGGTCAGCAGGTTGGCCAGCACCAGCAGCCCGACCAGCCCGCCCACCAGCGGCATCGCATAGCGCAGGTCGTTGGAAAAGATCCACGCGCAGGCCAGCCCGAGCCCGATCCAGACGATCGCCCGGATCACCCCGGCCGGCATCCCCAGCGCGATCGAGGCGCCGAGGATCAGCACGATGGTCAGCGCCAGCCCGATGGTCCCCGCGTAAAGCGGGGTGGTCCCGGAAAACAGCAGCCACACCAGCACGGCCAGCGGCAGCAGCAGGTACCAGCCCTCGATCAGCGCCCGGCGGGGCGAGGGCAGGTCCGCCTCGGACATGCCGACGAGGCCGCGCTTGCCGGCCTCGAGATGGACCATCCAGAAGGCGGCGCCGAAATACAGGATGGCGGGTATGATCGCGGCCTTGATGACCTCGATATATTCCACGCCCAGTGTCTCGGCCATGATGAAGGCCACCGCGCCCATCACCGGCGGCATCAGCTGTCCGCCCATCGAGGCGGTGGATTCGACGCCGCCGGCAAAGGCCGCGCGATAGCCGAAGCGCTTCATCAGCGGGATGGTGAACTGGCCGGTAGTGACGACGTTGGCCACCCCCGAGCCCGAGATCGTGCCCATCAGCGCCGAACTGACCACCGCGACCTTGGCCGGCCCGCCCAGCAGATGCCCGACCAGCCCCAGCGAGACGTCGGTGAACAGCTTGATCATCCCGGCTTTTTCCAGAAACGCCCCGAACAGGATGAACAGGAAGATGTAGGACGAGCTGACATAGATCGGGATGCCGTAGATGCCCTCGGTGCCGAAGGCCATCTGCTCGATCACCTGGCTGAGGTCATAGCCGCGGGTCTGGAACAGTCCCGGCGCATACTGGCCGAACAGCGCATAGGCGAGGAATGCGCCCGAGATCAGCGGCAGCGCGATCCCCATCTCGGCCCAGGCGGCGAGGAAGACGGTGACCAGGGCGATGATGCCGACGATGATGTCGGTCCGGTTCGGATCGCCGGCGCGCAGCAGGAGTTCGTCGTAGTACAGCCACTGATACAGCGCCACGCCCACGCCGGCCAGCGCCAGCGCCCATGCCGCGGCCAGCACCAGCGGCCCGGCGCGGCGCGCATTGGCGATGAGCGGGAACACCAGCAGCATCAGGAAACCGACATGGACCGCGCGCACGACCTGGCTGGGAAAATCCACGAAATGCGCGGCCGTGGCGATCTGGAACACCGAAAAGGCGATGGCGATCGCCCACAGCAGCCGCCCCTGCAACCCGGGCGGAAAGCTTTCGGCCATCGGATCGTGGATCGCCAGGTCGCGCGCATCGGGCGGCAGCCGGTGGGGATGGCCGGGATCGGCGTGGGGCAGGGGCGAATGGGTCATGGGAAAGCGCCTTGGCGAAACGAGACGCGGGGCCGCGCTGTCTGCGCCCGCCCCGGATGGAAATCCGGCGCGCGCGACTGGGGCGCGCGCCGGCCTGGCGCCTCACTTGAGGATGCCGGCTTCCTTGTAATAGCGCTCGGCCCCCGGGTGCAGCGGGATCGGCAGGTTCTCGGCCGCCTTGGCCGGGTCGATCGAGTTGCCGGCGGCATGGGCGGCCTTGAGCGTGTCGAGGTTCTCGAACAGCTGCTTGGTCATCTGGTAGACGGTTTCCTCGGGGACGCCGTCATGGGTGACGAGGATGTTGGTGACCGCCGCGGTCGGCACGTCGGCGTCCTGGCCGGTATAGGTGCCGGCCGGGATATTGCCTTCGAGATAGGCGCCGCCCAGCTTGCCGACCAGGTCGGCCGGCACCGGGATCACCGTGATCGGGGTCGAGGTCGCCAGGTCCTTCAGCGAGGCCACGCCCAGCCCCGCCGATTGCAGGGTGGCATCCAGCTGGCGGTTCTTCATCAGTTCGACCGATTCCGCGAAGGGCAGGTATTCGACCTTGCCCAGATCCTCGTAGGACATGCCCGCCGCGCCCAGGATGGCGCGGGCGTTCAGCTCGGTCCCCGACTTGGCGGCGCCGACCGACAGGCTCTTGCCCTTGAGGTCGGCAAGGCTGGCGATACCGGAATCCTTGGCCGCGACGATCTGGATATAGTTGGGATAGATCGCCCCAATGGCGCGCAGCTTGTCGAGCTTGCTCTTGAAGCCGGCCTCTTCGTTGCCTTCCCACGCCATCTGCACGCTGTCACCCAGCGCGAACCCGGCCTCGCCCTTGCCCTGCTGCAGCAGGTTAAGGTTTTCGACCGAGGCCTTGGTGGCCTGCACCTGGACCCGGGAATCGGCAATGCCCTTGCCCCAGATCTCCGACATCGCGACGCCCATCGGATAATAGACGCCCGAGGTGCCGCCGGTCAGGACGTTGATGAATTCGGCCGCCGAGGCGGTCAGCGGCGCCGCGGCCAGGGTCGCGGCCGTCGCGGCAGCGGTGATGAGGCGGGTCAGGTGCATGTCTTTCTCCTCCGTCTGTTGGCTGGTCCGCGGTCGTGGTGTCGCGGTGACCGGCGCACCATGGGGCAGGGGTGCGCGCGGATCAAGTTTGCATTTGCAGCCGTCCCGCCGCCCGCGGCATAGTCGCGCCGATTTGGGATCCGGCGGAGAAAGAGACATGGATCGACGCAGCCTTCTGACCGGGGCCGCCGCGCTGGGCGCGGGTCTGGCGATGCCGGCGCTGGCGCAGGACGCGCCGCTGAAGGTCGGGCTGATCCTGCCGCTGACCGGCCCCTTCGCCGCCTATGGCCAGCAGATCGAGGCCGGGTTCCGGCTGTATCTCGAACGCCACGGCGACGGCGTCGCCGGCCGCCGGATCGAGCCGGTGGTGCAGGACGATGCCGGCACCGCCGACACCACCCGCCGCATCGCCCAGGAAATGGTGACCCAGGGCGGGGTCGAGGTGCTGGGCGGCTTTGGCCTGACCCCGCTAGCGCTGGCCGTCGCGCCGGTGTCGGCGCGGGCCGGGGTGGCGCAGATCGTGATGGTGGCCGCGACCTCGTCGGTGACCGAGGCCTCGCCGATGATCGTGCGCACCAGCTACACCACGCCGCAGGTGACCAGCGTGATCGCGCGCTGGATGGCCGGCGACGGCCTCAGCCAGGCGATGACGCTGGTTCTGGACTACGGGCCGGGGCAGGACGCCGAAAAGACCTTTGCCCGAGTCTTTGCCGAGGCCGGCGGCACCATCACCGAAAGCCTGCGGGTGCCGATGCAGAACCCCGATTTCGCGCCGTTCCTGCAGCGGGTCGCCGATGCCCGCCCACAGTCGCTGTTCGTGTTCCTGCCCTCGGGCGTGGGCGCGCCGTTCCTCAAGCAATGGGTGGAACGGGGGCTGGACAAGTCCGGCATCCGGCTGGTCGCTGACGGGTCGGTGACCGACGACATCGTGCTGCCGCAGATGGGCGACGCCGCGCTGGGGCTGGTGACGGGCCTTCACTACAGCGCCGCGCTGCCGTCCGAGACGAACCGCGCCTTCGTGACAGAATTCATGGAACGCTACCGGATGCGGCCGAACTTCATGGCCGTGGCCGCTCATGACGGCGCGCATCTGCTGTTCGAGGCGCTGAAGAAGACCGGCGGCGACGCGACCGGCAAGGGGCTGGTCGAGGCGATGAAGGGCATGGCCTTCGAGTCGCCCCGCGGCCCGATCCGGATCGACCCGGCGACCCGCGACATCGTGCAGACCGTCTACATGATGCGGGTCGAGGAGGTGGGCGGTCAATTGTGGAACGTCCCCTTCCACAGCTTCGAGGCGGTCGCCGATCCCGGCAAGGCCTGACCCCGCGCCGCGACGGGCGCGTGTGGCCGGCTGCCTCTCGCACCCGGCCGTGATCGCCGCTATATCCCCGACACCACCGACAAAAGGAGCGGCGCCATGCCCGAGCTTTCCCCATCAGACACGGCCAAGGACGCCGCCGCCCGCGCCGCCGTGGCGCTGGTGCAGGACGGGATGCGGCTGGGGCTCGGCACCGGTTCCACCGCCGTGTTCATGGTCCACCGGCTGGCCGAACGGGTGCGGGCCGAGGGGCTGCGCCTGCGTTGCGCCGCGACCAGCCGCGCCACCTGCGACCTGGCCGGGCAGCTGGGCCTGCGGATCGAGGAGCTGGACGAGATCGGCTGGCTGGACCTGACCATCGACGGCGCCGACGAGATCGACCCCGACCTGAACCTCATCAAGGGCGGCGGCGGGGCGCATCTGCGCGAAAAGATCACCGCCGCGGCCTCGGACCGGATGGTCGTGATCGCCGATCCCGGCAAGGTGGTCGAAACGCTGGGCGCGTTCCATCTGCCGGTCGAGGTGATCCCGTTCGGGCTCGAGGTGACGCGGGTCCATATCCAGCGCCTGCTCGATTCGGCGGGGCTCAGCCAGCGCCCGATGCTGCTGCGCCAGCGCGACGGCGTTGTGTTCCGCACCGACGAGGACAACGTGATCCTCGACCTGTCGCTGGACTGCATCGGCGACCCGGCCCAGCTGGCGCGCGGCCTGTCCGCCATCCCCGGCGTGGTGGAACACGGGCTGTTTCTGAACATGTGCCAGCTGGCCCTGATCGGCAGCCCGGACGGGTCGGTGATCGAACTGACCCGGATCGAGGGCGTGGCATGAGCTTCGACTATGATCTGTTCGTCATCGGCGGCGGCTCGGGCGGGGTCCGGGCGGCGCGCATCGCCTCAAGCCAGCACGGCGCGCGGGTGGGGATCGCCGAGGAAAGCCGCATGGGCGGCACCTGCGTCATCCGCGGCTGCGTGCCGAAGAAGCTGATGATCTTTGCCTCGACCGCCCCCGCCGCCGCGGCCGAGGCACGGGGCTATGGCTGGGCCGAGGCGACCGCGGGCCGCTTTGACTGGCCCGCATTCCGCGACAAACTGCACGACGAACTGTCGCGGCTGGAAGGTCTTTACGAGGGCGGCCTGACCGCGGCCGGGGTGGACATCCACCACGCCCGCGCCACACTGGTCGATCACCATACGGTGGAACTGTCGACCGGCGAGCGCTTCACCGCCAAGCACATCCTCATCGCGGTCGGCGGCCGCCCCAGCCTGCCCGGCATCCCGGGCGAGGAACTGGGGATGATCTCGGACGACCTGTTCACGATGGAAACCCTGCCGCGGCGGGTGCTGGTCGTCGGCGGCGGCTTCATCGCCTGCGAATTCGCCACCATCCTGAACGGCCTCGGGTCCGACACCACGCTGTGCTATCGCGGCGACAGGCTGCTGCGCGGCTTTGACGAGGAATGCCGCGCGCTGGTGACGCACCAGCTTGAAGACATCGGCGTGACCATGCGGCTGAACGCGAACCCGGCGCGGCTGGACCGTGACGGAGACGCCATTCGCGTGACCTACGAGGACGGATCGGCCGAAACCCACGACGCGGTGATGTTCGCCACCGGCCGCCACCCCTATACCGCCGGGCTGGGACTGGAAAACACCGGGGTCAAGCTGGGCCGCAAGGGCGAGATCGTGGTCGATCGCTGGTCGCAGACCGCGGTGCCCTCGATCTTTGCGGTGGGGGACGTGACCGACCGGGTGAACCTGACCCCGGTGGCGATCCGCGAGGGCCACAGCTTCGCCGACACCGTCTTTGGCGCCCAGCCGCGCTGCGTGGATCACGACCTGGTCGCCAGCGCCGTCTATGTCCGCCCGCACGAACTGGGCACCATCGGCCTGACCGAGGAAGCCGCCGCCGCGCAGGGCCCGATCGAGGTCTATGCGGCCAGCTTCCGTCCGATGCGGTCGCTGTTCGCCGGGTCCGAGGCGCGGGCGATGATGAAGCTGGTCGTCTGCGCCGACACCCGCCGGGTGCTGGGCTGCCACCTGTTCGTCCCCGAGGCCGGCGAGATGATCCAGCTGGTCGCCGTGGCGATGGGCATGGGCGCGACCAAGGAACAGTTCGACGCGGCGATGGCCGTCCACCCGACCCTGGCCGAAGAGCTGGTGACCATGCGCACGCCCGTGCGGCGCGCCGGCGGCGCCGTGGTCTGACGGCACTTTGCCCTTGTTCCGGCGGGGTTAGCCCCTAGTTACAACGGGACTTCTGACGAAAGGCTTGAGGATGGCACAAGGACCCTGGGGCGGCGGCAGCGCAGGCGGCGGAAACGACGACGACCGCCCGCAATCGCCGCGCCCCGAACGCGGAGAGCCGCAGCGCCCCTGGGGCCAGCCCGGCGGCAAGCAGCCGCCCTCGGGCGGCCAGCGCCCCGACCCGCAGATCCCGGAAATCGAGGAGCTGATGCGCAAGGGTCAGGACCGGCTGCGCGTCCTGATGGGCGGCCGCGATGACGCCACTCGTCGCACCGGCGGCCCGCGCGGTCCCCGCCCGGCCATGCCGCGCATGGATCGCGGCAAGTGGGGCATCGCCGCGCTCGCCGCGGCGGGTCTGTGGGCCTTCGCCAGCTTCTACCAGGTCGATACCGGCGAGAAATCCGTCGAACTTCTGTTCGGCAAGCCCTATGCCGTGCGCGACGAGGGTCTGAACTTTGCGCCCTGGCCCTTCATCACCCGCCAGATCGTGGCGGTGACCGGCGAACGCACGATCGAGATCGGGATGGGCCGCGACGCGCTGGACAGCGGGCTGATGCTGACCCGCGACCAGAACATCGTGGACATGAGCTATCAGGTCGTCTGGAACGTCTCGAACCCCGAGCAATTCCTGTTCAACCTCGCCGACCCCGAAGGCACCATCCGCGCCGTGGCCGAAAGCGCCCTGCGCGATATCGTGGCCCGGTCGGAACTGGCGCCGATCCTGAACCGCGACCGCGGCCAGATCGCGCGCGACGCCGAAATCGCCATCCAGCAGACGCTGGACAGCTATCAGGCCGGCATCAACATCGTCCGGGTCAACCTGGGCCGCGCCGACCCCCCGCAAGAGGTCATCGACAGCTTCCGCGAGGTGCAGGCCGCCCAGCAGGAACGCGACCGGCTGGAAAAAGAGGCCGACGCCTATGCCAACCGGGTTCTGGCCAATGCCCGCGGTGAGGCCGCGGCGCTGGTCGAACAGTCCGAGGCCTATCGCGCCCAGGCCGTCAACGACGCCCAGGGCGAGGCGGCGCGGTTCAACTCGGTCTATGACGAATACGTCAAGGCGCCGGACGTGACCCGCCGCCGGATGTACCTGGAAACGATGGAGCGGGTGCTTGGCGGCGTGAACAAGGTGCTGATCGAGAACCAGCCCGGGGGCGGGCAGGGCGTCGTGCCCTATCTGCCGCTTGACCAGCTGCGCCCCGCCGCGCCCGCCGCGCAGCCGCAGGCCGCGCCCACCACCAGCAACCAGCCGACGGGGAGCAACTGATGCGCCGCGCGCTTTCCTTCTTTGCCCTGCCCGTGGTGATCGTCCTGGGGCTGCTCGTCATGGCCTCGGTCTACATTGTGGACGTCCGCGAAAAGGCGCTGGTTCTGCGCTTTGGCGAGGTCGTCGCGGTCCGCGAGGAACCCGGGCTGGGCTTCAAGATGCCGGTCATCGACCGCGTCGTGCGCTATGACGCGCGCATCCTCGGCCTGCCCACCGACCCGATGGAGGTCACGCCGCTGGACGACCGCCGCCTTGTCGTCGACGCCTTCGCGCGCTGGCAGGTGGCCGATGCGGTGACCTTCCGCCGCGCCACCGGCGAGGGCGGGATCGAATTTGCCCAGAACCGCCTCGCCGGCATCCTGACCAACGCGATCCGGCAGGTGCTGGGTTCGGTGCCCTCGACCGCCGTGCTGTCGCAGGACCGCACCAACCTCATGGGCCAGATCCGCGACGCCGCGCGGGGCGAGGCTGAGGCCCTGGGGGTGCAGATCATCGACGTGCGCCTGACCCGCACCGACCTGCCCGAACAGAACCTCAACGCGACGTACGCCCGGATGCGGGCCGAACGGGAACGCGAGGCCGCCGACGAGATCGCCCGCGGGGGCGAGGCGGCGCAGCGGGTGCGCGCCTCGGCCGACCGGACGGTGGTCGAGCTGACCTCGGACGCGCGCCGCAAGGCCGAGATCGTCCGCGGTGAGGCCGACGCGCAGCGCAACGCGATCTATGCCGAGGCCTTCGGCAAGGACCCCGAGTTCTTCGCCTTCACCCGTTCCATGACCGCCTACGAGCGGGCGCTGAAGGGGCAGAACAGCTCTCTGGTCATCAACCCCGAGGGTGAGTTCTTCAGCTATCTGGGGGCAGGCGGCGCCGGGACGCCCGGGGTGGGCCCCACCAGTGTCCCGCCCGAGGTCGCAGCGGCGGTGCCGCCGGACGCCCCCTCGACCAGCGAGGTCGCAGCCCAGGCCGCAGCGCAGGCGGCGGCGGCAGCGGCCGCGGCGGCAGAGGCCGCGGCGCGCGCCGAAGGTGGCCCGGCCAGCGACGGGACGACGGCCGTCGTCGCCCCCGCCGAGGTGCCGGCGACGACCGCGCCCGCGACGCCTGCAACCGGCACGGCTGCGGGGACGGTGCCCGAGACCGGCGCAGCAGACACGCCGGCCGGGGCGACCGCTAACGACCCGGTCACGGGGCCGGCGGCGACGGGGGCGGCGGCCACGGACCAGCCTCCGCCGGCGAACTGATCGGGCGTCCCATCCGGGATGCGACAGATGACAGGCGCGGCCCGTAACGGCCGCGCCTTTTTTTGCCGCGCGCCATGTCAAATCACGATCGCAGTCACGACGAAATGACGCGACCGCTGTTGCCATCGCGCAACCAGAGGCCACATTAAGGCCCACAACCAACCGGCCGCCGGACCGGAGCCGATCCGGTAGCGTCATGGAGAACATACATGAATCTCAAGGTAAGACCCCCGCGCCCGAGCCTCACCGCCTCGGCGCTTGCGCTGACGCTCGCCCTGTCACCGGCGATCGCCCAGCAGGCGCAGCCAGTGCCGCCCGCGGACGACGCGCAGGCGCAGGCGCCGGCGGCGACCCAGGGCAACATGCCCGCAACCACCACCACGCCCGACCAGCCGATGACCGGCAAGGTCCCCGAGGCCGCCAATGCCAACGCGCCGATCGACGTGCAGAAGCCTGCGGTGACCGCCGGACAGGTGATGCCCGACAGCTTCGCCTCGATCGTGGAACAGGTCAGCCCCGCGGTGGTCAACATCACCACGACGTCGGTCGTGTCGCGCCCGGTCAACCAGGGGCCGATGTTCCCCGATGGCAGCCCGTTTTCCGACCTGTTCCGCGACTTCGGGATCCCCGGCATGCCCGGCGGCCCGGACCAGGGCAACCCGTTCGACGAGGACGGTGCGCCGTTCGGTGACCAGGGTCCGATGTCGCGCGAACGCTCGAACGCGCTGGGGTCGGGGTTCGTGGTGTCCTCTGACGGGCTGATCGTCACCAACAACCACGTCATCGACGGCGCCGACGAGATCGAGGTCGAGTTTTATTCCGGCGCCAAGCTGCCGGCCAAGCTGATCGGCACCGACCCGACCACCGACATCGCGGTGCTGAAGGTCGAGGCGGAAAAGCCGCTGCCCTTCGTGAAGTTCGGCGACAGCGACAAGGCGCGTGTCGGCGACTGGGTGCTGGCCTTGGGGAACCCGCTGGGGCAGGGCCTGTCGGCCTCCTCCGGCATCATCTCGGCGAAAAGCCGGGCGCTCACCGGCACCTATGACGACTTCATCCAGACCGACGCGGCGATCAACCGCGGCAACTCGGGGGGGCCGCTCTTCAACATGAACGGCGAGGTCGTGGGCGTGAACACCGCGATCCTGTCGCCGAACGGGGGCTCGATCGGGATCGGCTTCTCGATGGCGTCTAACGTCGTGACCAAGGTCGTCGACCAGCTGCGTGACTTTGGCGAAACCCGCCGCGGCTGGCTGGGGGTCAAGATCCAGGACGTTACCCAGGACATCGCCGATTCGCTGGGCCTCGCCTCTGACGCGGGGGCGATGGTCACGGATGTGCCGGCGGGCCCGGCGGCCGATGCCGGGATGAAGGCCGGCGACGTCATCACCCGCTTTGCCGGCGGTGACGTGGCCGACACGCGCGACCTGGTGCGCCGGGTGGCCGACGCGCCGGTGGGCGAGGCGGTGGACGTCACCGTCCAGCGCGACGGCAAGCCGGTCGAACTGAAGGTCACCCTGGGCCGGCGCGAGCTGGCCGATGCCGACGGGCAGGGGACCACGCCCGACGGAACGACCGGGCCGGGCGGCGCGGCCAGCCAGCAGGTGCTGGGCATGAAGCTGGCGCCGCTGACCCCGGAACTGGCCGCGCGGCTGCGGGTGCCCGAGGGCTCGCGCGGGCTGGTGGTGCAGGAGATCGACCCGGAAAGCGACGCCTCTGCCAAGGGGCTGCGCAGCGGCGACCTGATCGTCGAGGCGGGCCAGCAGCCCGTCGCCACCCTGGCCGACCTGAACGCCCGCATCGCCGAGGCAAAAGAGGCCGGCCGCCAGTCGTTGCTGGTCCTGATCCGGCGGGACGGCGAGCCGCGGTTCGTGGCGCTCACGATCGGGAAGTGATCGGGCACCGGGCCGCATGACGCGGCCCGCAACGTGACAAGGAAAAAGGGGCGCCGCTGGGCGCCCCTTTCTTTTCTGCCTGGCCCAGCCGCTTACTGGTTGGCCTTCACGACCTCTTGCAGCGCGTTGAAGCCGGCGGTGAACCCCTTCAGCGACACGTCCAGCTTGACCAGGTTCGCTTTGGGATCGGCGCCAAAGGGCAGCAGCGAGACAGTGGCCTTGTTGCCGTTCTTGAACCGCCCCAGTTCGGCCTCGGTCAGGCCGATCCGCGACACGCAGCCGACCGGCGCGCAGACCAGGAACGGATAGGCGTTGTTCTTGCCGGCGTCGATCTGCAGCCCCAGGCCGGCCTGAAGATCGGTTTCCAGCGGAGCCACAAAGTTGATGATCGCAGCGGCCTCGCCGGTGAACGGGATCACCGAGACCTCGGCCACCGACTTGCCGGCCTGGTCCTTGAGCAGCTGGTACAGCTCGCACGGGTCCTTGCCGTCCTGCGTCTTCAGGCAGCGCAGCAGCCAGGCGTCATGGGTCGACTTGTTGTAGTAGGCGCCGACCTGGTCGGCGGCCGGGGCAGGGGCTGCGCCGGCAGCGGGCGCGCCGGCGGCCGGCGGAGTCGCCGCATCGGCGGCAGGGGCAGCGGCGGCCGGGGTATCGGCGGGCGCTGCGGGTGCGGCGGTGGTGCCAGTGGCGGTCGGCGTGGCGCCAACCGGGGCGGCGGTGGTGCCCGTGGCGGCATCGGTCGTGGCGGCAGCCGCCGCATCGCTAGCGGCCGCAGTCGCCGCATCGCTTGCGGCGGTGGCGGCATCGGCACCGGCCTGGGCGGCGCCGGTCGCCGCCTTGGCGGCGTCGTCGGCCGCGGCGGCCGCATCGCTCGCCGCTTCGGCGGCAGCGCCGGCAGCGGTGGCATCGGCAGCAGCGGCGGTCTCGGGCGTCACGACCGGCGTGGCGGTGGTGCTGTCGGGGGCGGTCTGGGCGACCGCGGCCACGACCGGCGCGACGGCGAGCAGGGCGGCGAGAACGGCGGAAGAAGTGCGAGCCATGTCTGTTCCTTTCGGCTGAAGGCGCTGGGCGCGCTGGTAACATGCCCACACGGCGCTGTCAGGACCGCATCAATAACCTTTCCGTGGTGGTCCCGCGGCGGAATCCCGCGCATCGCGCGGGCTGCGACAAAGGTGGGAGTGGAACGGAAATGGGGGAATGCGCCATTCTGGCAGCACTCCCCCGCGTCCCTGTTGGACTTGGCCGTTATTGACGCCGGACGTTAGTCCCCCGTGTCACATTCGTCAATCAGGGCGATGTCGCATATGCTGTCGCGCGTCATCAAAAAAGCCGCGCCCGAAGGCGCGGCCAGGTGATACGGAGGAAGCATCGGACCTTCCGCCCCTGAATGATCCGACAGCGATCACTCTGGCAGACAAACCTTAAATTTGTATTGTCGGAACGCGCGCCGGTATGTCGCGCGCATCGAGTTTCCCTAGAACCAGGTTGCCCGCCGTGTCCGAAACGACCCCTCCGCCGCTTCCGCAACCCGATGGGGCCAAGGGTGCCCCGACCCCGACCCCGGCCCTGGCCGCATCGCATCCGATCGTGGATTTCGACGCGGGCACCGTATTCGTCGGCGGAGGCGGGCCGGACCATGCGCAGCCCCAGCAGATGCTGCTGAAATACGCCAACCGCCACGGGCTGATCGCCGGCGCCACGGGGACCGGCAAGACCGTCACGCTGCAGATCCTGGCCGAGGCGCTGTCGCTGGCCGGCGTCCCGGTGGTGCTGTCGGACGTCAAGGGCGACCTCGCCGGCATCGCCGCGGCGGGCGGCAACGATCCGGGGCTGGCCAAGGCCTTTGCCGAACGCGCCGCCCGAATCGGGGCGCCGCTGGATTACCGGGCCTTCCCGGTGACCTTCTGGGATGTCTGGGGCGAAAAGGGCCATCCCGTCCGCACCAGCCCGGCCGAGATGGGGCCGCTGCTGCTGTCGCGCCTGATGGGGCTGACCGAGGCGCAGGAGGGGGTGCTGAACATCGCCTTCCGAGTGGCCGACGAAGACGGCCTCGCGCTCGCCGATCTCAAGGACCTGCAGGCGATGCTGGTGTGGGTCGGGCAGAACAGCAAGGACCTGAGCCTGCGCTATGGCAACGTCTCGACCGCCTCGGTCGGCGCCATCCAGCGCGCGCTGCTGGTGCTGGAAGAACAGGGCGGCGACCGGCTGTTCGGGGAACCGGCGCTGGAGCTGGCCGACCTGATGCGCATCGACGCCTCGGGCAAGGGGATCGTCAACATCCTTGCCGCCGACCGGCTGATGAATTCGCCGCGGCTTTACGCGACCTTCCTGCTGTGGCTGCTGTCGGAACTGTTCGAGCAGCTGCCCGAGGTGGGCGACCCCGACAAGCCGCGGCTCGCCTTCTTCTTCGACGAGGCGCATCTGCTGTTTGCCGACGCGCCGCCGGCGCTGGTCGCCAAGGTCGAGCAGGTCGCCCGGCTGATCCGCTCCAAGGGCGTCAGCGTCTGGTTCATCACCCAGAACCCCGCCGACCTGCCCGATTCGGTGCTGGGCCAGCTGGGCAACCGCGTCCAGCACGCGCTGCGGGCCTTTACGGCCAAGGACCAGAAGGCGCTGCGCCAGGCCGCGGAAAACTATCGCGCCAACCCGGCCTTCGACACCGCCGATGCGATCCAGCATGTCGGCACCGGCGAGGCGGTGACCTCGTTCCTGCAGGCCAAGGGTGCGCCCGGGATGGTGGAACGGACGCTGGTCCGGCCGCCGCTGTCGCAGCTGGGACCGATCCCCGATGCAGAGCGGGCGCGGATCATCCAGCTGTCGCCGTTGGCGATGAAATACGCCGAGACGGTGGACCGCGACAGCGCCTATGAGGCACTGGCCCGGCGCACGGCCGAGGCCGCCGAACAGGCCGCCGCCGCCGAGAAGGCCGCGGCCGACGCCGATCTGTTCGCGATGAGGAAATCCGACGGCTTCACTGGCGCGCGCCGCTATAACTCCGGCATCCAGATCGAGGCGCGCAGCGCCACGCCCGCCCGGCGCGGCGATTCGATGGCAGAGGCATTCGGGAAAAGCATGGCACGCCAGATCGGCAGCAAGGCGGGCCAGGTGATCGTGCGCGGGGTGCTGGGGTCGCTGTTCCGGGGCAAGTAGCCGCGGTCGCCCGCCCCGTTTTCAGGTCACGGCGCGCAGCTGCGGGCCGGGGACCGGGATGATGCGCGATTCCGCGAGGATCGCGATCATCAGCAGCACGTGCAGGTGCATGTCGTATTCGGCCGCACCCTCCTGGCGGGCGGCGTTCATCCGATCCTCCTCGGCCCGCAGACGCGGCAGGGCGTGACCCGGCGCCGGGATCGCGTCGCTGCGCAGCACGCGGCGCAGATCGCGGTCGCGCCGCCACATCGGCTGTCCCGCCACGGCGGCGCGGACCAGCGTGGCAGGGCGGCGCAGCGGCTGCACGACGGGGCGCAGCGGGAAGGCAAGGATATTGGACATCAGGCTCATCGGAATTCTCCGCCGCTGGGATAACGCCACCTTTCTGCCTCAGCCGTGCCTATGTTGCGCCGGGTCCGGCCGCAGCGCGCGACGCGGTTAACTCTCTTTAGGGTTTCTTAGCGCCTCATAACGGAAGTGAACGCCGACCTGTCCTTTTCGACAGGCTCGAACGCCCCGGGGCCGGCTGGCCCACCGACATGAGGACATGAAACGATGACGATACTGACGGGTGATTTCGCCGATGCCGCTGCGGTTTCGCTGGCAGACGGCGGCGCACAGCTATCCGCCGCCGGCGCGGCAGGACCGGCTGCGCCGGCGGCGAACCTGCCCGAAGACGCGCAGCTCTACCTCCGGCACTGCGAGGGGGGCGAGACGATTCGCGCCCTGGCCCGCGAGGCCGGCTGCCACGCTTCGACCATCCTGCGCCGCATCCGCCGGTTCGAGAACCGCCGCGACGACCCGCTTGTCGACCGCGCGGTCGACGCAGCTTCGGCCCGGGACTTCGGCCGCTCGGCGGCCGACCAGTCGGAAATCCGCCGCGTCCTGCGCCGGCTTGCCGAACCCGGCGCGATCCTGGCCGTGGCCGAGGGCATGGACAAGGCGATCGTCACCCGGTCCGACATCCGGACCGCGATCCTGGACCGGGCGCTGGCCGAGTTCCTGGCGCTTCGCGGCTGGGTGGCGATGGTGGGGCAGGGGCGCATCACCCGCCACGCCATCACCTCGGCCGGGCGCGCGGCGCTCAAGTCGATGATGGCGGGGCGCTTTGCCGGGCTGCCGCAGGCGGGCGGCGTGGCCGAGGCCGAGGCCACGCCGGTGCAGGCCCAGGGCGCGGGCTTTGCCGAGGCGCAGGCCGGCTTCGTCGCCGCCCCCGACATCGGGCCGGCGGCCGCCCAGGCGCATCGCATCTATGAGGACCGACATCTGGACAACCCCGACGGCGAGGGCATGCGCCGGATGCGCGTGAACATCGCCGAAAGCCCGCTGCTGGTGCTGGCGCGGCGGCGGGACGCGAACGGGCAGCCGTTTCTGGACCCCAGCCTGGTCGCGGCGGGGGAACGGCTGCGCGAGGATTTCGAGCTGGCCCAGATGGGTCCGCGGGTGACCCAGAACTGGGACGGCTTCATGACCGCGGGGATCGATTCGAGCTTTTCCGCCGGCGCCGGCGGCGGGTCGGATTCGGCGCGCCGGCGGGTGGCCGAGGCCCTGCGCGACCTGGGGCCCGGCATGGGCGATCTGGTGCTGCGGGTCTGCTGCTTTCTGGAGGGGATCGAGATGACAGAACGCCGGCTCGGCTGGTCGGCGCGGTCGGGCAAGGTGGTGCTCCGGCTGGCGCTGATGCGGCTGGAACGGTTCTACCGCGAACGCTATGGTAACGGCAGCCCGCTGATCGGCTGACCCGTGCGGCGGCCGCAAAGGGGCCCGGTCCTGGCGGCCGGGCCCCTCGTCATGTGATGGTCAGGGATCAGGCCATGACCGAGGCGGTCTCGCGCAGATAGCGCAGCACGTTTTCCGGCGACGATTCGCCGTAGGGGTCCTCGGCGTGGTTGTCGCAGCGGCCCGGCTCCTCGAAGACCCGCTCGACGACGCCGTCGTCGATGATCGCGGCATAGCGCCAGGACCGGAACCCGAAGCCCAGATTGTCCTTGCGGACCAGCATCCCGACCTTCTGGGTGAACTCGCCAGACCCGTCCGGGATCACCTTGACGTTGTCCAGGCCCTGCGCCTTGGCCCACTGGTTCATCACGAAGCTGTCGTTCACCGACAGGCAATAGATCGCGTCCACGCCCAGGCCCGCCATCTCGTTGGCGGCCTTTTCAAAGCCCGGCAGCTGGTAGGTCGAACAGGTCGGCGTGAAGGCGCCCGGCAGCGAGAACAGCACGACACGCTTGCCCTTGAAATAATCGTCGGTGGTCACCGGCTCCCAGCGGAAGGGGTTGGGCCCGCCCACCGACTCGTCGCGGACGCGGGTCTGGAAGGTCACCTGGGGAAGCTTGTCGCCGACTTTCATCTCGTGTTCCTTTCGCATCGTCGTGCTGCAACTGCACGGAAATCGCTGCAGCGCAGAAATACTGACCGCAATCTGGTTCCTCGCGGCCGGTTGATCAACCCCCTTCAAGGGTTTAGCTGTGAGGAAAGGGCAGGGTTCTGCCCGCTACCCCTCGAGGCAGTTCATGTCCGACGCCCCGCCCGTCCTGCGCCATCCCGAAAAGGCGCATCGTCCCGACCAGGACCAGCCCAGGAAGCCGGCCTGGATCCGGGTCAAGGCGCCGACCTCGCAGGGCTACAAGGACACCCGCGACATCCTGCGCGAGAACCGCCTGTCCACCGTCTGCGAGGAAGCCGGCTGCCCCAACGTGGGCGAGTGCTGGTCGCAGGGCCACGCCACCATGATGATCATGGGCGAGATCTGCACCCGCGGCTGTTCCTTCTGCAACGTCATCACCGGCAAGCCCAAGGCGCTGGACGTGTTCGAGCCCGGCCGGGTCGCCCATGCGGTGCAGAAGCTGGGGCTGAAGCACGTCGTCCTCACCTCGGTGGACCGCGACGATCTCGACGACGGCGGCGCCGAGCATTTCGCGCAGACGATCCGCGCGATCCGCCACCGCAGCCCCGACAGCACCATCGAGGTGCTGACGCCCGATTTCCTGAAATGCGGCCCCGAGGCGCTGGAAACCGTGGTCGAGGCGCGCCCGGACGTGTTCAACCACAACCTCGAAACCGTCCCCGGCCTGTATCCCACCGTGCGCCCCGGCGCCCGCTATTTCCATTCGCTGCGGCTCTTGCAACGGGTCAAGGAACTTGACCCGGCGATGTTCACCAAGTCGGGCATCATGGTCGGGCTGGGAGAGGATCGCCAGGGCGTGCTGCAGGTCATGGACGACATGCGCGCCGCCGACATCGACTTCATCACCATCGGGCAATACCTGCAGCCGACGCCCAAGCATCACCGCGTTGACCGCTTCGTGACCCCAGAGGAATTCGCCGGCTACGAGAAATCCGCCTGGGGCAAGGGCTTCCTGATGGTCTCGGCGACGCCCCTGACCCGATCGAGCTACCACGCCGGCGACGACTTCGCCCGCCTCAGGGCGGCCCGCCAAGCCAAGTTGGCCGAGGGCTGAAGGCTTCTTCTTTGCCCAAATATCCTCGGGGGGGCCGGGGGGCGAAGCGCCCCCGGTCCGAGGCCGCCCCCTTTGAGATGACGGAAACCGTTTTGCTCCGCCGCAGTTCCCCTTGCCGGTGCGACAGGGCGCCGCTATCACCCGGGCAGGGGCCCGAGTGGCGGAATGGTAGACGCAGCGGATTCAAAATCCGCCATCCGCAAGGATATGTCGGTTCGAGTCCGACCTCGGGTACCACGAAAAAGGGCGCCGCAGCGGCGCCCTTGTTCGTTGGTAGCGGGCCCCGCCTCACTCGGCGGCGACCATCGGGTTGTTCGGGTGCTGCGTCCAGTCCCGGTGCCCGCCCGCCGGCAGGCCGGTCCGCGCGTCGATCTCGCCCGGCGCCAGTTCGCGCATGGTGATGCAGTCCTCGACCGGGCAGACGTCCACGCACAGGTTGCAGGCCACGCATTCCTCTTCCTTGACCCGAAACACCCGGCCGGGGTCGATGGCTATGGCCTGGTGCGAGGTATCCTCGCAGGCCGCATAGCAGCGCCCGCATGAGATGCATTTCTCCTGGTCGATCACCGCCTTGGTGACATAGTTCAGGTTCAGATACTGCCAGTCGGTGACGTTCGGCACTGCCCGCCCGATCAGGTCGGTCAGCGCCATGTCGCGGCCGTCCAGATAGTCGCGCAGCCCCGAGATCAGTTCTTGGACGATCTTGAAGCCATAGGTCATCGCCGCCGTGCACACCTGCACGTTGCCGGCCCCCAGCGCCATGAACTCGGCGGCGTCACGCCAAGTCGTGACGCCGCCGATGCCCGAGATCGGCAGACCGCGCGTCTCGGGGTTCCGGGCAATCTCGGCCACCATGTTCAGCGCGATCGGCTTGACCGCCGGGCCGCAATAGCCGCCATGCGTGCCCTTGCCGTCGATGGTCGGCTGGGGCGCGAACAAGTCCAGGTCCACCGAGGTGATCGAGTTGACGGTGTTGATGAGGCTTACCGCATCCGCCCCGCCGCGCCGGGCGGCCTCGGCCGGCTTGCGGATATCGGCGATGTTGGGCGTCAGCTTGACGATGCAGGGCATGCGCGAGTGCTGCTTCACCCAGCGCGTCACCATCTCGATATATTCCGGCACCTGGCCCACCGCCGAGCCCATGCCGCGTTCCGCCATCCCGTGCGGGCAGCCGAAGTTCAGCTCGACCCCGTCGGCGCCCGTATCCTCGATCCGGGATAGGATCGACTTCCACGACTCCTCGTCGCAGGGCACCATCAGCGAGATCAACAGCGCCCGGTCGGGATAGTCGCGCTTGACCGCCTTGATCTCGTCCAGGTTCACCTGCAGCGGCCGGTCGGTGATCAGCTCGATGTTGTTCAGCCCCAGCACCCGCCGGTCGGCGCCGTGGACGACGCCGTAGCGGGGGCCGTTCACGTTGACGATGGGCGGGCCGTCGAGGCCCAGCGTCTTCCACACCACCCCGCCCCAGCCGGCCTGGAAGGCGCGGCGGACGTTGACCTCCTTGTCGGTCGGCGGCGCCGAGGCGAGCCAGAAGGGGTTGGGCGAGCGGATGCCCACGAAATTGCTGCGCAGATCGGCCATCGCCTCAGCCCCTCATGTCGGGCGCATCGACGGGGGCGACGGCGCCGCCCATCAGATGCGCGTGGATGTCCTCGGCGGCGTCGCGGCCCTCGGCCACCGCCGTCACCGTCAGGTCGTCGCCGCCCGCGGCGCAGTCGCCGCCGGCCCAGACGCCCGCGACCGAGGTCCGCCCCGGCCCGGTCACGGCGATCTTGCCGGCTGCGAGCGCGATGCCGTCCGGCACCCCCTCCAGCCGCTGGCCGATCGCGGTCAGGATCATGTCGGCGGGGATCGTCACCCGCTCGCCGGTGTTCAGCATCCCGCCATCGGGCAGATCGGCGGTATAGCCCAGTGTCACGCCGTCGGGTCCGGCCGCCAGCGGCGCAGCGTTGGTCACGATCCGCACGCCCGAGGTCACCGCGTGGTCCTGCTCATGGACCGAGGCCGACATCCGGTCCTGCCCGCGCCGATAGGCGATGGTGACATTCTGCGCGCCCAGCAGCCGGGCCTGGACCGCCGCATCCACCGCGGTCATGCCGCCGCCGATCACCACCACGTCGCGGCCGACGGGCAGAGCGGCCAGGTCGTCGGACTGGCGCAACGCGGCGATGAAATCCACCGCGTCGCGCTGGTTCGCGGCGTCCACCCCCAGCGCGTTGACCCCGGCGAGCCCCATGCCCAGGAACACCGCGTCATGATCCGCGTGCAACTGCGCCAGCGTGATCTGCTCGCCCAGCCGTTGGCCCAGGCGCAGCTCGATGCCGCCGATGCCCAGCAGCCAGTCCACCTCGGCGGCGGCGAAGCCGTCCACGGCCTTGTAGCTGGCGATGCCGTATTCGTTCAGCCCGCCGGGCTTGGGCCGCGCGTCATAGACGACGACGTCGTGACCCTTGGCGGCGAGCCGATGCGCGCAGGACAGCCCCGCCGGGCCCGCGCCGACCACGGCGATGCGCTTGCCGGTCGCGGGGCCGCGCTTGAAGGGGTGACCCTCGGCCAACACGATGCCGTCGGTCGCGTAGCGTTGCAGGGCGCCGATCTCGACGGGCTTGCCCTCGGCCTCCATGCGGACGCAGGCGCCTTCGCACAGGTTCTCGGTCGGGCAGACGCGGGCGCACATGCCGCCGAAGATGTTGGAATGCAGGATCGTCATACCGGCCGCATCCGGCGTGCCGTTGGCGATCTGGCGGATGAACAGCGGGATGTCGATGCCGGTCGGGCAGGCAGTGATGCAGGGCGCATCGTAGCAGAAATAGCAGCGATCGGCGGCGACATGCGCCTCGTGATCGTCAAGCGGCGGGGCGACGTCGCAGAAATTCGCCGCGAGTGCGTCGGGCGGCAGACGACCCGGCACCACGCCGGGCGTCATCGGAGTCGCGGTCATCTAGGACCTCCCTGTGTGCTGGCCGGTGGTGCTGGCTTCTGAGAATGAGGCTGACACAGGTGGAAATTTTATCAAGAGGTAAAATTTTGGGGGGCTATATACCTACCTAGCCACCTTACGGCTAGGACGGTTCGAGTGGACACCAGATTCTGCGAATCGTAAGGTGAATCGAGAGGCGACGGCTACTACCTTCTCACGCGTCCCTAGGCTCCAACCTTAGCGGGACGGAAACGAACGACAGTGAGCAATAACATGCTCCCAGCGTCCAAACCGAAACCGGATGTATGAGCAAACGCTCACCGGTTTCGGCCACGCGCAAGTGACCATAGCCACCTCCTTAGCGGATCATCAGGATCGAGCCTGACGCTCCGGGAGCGCACCGTGAGCCCCCGCCGCTCATCAGGGGTGTTGCGATGCTAAGAGGCGGTAGTAGCCGTCAGAAGCAGTTTATCCGTTGCCCGATGGCCAAGTCGAGTCTTTGTTCTTGGTTCACCCCAAGAGATCTATGAGCATGTCGTCATAGTCGCCATCTACGAGGGCTTCCTCGTCATAGTCGATCTTGAGTTCCTCAAGCTTCCGCCGCTTCTTGTAGAGCGTCAGTTCTTGGCGCGCATGGCGCTCGGCCGCGTCTTTGATGAACGCCTTCCAGCCTTCAAAGACCGGGTAGTCATTAAGCTCAAGAAGGCGGTCAAGTTGCTTGTGGAGCGATCCCATCGTCATTTTCCGACCAGCCAGTGCAGTAGCCTCTGCATAAAGCAGGAATTGTTCTGACAAGATGTGGAGGCGATAGAGTTCATCTTTGTCCAGAAGGTTTTTCGCAGTCGTAGCCTCTGCAAGCGTTGGCTCTTTCCCTTTGAAAGTCTGAACCCCCATGTTCGGCTGGCGATGGTCTACCCGATCAAGGATCAGCTTTGACCCTTCCATCCCAGTAATAGCGTGGTGAAACTTGTCTTGGAGCAGAGCGTAAAACGTCTTCACTTGCTGGGAACTGGGCTCGTAGTCAGACGCGCTTATCTTGAAGCATTCGCGCACCTTGGCATATACCTGCTTTTCCTCCGAGCGGAGCGCGCGCAACTGAGCGGCAAGCTTGTTGAGTTTCTCCGGGCTTTCACGCAGGGCACGTTCGTTGACTACGAAGCCCTGCTCAATGAACGCCTTGATGGTTCCCGTCGCCCACTGCCGGAAGCGGGTCGCTGCTTTAGAGTTGACGCGGTAACCAACGGAGATCACGGCGTCCAAGCTGTAGATGGCAACCGGCTTCGAGGACCCAGCAATGTGAACTTTTTGCACATTGCTCGCCTCAGCCAGCTCGCCATCGTCAAAAATATTCTTTATGTGCTTTGTAACGTTAGACCTTTCAGTCTGAAACAGCTCGGCAATCTGGGCTTGCGTGGCCCACATTGTCTCGGTCCCAGGATCAAGCCGGAAGACAATAGGCTCGTGACGCCCTGGGTCGAGGTATTCGACCAACTCTACCTCATGGATCACCGCATCGTCGCTACTTGGCTCATTTGCCTTCGCGGTCCTGGGGGCAACCGCTGCAACCACATCATCAAAACTGGCATCGATGGGCTCGATGTTCTTCTCGTCAGGCATTGATGAGTTCCTTGTAGGTGAGCCGTTTGAAGGCCATGCGGTCAATGGTCATGTTGATGAAATCCATCGTGCCGATCTTGGCGGTGTTGTGACGGAAGGAGAACTCTTTCACGTAGCGGTGCAAGTGCTTCGCGCTCATGTAGTGGTAGATGCCGATGTAGCCGCGCTTGAGGAGCGACCAGAAGCTTTCGATCCCGTTTGTGTGGGCCATGTCGCGGATATACTCTCCGGCCGAATGGTTGATTCGGATATGGTTGTAGCCAGCCGCTTCCAGACCGATGTAACCACCATGGGTATCGGTGACGATGGTGGCCCCTGTAGCACAGTGCTGGCGCACGAAGCGTTCAAGGGTCGAGGCTTTAGTGTTCTCCACAACGACCGCGCGAACCTCGCCGCTCTCATCGCGGACACCGACGACCGCCATCTTGCCTACCGCACCTCGCCCAGCATTTAGCTTCTTACTGGCATGTTTGTTCTTCTCGCGCCCGCCGATGTAGGTTTCGTCAATCTGCATCTGGCCGTTCATCCGGTCGCCCCGGTCTTTCAGCCATGTCTCGCGGATGCGTTGCGCGAGGAACCATGCGGTCTTTTGGGTAACGCCGAGTTCGCGCGCCATTTGAGTGCTGGGAATACCCTTGCGGGCGCTGGTGAGCATGTAGATCGCCAGTAGCCACTTTTGCAGCGGCAGGCGGCTTTCGGCCAACACCGTGCCGGTGCGGACGCTGAAATGCTTGCGGCAATCCTTGCACCGGTAGGGCATGGGCTTGTGGTCTTTGACCTCGACCACATCGACCGAGCCGCAATGGCCGCAGACAGGTTGGTTACCCCACCGCTGGCGCTCAAAGTGCTTCCGAGCAGCTTCCTCGTTCGGGAAGCGCTTGAAGAACTCGAAAGTGGAAAGCGTCTCAGGGTGCGACATGGCTCGGGCTCCTTCTGGAACCGTCATAACCTAACTAGCCAGCGACCGCAAGAGAATTTTGGCTAGTTAAATATATAGCCCCCAAATTTTGGCCGGCAGGCATTCAGGCGGGCAGCGTCACCCGCGCCTCCAGCCCGCCGAGATCAGCCCGCCCGAGGCGCAGCGTCCCACCATGCAGCGCCGCGAGGTCGGCCACGATGGCGAGCCCCAGCCCGGCGCCCGGCGGCCCCATCTCGTCCAGCCGTCCGCCGCGGCTGAGCGCCCGGGCGTGGTCGGCGTCGGCCATGCCCGGCCCGTCATCCGCGACGGTCACCGCCAGCTGCTCCCCCGTCTGGGCGACCTCGACCCTGATCCGGCTTACCGCGTATTTCACGGCGTTTTCCAGCAGGTTACCCAGGATTTCCTCCAGGTCCTGGCGCTCGCCGGCAAAGCGGGCGCCGGGGGGGCAGGCGACGGTCACCGTCAGGCCGCGGTCCTCGGCGGCACGGCGCAGCACCATCAGGATGTCGTCGATCACCGGCGCCACGGCGGTGGCGTGGCCCAGCAGCCTCGGGCTGCCGGCGCTGCGGGCGCGGCGCAGGTGCCAGCCGATCTGGCGGTCCATCCGCGCGATCAGCAGCTGCCCGGCATGGTCGCCGGGCAGGCTGTTGGCCAGCGCCGCCATCGGCGTCTTCAGCGAATGGGCGAGGTTGCCCAGATGGTCCCGCGCGCGCCCGATCACGGTGCGGTTGGCGTCGAGCAGCGCGTTTATTTCCAGCGCCACCGGGCGCAGTTCTGCGACCGGGGGCAGGGGCAGCGCCTCGGCCTGCCCGGTGCGGACCGCCCGGATGTCGCGCCCCATCCGGGCCAGCGACCGCAGACCCCACCCCACCTGCACGACGCTGGCCAGCGCGAGCCCCGCGCCCAGGACGATCAGGGCCACGGCCAGCGGGCGGCGCACCCGCGCGACGGCGGTGTCGATCTCGGCCTGCGGCGCGGTCACCGTGACCGCCAGCTGCGAGTCACTGCCGGCGAGTGTGAAGGGCCGCCGCATCACCCGCAGCGGCTCGCCCTCGGGCCCGATTCCGGCGCCGCCGGTGACGACGCCCGTCGGAGGGTCCAGATACAGGTCGAGCAGCGAGGGCGCCCGCGCCACCACCCGCCCGTCCGCCGTCTGCAACTGCCACGCCCACAGCGACAACGGCATCGCCAGCCGCGGATCGGTCGGCGGGCGGGCGACAGTCACCGTGCCGTCCCCGGCCACCTCGACGCCCGCGATCACGGTGTCGACGATCGCCGCCGCCTCGGCGTCGAAACGGTCGGTCACGAACCGGGTCAGCACCGCGCCGATGATCCACCACGACACCAGCAGCGCCAGCGTCAGCCACAGCGCCGCCGCCGCCAGCAGCCGGGCGCGGATCGAATCGAGCCTCATGTCGCGCGGCTGTTCAGGACATAGCCCTCGCCACGGCGGGTCTCGATCATCGCCTCGCCGATCTTGCGGCGCAGGCGGCCGATGACAACCTCGATCGACTTGAAGTCGCGGTCGCTGTCGGCCTCGTACAGATGCTCGGACAGCTCGGTCCGGCTGACGATGCGGTCGGGGTGGTGCATCAGATAGCCGAGGATGCGGGTCTCGAAGGCGGTAAGCTTCGCCGGCACGCCGTCGCGGGTGATGACGCCCAGCTGCGTGTCATAGCTTAGCGGACCGGCGGTCAGGACCGCGCGAGCGTGACCGGCGGCGCGGCGCACCAGGGTCTGGGCACGCAGCACCACTTCGTCCAGGCGGAACGGCTTGACCGCATAGTCGTCGGCGCCGGCGCGGAACCCCGCGACCTTGTCGGTCCAGTCGCCGCGCGCCGTGAGGATCAGCACCGGCATCCCGACGCCCTGCGCCCGCCAGCGGGTCAGCACCTCGATCCCCGGCAGACCCGGCAGGCCCAGATCGAGGATCGCCACGTCATAGCTTTCCGTCGCGCCGCGATATTCGCCCTCGGCCCCGTCCGCGACGAGGTCGGTGACGAAGCCGCCCTCGCGCATCGCATCGGCGATCTGGCGGCCCAGCGTCGGGTCGTCCTCCACGATCAGGCAGCGCATTCAGTCGTCTTCCTTCTTCATGGTCGCAGCCTTCTCGGCCGCCTTTTCCGTCCGCCGCGCCGTGCCCAGATCGGCGCCGCGCACCTCGATGAAGCGGCCGTCCAGCGCGTCCATGCGGATGTCGAGCACGTCGCGGGCCGAGGTGAGCATCCGGATGCGATAGACGCTCTGGACCCCCGCGCGCCGTTCCTGCGCGGTCGCGGGCGCCAGCACGATGTCCAGCACCCGACCGTCGAACCGTCGCGCCGCGCGGCGCACTGCCTTGTGCAGCGGCAGCACCTCGACCATCGGGCCGTCAAGCTGCAAGTCCGCAGCCGGGCGGGGACCGCGGTCGACAGTGGCGCGAGGCGCCAGGGTGGCGCCCGGACCCCTCCAGCCATGAAAGCCGACCGCCGCCACGGCAGCGAGGACGGCGAACATGGCGAGGATCAAGACCCGGCGGCGCATGAGGGGAACTTATAGCGGCTAACGCAAACGGAAGCCAAACGTCCCGTTGGCGTTTCGTTCGGCGGTGGACCGTTAGACAGCGATTCGTCCGGGGGGCGCTGCCCCCCTGCTTCGACGATGCGAATGAAAGGAAATCCGATGTCTCGCACATTCCGCAACTCTGCCGCGCTGATCGTAGCGTCGCTGGCCCTGTCGGCGCCCGTCCTGGCGCAGACCGCGGCGCCCGCGCCGGTGGCGACCCCTGCTGCGCCGGCTGCGCCCGCGCCGGCGGCTTCTGCTCCGGCACAGGCCGCTCCGGCGGCCCCCGCCGTGGCGACCCCCGCGCCAGCGGCGCCGGGCGCCGCGACCCCCGCTGCGCCGCAGGCTGCCGCAGCCGCGCTGCCGGCCGCGCTGACCGATCTGGGGATCACCGACGCCACCCTGTCCGAGGGCCGCAAGGGCCAGAAGGTCCAGGGCACGCTGCCCGGCGGCGCGGCGTTCCAAGCGATGCTGGACGGCGACAAGATCCGCATGTTGCGCGTGACCGACGACTCGGCGGTGCTGCCCGAGGACATCGCCCGCCGGCTGATCCCCGAACCGGTGCGCAACGCGCCGATCTTTGCCGAATTCACCCGGTTGCAGGGGCTGGCGCAGGGCGACGAGGGCGTGATGCTGTTCGGCGCCGACGCCGAGGGGCAGGGGGTCCGCGCCGGGTTCTCGCCCGACGGCACGCTGCAGAAATTCGGCCGTGGCGACATGGATCACGGTGATCGCGGCCGCGGAAAGGGTCACGACAAGGGCAAGCGCGGCGATCACGGCGACAACGGGAAAGATCACGGCGAGATGCGGCAGGATGGCCGCGGCGGGAAGGGCCCGCAGCGTGACGGCGACCGCATGGGGCCGGGCGGCAACGGTCCTCATGACGGCGCGGCGGGCATGGGCCGCGGCGACGGCGCTGGCGGCCAGGGTCAAGGCCAAGGACAAGGCGCCGGCCAGGGCCAGGGTCAGGGCCGGGCCGCGCTTGACGATGCGGCGGTGCAGTCGATCCTGACCGACGGCGGCTATACCCAGCTTGGCGCGATCACCCGCAACGGTCCGCGCGTCGAGGCCGAGGCGGTCAACCCCGAGGGCGAGGCCGTGACCGTCACCATCAATCCGCGCGGTGTCGTGGTGCGCGAACTCGCGCGCTGATCCACCCGGGACAAGAATAGAGGCCGCGCATCATGCGCGGCCTTTTCATTTAAGATCAAGCCAGATAGGGTCGGATATTCGACAAGTCGTAGCCTGCGGCGGCGGCGGTGGCGATGATGTCCTGCGCGGGCAGCTGTCCTGCCTTAGACAAAGCCCAGACCGTCGCCGAGCGCGTGCCGGACCGGCAATAGGCCAGCACCGGCCCCTCGGCCTCTGCCAGCGCCGCCGCGAAGGCGTCGATGAGCGCCGTGCTGAACTGGCCGGGATGCACCGGGACATAGGCAAAGCGCAGCCCGGCGTCGGCCGCCAGCTGGCTCATCCGCTCGCTGCTGTGGCCTGGGCCGACCTCGTCGTCAGGACGATTGTCGATCACCGCCACGAAGCCCAGATCCGCGATCGCGCGCAGATCCTCGGGCTCGATCTGCGGAGCGACGGAGATCGTGTCGGTGAGGCGCCGGATATCCATGTCTGTGTCTTTCCCCGTGACTGGCCAAGACGCGCCAAGCATGGCGCCTTCGCGCAAGCTGCATCTCGCAACAGCGCAGCGGTAACAAGAGATTCCGATCGTGACCAGCTATCCCAATTGTGCAAACCAACTTACATAATACGGATTATTCGACTATTTCATGCAACCTCGTGTGGCCCATCCCCGCGCCGACCGCCACGTTCCGAGGACCGCTCTGCCGACCCCGCCCTTGCGGCCCCGGTGTCGCCGGCCTAAATCTGACCCGCACGATGATGCCAGGAAGGGACGCGGCATGGCGATGGAAGCCTATGAGATCGAGGCGCTGATCCGTGAATCCTTCCCCGGCGCGCAGGTCACGATCACCGATCTGGCCGGCGACGGAAACCACTTCGCGGCCGAGGTCATCGACGAAGCATTCCGCGGCCTCAACCGGGTGCAGCAGCAGCGCATGGTCTATGCGGCGCTCAAGGGCCGGATGGACGGGCCGAACGGCGCCCTGCATGCGCTGGCGCTGACGACGAAGGCGCCTGAGTGACATTCCGGGCCGATGGGGCCCTCTCAACGGGACATCTGTGACATGACCGACATCCGCTCTGACATCCAGGAAACCATCGACGGCAACGACGTGGTGCTGTTCATGAAGGGCACGCGCGACGTGCCGCAATGCGGATTTTCCAGCCGCGTCGCCGGAGTGCTGAACTACATGGGCGTTGCCTATCGCGACGTGAACGTGCTTGCCAGCGACGAAATGCGCCAGGGGATCAAGGACTTCTCGGACTGGCCTACGGTCCCGCAGCTATACGTCAAGGGCGAGTTCGTGGGCGGCTGCGACATCGTCACCGAGATGACCCTGTCGGGCGAACTGGACCAGCTGCTGGATCGCGCCGGCGTTCCCTACGACAAGGCCGCGGCGGAAAAGATCCGGGAAGCCAACAGCTAAGGCGCTACTTCCAATAAAAAGGGCCGCGGTGAGCGGCCCTTTTTTCATCAGTAGACGTCTTCTTCGTACGGGTCGTCGTAGTCATCGTAATAGTCGTCCCGGTGGCGCCATCCCTGCAGCTTGCTGGCCAGCGCCATGCCGATCGCGAATGCCCCCATCAGCGGCGGAATCGTCGCCGCGTTCGAGGTTTTCACCCGGTCGAGGGTGTCCTGCGCCTCGCTGAAAAGCTGCGGGGTCAGGCCCACCTTGCGGGCCGCCTGCCCCGCGATGCCGTGGGTGAAGTTCTGCACCTTGGCCTCGGCATCATCGGCAAAACGGGCAGCCCGGGTGGAGACGTCGTCGACAAGTGCGTGAACGCGGTCCTCGACGCTGTCGACCACCTCGGTCGCCTTCAGCCGCGCCTTTTCCAGCGCCGCATCGGCGGCCAGGCTGACGCGGGTTTCCACCTCGGCTTTCAGCTCGTCCGTCGACGGCACGGGATGCTTGACCGTCTTCGACATACTCATCAGCACGACGCCGATGATCACGAACAGCAGACCGATAGCTAGCGACGCCCCCAGCGGACCCCAGTCAAGGTTGTCCGCCAGAAACGTCCACAGCGCGGCGAGCAGGAAGCCCGCGCCGAGCAGCACGACGACTCCGGCAGCGGCCTTCATGGCGACGCGGCGGCCCGCGTCGCTGATGGCCAGCTGCATGTTGCGCGCGTAATCGAACATCGATCAGCGGCGCGCGAGGATCAGGCCAACCAGGAAGCCGACGCCAGCGGCGATGCCCAGGGCCTGCGCGGGCTTGCGGCGCACCATGTCCGACATCTCGTCGTAATAGTCGCCGGCGTACTGCGCGACTTCGTGCGCCTTGCGCTCACCGGCGCGGTACAGGCGGTCGGCTTCTTCCTTGGCGTACTCGGCGTACTCGGCGCCCTTCTCGCGGGCGGTCTGGACATACTCCTCGCCCTTTTCGCGGGCGGCCTGCGCCATGTCGGCAGCGCCCTGCTTGACCTTGTCGGCGGTGGTGTTGTCGGTGGCCTCCTTCCAGGCGTCCTTGGCGTCGCGTGCCAGCTTCGAGGCGCCGGCCTTGACGTCCTCGGCGGTCTCGCGGGCCGCGTCCTTGAGGTCTTTCTTCATGTCCGAGCTGGTGTAGTTGTTGTTGGCCATCTTGGGGTCCTTTCCCGTCTGGAAGGTTGTGGTGTCGTTATGGCATCCGAACGGCCGGGCGCGGCTTTCGTTCCGTCGACGGCGCACAATCTTGATCGCCCGACGCGCGCATCGTCCCCCTGCCCCTGGCCATCTGGCGGCCGCGGACGCCGCGGCGCGGCAGGCTGTCCGTTGAACCCGGCGTTCTGCCCGGATAGCCTGCCGTCAACGCATTGGAGGCATTCATGGACGACAAGACCTGGTCGGCGCGCGCCGAGGAATATTCGATGTACGGCTTCACCGACCTGCCCAGCGTCGAACGGCGCGGGACGATCGTGCTGACCCATGGCGAGGGGCCCTATGTCTTCGACACGCAAGGGCGCAAATGGCTCGATTCCAACTCGGGCCTGTGGAACATGGTCGCGGGCTTCGATCACAAGGGGCTGATCGAGGCCGCCAAGGCGCAATATGACCGCTTCCCGGGCTATCACGCCTTCTTCGGGCGGATGTCCGACCAGACGGTGATGCTGTCGGAAAAGCTGGTCGAGGTCTCGCCCTTTGCCCGCGGCAAGGTGTTCTATACGAACTCGGGGTCCGAGGCGAACGACACCATGGTCAAGATGCTGTGGTTCCTCGGCCGCAGCGAGGGCCAGCCCCAGCGCCGCAAGATCCTCACCCGCTGGAACGCCTATCACGGCGTCACGGCGGTCTCGGCCTCGATGACCGGCAAGCCCTATAACGAGGTGTTCGGCCTGCCGCTGGACGGCTTCATCCACCTCACCTGCCCGCATTTCTGGCGCTATGGCAAGGCCGGCGAATCCGAAGCCGAGTTCGTCCAGCGCCTCGCGCAAGAGCTTGAGGACACCATCGCCCGCGAGGGCGCCGACACCATCGCCGGCTTCTTCGCCGAGCCGGTGCAGGGCGCGGGCGGTGTGATCCCGCCGGCACAGGGCTATTTCCAGGCGATCCAGCCGATCCTCAAGAAGCATGGCATCCCGCTGATCTCGGACGAGGTGATCTGCGGCTTTGGCCGCACCGGCAACACCTGGGGCTGTCAGACCTACGGTTTCACCCCCGACGCGATCATCTCGTCCAAGAACCTGACTGCCGGGCTGTTCCCGATGGGCGCGGTGATCCTCGGCCCGGACCTGTCCGACCGCATGGACCGCGCCGTCGCCGCGATCGAGGAGTTCCCGCACGGCTTCACCGCCTCGGGCCACCCGGTCGGCTGCGCCATCGCGCTGAAGGCCATCGACGTGGTGATGAACGAGGGGCTGGCCGAGAATGTCGTCAAGGGCGCCCCGCGGATGGAGGCCGGCCTGCGCCGCATCATGCAGAACCACGCCAATATCGGCGAGCTGCGCGGCGTCGGCTACATGTGGGCGCTCGAGGCGGTGAAGAACCCCGAAACTAAGGAGCCCTTCCCCGGCACGCTGTCGGTCAGCGAGCGCATCGCCAACACCTGCACCGATCTGGGATTGATCTGCCGCCCGCTGGGCCAGTCGATCGTGCTGTGCCCGCCCTTCATCCTGACCGACGCGCAGATGGACGAGATGTTCGACAAGCTCGACGCCGCGCTGACCCAGGTCTTCGACGGGCTGCGCGCCGAAGGCGAGACCTGATCCCCTGCCCCGCCCGACCGCGGCCGCCCGAACGGGGCCGCCGCGGTCGGACCCCTGGCGCGTGTTGACGCCCGAACCCGCAACGGCTAACCCCGCGGCGTTTCAACCACGGACCACGCGCCTTGACCCTGCCCTCCTCCGTGCTGTTCATCGTCGGCATGCACCGCAGCGGCACGTCGTTCCTGGGCGAGTGCTGCGGCGCGCTGCGCTGGACGATCCCGCGTGATGCCGGCGGGCCGGCGGCGGACAACCCCCGCGGCCATTTCGAACCGCAGGCGGTCGTGGCGCTGAATGACGCGCTGCTGGCCGAAACCGGCGCCATCTGGCAGCGCATCGCCCCGCCCACCC
>NZ_JRKS01000028.1 GCF_000763805.1 Paracoccus sphaerophysae | reverse complement strand
GTTCATGCGAACGCCACCGGCCGCGCGGTTAACGGCCGGTTAACCCGCCGGGCCGAGGATGGGCGCCTTAACCGGGGAGGGCGGGCGATGGCGCAGGGCAAGGCCGAGGCGGCGCGGCGGGTCAACTATCACTACATGGCCGACGTGATGCGGCGGCTGGAATGGGACCTGCACCAGAAGATCCTGACCGAGGGGCGGGTGCCGGACGCCTGGCACGAGCTGGCGCGCGAGCGCGGCTCGGGCAAGCGGGTGCGGGTGACGCTGATGGTCGAGGAGGAGGTGCTGCGGTTCTTCCGCAGCCTGGGCGAGGGCTATGGGCCGCGGATGAACCGGGTGCTGGCCGGCTTCATGCACGCGCGGCTGGCGGGCGTGCTCGAAGGGGGCGAGACGATGGACTATTTCGCCCGGCGGCGCGAGGCGGAGCTGGACGGGCCAAAGCCGGGGTGGGGGGCGACGCAGAAGCCCTATGAGGAGATCGGGCCGGAGACCCCCGAACTGATGAGCGACGAGCCGGGGGTGCCGTTTGAGTCGGAGCGGTCGGCTCGGCTGCGGGATATGGCGGCTTGGGTGAAGGTGAGGGAGTGAGGGGGCTACACTGTCGGTCTGTGTTCGGCGGGCGCGAAATCTATCGCCCCCCAGATGAGCGACGTCCGGGGGTCGCGATGGGGGAGGGGAAGGCAGGGAAGCGAGCTGATTAGGTGGCTTGGTTCCGGTCGACGGAGTAAATTTGAGTTTGCGGAGGAGCTGATTGGCCTAAGAGGTCTCGTCTTGGATGGTCTCGGTCTGACGTCGAATCGCGCCGATGACTTAAGCTTAAAAATCTGGTACCATCGCCAGATATCGATGCAACGACTCGGATACGACCGTAGAGAACATTCAGCGCAATAGGGAGGTCGCCATGAAAAAACTGGCAGCAACTGCAGTCTCTAGTGTTCTTCTTCTTCCCAATTTCGCGCACAGTGGACCTTGCGATAGCATTATAACTCACGGTCTGCGGAATATATCTATATCAGAGTCTGACGCTGCCCTGCGATCCCTGAAAGCAAATAGAGCATGCAGCTTCGATCGAACGAGCCTAACTGATCAGCAGATGGCAGGGCTGGAGGTTGAGGTATTCGGCTATGGGCAGGGGGAAGGAGATTATAGCAGATCCAAATCCGAAGAGCGAGTTAAGAGCTGGTGCGACAGCCGCGACGCCGCCTTTGCCACTAACGTAAGAAGTTCGGCGCAAGCTGAAAGCTTTTACCAAGGCGCCGTATCAGCGTGGGAAACCTGCCTCAAGTTGAACAATCGCGATTTTAAGATCACCCCAATTATTTCGGCGGATCGCAGAACAGTAGATATTGGCATAGTATATGACGGCTTGGACTCGCCTGACGCCAATCTTAAAGGGGTCAAGGCCGAAGGTTTCACCTGCACTCTCGAGAACCTGGATCAGCCAGGAGAGAAAGTCGTCTATCCTGTAGCATTGGGAAAGGCAACATTCAACATTTCTTGCACGCGCGACAACGCTAAAGAGGTTGAGCGGGGAGGAGAGCTTTATGAGGTTGTGCCGCGCGGAGTCATAAGCATTCACACGGCGAGTGAGCCTTTTCAGCTGTTCTTTGCGGAGGAGTTTAATCCATCACTCCCTGCGGAAGTTGCTAGGCAAATTCGCCAAGATGTGGTGGATAACTCGGTTCCCATAGGAGCAATAGTATGGTCTAGTTTTGCAAGCGAAGTTTTTCTAGAGAAGTTGCTTGAGAAAAGTCAACGAGCTCGCTATGCTTTGGCTGACGGCTCACCAATTCCTTCAGGATCAAAACTCGAGTCGATTTTGGGCGCGGGGTTGCTTCCAGACCTAACTCCTCTCACGGGGGCGGGCCTCTTAGCGGCCGATGGAACAATCGCTACCAATATTTCCTCTGGCGAGCAAATATCGTCTAAGTTCAATTCCGCCCCTAGTGTAGACAAGTGGACATACTCGTTTTCGTTGCGAGATATCGAAGGCCAAGCTTACTCACCCAACGAATACGAGCAAGATGTCGATCAGTTCCAGATTTACGAGGTAAACGGGGCCCTTATCGCTCAGGGCAGAACGTGGAACCGAAAGTGGAACGTGTGGGGCGCCTGGAAAGGTGGTCAAGCTAATCTTTTTGCATTAGGTTGGACGCAGCTTAAGCTTTACCCCTACATTCGCGTGGATTAAGGATCACCCCTGCAACGTCCTGACCCCCACGTCCCCCTCCTCGCGTGAGCGGATCGCGGCCACGGCGGCGATCGCTCCGGCCGCCGTGGTGAAGTAGGGTATCTTGTCGTACAGCGCCACGGACCGGATGTCGCGCGAATCCGCGATGGCCTGGGTGCCCTCGGTGGTGTTCAGCACCATCGCCACGTCGCCGTTCTTCAGACGGTCGACGATGTTCGGGCGGCCCTCGTAGACCTTGTTCACGCGCTCGGCCGCAACCCCCTGGGCGGACAGGAAATCGGCCGTCCCGGCGGTCGCCACGAGCGAAAAGCCCATCGCGGAAAGGTCGCGCATCGCGGCGGCCATCTCGGGCGTCTTGTCGGTGTCGCGGACCGAGACGAAGACGCGGCCGCCCTCGGGCAGATGGGTCCCCGCCCCCATCTGGGCCTTGAGGAAGGCGCGCGGGAAGTTGCGGTCCCAGCCCATCACCTCGCCGGTCGAGCGCATCTCGGGGCCGAGCAGCGTGTCGACGCCGGGGAAGCGGGCGAAGGGCAGCACGACCTCCTTGACCGAGAACCACGGCGTGATCGGGTCGGCCAGCGTCAGCGGGTCGGCGTAGGGCAGCGGCGTGTCGGGGCCGACGCCCGCGGGGTAGGGGGCGCGGTGGGGGAAGGCCGACAGCGGCTCACCCGCCATCAGCCGGGCGGCGATCGAGGCGATGGCCGAATCGGTGGCCTTGGCGACGAAGGGGACGGTGCGCGAGGCGCGCGGGTTGACCTCGAGCACGTAGATCGCGCCGTCCTTGATCGCGAACTGCACGTTCATCAGGCCGACAACGTTCAGCGCGCGGGCCATTGCCTCGGTCTGGCGCTTGAGTTCGTCGATGGCGGCTGCGTCGAGCGTGTGCGGCGGCAGCGAGCAGGCGCTGTCGCCCGAGTGGACGCCGGCTTCCTCGATATGTTCCATGATGCCGCAGACGTGGACGGTTTCGCCGTCAGACAGGGCGTCGACGTCGACCTCGATCGCGCCCGAGAGGTAGCTGTCGAGCAGCACGGGGTTCTTGCCCGAGACCTGGACCGCGTGGGTGATGTAGCGGTCGAGCTGGTCCATGTCGCGCACGATTTCCATCGCGCGGCCGCCGAGGACGTAGCTGGGGCGGATCACGAGGGGGAAGCCGACGCGGGCGGCGATCTCGCGGGCCTCGTCGGGCGAGCGGGCGATGCCGTTGACGGGCTGCTTGAGGCCGAGGTCGTTGAGGAGGCGCTGGAAGCGCTCGCGGTCCTCGGCGAGGTCGATGGCGTCGGTCGTGGTGCCGAGGATCGGGATGCCCTCGGCCTCGAGCGCGTTGGCGAGCTTGAGCGGTGTCTGGCCGCCGAACTGGACGATGACGCCGTGCAGGGTGCCGTTCTCCTGCTCGACGCGGAGGATTTCGAGGACGTGTTCGAGGGTCAGCGGCTCGAAATACAGGCGGTCCGAGGTGTCGTAGTCGGTCGAGACGGTCTCGGGGTTGCAGTTGACCATGATCGTCTCATAGCCGGCCTCGGTCAGCGCGAAGCAGGCGTGGCAGCAGCAATAGTCGAATTCGATCCCCTGGCCGATGCGGTTCGGGCCGCCGCCGAGGATGACGACCTTCCTGCGGTCCGAGGGGCGGGCCTCGCATTCGACGTCGCCCATCGCGGGGGCTTCGTAGGTCGAGTACATGTAGGGGGTCTGGGCCTCGAACTCGGCCGCGCAGGTGTCGATGCGCTTGAAGACCGGGATGACGCCGGCGGCGCGACGGGCGCGGCGGATCCGCGATTCGTCCTGGCGGGTCAGGTGGGCGAGGCGGGCGTCCGTGAAGCCCATCATCTTGATGCGGCGCAGACCGGCGGCGTCCGCGGGCAGGCCGTGATGGCGGATGTCGTGTTCGGCGTCGACGATCTCGCGGATGCGGGAGAGAAACCAGGGGTCGAAGCGGGTGACCTGGGCGATCTCGTCGTCGGTCAGATCGGCGCGCATCGCCTCGGCGATGATCCGGATGCGGTCGGGGGTGGCCTGCGACAGGGCGCGGATGAAGGCTGGCTTGCCTTCCTCGCTCGCGCCGGGGATGGCGATCTCGTCCAGCCCGGTCAGGCCGTTCTCCATGGACGCCAGCGCCTTCTGCAGGCTTTCGTGGAAGGTCCGGCCGATCGCCATGACCTCGCCCACGGATTTCATGGCGGTGGTCAGCTCGGGTTTCGAGCCCGGAAATTTCTCGAACGCAAAGCGCGGGATCTTGGTCACGACATAGTCGATGGACGGCTCGAAGCTGGCCGGCGTCACCTGGGTGATGTCGTTGTCGAGTTCGTCCAGCGTGTAGCCGACGGCCAGCTTGGCCGCAATCTTGGCGATCGGGAAGCCCGTCGCCTTCGAGGCCAGGGCCGAGGACCGCGAGACCCGGGGGTTCATCTCGATCACCACCATGCGGCCGTCGGCGGGGTTCACGGCCCATTGCACGTTCGACCCGCCCGTCTCGACGCCGATCTCGCGCAGGACGGCAATCGAGCCGTTCCGCATCCGCTGGTATTCGCGGTCGGTCAGGGTCAGCGCGGGGGCGACCGTGATCGAATCGCCGGTATGCACACCCATCGGATCGACGTTTTCGATGGAGCACACGATGATGGCGTTGTCGGCGGTGTCGCGCACCACCTCCATCTCGTATTCCTTCCACCCCAGCAGGCTTTCGTCGATCAGAACCTGGGCAACCGGGCTGGCATCGAGGCCGGACCGAACGATCGCCTCGTAATCGTCGCGGTTATAGGCCACGCCGCCCCCGGTGCCGCCCAAGGTAAAGGCGGGCCGGATGATCGCCGGCAGACCGATCTCATCCAGGGCGCCCATCGCCTCGGCCACACCGGCCGAGATGTCGTAACGCCCGTTTGGCAGTTTCGGCGCACTGATGATCGCGGCGCGCGGATTTTCGAGCCCGATCCGGTCCATCGCCTCGCGGAAGAGCTTGCGGTCCTCGGCCATCTCGATGGCGGCGCGCTGCGCGCCGATCAGTTCCACGCCGTATTTCTCAAGCACACCAGCGTCGGCCAGGGCCAGCGCGGTGTTCAGCGCGGTCTGCCCGCCCATGGTCGGCAACAGGGCGTCCGGCCGTTCGGCGGCGATGATCTTTTCGACGATCTCGGGCGTGATCGGCTCGATGTAGGTGGCGTCCGCCATGCCCGGATCGGTCATGATCGTGGCGGGGTTCGAGTTCACCAGGACGACCCGATAGCCTTCCTCGCGCAGCGCCTTGCACGCCTGGGCGCCGGAATAGTCGAATTCGCACGCCTGACCGATCACGATGGGACCGGCGCCGATGATCAGGATCGAGGAGATATCGGTACGTTTCGGCATGGCGGGTCCCCGGAGATCAACGGCAAATCGTCGGGGGTTATAGTGGCAAGCGGCCGACACGCAAGGGCGGCGTCCGGCCGCATCGGCCGCGCGGAGCAAGGGGCCGGCGCGAACGTCACTTCGGCGCGGCGCCGCCCCACGGCGAGCGGGCCTGACGTCGCGCTGTGGATCAGGCCGGGTCTCTCAGCGCCGTCACCTCGGTCTCCAGCGTGCTTGCGCCGCCGGGCAGGGTCAGGCGAACCCCGTCGCTGGTCAGTTCGGCGCCGGTGACGCGAGCGTACGCCCCCACGGCCTCGGTCTTGAGGATCTCGTCGCCTTTCATGCTGACCAGCTTGAAGCTGTACAGCCCCGCAGGCAGATCGCGCCCTGTCGTGGAACTGCCATCCCAGAGGATCTCGGCAGCCGTCGGGTTCAGGGTCTGGCGGGAGGCTTCACGGCCATGCTGGTCGATCGCGACCAGTTGCACCTCGGTCGCGCCCGCGGCCGGCTGGACATCGAGCGTCACGGGCGTGCCATCGAACGCGATCGGGGCGGTGGTTCGGACCTCTCGGCCGATCCAGCCCGCGAGCGTTCCCAGACCAGCGGCCCGCTCGGTCGTCAGTTGCTCGAGCAGCTGGTTGGTCCGAACTTGCTGTTCGACGCCCGAGAAGGTGGCAAGCTGGACGGCGAAATCCGAACCCTCCATCGGGTTCAGCGGATCCTGATGCTTGATCTGCGTGGTGAGCATCTTGAGAAACGTCTCGAAATCGCCACCGGAAAAGCCGGAGGCTGCAGGGGCAGTCCCGGTATCGCTGGCGGTCGCGGGGGCGGGAGCCCCAGCTGCCCGCAGCTGCGTCCCAACGGGACTGGCGAGAGCCGAATTCGCGGCGAGAGTGGTCATGAGTGATCCTATAGCCTGATGTCGATGCGGTGGATGCCCAGCGGCTTCGGCGCTGCGGCAGAGGTGAGGGGAGCAGCTTCTTCTTCGACCCGGTCACGCGCCGTCTCGGCGGACGCCGGCAGAGGGAAGCTTTGTCCGCCTCGTCCCCCGCCGCTTTCATGCTTCATGAAGTCAAGGCTGGCATTGGGCATGCCACTGTCGCGCAGATCCCGCAGAAGCTGATCGCTGTGCCGCCGGATGAGGTCCAGCGTTTCGGGGCGTTCCGCGATGATCCCCAGTCCCGAACCGTCATCCGTGCCCAGCAGAACCGTGACGCGGCCCAGTTCGACGGGGTCCAGCAGGATTTCGACCTGGCCATCCCGCGTGCGGACGATGGCATCGGCAATCTGTTGATGCGGCTCGGCGCGGTGATGCGGACGGAAATGGGCGGGATCGTCGCGTCCGATCACGACCTCACCGCGCGGCGCGTCGTTCGGGCCAGCAGCAAGGGCGGGATCAACCGGCGCGGCGGCCTGCCCCGCCTCTGTCAGCGAGGTGGGAACCACCCGCATGGTTTCTCGGGAGACGGGTTCGGTGGCGCCCTGGGCGTTCGCGGGAGTGCCTGTTGCGACATCCGCGTCTCTGCGCGGGTGGCTCGGCGTCTGTTCCAGTGGAATCGGGCCGGAGGCCGAATTGCCGCCCGACCATGAGCGCTCATCCCTGCGCCCCGCAACACCACCGCGCGGAGGCATGGTCAGATCGGCGCCAAGGATTACGGGAGATGGCGCACGGTCGATACTCGGCATGACGGCTGAATTGGTACATTCTGCCGCGATCCCTGGCGCCAAAGCGCCCGCGGAAGTCGCCGGCACAGACTGCGGCGAAGCCTTCGAGTCGCTTGACAGCAGAGGGGACGAGGCTGGGAACAGATCCGCGTCGGCAACCGGCGCCCAGGCCGAGGTTGCCAGTCCTTCCGGGCGAGGACCGGACTGAGGCGGCAGGCGTCCCGGATCGTGGAACCACTGTGATGGGTCCTCGGGAGCGTCATGGATGTGGGCCATCCGGGCGTTGCCCCGGACGGTGAGTTCACCGACGATGGTACCGCCCGTCGCCCAAGGGCGCCGCAATCCCGCCTGTCCTTGCGCGGAAGAATCCGTGTCCACCCCGTCCCTTACGCCAGGCGCTTTCCAGAGCCTGCCAACAGGCTCAACCGCGTCGCTGGCGCCCTCGCCGGCCGCTTCAGGCAATCTCGGGTCAGACAAGGTCGGGTCGGATGACGCCGGGTTGTCGACCCCGGTCCGCCCAGCCTGCAGCCCGCCGAAAGCGCCGGGCAGAGCCCCGCCTTTCAGGTCCAGCGGATGCGGCGGGGAGATATGTCGCAGCACGGCTCGCTGCGCGCCTGGCAAGGCGGGTCCGCTGTCGTCATGGGAGGGAGCATCCGAGCGCAGCGGCTCCTCGACGGAAACGGTCGCTGCGGCATTGGCTGACGGCGTCGACAGCGCAGCCATCAGAATGATCGGCGGTGGCGGGGCCCCCGGTCGGGGATCGGCTGCGACCTCGACCGGATCGGTCGACGCCTCGCGCATCGCAATGTCGATCATGCATGGCGATTCGAGCGACGACTCCGGTTCGATCTGGTCGTCGTCACCGGTTCCCGGCTGTTTCCCTGCCGTCTCTTCGGGATCCGAGGTACCAGCCGGCGAATCGACCGCACACAGCAAGCCCTTGCCGTCCGCATCGCCTGCGCCGGCGTCCAGCAGATCGGTGAATGCGACGGCTGAACCCTTTGCCATGTCACCGACAGGCCCTCGCAAGACCGACCCGGCGGCTCCTCCAGCCCCAGCGAGCGGTATCGATATCGAAAACAGTCCCAATGTCATGCGCTTGCCCGGCCAGACCGAAATATCTCTGCTCCTTTTACAGCCTGGAGGTTACCAAATATTTACCGGTCGTCGATAACTTGGACAGATCGGAATTTAACGGATCTCACCATGAAGATAGAATTCTCTCCTGCGGGGATGCCGGTGGCTCCCGCAAGGCCTGCGGCCGGCGATTCGCTCGAGGCTGCTTTTCTCGGCGAAATGCTCAAGCTCGTCATGCCTGTCATGTCGGATGGAGCATTCGGCGGCGGGGCGGGCGAATCGCATTTTGCATCTTTTCTCGTCGAAGGTCATGCCGACGCCCTTGCCCGGCGCCTGGATCTTGGCCTGACGCAGCGCATGGGTGTGCAGGATGCGTAACCGTTCAGATCTTATCGAAAAAGCATGTGAGGCCATGGTCGCCGGCGACGCCGAAAGCTGCCAAAGCGCCCTCGATCACTTCCGGGGTTCCGTTGCCCGACGTGCGCTGACACCCGAAGAGGCTGTCGCGTGCAACGCACAACTGGAGCGGCTGCAGGGTCTGGCGCACGCGGCCTGCGACGGTATCGTCGCCTCCCGAGACTGGTTGAACGAACTGTTCAGGCTGACGGGCGGACTGGAAGTCTACGACCGCAGCGGGCGCCAGCGCGTCGATACGGGGCTCGCTCACCCTGCGCGCCGGTTTTGAATAAAATTCTCCGGATTGGAAATTTGGCGAAAGCGGGAACGTTCACTAATCATTAGGTGTCGCCTGTTAATAGGATGACAGCACTGCAGATGGTGCCGGGGAAACAGCCCGCAGGTCAGAAAGGCCGGAACTTTCAACCCGGACGTCAAATTCGTCCGTATCAAGGAGGACACAATGTCCAGCATTCTGACCAACAATGGCGCAATGGTCGCGCTGCAGACCCTGAAGGGTATCAACTCGTCGATGGCAAAGACCCAGGACGAGATTTCGACCGGCAAGTCGGTCGCGACGGCCAAGGACAATGCCGCCGTCTGGGCAATCGCCAAGACGATGGAATCGGACGTCAGCGGCTTCAAGGCCATCGGCGACGCCCTGTCGCTGGGCGAATCGTCGGTCGCGGTTGCGCGGACGGCCACCGAATCGGTGACCAATCTGCTCGACCAAATCAAGACCAAGATCGTCGCTTCTCAGGGTGAGAACGTCGATCGTGCCACGCTCCAGAAAGACATCGATGCGATGTCGGGTCAGATCAAGTCGATCATGGACTCGGCCCAGTTCAACGGGCTCAATCTGGTGAACGGCACCCAGACCGCGGACGTCAACATCCTGTCGTCCCTGGATCGTGCGTCCGACGGGACCGTGACCGCTGCGCATATCGCGGTGACGCCCAAGGATCTCACCGCGATCCATACAGCGGTGGACGGGTACGATGTCACGACCTCGGCTGGCGCAGCCGCTGCGCTGACCGACATCGAGGACCAGATGAAGGCCTCCATCGAAGCCGCGGCCAGCTTCGGCTCGGTCGCCAAGCGGATCGAGACCCAGTCGGAATTCGTCAGCAAACTGGCGGATACCCTGACCTCGGGGATCGGTTCGCTGATCGACGCCGACATGGAAGAAGTCTCGGCGCGTCTGCAGGCTCTGCAGGTCCAGCAGCAACTGGGTACCCAGTCGCTCTCGATCGCCAACCAGGCGCCGCAGGCCCTGCTGTCGCTGTTCCGCGGCTGATGAATCTGACCGGGGCCGACTTCGGCCCCGGTCACTCTGCTCCGCGTGAGCTTCGTCAATAACAGACCAGCGCGAGGATATTCGTGACGGCACACATGACCACCGGTTACAATGCCACGACGGCGATCGAGACTGATCCCCGCCGCGCCGAAGCCGCCCTCCTGTCGCGGCTGGCGGCCCAGATGCTGCGCTGTGAAGATCTCGGCACTCAGGGGTTTCCGATGCTGGCGAAGGCGGTTCATGAAAACCGCAAGTTCTGGCACCTCGCCGCTGCCGACCTGGCGGGTGACGGGAATGAGTTGCCCGAAGCGCTCCGTGCACAGCTGATCTCGATTGCGGGCTTCGTCGATCGAGAGTCCGCCCGAGTTCTAAGCCGGACCAAGTCGCCCGAGGCTCTGATCGAGATCAACCGATCAATCGCTCGCGGGCTCTTTGCTGCAGGCGTCTGAGGGTCCGACGTCACATTTCGCCCGCGGCTCCGCGACGTGGTTTTCGTCCACGGCTTCACAGCATCGCGGCGAGTACTTTGAAGGATGAAAGATGAGCGGACTGATCCTCAAACTTGCACCTGGCGAGCGCGTTCTCATCAACGGCGCCGTCATCGAGAACGGCGACCGTCGTTCGAAAATTGCCATCAAGACTCCCAACGCCAAGATTCTTCGCCTGAAGGAAGCGATCCATCCCGAGGCCGTCGAAACACCGGTCGCGCGGGTCTGCTATGCAGCCCAGCTCGTGCTGTCCGGCGACGTCGAGCCTGATCCGGGGCGACGGGATCTGCTGAAAGGCATCGAACAGCTGTCCCGCGTGTTCGACGATCGTGACAGCCGCAGGGCCCTGGACCGCGCGACCGGCGATGTGCTCTCCGGAAACGTCTACCAGGCGTTGCGCCAGTTGCGCAGCCTGTTGCCGCGGGAAGCGCGCATTCTTGCGCAGCTGTCATGAGCTTCCAGCCCATCATAGGCGGCGGCGGTTATGCTGGCTGGAAGCTCCTCGCCCGAACCGGGGAGACGCAAAAGAAACTTGTCGCGCAGGACGCGGAAGTCGTTCGTGACACGCGGCATTTCCGCGAAAATTTCGATGACGTCAAGACGGCCGAGGATCTGGTATCCGATTACCGGATGCTGCGGACGGCGCTTAGCGCCTATGGACTCGAGGCCGATACCAATAACCGCTATTTCATCCGAAAGGTGCTCGAGTCGGACCTCGACGATCCCAAGAGCCTGGCAAACCGTCTTGGCGACAAGCGGTATCGCGCGCTGGCAGAGGCCTTCGGGATGGGAAAGGGCGGCGCCCGCGCGAAGGGTCTCGTCGATACCGTTGCAGAGCGGCATGTCGTGGCCGAACTGGAACGGCGCGTCGGCAATGTCGACGGGAATCTCAGGCTTGCAATGAACGCAAAGCGCGAACTCGCGGCAGTGGGAGAATCCGACTCTTCCGATACGACGCGATGGTACAACATTCTGGGCTCCGTACCGCTGCGCAAGGTGGTGGAAGGCGCGCTGGGTCTGGGGACGGAGTTCGGAAAGCTCCCGGTTGAACGTCAGGCACAGGAACTCGCCAGCAGAACGGCCAAGCTGTTCGGCTCGGGTTCTCCGTCCGTCTTTGCCGATCCGAAGAATCTCGAGAAGCTGATCGGCCGATTCCTGGTGCGCGCCGAGGCGGTCACCAGCAGCCAGTCGGCCTATAATGCCGCGCTTGTCCTCTTGCGCTGATCGCAGCTGCAAGAGGCGCCCAGATGCGCGCTGTTCCGATAACAACTTAACGGAGGTTTAGAAAAACGCGGCGCCCATCAGGGCACCGATGCCCAACAGACCGGCGACCCAGACAAGGGGGTAGGATGGCTTCTGGACCACCACGTCCAACGGGGGCCGCGACAAGCGATCGATCTGGCGGTCGACCAGCTCGCTCAACTGCGGGCCGTGACGTCCGAGTGCCTGCAGGACGCGCATGCCGTCGCGCACCGCCGCGCGGGGACCGAGACTGCTGCGGATGTACTGTTCGACGACCGGGCGCGCTGCGGCCCACATGTTGATCTGCGGATCGAGGCTGCGGGCCACGCCCTCGACGACCACCATGGTCCGTTGCAACAGGATCAGTTCGGTCCGCGTGGCCATCCCGAACCGCTCGGTGACCTCGAAGAGATAGGCGAGCAGGTTCGCCATCGAGATCCGCGACGCATCTGCCCCAAAGATCGGCTCGCCGACCGAGCGCAGCGCGCGCGAGAACTGGGCCATGTCCCGATCGGCCGGCACGTAGCCCGCTTCGAAATGGACCCGCGCCACGCGGTGATAGTCCCGCTGGATGAAGCCATACAGAATTTCCGCATAGACCCGGCGGGTATATTCGTCGATCTCGCCCATGATGCCGAAATCGAAGATGACGATATCGCCGTCATGTGCGACCCGCAGGTTGCCCTGGTGCATGTCGGCGTGGAAGAATCCGTCCCGCAGCGCGTGACTGAGAAACAGGCGGATCAGTCGCTCGGCCAGCGCGCGCGTATCGTGTCCCGCCGCGCGGATCGCCGCCACGTCGGCCATCGGGATGCCGTCGGCCCAGTCGCTCGCCAGAACCCGCCGCGCGCAGATCGGCCAATGCGGCAGCGGCACCGACAGTCCCGCATCGCCCTTCGTATTCTCGGCAAACTCCGACGCCGCCGCGGCCTCGAGCCTCAGGTCGAGCTCGCCCGACACGACCGATTCAAAGTGCCGGATCACGTCCCGGGGGCGAAGCCGCCTGCTGGCGGGCGACAGACGCTCGATCATCCCGGCGGCGAGGTGGAATGCGTCGATGTCACGCCGGAAAGCCGCCTCGATGCCCGGACGCAGGATCTTCACCGCGACCTGTGCCCCGGTGTCCGCGCGCCGCGCCTGGTGGACCTGTGCGATCGAGGCCGCGGCCACCGGCTCGGAGAACTCGGAAAACAGCGACTCCACCGGCGCGCCCAGTTCCGACGAGATCACCGCCCGCGCCACTTCGGTCGGAAACGGGGGCAGCCGGTCCTGCAGCATCCGCAGCTGCTGGGCCATGCCCTCGCCCACGACATCGGGGCGCGTCGACAGGATCTGCCCGAACTTGATGTAGGCCGGCCCCAGCGCGGTGATCGCGCGGGTGATCGGCGGCAGTGCCGGATCGCCCGCATAGCCCAGCCAGGCGAACGGCCACCCCATGATCCGCGCCGCGGCGCGCACCCGCGGGGGAGCGTTCATCGCGTCCAGCGCCGCCCCCATCGCCCCGGTCCGCTGAAAGGTGGCGCCGGTGCGGATCAGCCGCCAGATATTGTGCGGTCCGCGCATCAGCCGTGCCCCCGCGACCGGGCTGCGAGGCTTCGGGCGGTCGGCAAATATCCCTCGGGGGTCCGGGGGTGGAAAACCCCCGGGCCGGCAGTGACGCGCTGCGGCCTCACAGCTTCCACCCGGAATGCAGCGCAGCGATCCCCATCGACAGGTTGCGATACTGCACCATCTCGAACCCGGCCGCGCGGATCATCGCGGCGAAGCTGTCCTGGTCGGGAAAGCGGCGGATGGATTCCACCAGATACTGATAGGAATCGCGGTCGTTCGCCACCATCTGCCCCAGCGGCGGGATCACGTTGAAGGAATAGCGGTCATAGGCCCATTGCAGCGCCGGCACCGGCAATTGCGAGAATTCCAGCACCATCAGCCGGCCGCCGGGACGCAGCACGCGGAACGCCTCGGCCAGCGCATCGGGGATGCGGGTGACGTTTCGGATCCCGAAGCTGATCGTATAGCGGTCAAAGCTCGCATCCGCGAAGGGCAGGGCCATCGCGTCCCCGGTCACCCAGGACAGCCGATCCGCCAGCCGCCCGGCCTCGGCGCGCTGGCGCCCCTCGACCAGCATCGATTCGGTCATGTCGCAGACCGTGACCGCCGCGCCGGGCGCGCGGTCGAGGAACCGGAACGCGATGTCGCCGGTGCCGCCGGCCACGTCCAGCAGGCGCTGGCCGTCCCGCGGCGCCAGCCAGTCCATCATCGCGGCCTTCCACAGCCGATGGACGCCGACACTCATCAGGTCGTTCATCACGTCGTATTTCGAGGCGACCCTCGAAAAAACCCCATGGACCAGCCCGGCCTTGTCCTCTTCGGCGACGTCCCGAAAGCCGAAATGGGTCTGGCCGCTGCCCGATTGTGTCTCCGGTCCGTCGCTCATAGGTCTGTCTTCCAGTCGCCGCGTCGGGCGGCACCATGCAGCGGATGGGGCGGAAATGCCAGAACTGCCAGAGGTCGAAACCGTCCGCCGCGGCCTCGCGCCGCATCTGGAAGGCCAGCACATCACCCGCGTCGACCAGCGCCGCCCCGATCTGCGCTGGCCGATGCCGACCGATCTCGTGCAGATTCTGACCGGCGCCCGGGTGACGACGCTGCGCCGGCGGTCGAAATACATCCTCGCCGATCTGGATCGCGGGCCCAGCCTGCTGCTGCATCTGGGGATGTCGGGCCGGGTGCGGATCGAATCCGAACCGCTCGGCCAGTTTCACCACGACCCCTCGATCCTGCCCCGGCACGACCATCTGGTGCTGGAAACGGAATCCGGCAGCCGCATCACCCTCAACGACGCGCGGCGCTTCGGTGCCGTCGACCTGGTGCGCGAGGGAGAGGCGCATCCGCTGCTGTCCGGTCTGGGCCCCGAGCCGTTGTCGGACGATTTCACCCCGGGGCGGCTGGCCGCGGCCTTTGCGGGCCGGCGCGCCCCGGTCAAGGCGCTGCTGCTGGATCAGCGCGTCGTCGCGGGACTGGGCAACATCTATGTCTGCGAGGCGCTGTTCCGGGCCGGCATCCACCCGACCCGCGCCGCCGGCCGCATCGGCCGCGACCGCATCGCGGCGCTGCACGGCGCCATCCGCGACGTGCTGGCCGAGGCGATCACGGCGGGCGGCTCGTCGCTGCGCGATCACCGCCAGACCAGCGGCGAGCTGGGCTATTTCCAGCACAGCTTCCGCGTCTACGGGCGCGAGGGGCTGCCCTGTCCGCGCCCCGGCTGCGGCGGCACGGTGCGCCGCATCGTCCAGTCCGGCCGGTCCACCTGGTACTGCCCGGTCTGCCAGAGGTAAGCCGCGGAAATCCGGCCCGGCCCGCGCGGAACGCTGGCCTCCGGCCCGCGGCTTTGCTACCACGTCACGCAACGCAAGCTGGGGGGACCTTTGCCATGGCCTATCAGACCATCCTCGTCGAGATCGCGGATCATGTCGCGCTGATCCGGCTCAACCGGCCCGAGGCGCTGAACGCCCTCAGCGGCCAGCTGATCGGAGAGCTGGCGACCGCCGTGACCGCCGCCGATCAGGACCCGAATGTCCGTTGCATCGTGCTGACCGGCAACGAAAAGGCCTTTGCCGCCGGCGCCGACATCAAGGAGATGGCCGAGAAGTCCTATGTCGACGTGCTGACCGGCGACCTCTTCGGCACCGAGATCGACCAGATCAGCCGCTGCCGCAAGCCGATCATCGCCGCCGTCGCGGGCTATGCGCTGGGCGGCGGCTGCGAGCTGGCGATGATGTGCGACTTCATCATCGCCGCGGAAACCGCCAAGTTCGGCCAGCCCGAGATCAACCTGGGCGTCATCGCCGGCATCGGCGGCACCCAGCGCCTGACCCGCTTCGTCGGCAAGTCCAAGGCGATGGACATGAACCTGACCGGCCGGTTCATGGACGCGGCCGAGGCCGAGCGGTCGGGCCTCGTCAGTCGCGTCGTCCCGGCCGACAAGCTGATCGACGAGGCGATGGGCGCCGCCCGCAAGATCGCCGCCAAGTCCGCCGTCGCGGTAATGGTCGCGAAAGAGACCGTGAACCGGTCCTATGAGACGACGCTGCGCGAGGGGTTGCTGTACGAACGCCGCGCCTTCCATGCGCTGTTCGCCACCGAGGACCAGAAGGAAGGGATGAGCGCCTTCGCCGAAAAGCGCGAGGCGCAGTTCCGCGACCGCTGATCGGGGCTTTCCTTTGCGGACCCCTTGCGCTATAGGCCCCGCCTTACATGCGCGTGGGCCCGCTTAGGCAAGAATCAGCACCGTTCCCGATGGGGGCGGTCCGGGTCTTTCGTGCAATCAGGTAAACGAAACGACCCGAAAGAACGACCACCATGGCCAACACGCCCCAGTCCAAGAAACGCGCCCGCCAGACCGAGCGCCGCACCGAAGTCAACAAGGCGCGCCGGTCGCGCATCCGCACCTTCATCCGCAAGGTCGAGGAAGCGATCGCTTCGGGCAATGCCACCGCCGCGGCAGACGCGCTGCGCGCCGCCCAGCCCGAACTGATGCGCGGCGTCACCAAGGGCGTCGTCCACAAGAACACAGCTTCGCGCAAGATGTCGCGCCTGGCCGCCCGCGTGAAGGCGCTTCCGGCCGCCTGATCGCCCTTCCGGCTTTGATCCTGACGGCGCGTCCCGCACCCGGCGGGGCGCGCCGTTGCGATTCGTGCACCAGCCAGCGGCGAAAGGTTAATATAATGAATTTGTTCAACATTTTCTGCGTCGCAGCGTCGACGCAGAATCGGCTTCGAAAGGCTCTGTCAAGTTCATAGTTCGGTTGCAGGTCGTTCGGACTTGGCGATAGCTTGCCCGAAGCGATTCACCTCGCGACAGGGAAAGATCGTCCGGGCAGATCAGCTGCCGCCTTCCGACCGGACGATGCAAGCAGGATTTGGACCAGTGTTTTCTGGGATTTCTCTTGCCTGCCGCCCGTCCGGTTCCGGCTGCCACCGGGATCTGGACGACCCGGGACAATTCGGTCGGGACTTCGGTCCCTTGTGTCGTGCCGCCGTGCGGCGCGCCGGATCGTGTCGTTCCGCTGTCGTGAAAGCGTCGCATTGTCCCGCCGGCGTTCCCGGCGGGGGACGGGGACAGAAGGAACGACGGAATGGACAAGCTGTGGGCAGGTGCGCGGCCCGAACTGGAAGCGCTGGTCGGGACGAACAACTACGTCACCTGGCTGGCGCCGCTGAGCCTGCGCGCGATCGAGGGCGGGGCGGCGGATATTTCCTGCCCGACGCGCTTTCTGTCCGACTGGGTGTCCCGCCACTATAGCCGCCCGATCATCGATGCGCTGTCGCGGCAGGGGGCGGCCGTCGAACGGGTCAGCTTCACCGTCGCCACCGGCCGCCCGGCCACGGCGATCCCGGCCGCTGCCAGCCCCGCCCCTTCGGCCCAGGCGGCGCGCGCCCGGGCGCCGCAGCGCGACGACGAGATGTCGGCGCCGCTGGACGCCCGCTATACCTTTGACAATTTCGTCGTCGGCAAGCCGAACGAGCTGGCCCATGCGGCCGCCCGACGGGTGGCCGAGGGCGGGCCGGTCACCTTCAACCCGCTGTTCCTGTATGGCGGGGTCGGGCTGGGCAAGACCCACCTGATGCACGCCATCGCCTGCGAACGCCGCGCCCGCGACCCCGAGGCCCGTGTCCTGTATCTGTCGGCCGAACAGTTCATGTATCGCTTCGTCCAGGCCCTGCGCGAACGCACCGTCATGGATTTCAAGGAGATGTTCCGCACCGTCGATCTGCTGATGGTCGATGACGTCCAGTTCATCGCCGGCAAGGAATCGACCCAGGAAGAATTCTTCCACACCTTCAACGCCCTGGTCGATCAGGGCAAGCAGATCATCATCTCGGCCGACCGCGCCCCGGGCGAGATCAAGGACCTGGAAGACCGCATCAAGTCGCGGCTGTCCTGCGGCTTGATCGTCGACCTGCACCCGACCGATTACGAGCTGCGCCTGTCGATCCTGCAGTCCAAGACTGACCAGTTCCGCCAGACCTATCCCGGCCTGCAGCTGGGGCAGGGGGTGCTGGAATTCCTCGCCCACCGCATCACCTCGAACGTGCGCGTGCTGGAAGGCGCGCTGCAGCGCCTGTTCGCCTTCGCCAGCCTGATGGGGCGCGAGATCGACCTCGACATGACGCAGGAATGCCTGGCCGACATCCTGCGCGCCTCGGACCGCAAGGTGTCGGTCGAGGAAATCCAGCGCAAGGTGGCCGAGCATTACAACATCCGCTTGTCCGACCTGGTCGGCCCCAAGCGCGTCCGCACGCTGGCCCGCCCGCGTCAGATCGCCATGTATCTGGCCAAGCAGATGACCAGCCGGTCGTTGCCCGAGATCGGGCGCCGCTTTGGCGGGCGCGACCACACCACGATCATGCACGGGGTGCGCAAGATCGAGGAGCTGTGCGCCGAGGATCACGGGCTGGCCGAGGACGTGCAGCTTCTGCGCCGCGCGCTCGAGGCCTAGGCGGGGCGGCGTTCACGGGCGCTTGACCCCCACGACGCATTGACGAAACTGTGCGCGGCGCGCGGACCCGCGGCCGACGCGACGACAGCAGGGGCAGGATGCCATGAAATTCTCGATCGAAAAGGCGGTTCTGGTGAAGGCCGTCTCGCAGGCCCAGTCGGTCGTCGAACGCCGCAACACCATCCCGATCCTCGCCAACGTGCTGATCGAGGCGACCCCTGACGGCGTCAGCTTCCGCGCCACCGACCTGGATACCGAGGTCGTGGACAAGGCCGCGGCGATGGTCGAACGCCCCGGGGCCACCACCGTCAGCGCCGCGCTTCTGAACGAGATCGCCCGCAAGCTGCCGGACGGCGCGCTGGTCAACATCGCCGCCGACGCCGCGACGAACCGGCTGACCGTGCAGGCCGGGCGGTCGAACTTCAGCCTCGCCACCCTGCCGCGCGAGGATTTCCCGGTCATGGCCTCGACCGAATACGCGGCGAACTTCGCCGCCAAGGCGCCGGTGCTGCGGCGGCTGTTCGACAAGTCGCGCTTTGCGATCTCGACCGAGGAAACCCGCTATTACCTGAACGGCGTCTACATGCACGTGGCCGACACCGAGGGCGGCAAGGCGCTGCGCTGCGTGGCGACCGACGGCCACCGGCTGGCGCGGGTGGACGCGTCACTGCCCGAGGGGGCGGCCGACATGCCCGGCGTGATCGTGCCCCGCAAGACCGTGGCCGAACTGAAGAAGCTGCTGGACGACGACGATGCCGAGATCGCCGTGTCGGTCGGCGAGACCAAGGTGCGCTTTGCGACGCCGACGATCACTCTGACCTCGAAGGTCATCGACGGCACCTTCCCCGACTATACCCGCGTGATTCCCAAGGGGAACGCCCGCAAGCTCGAGGTCGATGCCGCCGATTTCGCCCGCGCCGTGGACCGGGTGGCGACGGTGTCGTCGGAACGCTCGCGCGCGGTCAAGCTGGCGCTGGACGAGGACCGGCTGATCCTGTCGGTCAACGCCCCCGACGCCGGCGCCGCCGACGAGGAGCTGGCCGTGGGCTATGCCGACGAGCCGCTCGAGATCGGCTTCAACGCCAAGTACCTGCAGGAAATCGCCGCCCAGATCGACCGCGAGAACGCCGTTTTCCTGTTCAACGGCGCCGGCGACGCGGCCCTGATCCGCGAGGGCGGCGACGAATCCGCCGTCTATGTCGTCATGCCGATGCGGGTGTGACGCTTCGTCACCTGAGCCTCGCGCAGTTCCGGTCCTGGCCGCGGCTGGAACTGGAACTCGACGACCGGCCGCTGGCGATCTTCGGGCCCAACGGGGCCGGCAAGACCAACATCCTGGAAGCCCTGTCGATGCTGTCGCCGGGCCGCGGCCTGCGCGGCGCGGCGCCCGGCGATCAGGCGCGGCAGGGGCCGGACGCGGGCTGGCGCATCCGCGCGCAGATCGGCGACCGGGCGGTGGAAACCGGCGCGCTGCCCGGCGAATCGCGCAGCGTGACGCTGGACGACAAGGCGGCGACTCAGGTCGCGCTGGGGTCGCTGGTGCGGATGATCTGGCTCACGCCGGCGATGGACCGGCTGTGGACCGACGCGCCCGAACAGCGCCGCCGCTTTCTGGACCGGCTCACGCTGAGTTTTCAGCCCGGCCACGCGGAATCGGCGCTGACCTTCGACAAGGCGATGCGCGGCCGCAACCGCCTGCTGCGCGACGAGGTGCGCGACGACCGCTGGTATCGGGCGCTGGAAACCCAGATGGCCGAGGCCGGCGCGGCGATGACCGCCAACCGCCTGGCCGCGCTGACCCGCATCGCGGCGGCACAGCAGGGCGCGGCCACGTCCTTTCCCGCCGCCCGCCTTGCCCTGCTGCCGGGCGAGGGCTTTGCCGACGATGCCGACGCCGCCAGCATCGCCGACCGGCTTGCCGCGACGCGCCCGCGCGACATGGCCGCCGGCCGCACCCTGACCGGGCCACATCGGGCCGACCTGGGGGCGTGGTGGGGGCCGCAGGACATGCCCGCCGCGCTCAGCTCCACCGGCGAGCAGAAGGCGCTGCTGCTGTCGCTGATCCTCGCCAATGCCCGCGCGCTGGCGGCCGAGCGCCCGGTGCTGCTGCTGGACGAGGTCGCCGCCCATCTGGACGCCGCCCGCCGCGCGGCGCTGTATGACGAGATTACCGCGCTTCCCGCCCAGTCGATCCTGACCGGGACCGGGCGCGAGCTGTTCGACGCCTTCGGCCCCCGCGCCCGCTATCTGTCCGTCCACCGCGAGGCCGCCGTCTCGCACGCCGAGGAGACATCATGAGCCTTCCCCGCCAGCGCGTGACGCTGATCACGTTGGGCGTCGCCGACCTGGACCGGGCGCGTCGCTTCTATGCCGCCTGGGGCTGGACCCCGCGCCCCTCGGACGCCGAGGGGGTGGTGTTCTACCAGATGCACGGCGCCGCGCTGGCCCTGTTCCCGCTGGACGAACTCGCCGCGGACCAGGGACGGCCCGGCGCGCGGCTGGGGACCGGCGCGATCACCCTCGCGCAGAATTGTGCCGATCCTGCCGAAACCGATGCCGTCTGGCAGTCCGCCGTGGAGGCCGGGGCGACTGCGCTGAAGCGCCCCGAGAAGGTGTTGTGGGGCGGCTATTCCGGCTATGTCGCGGACCCTGACGGGCATGTCTGGGAAATCGCGCATAACCCGTTCTGGCAATTGGACCCAGACGGCAGCCTTGCGCCGGAGGCGATCTAGGGCAGCCTCAGTCCACCGCGGTGCGGTCCTTCAGTCGGCCGGCGCGGTCATAGACCAGCACCTCGCCCGCCTCGGTCACCACCACGGTCCAGTCGCGCGCAAAGGTCACCGCGACGGCGCGGGCACCGGCGGGCAGGGCGATCTCGGCCGGCAGGTCCGGCAGCGGCGGCTGCGACAGACGCAGCCACAGGATCGCCACCAGCGCCACGATCCCCAGCCCCATCGCCAGCGCCAGTCCCGTCACCACGCGGCGCAGCCAGGCGAGTTCGGGCACTTTCGCCTGTTCGTCCGCTCGCCTATCATCGCGCGCCATGCCCGACCTCATCATCACCCTTGCCGCCGACGCCGGCGATCCGGCCAGCCTCGATCGCGTTGATAAGGCGCTGGCCGCCGCCGCGCCAGCCGAGGCGTCGCTGTCGCGGTCGCGGCTGGCGAAGCTGATCGCGCAGGGCGCGGTGACCGGGCCCGCGGGGCCGCTGACCGACGTCAAGGCGCGGGCGCTGCCGGGCGCCTATGTGGTGTCCCTGGGCGAGCCGCAGCCGATCGAGGCGCAGCCGCAGCCGATCGCCCTCGTCATCCCCTACGAGGATGAGGACCTGATCGTCATCGACAAGCCCGCCGGCATGGTGGTCCACCCCGCCCCAGGCACGCCGGACGGCACGCTGGTCAACGCGCTGCTGGCCCATTGCGGCGACAGCCTGTCGGGAATCGGCGGCGCGGCGCGGCCGGGCATCGTGCACCGCATCGACAAGGACACCTCGGGCCTGCTGGTCGTCGCCAAGACCGACCGCGCCCACCACGCGCTCGCCCGCCAGTTCGAGGATCACTCGGCCGCGCGCCGCTATCTGGCGCTCGCGCATGGCACCATCGACGCGGCGGATCCGCGGCTGCGCGGTGTCCCGGGCGTCAGCTTCGAACCCGGCGGCGTGCTGAAGATCGCCACAAGGCTCGCCCGCCACCCGACCGACCGCCAGCGCCAGGCGGTCCACGCCGAGCGCGGCCGCCATGCGGTGACCCGGGCGGTCATGCTGGAAAGCTTCGGCGCGCCGCCCGCGGCGATGCTGGTCGCGTGCCGGCTGGAAACCGGCCGCACCCACCAGATCCGCGTCCACCTGGCCCATTGCGGGCTGGGGCTGATCGGCGATCCGGTCTATGGCGGCGCGCGCAAGGCCTCGACGCGGGCGCTGGGTCCGGCGGCCGACGCGGTGGCGGCGTTCCCGCGCCAGGCGCTGCACGCCGCGCATCTGGGCTTTGCCCATCCGGCGGACGGGCGCTGGCTCGCCTTCGACAGCCCCTTGCCCGCCGACATGGCCGAGTTGCTGGCCAGCCTGCGGGGAACTGCGGCGACCGGGGTGGCGTTTCCTGACCATTAGGGTCGGGTGCGCTAAGATCGCCTCGTTACCGTTATTTCTCAGGACGTCCGATGGCCAGCTATACCAATCTTCCCGCCCCCAGCCCCGAACAGGGGATGAACCGTTATCTTCAGGAAATCCGCAAGTTTCCGCTGCTGGAACCTGAAGAGGAATACATGCTGGCCAAGGCATGGGTGGACCATCAGGACAGCGAATCCGCCCACAAGCTGGTCACCAGCCACCTGCGGCTCGCGGCCAAGATCGCAATGGGGTATCGCGGCTATGGCCTGCCCCAGGCCGAGGTGATCTCGGAAGCGAATGTGGGGCTGATGCAGGCGGTCAAGCGGTTCGACCCGGAAAAGGGCTTCCGGCTGGCGACCTATGCGATGTGGTGGATTCGGGCCTCAATCCAGGAATACATCCTGCGGTCGTGGAGCCTGGTGAAGATGGGCACCACCTCGGCGCAGAAGAAGCTGTTCTTCAACCTGCGCAAGGCCAAGTCCAAGCTGGGCGCGCTGGAAGAAGGCGACCTGCGCCCGGAAAACGTGGCAAAGATCGCGCACGACCTGAACGTGACCGAGCAGGAGGTGGTCGACATGAACCGCCGCCTGTCGGGCGGCGACGCCTCGCTGAACGCGACGGTCGGGTCGGCGGACGGCGATTCCACCGCGCAATGGCAGGACTGGCTGGAAGACCAGGATGCCAACCAGGCCGAGGCGTTTGCCGAGGCCGATGAACTGGACCAACGCCGCTCGATGCTGACCGCCGCGATGGACGTGTTGAACGACCGCGAGAAGGACATCCTGACCGAACGCCGGCTGCGCGACGACCCGATCACCTTGGAAGAGCTGGCTACCCGCTATAATGTCTCGCGCGAGCGGATCCGGCAGATCGAGGTCCGCGCCTTCGAAAAGCTGCAGGAACGGATGCGCCGCATGGCAAGCGAGCGCGGGATGGAGACGGGCGAGGCCTGAGGGTCTCGCCGCCGGCCTCGCCGCGATGACGAAAAACAGCCGCCGCGCCAATGGGCCGGCGGCTGTTTCATGGCAGGGTCAGCCCTGCGGGTCGTTCCGGACGCCGCTGGCGCGCAGGCCGTCGATCATCGCGCGCAGCTCGGCATTTTCGGTCCGCGCCTTGATCGCCATCTCGCGCACGGCCTCGAATTCCTCGCGGGTGACAAAGTTGCGGTCGGCGAGCCAGCGATCGACCCAGCCCTTCATCGCCGTTTCGGCCTCGTCCTTGGCGCCCTGCGCCACGCCCATCGCGTTGGTCATCAGCCGCGACATGTCGTCGAAAAAGCGGTTCTGGCCCGATTTCGGTTCGTTCATCCTGGCAGTCCTCAATGCTGTCGCGCGCCCGCCTGTGCCGGGCTCGTCCGGCCTGCAATATGGGCCCGCCCGCGCGCAGGTTCAATGCGACGCCGCGGGCTGCGCGGTTGACAGCCCGGCCGCGCCCGGCCAAGCAGCGGGCCAGCCAACGCCCGAGGCCCCATGATCCCGTTTCCCGACATCTCGCCCGAGATTTTCACGATCACGCTGGCCGGGCGCGAGTTTTCGCTGCGCTGGTACGCGATGGCCTATCTGGTCGGCCTGCTGCTAGGCTGGCGGATCATCGTGGCGCTGATGCGGCGGCCCGGCCTGTGGGGCGGCACGGCGCCAATGCCGCCGGCCAGGGTTGAAGAGCTGTTGACCTGGATCGTCGCCGGGGTCATCATCGGCGGCCGGCTGGGCTTCGTGCTGTTCTATGAACCGGCGCTGTATCTCGCCCACCCGGCCGAGATCGTGAAGGTCTGGCAGGGCGGCATGTCCTTTCACGGCGGCTTCCTGGGGGTGGTGATCGCGGCGTGGCTGTATGCCCGCCGGAACCGGATCGCGCCGCTGCATCTGGCCGACGCGCTTGCCGTGGCGGCGCCGGCGGGGCTGCTGCTGGGGCGGATCGCCAACTTCATCAACGCCGAGCTGTGGGGCCGCCCCACCACCGCGCCTTGGGGGGTGATCTTCCCCGGCGAGGCCGCGCAGAACTGCCCAGGCATCACCGGCCCCTGCGCGCGCCACCCCAGCCAGCTTTACGAGGCGGGGCTCGAGGGGCTGCTGCTGGGGCTGGTCCTGCTGCTGCTGGTCCGGGCCGGCGGGCTGCGCCGGCCGGGCCTCGCGCTGGGGGTGTTCCTGGCCGGATACGGCCTGGCGCGCTTCGTCGTCGAGTTCTTCCGCCAGGCCGACGCCCAGTTCGTCACGGCCGCGAACCCGTGGGGCCACGTCCTGGGCGGCCCGGTCTGGGGGATCACGATGGGCCAGCTGCTGTCCCTGCCGATGGTGGCGATCGGGCTGGGCTTCGTGCTGTGGGCGCTCCGGCGCCGATGAGCGGCGACAACCCTCTGGCCGACATCATCGCGGCGCGCATCGCGCGCGAGGGGCCGATGCGGCTGGACGACTATATGCGGCTGTGCCTGCTGCACCCCAAGCACGGCTATTATTCCACCCGCGATCCCTTCGGCGCGCGGGGCGACTTCACCACCGCGCCGGAAATCAGCCAGATGTTCGGCGAGATCGTCGGGCTGGCGCTGGCGCAGGCGTGGCTGGACCAGGGCGCGCCGGCGCCGTTCACGCTGGCCGAACTCGGGCCGGGGCGCGGCACGCTGATGGCCGACATCCTGCGCGCGACGGCCGGCGTGACGGGGTTTCGCGCGGCCGCCCGGGTCGTGCTGGTCGAGGCCTCGCCGCATCTGCGCGCGGTCCAGCGGGGCCTGCTGGGCGACATCTCCCACCTGGCCCAGGCCGCCGACCTGCCCGAGGCGCCGCTGTTCCTGATCGCCAACGAGTTCTTCGACGCGCTGCCGATCCGGCAAATGCAGCGGGTCGAGGGCGGCTGGGCGGAACGGATGGTCACCGTTACCCAAGGCGGCCTTGGCCTTGCGCTCGCGCCGCCGGTCGCGCTGCCCCGGCCCGGCGCCCTGGGCGAGGTCTGGGAAATCTGCGCCGAGGCGATCCCCGTCGTCACCGCGATCGCCGGCCGCATCGCGCGCCACGGCGGGGCGGCGGTCCTGATCGACTATGGCACCTGGGACGGCGGGGGGGACAGCCTGCAGGCGCTGCACGCGCACCGGCCTTGTGGCATCTTCGACAGGCCTGGGCAGTCCGACCTGACCGCGCATGTGGATTTCGCGCCGCTGGCCGGGGCGGCGATCAAGGCGGGGGCGGCGGCGTCGCATCCGGTTCCGCAGGGCGACTGGCTGCTGCAGCTGGGCATCGCGCAGCGGGCCGAGCGGCTGGCCGCCGCCGGGGATACGGGGGCGCGGGCGGCGCTTGACCGCTTGACCGCGCCCGCCGCAATGGGACAGTTGTTCAAGGCGATGGCGCTGTTTCCGCGCCGTGCCCCGCCGCCGCCCGGATTCGCGCCGCTGCCGATCCGGGGTCCCGCCCCTGAGGCCTATTCCGCCAACAGCCCCGCCGACGACGCTTGAGATCCTGACCCACCCCAGCCTTGCGCCGTTGCGCCACGGGTTCTTCACCCGCAAGGGCGGGGCGTCGTCGGGGCTGTTCTCGGGGCTGAATTGCGGCCGCGGCTCGTCCGACCAGCAGGCGATCGTGGCGATCAACCGCGCCCGCGTCGCCGCCGCGATGGGGGTCGGGCCCGACCGTCTGGCGACCGTCCACCAGACCCACTCCGACAAGGTCGTCACGCTGCGGCAGGACGACGATCCCGCGGCGCTGGCCGTGACCGAGGCCGACGGCATCGTCACCGCCACCCCCGGCATCGCCGTCGCCGTCCTGACCGCCGACTGCCAGCCGGTGCTGTTCGCCGATCCCGAGGCCGGCGTGATCGGCGCCGCCCATGCCGGCTGGAAGGGGGCGCTGGGCGGCATCCTCGATGCCACCGTCGCCGCGATGCGCGCCGCCGGCGCGGAAAACATCCGCGCCGTGATCGGCCCCTGCATCAGCCAGCGCGCCTACGAGGTCGGCGAGGACTTCATGGACCGCTTCACCGCCGAGGATGAAAGCCACGAGCGTTTCTTCTCGGGCGGTCCCAACGGGCGGCCGATGTTCAACCTGCCGGGCTTCGGGCTGGCGCGGCTGCGCGATCTGGGGGTCGATGCCGACTGGATCGGGCATTGCACCTATGGCGACCCGGCCCGGTTCTTCAGCTATCGCCGCGCCACCCACGAGGGCGCGGCGGATTACGGCCGGCTGATCTCGGCGATCACGCTTTAGCCGGGGCGTCGATCTCGAACGGGACGCCGGGCTCGTCCTTGGCGCAGCGGATGACGAGGCTGGTCTTGACGCTGGCCACGTTCTCGGCCGCCGTCAGTTCCTGCGTGAGGAAGCGCTGGAAGGTCGGCAGGTCGGGGGCCACGCATTTCAGGATGAAGTCGATCTCGCCGTTCAGCATGTGACATTCGCGGACCAGCGCCCAGCCGCGGGCGCGGGTCTCGAAGGCCGACAGGTCGCGCTCGGACTGGCTGTGCAGGCGGACCATGGCAAACACCTGGACCTCGAACCCCATCTCGCGCGGGTCGATCTCGGCGTGATAGCCGCGGATATAGCCGTGCTCCTCGAGCGTGCGGACGCGGCGCAGGCAGGGGGGCGCGGATATCCCCACCCGCCGGGCGAGTTCGACATTCGTCATCCGCCCGTCGGCCTGCAGTTCCGCAAGGATATGGCGGTCGATGTCGTCAAGCCTGGCGCCGGCCATGCTGATCCTCGCGGCTGGGAAATCGACGCTTCATTATCTTTCGGACCGCCGGGGCGCAAGAATGTTCCACGACGCCGCGATCATGCGCCGTCCGTCGACCGGGCCGATCAGACGAGTTGAACCCCGGACCGGCGGCCATTAGGTCTGCCTCTGCACATACAGGGAACTCGCGCCATGACCGACACCGCTGCCTCTGCCGCCCCGATCCAGCCCCATCAGCGGCTGGTCATCATCGGCTCGGGTCCGGCGGGCTATACCGCGGCGGTCTATGCGGCCCGGGCGATGCTGGCGCCGGTGCTGATCCAGGGGATGCAGCCGGGCGGCCAGCTGACCATCACCACCGAGGTCGAGAACTGGCCCGGCGACACCCAGGTCATGGGGCCGGACCTGATGGTGCGGATGGAAACCCACGCCCGCGAGATGGGCGCCCGGATCGTCACCGACACGGTCACGCGGCTGGACCTGTCGCAGCGGCCGTTCGTGCTGGAATGTGACTCGGGCCTGCGGCTGACCGCCGACGCCGTGATCCTGGCGACCGGGGCGCAGGCGCGCTGGCTGGGCCTGCCGTCCGAGGAGCGGTTCAAGGGCTTCGGCGTCAGCGCCTGCGCAACCTGCGACGGCTTCTTCTATCGCGGCCGCGAGGTGATCGTCGTGGGCGGCGGCAACACCGCCGTGGAAGAGGCGCTGTTCCTGACCAACTTCGCCAGCAAGGTGACGCTGGTCCACCGCCGCGACAGCCTGCGCGCCGAACGGATCATGCAGGACCGGCTGTTCAAACATCCCAAGATCGAGGTGATCTGGAACGCCGAGATCGCCGAGATCACCGGCACCGAAAACCCCCTGGGCGTCACCGGGGCGTTGCTGCGGTCCACCGTGGACGGGACGACGCGCACGGTCGCCGCCGATGGCGTCTTCGTGGCCATCGGCCATTCGCCCTCGTCCGAGCTGGTCAAGGATCAGCTGACGCTGAAGCACGGCGGCTATGTCGCGGTGGAACCGGGCAGCACCCGCACCTCGGTCCCCGGGGTCTTCGCCGCGGGCGACCTGACCGACGACGTCTATCGTCAGGCGGTCACGAGCGCCGGCATGGGGTGCATGGCGGCGCTGGACGCCGAACACTGGCTGGCCGCGCAGGGCGAGGCCGAACGCGCCACCACCCCCGCCGCCGCGACCGAGCTGGCCTGACACCGGCCTCGGGGGTGGCGCGGCCCCGTTGGCGCGGGGTTCCGGGCGCCCCGGCTGGTGACCCGCCACACCCAGAACGCCCCCTGCCATGCACGGGGCGAAACCCTGCTTTTCACATAAGCTTCGGTTGCAGATCGCAGGCTTGGCCGCTAAGGGGGCGGCGCACGCCGCGGAGCCGCCCGGTGGTGCGATGTTGTCACCAGAGCCGAGTGTGCAGATGAGTCAGCCGAACCTTGCGCCGATCCCCGAACTTTATGTCAACGCCGATTCGGCCCAGAAGCTCAAGGCCGATGCCGGCGACATGCTGTCCTGGGACCTGTCGGCGCGCCAGCTGTGCGACCTGGAACTTCTGATGAATGGCGGGTTCTACCCGCTGAAGGGCTTCCTGACCCAGACCGATTATGACGGCGTCGTGGACAACATGCGCCTGACCTCGGGCGATCTGTGGCCGATGCCGATCACCCTGGATGTCAGCCAGGACTTCGCCGACAAGATCGAGCCCGGCACCGACATCGCGCTGCGCGACCAGGAAGGCGTGATCCTCGCCATCCTGTCGGTCACCGACAAATGGAGCCCGGACAAGAAGCGAGAGGCCGAAAAGGTCTTTGGCGCCGACGACCTGGCCCACCCGGCCGTGAACTACCTGCACAACGTCGCCGGCCCCGTCTATCTGGGCGGCCCGATCACCGGCATCCAGCCGCCGACGCATTACGATTTCCGCGCCCGCCGCGATACGCCCAACGAGCTGCGCGCCTTCTTCCGCAAGATGGGCTGGCGCCGCATCGTCGCCTTCCAGACCCGCAACCCGCTGCACCGCGCGCACCAGGAACTGACCTTCCGCGCCGCCCGCGAGGCGCAGGCCAACCTGCTGATCCACCCGGTCGTCGGCATGACCAAGCCGGGCGACGTGGACCACTTCACCCGCGTCCGCTGCTACGAGGCGGTGCTGGACAAGTATCCTCAGGCGACCACGCACCTGTCGCTGCTGAACCTTGCCATGCGCATGGCCGGCCCGCGCGAGGCGGTGTGGCACGGGATCATCCGCCGCAATCACGGCCTGACCCACATGATCGTCGGCCGCGACCACGCCGGCCCCGGCAAGAACAGCCAGGGCCAGGATTTCTACGACCCCTATGCCGCGCAGGAGCTGTTCCGCGAGCATCAGGCCGACATCGGCGTCGAGATGGTCGACTTCAAGCAGATGGTCTACGTGCAGGAGCGTGCCCAGTACGAGCCCCGCGACGAGGTCGAAGAGGGCGCGACCATCCTCGACATCTCCGGCACCGAACTGCGCCGCCGCCTGCGCGAGGGGCTCGACATCCCCGAGTGGTTCTCGTTCCCCGAGGTGGTGACGCAGCTGCGCCGCACCTCGCCGCCGCGTGACAAGCAGGGCTTCACGGTGTTCTTCACCGGCCTCAGCGGGTCGGGCAAGTCCACCATCGCCAACGCGCTGATGGTCAAGCTGATGGAGATGGGCGGCCGCCCGGTCACGCTGCTGGACGGCGACGTGGTCCGCAAGCACCTGTCGTCCGAGCTGGGGTTCAGCAAGGAACACCGCGACATCAACATCAAGCGCATCGGCTATGTCGCGTCCGAGATCACCAAGAACGGCGGCATCGCCATCTGCGCCCCCATCGCGCCCTATACCGCGACCCGCCGGGCCGTGCGCGAGATGGTCGAGGCGTTCGGCGCCTTCATCGAGGTCCACGTCGCGACCTCGGTCGAGGAATGCGAACGCCGCGACCGCAAGGGGCTGTACAAGCTCGCGCGCGAGGGAAAGATCAAGGAATTCACCGGCATCTCGGACCCCTATGAAATCCCGGAAAACCCCGAGCTGCGGGTCCAGACTGAAGGGGTGGACGTCGATTACGCCGCCCAGCAGGTGCTGCTGAAGCTGGAACAGATGGGCCTCATCGGCCTGTCGTAAGACGCCGCTTCGGCGACTTTGGAAACCCCCGGCCCCCTGGCCCGGGGGTTTTTTTTGGGCAACATCAAACTGCATAAAATTTGATTCATTATTCCCCGGGAGGGCTTGACCAAGGACGCCCTTTTGTCTGGAAATTTCAGCCGGTGCCGGTATCTTTGTCGCCGTCGCCGAGACGAAGCCGGCCGGCAAGCCCAAGCGAGCGCGCAGCAAGACCCCCGCCGCCCGGACCAAGGCGGCAAAGACGGCCGCGTCGCGCCGCGCCGGCGCCTCGGCCGCCGTCAGCGCCGGATAGGGCCGCCTCCACGCTCCCGGTTTGCCTTTTGCCGCCCGGCCGACGTATGTCGGCGCCGAGGTAAGCGGCTGACCGGAGGCCCGATGACCGACCCCGTCCTGATCCTGACCATGAAATGGGGCACGCTGTACGGCCCCGAGGACGTGAACCGGCTGGCCCGGCAGGTCCGGCGCCACCTGCGCCGTCCGCATCGGTTCATCTGCTTCACCGACGATGGCGCCGGCATCGGCGAGGGGGTCGAGACGAGGCCCTTGCCCGAACTGCGCCTTCCCGACGGCAGCGGCGACACCCGCTGGCGCAAGCTGGCGCTGTTCAACCCGGACCTCGGCGGTTTCGGGGGCGCGACCGCGCTGTTCCTGGACCTCGACCTGATCGTCGTGGACGACCTGGCGCCGTTCTTCGACTTGGGCGGAGATTTCCTCATCCTCCGCGACGACGACCTGTTCCGGCCCAAGCCGCTGCGCCGGGTTGCGCCGGCCCGCGACCGCTTCCTGCACATGGTCGGCAACACCTCGGTCTTCCGCTATCGCATCGGCGCCCATTCCGAGATCGTCGAGACCTATCTCGCCGACCCCAGGGCCGCCGCCGCGCGCTATGAACATGAACAGCAGATGGTCAGCGACATCCTCGACGGCCAAGGCCTTCTGGCTTACTGGCCGCGCGGCTGGTGCGTCAGCTTCAAGAACGACTGCGTGGGGCGCGGGCTCGCCAGCTACCGCGCCGACCCGCGCTGTCCGCCCGGAGCAAGGATCGTGCTGTTCGCGGGCAGCCCCAAGATGGCCGAGGTGATGGCCGGCCGGGGCGGGCGCTGGTATCGCCGGATCGGCAATATCGACTGGCTGCGGCAGGCATGGAGCGCGCAATGAGCCTGCATCTCGTCACCGGGTCGGATGACAATTACGTGCCGGGCGTTCTCGTCCTGATCGCCTCGGCGGCGTTTCATACCCCCGGCCTCAGCGCGACCGTGCTGGACAACGGCATTTCGCCGGCGAACCGCGCCCGCATCGACGCGCTGGGCCCGCGGCTGGGGATCACGCTGCGCCGGATCGAGATCGACCCGGACGCCTTTGCCGCCCTGCCGGTGCGCCGCGGACACCTGACCCGCAGCACCTATCTGCGGCTGCTGATCCCCGACCTGCTGCCCGAGGCGGACCGGGTGGTCTACATGGACTGCGACATGGTGGTGACCGCCGATCTGGCGCCGCTGGCCACGCTCGACCTGGGCCGGGCGGTCGTCGCGGCGGTCCCAGACCCGGCGCCGGCCGCACCCGAACTCGCATCGACCCGCATCGCTCGGGGAGACTACGTCAATGCGGGGCTGCTGGTGATGAACCTTGCCGTCTGGCGGGCCGAGGATATCGTCGGGCGCTGCCGTGCGCTGTTGACCGACCCCGCCCGCCCGCTGCTGTCCGAGGACCAGTCGGCGCTGAACATCGCGGCTGCTGGCCGCATCCTGCCGCTGCCGTCCCGTTTCAACGTCTATGCCGACCCGGCGGCGTATCCGGACGCCACCGCCTGGCCGCAGGACCCGGCAGTGATCCACCACGTCGTCGGGCTCAAGCCCTGGATCGCGGCCGGGGTCGAGCTGGGCGGCATCTGGGACTGGCACGCCGCGCGCATCGGCGACCTGATGCCGCCCCGAGGCCCGGTCAAGGCGCGGCAAAGGCTGTCAGCCCTGAACCGGCAGCGCAAGCTGCTGGCCGGGCTGGCCGCCGGGCGGGGGAAATACCGCGCCCGCTGGCAGGTGCGCGCCGCGATGCGGCGCTTTGCGGCAAGCTATCTCGCGCGCCGGTCGCGGGCCCCGGGCACAGGCCGCGTGGGTTAGTGGACGCTGACCGGCGTCAGTTCGTTCTGGCGGGCCAGGAAGAACGCCAGCTGCCGGTCCCGGACCAACGCGAGGCGTTCGCCGTCGATGCCGTGCACGGCATAGAGCGATTCCAGCCCCGGCGCCTGCTGGCGGACCTCGTCGGGCAGGCTGTCCATTGCCACGCGGCGGACATAGACGACGTTGCCGTCGGCAACGTGGGGAAATTCGTGTTTCATGTTCATGGCGATCCCCTTTACTTTCGGCTGATCGGGATGGTCTTGACGATGGCCTGCGGCGCGACGCGACGCAGGTCGACATGCAGCAGCCCGTTTTCCATGGCAGCGGTCTCGACCTCGATCCCCTCGGCCAGCACGAAGCTGCGCTGAAAGGCGCGGGCGGCGATGCCGCGATGCAGGAACACCCGCTCGTCGGGTGCGTCGGACTGGCGGCCGCGGATGATCAGCTGCCGGTCCTCGACCGTCAGCGACAGCTCATCCTCGGCAAACCCGGCGACGGCGAGCGTGATGCGGAAGCCGTCCTGGCCAAGCTGCTCGATGTTGTAGGGCGGATAGCCCTCGGCCCCCTTGGCGGCACGCTCGGCCAGCCGCTCCAGCTGGTCGAAGCCCAGCAGATAGGGGTGGGTCCCCAGGGTCATCTTGGTCATGGGGCGTCCTCGGATCATCAAGCGACTGCATCGGCCGGGCCCCGTTCGCGGCGACCCGGTCCCGACAGATATGTGGTCGGCCCGCGCCCGTCGCAAGGTCCGAAAAACTTTCGCTTATCAATCGGGCGGGGGCCGCTGTATGGTGATCCCTGCCCGATTCCGCGGCGCCTGTGACCTCACTTCCAGCCCTCCGGTGCGACCCCGATGAATGCCCATCACGAGATGTCCCATGACGAGATCGCCCGCTCTCGGCTGGATGTGCTGCGCCGGCGCCACCGCGAGCTGGACGACGCGATCGCCGACATGGCAGCGGGCGGGGTTGTGTGCAGCTTCACGCTGGGGCGGCTGAAGAAGGAAAAGCTGGCGCTCAAGGACCAGATCGCGCGGCTGCAGGACGAGATCACGCCCGACATCATCGCGTAAGGCCGCCTCGACCACGCCCAGCGCCGCGCGCCATCCCGCGGACGCCACCGCAGGCGATTGTCAGCGTCCCGCCGCCGCCCTAGGCTCTCGCGGCGCAATTCCAGAAGGACTCCAGCATGACCGACGACCCCCGCCCGCAGGGCTTTGACACCATCGCCATCCATGCCGGGTCCCAGCCCGACCCCGCGACCGGCGCGCGGCAGGTGCCGATCTATCAGACCACCGCCTATCAGTTCCGCGATGCCGACCACGCCGCGGCGCTCTTCAACCTGCAGGAGGTCGGCTACATCTATTCGCGCCTGACCAACCCCACGGTCAGCGCGCTGCAGGAGCGGGTCGCGGCGCTCGAGGGCGGGGCAGGGGCGGTGGCCTGTTCCTCGGGCCACGCGGCGCAGATCATGGCGCTGTTCCCGCTGATGGGGCCGGGGCTGAACCTCGTCGCCTCGAACCGGCTGTATGGCGGGACGATCACCCAGTTCGGCCAGACCATCCGCCGCTTCGGCTGGTCCTGCCGCTTCGTCGATCTGGACGACACCGACGCGGTGCGCGCGGCCATCGACAAGGACACCCGGGCGATCTTTGCGGAATCGATCTCCAACCCCGGCGGCTATGTCACCGACATCCCGGCCATCGCCGCCATCGCCGACGAGGCGGGGATCCCGCTGATCATCGACAACACGCTTGCCTCGCCGGCGCTGTGCCGGCCGATTGAGCAGGGCGCGACGCTGGTGGTCCACAGCCTGACCAAGTACCTGACCGGCAATGGCACCGTGACCGGCGGCGCGGTGATCGACAGCGGCAGGTTCGACTGGAGCGCCTCGGACAAGTTCCCCTCGCTGTCGGCGCCCGAGCCCGCCTATCACGGGCTCAAGTTCCACGAGACCTTCGGCGCCGCGGCCTTCACCTTCCACGGCATCGCCATCGGGCTGCGCGACCTGGGCATGACCCTGAACCCGCAGGCGGCGCACTACACGCTGATGGGCATCGAGACGCTGGGTCTGCGGATGGAGCGTCACGTCAGGAACGCCGTCGAGGTGGCCTCGTGGCTCGAGGCCGACCCGCGGGTCGAGGCAGTCAGCTATGCCGGCCTGCCGTCCTCGCCTTATCACGACCGGGTGCGGCGGCTGTATCCCAAGGGTGCAGGGGCGCTGTTCACGATCCGGCTGAAGGGCGGCTACGACGCCTGCGTGCGGATGATCGGGGCGCTGAAGCTGATCTCGCACGTCGCCAATCTGGGCGACACGCGGACGCTGGCGATCCATTCGGCCTCGACCACCCACCGGCAGCTGACGGCCGAGCAGCAGGTCGCGGCGGGCGCCGGGCCGGACATGGTGCGGCTGTCGATCGGCATCGAGGACGCCGCCGACATCATCGCCGACCTGGACGCCGCGCTGGGCTGAACGGCCGCGGCCCGACCGGCGGAGGCCGGGTTTCGGGCGCGTGACGGTCGAGCAACGAACAAGGGGCGCCGGATCACGGCGCCCCTTTCCTCACTTGAGTCTGGGCTCAGTTGGCCGGCGTGGGCGCCGTGCCGCTTGCGTCGGGCGTCGCGCCAGCCGGAGCGGGCGCCGCCTCAGGCGTCGCATCCGGCGCCGCTCCCCCGCGCCCCTGCTGCATCTGGCGATGCATGTCGTCCATCCCGGGCTTCCCCATGTCTTGCATCGGTCCGCCGCCCATGTCGGGCATCCCCGCCCCGCCGGGCGGGACCAGCATCCAGGTCCCCACCACCTGCGCGGTCAGCTGCAGCTGCCCGGTCTCGACCGGAGTGGCCGCGCCATAGGCGCTGTCGCGCGCCATCGCCATCATCGGCACGGGACCGTTCTGCATGCCGCCCTCGGCCAGCGTCACCAGCGGCCCAAGCGCCATGCCGGCGGCAGCCGCCATCACCTCGGCGCGGCGGCGGGCATCGGTGACGGCGGCAGTGCGCGCCTCGTCCAGCGCGGCGCTGTCGTCCTCGCGCGAGAAGCTCACCCCCTGCACGTCGGTCGCGCCGGCCGCGACCATCGCGTCCAGCAGGGGCCCCAGCCGCGTCAGGTCGCGGACCCGGACGCTGACGATGTTCTGCGCCTGATAGCCGGTGATGGTCGGCGGCTTCCCTTCGGCCTGCGTCTGCACCGGATACAGGCTCAGCCCCTGGGTCTGCAGGTCCTCGGCCGCCACGCCCTGCGCCTTGAGCGCCTCGATCACCTGCGTCTGGCGCGCCGCGTTGTCGGCCATCGCCTGCGCCGCGGTGGGCGCCTGGGTGGTCACCCCCAGCCCCACGGTGGCGAGATCCGGGGCGACCGAGGCGCGACCCTCGCCCTGCGCCGTCACCTTCGCCGTCCCCGCATGCATCGGGCCGCCGGGGTGCATGTGCCCCGGACCCGGACCCGGCGGCGGCACCTGGGCTGCCGCCGGAGCGGCGGCCAACGCCAGCGCGACGCCCATCGCGGCGGTCGCGGCGCGCAGGGGCCGCTGCCCGGCGCGGGCGAACAGTGCCCCTGCGGGCAGGCCGGGCAGAAGCGGCAGAAGGACGGCCGGGCGAAGGACGGCGGGGCGAAGGGCGGGGGATGGCATGAACGCGTGCTCCTGTCGGCTGGCGCCGCGTCATGCGGCGCGAAGATGGTCCGGCGCGCCCATGAGGGCCCGGTCGCGCCACGAACGCAGAAACCGGCCGCATGGTCCCGTCACGAAACGGTGTTTCGCTTTGCTTGGGCAGAATCATGCGGTATCCATGGGGAGAGCAGCAACGGACCGGGTCGCGCATCAAACGACGAACCGGCCATCAAAAGAAAAGACCGGCCCATGAGCACGCGCCCCGCGCCCGAATACGCCCTGTCGTTCAGCAGCGATGCGGTCCACCTGATGGAACGCTCGACCGCCCCAAGCGCCGCAGCGGCGGCGCGATGGCGAGAACGCGCCTCGGCGCCGTTCGACGCGCCGGATTTCCGGTCGGAAATGGCCCGGCTGCGCAAGTTGGTCGCCAACGGGCCCGATGCGCGGGTGGCGTTGATCATCCCCGACGACCAGATCCTGTATACCTCGCTGCCGATGGCCGAAAGCGACGTCGCCACGGGGCTGGGGCAGGCGCTGGACGGGCTGACGCCCTATCCGGTGGCCGAACTCGCCTGGGACTGGCGCCAGGCCGGAGAGCGCGACGTCCGCGTCGCCGCCGTCGCCCGCCAGACCCTGCGCGAGGCCGAGGATTTCGCCCGCCGCCACGGCTTTGACGCCGACGGCTTCCTGGCCGACCCGGCCGAGGGCCTGTTCCCCGAGACGCCGCGCTTCGCGGACGCGCGGGCCGCGGCCCCGGCGGCGGCTGCCGTGATCGATACCGACCTGCCCGGCGAGGTCGCCGCAGAGGCTGTTGCCGTCGAGGAACCGGCCGAGGAACCGGCGGCTGCGGTCGCGCCGACGAGCGGTGCAGCAGCGGACGTCGAGTTCGGCGCCGGCGACCGCGTGGCAGACGCGGCGGAGGCCTCCGAGGCTGCAAGCGAGGCCGTCGCCTCCGAGATGAAGGCGCCGACGGCTGAGGCTTCGGGCGCTGGCCAGCCGACGCACATCGCACCGACCGCGCAAGGGGATGCCGGCAAGACGGCCGACGCGACCGCGGACCGCGAAGACGCCGATGGCGGGAATGCTGCGTCGCTGGCGACCCCGGCCGCGGACATCCCCGAAGCGGACACGGCCGAACCCCTCACCTCCGACGCGGCAGAAACCCGCGCGGCTGGCGCGGGGGCCGCGCCGGCCTCGGGGCCGGCAGCGGCGCCGGCCGACGAGGCGGCAGGGGGCCCGCCCGCGACCGCCGCCCCGGCGTCCGACCTTCCCGCCCCGGCGGCGCCCATCGCGACCCTCGCGACCGCTGTCGCCACTACCGCCGCCGCCGATCCGGCCCGGGCGGGCAAGAGCGTGACCGCCTTCCTCCCCGACGACCTGCCGCCCGCAGAACCGCACAAGACCGTGCCGGTGCCGGCGGCCCCGCCCTCGGAGCTGACCGACGCCAGCGACCGGCCGGCGCCGCCGCGCCCGCCCGCGCCCCTGTCGGATCGCGCCAAGGCCGTGCTGGAACGTGCCGCCGCGGCGCGCAGCGAGCGTGACGCCGAGATGCCCCCGCTCGCCGACCGCCACCCCGGCGCGCGCGGCGGCGTGGGCGGTCTGCTGGTGATGCTCGGCGCGCTGCTGCTGGGCCTGATGCTGATCTGGTCCTTCGTCACCCCCGACCCGCAGCCTGCAACCCCGTCCGGCGTCGTGGCCGGGACCGAGGCGGTGCCGGCCGCGCCCTCCACCGAGCGGACGACGGACGAGACCGCCCCGACGGTGCGGCCGGTCGTGACCCCGATCGCCAACCCAGCCAGCACCCCGGCGCCGACCTCTGCCGCCGCGCCCGTGGTTGCCACCACCGTTCCCGCCGATGATCCGGAGACCCCGGCGCCGGTCTCGCCCGCGCCGGTCCCCTCGGCGGCTGTCGCGACCTTCCCCGCTGTCACCGAGGCGCCCGCGACCCCGGTTCCCGCGGCTCCCGTGGCGCTGTCGCCCGCCGCATCGGCTCCCGTCATCGCGGCGGACGGCGCGGCGACCACCGGCCGCGTCCCGGTGAACGATCCGACGA
>NZ_JRKS01000027.1 GCF_000763805.1 Paracoccus sphaerophysae | reverse complement strand
CGGCCCGGCCGCTGCCACCGCATCCCCCGGCGCCGGGGCGATGAAGCTGTCGCCCGGAATGTCGCCCGCGGCCTTCAGCCGCGCCAGCTCCGCCTCGGCGGCGTCACGCTCCATCGGGCCGAGGCCGATGCCGGTCCAGCCGCCTTGCAGCGGAAAGGTCACCACGTTGTCGAACCGCGCCGCCCAGCCGTCCACCACCGCCTGCGTTTCCGGTCCGCGCTTCGCCTCGATCCGCAGCACGACCGGCTCGGCCAGGGCGGATACGGGCGCGGCCACGGGCAGCGCGGCGGCGATCAGGATGGCGAGCTTTCGCATCTGGGTTCCTTCCCTGGGCCTGATTGACCAGCAATTGACCAGCACCGGACCGCGACTTATGAGCGGCCCTGCATTCGCGTCAGTTATGCGAAAGGATGCCCGGATGACCAGCCCCCACGCCCCTTCCGCCGCCCCCGCCGGCAACAGGCCGCGCTGCTTTCAGGACGTGATCCTGCGGCTGCAATCCTATTGGGCGGCCACCGGCTGCGCGGTGCTGCAACCCTATGACATGGAGGTCGGCGCCGGCACCTTCCACCCCGCGACCACGCTGCGGTCGCTGGGCAGCCGCCCCTGGGCCGCGGCCTATGTCCAGCCTTCGCGCCGCCCGACCGACGGGCGCTATGGCGAGAACCCCAACCGGCTGCAGCACTATTACCAGTATCAGGTGATCATCAAACCCTCGCCGCCCGACCTGCAGGACCTGTATCTGGGCAGCCTCAAGGCGATCGGGCTGGACCCGATGGTCCATGACGTGCGCTTCGTCGAGGATGACTGGGAAAGCCCCACGCTGGGCGCCTGGGGCCTGGGGTGGGAGGTCTGGTGCGACGGAATGGAGGTCAGCCAGTTCACCTATTTCCAGCAGGTCGGCGGGCATGACTGCCGCCCCGTGTCGGGCGAGCTGACCTATGGGCTGGAACGCCTCGCCATGTATGTGCTGGGGGTCGAGCACGTCATGGACATGCCCTTCAACGACCCCGCGGCGCCGATCCCGCTGACCTACGGCGACATCTTCCGCCAGACCGAGCGGGAATATTCGCGCTGGAACTTCGAGCAGGCAGACACCGACATGCTGTTCCAGCACTTCAAGGACGCCGAGGCAGAATGCGACCGCATCCTTTCCGCCGCCGACACCGACGCGGCCGGGCGGCGCATCCCGATGGCGCATCCGGCCTATGACCAGGCGATCAAGGCCAGCCACATCTTCAACCTGCTGGACGCGCGCGGGGTGATCTCGGTGACGGAACGCCAGGCCTATATCGGCCGGGTCCGGGCGCTGGCCAAACGCTGCGCCGATCTGTTCGTCACCACCGAAGCTGCCACCGGGGACGCCGCATGACCGCCGGCAAGATCATGGCCTCGATGCTGGTGCTCGTGGCCGTGCTGGCCGGGTTCGCCGTCTGGTATCTGCAGGTTTATGGCTTCTACGAAGAGGTGAACGAGCTGACCGGCGCGCAACAGATCGTCGTGACCCGCCCGGACGGCACCACCCATCCGGTGGCGATCCAGGGCTTCAAGGCCATCGACGCGACCTCGTCGCCGATCCGCTATCGCGCCTGCTTCACGCTGGACCCGGCCGAGGTTGCCGACGCCGCCCCATATCCCGCCGCGACGCCGCTGAACGGGCCGGGCTGGTTCCAGTGCTATTCCTCGAAGGCGCTGACCGCCGATCTGGAGGCCGGCAATGCCAAGGCGATCCTCGGCCAGTCCGAGGTTCATCCGGACGTGGACCGGGTGCTGATCGTCTATCCCGACGGCCGCGCCTTTGCCTGGCACCAGATCAACGACAAGACCCCGGCACGCGGAGTGATGGACTGATGGACCTGCTGATCGAGCTGTTTTCCGAGGAAATCCCCGCCAGGATGCAGCCGAAGGCGCGCGAGGACCTGCGTCGCCTGATGACCGACGGGCTGGTCGAGGCCGGGCTGACCTATCGCTCGGCCGGCGCGTTCTCGACCCCCCGCCGCCTGACGCTGGCGGTCGAGGGGCTGGACGCTCAGTCGCAGCCCGTGCGCGAGGAACGCAAGGGGCCCCGCACCGATGCCCCCGAGGCTGCGCTGCAGGGCTTCCTGCGGTCGACCGGGCTGACGCTGGAGCAGCTGGAAAAGCGGGCCGAGAAGAAGGGCGAGGCGTATTTCGCCGTCATCGAAAGGCCCGGACGCCCGGCCGCCGAGATCGTGGCCGAGGTGCTGGACCGCGTGATCCGCGATTTCCTCTGGCCCAAGTCGATGCGCTGGGGGTCGGGGAACCTGCGGTGGGTGCGCCCGCTGCACTCCATCCTGTGCCTGCTGTCCGACGAGGCCGGCGCGCAGGTCGTGAAGCTGACCGTGGACGGCATCGCCGCCGGCGACACGACCCGCGGCCATCGCTTCATGGCGCCCGCCGCGTTCGCGGTGACCGGCTTTGACGACTATGCCGCCAAGCTGCGCCGCGCGCGGGTCATGCTCGACCCCGCCGAACGCGAGGCCGCGATCCGCCAAGAGGCCGCGAACCTCGCCTTTGCCCGCGGGTGGGAGATCGTGCCCGACGACGCGCTGATGACCGAGCTGGCCGGGCTGGTCGAATGGCCTGTGCCGCTGATGGGCGTGATCGAGGACCGCTTCCTGTCCCTGCCCCCCGAGGTGCTGCAGACCTCGATGAAGGAGCACCAGAAGTTCCTGTCCGCCCGCAACCCCTCGACCGGCCGGATCGAGGGCTATGTGACCGTCGCCAACATCGAGACGCCCGATCACGGCGCCACGATCCTGGCCGGCAACCAGCGCGTGCTGGCCGCCCGGCTGTCGGACGCGGCGTTCTTCTGGCAGAACGACCTGCGCGAGGCGAAATCGGGCATGACCGACTGGGCCGAGGGGCTGAAGGCGGTGACCTTCCACGCCAAGCTGGGTTCGCAGGCGGACCGGGTCGAGCGCATCGCCGCGCTGGCCCGCGAGATCGCGCCGGCTGTGGGCGCGGACCCGGCGCTGGCCGAGCAGGCGGCGAAGGGCGCCAAGCTGGACCTGCGGTCCGCGATGGTCGGCGAGTTCCCCGAGCTGCAGGGCACGATGGGCCGCTATTACGCGCTGGAGGCCGGGCTGGATGCCGCAGTGGCCGACGCGGCGCGGGACCACTATTCGCCGCTGGGGCCGAGCGACGCGGTGCCCTCGGCGCCGGTGTCGGTGGCGGTGGCGCTGGCCGACAAGCTGGACACGCTGACTGGGTTCTGGGCGATCGACGAGAAGCCCACCGGGAGCAAGGACCCCTATGCGCTGCGCCGCGCGGCGCTGGGGGTGATCCGGCTGGTGCTGGGGAATGGGGTGCGATTGGGGTTGTTGAACGTAATCAGGGAGTCGGGTGCAAGGATAAGCTCTCAGCTTAGTTGGGCCACCTATATCCGCGTTGCCGACCAACTCTGGGACTATGGGGAAACGCTAGGATTCTCGCGTGAGGAAATTGAGAAGGCAGCGGCGAGACTGGCAACGGAAGCCGCGCAAAAAGGCATGATCGTTTCCCACATGCGATGGGTCGACGGCGAGAAAGAGGTTTTTGCTGATTATTCGGGGGATTTGAGCGAACTTCCCCGCGACCTCCTCGCCTTTCTCCACGACCGCCTCAAGGTCCATCTCCGCGACCAGGGCATCCGCCATGACGTGATCGACGCCGTGCTGGCCATGGAGAACAACGACGACCTCACCCTCGTCGTCGCCCGCACCACGGCGCTGAACGACATGCTGATGACCGCGGACGGGCCGAACCTGCTGCAGGGGCTCAAGCGCGCCGCGAACATCCTCGCCCAGGCCGAGGCCGCGGATGGCGTCGAATACTCCTTTGGCGCTGATCCGAAATTCGCCGACACCGACGCGGAACGCGCGCTCTTCGCTGCGCTCGACGCCGCCGAGCCGCGCATCCGCTCGGCGGTCGCGGCCGAGGACTTCCCCGCCGCGATGACCGCCATTGCCGCGCTGCGCGCGCCGGTCGATGCGTTCTTCGAGGCGGTGCAGGTCAACAGCGACAACCCGATCCTGCGCCGCAACCGCCTGAACCTGCTGTCCCGCATCCGCGAGGCCGGCCGGCTGGTCGCCGATTTCGGCCGCATCGAGGGCTAACCCTTCCCCCCGTTTGCGGCGGCGGGCGGGCACAGGCACTCTCCCCCCCTTGCCGTTCAGCGCGGAGCCGCCCATGCACGCCGTCGAGACCTTCGAACTCGTCCTCGTCCTGCTGGCCATCGTCATCGGGCTGTCCTGGCTGGCGCAGCGGCTGCGGCTGCCGCCCTCGGCCGCGCTGCTGGTCGGCGGCGGCGGGCTCGCCTTCGTGCCCGGCCTGCCGCATGTCGAACTCGACCCGGAACTGGCGCTGGCGTTCTTCCTGCCGCCGCTGCTCATGGACGGCGCCTATTTCACCGCCCTGGGCCGGTTCCGGCGGCACCTGCCGGGCATCCTGTCGCTGGCCGTGGGCGCAGTGGTGTTCACCACGCTGGTCGTCGGCGTCGTCGCGCACTGGCTGGTGCCGGCGCTGCCCTGGGCCGCGTGCTTTGCGCTGGGCGCCATCGTCTCGCCGCCCGACGCGGTCTCGGCCCGCGCGGTGCTGCAGCACGTCCGGCTGCCCCGGCGCCTGCGGGCGATGCTGGAAGGCGAGAGCCTTCTGAACGACGCCACCGGGCTGGTGCTGTTCCGCTTTGCGGTGGCGGCGACGCTCAGCGGGGTGTTCGACGCAGGCGATGCGGCGCAAAGCTTCCTGGTGTTGGCGCTGGGCGGGGCGCTGGTCGGGCTGGTCGCGGGCGGGGTCTGGATCCTGATCGTGCGGCAGATGGACGACCCGATGCTGATCCTCGCCGCCACGCTGATGCTGTCCTGGGCGTCCTACCTGGCCGGCGAGGCGCTGCACGTCTCGGGCGTGATCGCCACGGTGATCGCCGGGCTGATCCTCGGCTGGTACCAGCACGTCATCTTTCCCGCCGGCGTGCGGCTGCGCGCCGGGGCGGTGGGCGGGACGCTGGTCTTCGTGCTGGAAGCGCTGGTGTTCATCCTGATCGGCTTTTCGCTGCGTGGCGTGCTGGACCGGCTGGGCGGGATCGGCGCGGTCGCGCAGACCATGGCGGTGCCGGTCATGGGGGTGGTGCTGGCGGTGATCGTGGCGCGCTTCGCGTGGATATTGGGGTCCGACGCCATCCTCGCGCTGCTGCAGCGCCTGGGCCTGCGCCGGGCGCGGCCGCTGGGCCTGCGGCAGGGCGTGATCCTCGGCTGGGCCGGGATGCGCGGGGTGGTGACGCTGGCCGTCGCGCTGAGCCTGCCAGCCCAGATGCCGGGCCGCGACCTGATGCTGGTCACGGCCTTTGCGGTGATCTTTGCCACCGTCGTCGTGCAGGGGACCACCCTGGGCGCGCTGATCGGCCTCGTGCGGCCCCGCGACCTGGACCCGCCCGCCAAGCTCAGCCTGTATCAGGCCGAGGCGGCGATGGCGCGGGTCCGAAACGCCCTTGTTGAACGCCACGCGGTCGGCCCCGACGGCACGGTGATCCACCCGCAGCTGCTGGAGCAGTCGCGCCAGCGGCTGCGCTCGACGGAACGGTTCGCCGAGGACGCCCAGGCCTCTTATCCGCGGATGGAGTCGCATTTCGCGCTGTTGCAGGCCAGCATCGAGGTCGCCCGCGCCGAACTGATCCGCATCCACCGCGCCGGGCTGATCGAGGACGAGGTCCTGCACAATCTGGAACGCGATCTGGATGTCGAGGAAATGGGCCTGCAGTTCATGCTGGAAACCTGAGAGGACGGCCCGGATGACCGACTTTGCCAGCACGCGCTCCGCCTTCCACCTGCCCGAGGGCATCACCTATCTGGACGGCAACTCGCTGGGCCCGATGCCGACCCACGCCGCCGATCGGGTGGCCGCGATGATGCGCGACGAATGGGCGGACATGCTCATCACCGGCTGGAACCGCGCCGGGTGGTACGTGCAGCCGCGCCGTGTCGGTGACCGGATCGCGCGGCTGATCGGCGCCGGCGAGGGGCAGGTGGTGATCGGCGACACGCTGTCGATCAAGGTCTTTCAGGCGCTGTCGGCCGCGCTGGCGCTGAACCCCTCGCGCCGGGTGATCCTGTCGGACGACGGCAATTTCCCCTCGGACCTGTATGTCGCGCAGGGGCTGGCGCGGGTGATGGGGGCCGAACTGCGCGTCGTCGCACCCGAGGAGGTCGCGGCGGCGATCACCCCCGACCTTGCCGTGCTGATGCTGACCGAGGTCGATTACCGCACCGGCCGCCGCCACGACATGGCCGCGCTGACCGCGCAGGCGCATGCGGCGGGGGCACTGACGGTCTGGGACCTGGCGCATTCGGCCGGCGCCATCGACGTGGAGCCGCTGGGGGCGGACGCCGATTTCGCGGTCGGCTGCACCTACAAGTATCTGAACGGCGGGCCCGGCGCCCCGGCCTTCATCTGGGTCCACCCGCGCCATGCCGAGGCAGCAGCGCCCTGCCTGCAGGGCTGGATGGGCCACGCAGCGCCCTTCGCCTTCGACCTTGGCTATGCCCCGGCGGCGGGGATCGAGCGGATGCGCGTCGGCACCCCGCCGGTCATCGCGCTGGCGGCGCTGGATGCGGCGCTGGACGTGTGGGACGGCGTCGGCATGGCCGATCTGCGCGCCCGGTCGGTCGAGTTGACCGAGGCGTTCATCGAGGGCGTCGAGGCCGCCTGCCCCGGCGTGACGCTGCATTCCCCGCGCGATCCCGCCATGCGCGGCAGCCAGGTGGGCTTTCGCCATCCGCAGGCCTACGCGGTCATGCAGGCGCTGATCGCGCGCGGGGTGATCGGGGATTTCCGCGCCCCGGACGTGCTGCGCTTCGGCTTTGCGCCGCTGTATAACGACTTGGGCGACGTGGAGCGCGCCGTGGCCGCGCTGGCCGATATCCTCGCCGCCGGGGCCTGGGACCGGCCGGATTATCACCGGCGCGCCGCAGTCACCTAGGCCGGTACACCAGCCGCGACGTCAGGCGAAAAGCGGCTTGGCGGGGGTTTCCTTCCCCCATCCGCTGCGGTTATATGAGGCTCGACCGATCTTTCCCCCGTTGAGCTGTCCGGTGCGTTCCCTTTTCCCCCTGCTTTTCGCGTTCGCCCTGCCCGCGGCGGCCCAGACCGCGGCGCCCGCCCCCGGTGAAGCGCCCGCGGGTCAGCCGGCCCCGGCGACGGACGCGGTTGCCGTCGAATTCGTGCAGGTGCAGGAACGCCCGCTGGTGTTCGACGTGAACCTGACCGGCACCATCGCCGCGCGCGACAGCATCGACCTGTCCTTTCCGCAGGGCGGCCGCATCGCCGAGATCACCGTCGAGGCCGGCGATCGCGTCACCGCCGGGCAAGAGCTGGCCCGCACCGACGGCGTCCAGCAGCAGCAGGCGCTGGCCCAGGCCGACGCCGGGGTCGCCGCCGCCGAGGCCGCCGAACAGCAGGCCCGTCAGGCCGCCACTCGCGCCGCCGAGATGCTGCGCCGCGGCGTCGGCACCCGCGCCGCCCGGGACAGCGCCCAGCAGGCCCTGTCGGCCGCCGAGGGTGAGCTGCAGCGCGCCCGCACCGCCGCCGCGCAGGCCCGCAACGCGGCCGAGGACACGGTCCTGACCGCCCCCGCCGATGCCGTGGTCACCAGCCGCTCGGCCGAGCCGGGGCAGGTCGTCGGCGCCGCGCAGCCGGTGCTGCGGCTGGCCACGCTGTCGGGGCTGGAGGCGGTGATCCAGGTCCCCGACCGCCCGCAACTGGACAGCGCGCAGGGCGCCTCGGTCAGCCTGCGCCCCCTGGACCGGCCGGAGATGCAGCTGACCGGCAAGGTGACCGAGATCGCGCCGCTGGTCGACCCGGCGACCGGGTCGGTCACCATCCGCGCCGCGATCGAGGGCGACCTGGACACCAGCCTGCTGGGCGCCGCCGTGGTCGCCACCGTGCACCTGCCGGCCGGCACCGGCATCGAGGTGCCGTGGACGGCGCTGACCGCCTCGGGCGCCGCGCCCGCGGTGTGGCGGATCGGGCCGGACCGCACGGTCATCATCGCCCCGGTCGAGGTCGAACGCTTCCACACCGGCCGGGTGGTGCTGAAATCCGGCGTCGCGCCGGGCGATACCGTGGTCGGGGAAGGGTCGCAACTGATGTATCCGGGCCGGTCGGTCACCGAAGGGAAGCCCCGGCCATGATGCGACCGATACTGCGCCACCTGATGCTGTCGCTGCTGCTGGCAGCGGGCGCCCTGGCCCCCATGGCCCAGCCCGCCGCGGCCTTCACCCTGCCGTTCCTCGGCGGCAAGGACGAGGCCCCGCCGCCTGCTCCGCCCCGCCCGGTGGTCACCGAGATCGTCGCCGACACCTCCGCCCAGGCGCGCAGCATCCCCGGCGTCATCGCCGCCCGGACCGAGGTGCAGATGGCGTTCCAGACCCTCGGCCGGATGATCGAGCGGCCGGTGGACGTGGGCGACCGGGTCACGCAGGGCCAGCTGCTGGCCCGTCTGGATCCCGACGATCTGACCGGCACCGTGCGCGCCGCCGAGGCCGCGCTGACCGCGGCCGAGGTCAACCTGACCACCGCCACCAACACCGAAAGCCGCGCCCGGTCGCTGGCCAGCCGCAACGTCGCCTCGCGCGCCCAACTGGAACAGGCCGAACAGGGCCTGGCCGCGGCGCAGTCGGCGGTGCGGCAGGCGCAGGCCGAACTGGAACGGGCCCGCGACGCCGAAGGCTTTGCGGTGATGACCGCGCCGATGGACGGAGTCATCAGCGCCGTGACCGCCACCCCCGGCGCCGTCGTGGCGGCGGGCGATCCGATCCTGACCGTGTCGTCCGAAGACAAGGTCGAGGCCGCCATCGACCTGACCGAGGCCCAGCTGGCCGGGATCGAGCCCGGCACCCCCTATCTGATCTGGCGCGAGGGCGACGGCGCCCAGCCCGTCCGCGGGACCGTGGACCGGATCGCGCCGGTGGCCGATGCCCAGACCCGGACCCGCCGGGTCTATATCAACCTCGCCGACACCTCGGGCTTTCGGCTGGGCAGCCTGATCCGCGCCCGGCCCGAGGGCGGCGAAACCACGGTGCTGACCGTCCCCGAAGCCGCCGTCCTGCGCGACGCGGGCGGCGCGGCCTCGGTCTGGATCGTCACCCGCGCGGGCGACACCGCCACCGTCGCCCGGCATCCGGTCACGCTGGGCGATGCCGCGGGCGGCCGCGTCACGGTCACCGCGGGGCTGGACCCCGGCGCCGAGATCGTGACGCGCGGCGTCAATTCCCTGACCGATGGACAGGCCGTTGGCCGGAGAGTCGCACCATGATGAGACGCCGCCGCGGCTTCAACCTGTCCGACTGGGCACTGCACCACCGCTCGCTGGTGTGGTTCCTGCTGATCGTGTCGATGGTCGCGGGGCTGATCTCGTATCGCGGGCTGGGGCGCGAGGAAGACCCGAACTTCACCATCAAGGTCATGGTGATTTCCGCCGCCATGCCCGGCGCCACCATCGCCGAGACGCTGGACCAGGTCACCGACCGCATCGAGACAAAGCTGGAAGAGCTGGACGAGCTGGACTTCACCCGTTCCGTCACCATGCCAGGCCAGGCCATCGTCTATGTCGAGCTGCTGCCCACGGTGCGCGGCGACGACGTCGCCCGGACCTGGCAGCGGGTGCGCAACATGATGGGCGACCTGCGCCCGGAATTCCCGGCCGAGTTCGCGGGCTTCCAGTTCAACGACAATTTCGGGGACGTGTTCGGCAACATCTATGCCTTCACCTCGGACGGCTTTACCCGGCGCGAGATGCGCGACCGGGTCGAGGAGATCCGCAAGCAGGTGCAGGGCCTGCCCGCCGCCGGCAAGACCTCGCTGCTGGGGGTGCGCGAGGAACAGATCTTCCTGGAATTCTCGAACTCGCGGCTGGCGGCGCTGGGGCTGAACCAGGACCAGGTGGTGCAGACGCTGGCGGCGCAGAACGCCATCGCCCAGTCGGGCGTGATCCAGGCCGGCCCCGAACAGGTGCTGGTCCGGGTCGGCGGCCAGTTCGAGACCGCCGCCTCGATCGCCGCCGTCAACCTGCGGATCGGGGACAGGTTCTTCAACCTCGGCGACGTCGCCACGGTGCGCCGCGGTTACGCCGACCCGCCGCAGGCGCTGTTCCGCTACAAGGGGCAGGAGGCGATCGGGCTCGAGGTCGCGATGCGGCAGGGCGAGAACATCCAGACCTACGGCGCGCAGCTGGACGCGATGATGGACGACATCGCCGCCGACCTGCCGATCGGCATCGAGATGCACAAGTTCGCCGACCAGCCGCACGTGGTCGAGGAAGCCGTCGGCCATTTCGTGCAGGCGCTGGCCGAGGCGGTGGGGATCGTGCTGATCGTCAGCTTCCTGAGCCTGGGGTTCCGGGCCGGCTTCGTGGTGACGCTGACCATCCCGCTGGTGCTGGCGATCACCTTCGTCATCCTCGACCTCTACGGGATCACCCTGCAGCGGATCTCTCTGGGCGCGCTCATCATCGCGCTGGGGCTGCTGGTCGACGACGCGATGATCGCCATCGAGACGATGATCTCGCGGGTGGAGCTGGGCGAAAGCGTGACCGAGGCGGCCAGCTATGCGTGGACCTCGATCGCCTTCCCGATGCTGTCGGGCACGCTGGTCACGGTGGCGGGCTTCATCCCGATCGGGCTGAACAACTCGGCCGCGGGCGAGTTCACCTTTTCGCTGTTCGTGGTCATCGCGGTGTCGCTGGTGATTTCATGGATCGTGGCGGTGCTGTTCGCGCCGCTGCTGGGGGTGACCTTCCTGCCCCGGCAGATGGCCCATCACAGCCAGCGCGCCGGGCTGCTGCGGCGGACGTTCCACGCCCTGCTGCGCCTTGCCATGCGGTTCCGCTGGCTGACCGTGATCGCCACCTTCGCGATCTTCGTCGGCTCGGTCTGGGGGATGCGCTTCGTCGAACAGCAGTTCTTCCCGGCCTCGGACCGGACCGAGGTGCTGATCGACATCACCGAACGCCACAACGCCTCGATCGCGCGCACCGATGCCTCGGTCGCGCAGCTGGACGCGTTCCTCAGGGACCAGCCCGAGGCGAAGTTCTGGACCAGCTATGTCGGCCAGGGCGCGCCGCGCTTCGTGCTGGCGATGGACGTGCCGACGCCGGGGCCGTTCATGGGGCAAATCGTGATCCAGACTGCGGACCTGGCCGCCCGCGACGCGCTGAAGGCCAGGCTGAGCGCCTATGCCGCGGCCGAGATGGTCGGCACCGACGTCTATGTGAAGAACCTGGAAATCGGGCCACCGGTCGGCAAGCCGGTGCAATACCGGGTCAGCTCTCCGGACCCCGACGAGGCGCGCGACGCGGCCCGCGGGCTGGCTGCGGTGATTGCCACCGAGCCACGGCTGCGCGACATCGCGCTGGACTGGAACGAGCCCGCGCGCGTGGTCCGGGTCGAGGTCGACCAGGACCGCGCCCGCCAGCTGGGCCTGTCCTCGACCCAGATCTCGGGGGCGCTGGCGGCGCTGTATTCGGGCAAGATGGTGACCCAGCTGCGCGACGGCATCTTCCTGATCGACGTGGTGGCACGCGGCAACGACGAGGACCGGCGCTCGCTGGAATCGATCCAGAACCTGGAGCTGTCCACCTCGACCGGGACGCCGATCCCGCTCGCCTCGCTGGCGCGGCTGAGCTATGCGACCGAGCAGCCGCTGATCATGCAGCGCGACGGGGTGCCCACGGTCACGGTCAAGGCCGCCGTCGCCACCAAGGACCAGCCGGCGACGCTGGTGACGGCGCTGGCGGCGCGGGTGGCGGACTATGCGGCGAGCCTGCCGCCCTCGGTCGACATCGTGGTCGGCGGGACGGTGGAAAGCTCGGCCGAAAGCCAGGCGCCGATCGCCGCGGTGGTGCCGATCATGCTGCTGATCATGGCGACGCTGGTGATGATCCAGATGCAGAGCTTCCGGCTGTCGCTGATCGTCTTTGCCGCGGCGCCCTTGGGCCTGATCGGGGTTGTCGCGGCGCTGGTGCCGTTCGGCGTGCCGATGGGCTTCGTGGCGATCCTGGGGATCCTGGCGCTGATCGGGATCCTGATCCGCAACTCGATCATCCTGGTGCACGAGATCGAATCGCTGCGCGCGCAGGGCCGGTCGAAATGGGACGCCGTGTTCGCGGCGACCGACAGCCGCGCCCGGCCGATCCTGCTGACCGCCGCGGCGGCGAGCCTTGCGTTGATCCCGATCTCGCGCCAGGTCTTCTGGGGGCCGATGGCGTTTGCGATGATGGGGGGGATCATCGCCGGGACGCTGATCACGCTGCTGTTCGTGCCGGCGCTGTATTGCGTGGTCTTCGGGGTGCGGCGCGAGCCGCCACCGGCGGCCGAGCACGCCTGAAGCGGGTCAGGCCCCGCCCGAGAGCATCTGCGGCAGGCTGGCGCTCAGCGCGTCCCAGCCGCCGGGGCGCCAGCCCAAGGCGGTCAGGCGTTCGCAGGTCATCACCGAGACCTTGGCGTCGGACCGCGGCGGTGGCGCGTACGGGCAGCCGGTCAGCCGCGCGACCTCGGCCAGCAGGTCGTGGCGGTCCAGCAGCAGGTCCGAGGCGTTGAAGCTGCCCGTCTCGCGCGACGCCAGCAGCAGCAGGACGGCGGCGGTCAGATCGTCGCCATGCAGTTCCGTTGACCGGCGCGGCGCGACGGGCCGGCCGGAAAGGTAGTCCGTGAACAGGCTCTGCCACTTGTGATCCGGGCCGGGGCCATAGATGCCGGTCGCGCGGATGCTGGCGCCGCTGAGACCCGTCGCAATGCGGGCCGTCAACTCGGCCTCGGCCTCGGCCTTCACCCGGCCATAGAGACTCTCCGGCGCCGCCTCGGTCCCGTCGGGCAGCGGCGTTCCGGCGGGCAGCGCGTCATACACGGCGCGCGAGGACAGGAACACCACCCGCCCCACCCCGGCCCGCTGTGCGTCATCGAACAGCCGCCGCGCGCCGTCTCCGTTCAGCGCGAGGAAGCCCGCAGGGTCGTCCCCCTCGCCGCCCCGATACTTGCCGGGGACATGGGCGAAGGCGGCGTGGACCAGCGCCGCGCAGCCCGTTAGTGGCGCGGGCCGGCCGAGCCGCCAGCCGGGCAGCGTGTGGACCTCATGCCCCGCCACCGTCAGGCCGCGGGTGAGAAAGCGCCCGACCAGCCCCGAGGCGCCGGTGACGGCAATCCTCATGCGGGGTCGGGCAGGCTGCGGCTGTCGGGCACCTCGCCCTCGCCCGCATAGGCGCGCCACAGCTCGATCAGCGGCCGCAGGCGGTCGGCCTTTGCGTGGTCCTGCCACGGCTTCTCATACTGGAAATGCAGCACCCGGATGTCAGCCCAGCGCCACAATTCGGGCAGGTTGAACCACACATATTGCAGCATGTTGTCGAACACCGGCAGCCCGTGCCAGTCGGGAAAATAGTCCTGCAGGAAGGTCTGGTCGGTCCGCCGCCAGAACGCCCCCGGCACGTTCAGGCGGGCCAGCATCGCGGCGAAGGTCTCGGGGTCCGGCCGGGCCGTGAACACGCCCGAGTTCATGCGGTGGAAATCGCCGAGCCCCTCATAGACATTCGGCGCGGCGCAGAATTCGGGGTAATCGAACAGCCGCCCGATCGGTCGCAGGACCAGCGTGTCGGCGTCCAGGAACACCACCCGATCATAATCCAGCTGCCACAGCCGCAGCTTGGCGAAGTTGTCCAAGGGCGTGTGGAAGACGGGCTTTTCGCCCCTGGTGAAGGGCGCGAGCCCGTGCAGCCGGTCGCGCGCATGGGCGGCGTTGAAGTCGTCCGAGGTCGGCAGCAGCCCGATCCGCACCAGCCGCGCGCGGTCCCGCAACGGCGCCAGCGCCGCCTCGGACACGCCGCCGGTATGCATCACGCACAGATCGGCGTCGGACCCGGCGTTCAGCCGCAAGGACCGCAGCAGCGCCCGCGCGCCCAGCGCAAAGTCGTCATTCGTCACCAGCGTGACGAAGGCGCGGTCCGACCGCGCCGGGCGATCCGCCGCCAGCCCCTCGGGCAGCACTCAGACCGCCTTGAGCTTCTTGCCCTCGGGGTCGTGATCGACCCGCTTGGCGATGTCCTTGGTCCAGGCGCTGACCGCCGGCACGCGCGAGCGGTCGATGCGGTGGGCGTATTTGCGCGCGACCTCGACCACCTCGGACAACAGCCCCTCCTGCAGGGTGATCGGGTTCAGGCCCAGCGACAGGAACTGGTCGTTCTTCACGATCAGCTCGTTCTCGTCGGCCTCTTTCCGGGGGTTGGGCAGGAACTTGACCTCGGCCCCGGCCAGCCCGGCCACCATCCGCGCCAGGTCGCGGACGCGGTGCGTCTCGGTCATCTGGTTGAAGATGCGCACCCGCTCGCCCGCCTTGGGCGCGTCCGACAGCGCAAGCTCGATGCAGCGCACGCAGTCCTGGATGTGGATGAAGGCGCGGGTCTGGCCGCCAGTGCCGTGGACGGTCAGCGGATAGCCGATCGCCGCCTGGATCAGAAAGCGGTTCAGCACGGTCCCGTAATCGCCGTCATAATCGAAGCGGTTGATGAGCTGTTCGTGCCGCCGCGTCTGGTCGGTGTGGGTGCCCCAGACGATCCCCTGATGCAGGTCGGTGATCCGCAGCCCGTCATTCTGGGCATAGAACTGGAACAGGATCTGATCGAGCGACTTGGTCATGTGATAGACCGAGCCGGGTCGGGTGGGATACAGGATCTCCATCCCCTTCTTGCCGGTGGGGGTGTCGATCTCGACGTCCAGATAGCCCTCGGGGATGGGCGCGCCGACCGAGGAATAGCCATAGACGCCCATCGTGCCCAGATGGACAAGATGCGCGTCGATGCCGGTTTCCACCAGCGCCGCCAGCACGTTGTGGGTCGCGTTGACGTTGTTGTCGACGGTATACACCTTGTGGCGGTCGGTCTTCATCGAATAGGGCGCGGCGCGCTGTTCGGCGAAATGGATCAGCGCGTCGGGCTGGTATTCGGCCAGCCACTGCTTGAGCCGTTCATATTCCTTGGCGAGGTTCAGCAGGTGAAAATGGATGGTGTTGCCGGTTTCCTGTTTCCAGATGCGGCAGCGTTCCTGGATCGAGTCCATCGGGGTCAGCGACTGCACGCCCAGTTCGGTGTCGATCCAGCGGCGCGACAGGTTGTCGACGATGTGGACCTCGTGGCCCAGGTTGGACAGGTGCAGCGAGGTGGGCCAGCCCACGAACCCGTCGCCGCCGAGAACCGCGATCCGCATCGATGTCATTCCTTTCGTTCGGGCGCGTTGCCGGGCTGGTTAACGCAAGCCCCGCGCGCTGTCGAATGAACATATGGCGCCAGCGTGACGCTTCGGCGACAATCGGGCAAGGGTACGCGGCGTCGCAGGCGCGGCTTGCGCCCGGCCGGCGGAGGGTCGATCCTTGGCCGGCCGGGATCAGGGGGGACGGGATGGACGACACAGGCAACCGGGCGGTTTCGCTGGCAGAGCTGGACCGCTTCTGCCGCGCGGCGCTGACCGCGATCGGGGCGGACGCGGCGACGGCGGACGCCGCCACGCGGGCAATGCTGCACGCGACGCGGCTGGGGGTGGACAGCCACGGGGTGCGGCTCTTGCCGCATTACCTGACCGCGCTGGAGGGCGGGCGGCTGAACCGGACCCCGCAGGTCAGGACCGTGGGGGGCCTGGGCGCCGTCGAGGTGCTGGACGCCGATCACGCCCAGGGCGCGCTGGGGGCCTATCGCGGGATGGAGCGGGCGGTCGATCTCGCCGGCCGGTTCGGCGTCGGCGCCGTCGCGGTGCGCAACAATTCGCATTTCGGCGCCGCGGGGGCCTATGCGATGGCGGCGGCAGAGCGCGGCTTCATCGGGCTCGCCTTCTGCAATTCGGACAGCTTCGTGCGGCTGCATGACGGGGCCGAGCGGTTCCACGGCACCAACCCCATGGCCGTCGGCGTCCCGGTCGCGGGGGGCGATCCGTGGCTGCTGGACATGGCGACCAGCGCGATCCCCTATAACCGGGTTCTGCTGTATCGCAGCCTGGGGGTCGAACTGCCCGACCACGTCGCCTCGGACGCCGAGGGCGTGGACACCCGCGACGCCCATGCCGCGCAGATGCTGGCGCCGTTGGGCAGCGAATTCGGCTTCAAGGGCGCGGCGCTGGCGGGGGTGGCCGAAATCCTGTCGGCGGTGCTGACCGGGATGCGGCTGTCCTTCGACATCCCGCTGATGGAGGGGCCGGATTTCGCCCAGCCGCGCCTGCTGGGGGCGTTCCTGCTGGCGCTGAACCCCGATGCCTTCCTGGACCGGGCCGCGTTCGACGCCGGGATGCACCGCTATCTGGACCGGCTGCGCGGGTCGCTGGCGGCGCAAGGCGGGCGGGTGATGGCGCCGGGGGACCGGGAATGGGCGGTGGCGGCGCAGCGCGACGTCGAGGGCGTGAGGCTGGACCCGGCCACGGCCGAGGCCTTTGCCGCGATCGCCGCACGCCACGGGATCGCGCCGCCAGGGTAGGCGCCGCCCGAAACGGTATACCAGATTTTTCTTGACGCAGCGGCAGTCCGACCTGTAGCTGACTCGAAGTGGTCTGACCAATCTGCGCATCGGGGAGGATGCGGCGGTCGGGCCAGCGGAGGACTCGCCATGCTGCCCGACCCGAGACCGCGCCGGTCCTATCGGCAGGTCGCCGACCTGATCCTGGCGCTGATCGCCGGCGAACGGCTCGCCCCGGGCGACCGGCTGCCGGCGGAACGCGACCTCGCCGACCGCTTCTGCGTGTCGCGCCCGTCGCTGCGCGAGGCGCTGATCGCGCTCGAAGTCGAGGGCCGCATCGACATCCGCATGGGCTCGGGCATCTATGTCGCCGCCGGCTCGGGCGCCGCGGCCGAGGGCGAGGGGCCGTTCGAGATCCTCGAGGCCCGCGCCGTCGTCGAAAGCGCCATCGCCGAGGAGGCCGCGCGCCGCGTCACCCCGGCGCTGGTCGCCGCGCTGGACGCCAACCTGCGCGAGATGGCCGGCGTGACCGAGGACCGCGCCCGGTCGATCGCGCTGGACGCCGCGTTCCACAGCGCCATCGCCGCCGGGACCGGCAATGCGCTGCTGGTGCATCTGACCGGCGACATCTTCGGCAAGCGCCTGTCGCCGCTGTTCACCCGCCTGGCCCTGCATTTCGAAGGGCCGCGCACCTGGCGCAGCGCGCTGGAAGAACACGGGACGATCCGCGACGCCATCGCCGCCGCCGATCCCGCCGCCGCGCGTGAGGCGATGCGCCGCCACCTGGCCCTGTCGCAGCGCCGCTTTTCGGAAAACTTCGCCGAAACCTTCGCAGGAGAGGCGATCACCGCCTGACCCGCACCACCTCATGCCAACTGGGAGGAACCGCATGAAACTGACCCTCAAGACCCTGATGGGCGCCGCGATGCTGCTGGCCGGCACCGCCGCCGCCCATGCGCAGACGACGCTGAAATGGGCCCATGTCTATGAGGCCACCGAGCCCTTCCACACCGAATCCGTGTGGGCGGCCGAGGAAATCGCCAAGCGCACCGAGGGCCGTTACAAGATCGACGTGTTCCCGGCCTCGCAGCTGGGCAAGGAAAACGACCTGAACCAGGGCCTCAAGATGGGGACCGTGGACATCATCATCTCCGGCTCCAGCTTCCAGGCCCGCGAGTTCCCGCGCATCGGGGTGACCTACTACCCCTATATCTTCCGCGATCCGTCGCACCTGATCGCCTACACGAAAAGCGACATCTACAAGACGCTGACCGCCGGTTACGAGGAAAAGACCGGCAACCACATCACCGCGACGACCTATTACGGCACCCGCCACACCACGACCTCGGACCGCCAGATCAAGGTCTGCAAGGACATGGAAGGGCTCAAGATCCGGGTGCCGGACGTGCCGGCCTATCTGGCGATGCCGCGCGCCTGCGGGGCCAACACCACGCCGATCGCCTTTGCCGAGGTCTACCTGGCGCTGCAGAACGGCACCGTCGAGGCGCAGGAAAACCCCCTGACCGCCATCGACGCCAAGAAGTTCTACGAGGTCCAGAAGAACATCTCCCTGACCGGCCACATCGTCGATCACCTGAACACCGTGGTCAGCAAGTCGGTGTGGCAGGGCCTGTCGGACGCCGACAAGCAGATCTTCACCGAGGTGATGATGGAGGCCGCCGAACGCAGCACCAAGATCGTCGAGGAACGCGAGGCCAAGCTGGCCGACAATTTTCGCGCCAAGGGGCTGAACGTGGCCGAGGTCGACAAGGCCGATTTCGAAAAGAACGTGCTGGAAAAGATCCCGTTCGAAGACTTCGGCTATGAAAAGGCCGACTGGGAAGCGATCCGCGCCGTCCAGTAAACCGCACCGGCTGCCCGGTCCCGTGCGGGATCGGGCAGGCTGTTTCGTCCCCCAGCGCAAGGGCCGCCGATGAGCCACGATCCCCACATGACCGTCAGCCCGCACGCCCCCGTCAGCGTGCACGAGATGGCGCACGCATTCGAGGACGACATCCACGACGTCGACCTGTCGGGCTATGCCATCGAGGACTGGATCACGCTCGCGCTGTTCTGGCTGATGGCGCTGTGCGTGTTCCTGCAGTTCTTCACCCGCTACGTGATGAACAACAGCCTGTCCTGGACCGAGGAGATCGCCGCCAACTGCCTGGTGGTGATTGTGTTCATCGGCTCGGCCATGTGCGTGCGGCTGGGCCGCCACATCGCCGTGGACCTGCTGTATCGCTATGTCCCCGCCGGGATGCGCCGCGCGCTCGAGGTGCTGGTGGACCTGATCTCGATCGGCTTCTTCGCCTATATGAGCTGGCTTTACTGGCGCTATATCGACGTCGTCGGGTCCGAGCGGATGGTCACCATCGACCTGCCCCGCGGCATCGTCTTCTACACCGTGTTCGCGGCCTTCGTGCTGATGACCCTGCGAGCGCTGCAACGCTTCGTGGCCGATCTGCGCGGCCGCCGTGCCGCCGCCGACGACACCCGACCGACCGGAGTCTGACCCATGCTGCTGCTGATCGGGTCCTTCCTGCTGCTGATGATCATCGGCGCGCCGGTGGCGGTCGCGATGGCCGTCGCCTCGCTGCTGTATCTGCTGGTCACCGGCACCGCGCCCGACATCGTTGCGGCACAGCGGATGATCGCGGGGGTGGAAAGCTTTCCGCTGATCGCGGTGCCGTTCTTCATCCTCGCCGGCAACCTGATGAACATCGCCGGGGTGACCGGGCGGATCTATCACTTCGCCCTGTCGCTGGTCGGCTGGATGAAGGGTGGGCTGGCGCAGGTCAACATCATCGGGTCGGTGATCTTTTCGGGGATGTCGGGGACGGCGCTGGCCGACGCCGCCGGCATCGGCACCATCGAGATCAAGGCGATGAAGGACCACGGCTATCCGGTCGAGGCCGCCGTCGGCGTCACCGCCGCCTCGGCCACGCTGGGCCCGATCTTTCCGCCGTCGCTGCCCTTCGTGATCTACGGGATGATGGCCAACGCCTCGATCGGGGCGCTGTTCATGGCCGGCATCCTGCCCGGCATCGTGATGACCTCGCTGATGATGCTGACCGTGTGGCTGTTCGCGCGCCGCTATGGCTGGGGGTCGGACACGCCCTTCGACCTGCGCGAACTGGCCAAGGCCGGGATCGAGGTGCTGGTCGTCATGTGCTTTCCGCTGGCGGTCTGGCTGCTGATCCGGCTGGGTGTGTCGGTCAACGTCGCCGTCATCGTGGCGCTGGTCGCGCTGATTGCGCTGGACTGGTATTTCGACTGGCACGCCGTCATGGCGCTGATGGCCCCGGTGCTGCTGATCGGCGGCATGACGATGGGCTGGTTCACGCCCACCGAGGCCGCCGTCGCCGCCGTCCTGTGGTCGCTGTTCCTGGGCCTCGTGCGCTATCGCACCATGACCTTCCGCACCCTGGCCAAGGCGTCCTTCGACACCATCGAGACGACCGCCGCGGTCCTGTTCATCGTCACCGCCGCGTCGATCTTTGCCTGGCTTCTGACGGTCAGCCAGGCGGCGCAGGTGTTTTCCGACGCGATGTTCGCGCTGACCGACAACTGGTGGACGTTCCTCATCGTCGTCAACATCCTGCTGCTGATCGTCGGCGCCTTCCTGGACACCATCGCGGCGATTTCCATCCTCGTCCCGATCCTGATGCCGGTCGCGGCGAAATACGGGATCGACCCCGTGCATCTGGGCGTGGTGCTGACCCTGAACCTGATGATCGGGCTGCTGACTCCGCCGGTAGGCATGGTGCTGTTCGTGCTGGCGCGGATTTCCAAGATGTCGGTCGAACGCACCGCGCTGGCGATCCTGCCGTGGATGATCCCGCTGTTCGTGGCACTGCTGCTCATCACATTCATCCCGGCGCTGACCCTGTGGCTGCCGACCCAACTGGGGCTGATCCGATGACCGCCGAAACCCGCGTCGCCCGGCTGTATGCCGCCCACGACCTGCGCGTCGAAACCGCGCCCGTGGTCCCGCCCGGCCCGGGCGAGGTGCTGCTGGCGATGGAGGCCGGCGGCATCTGCGGATCGGACCTGCATTACTATCACGACGGCGGCTTCGGCCCGGTGCGGGTGCGCGAGCCGATCATCTCGGGGCACGAGGCCTCGGGCCGCGTCGCGGCCTTGGGCGCTGGCGTCGACGGCCCAGCGCCCGGCACGCTGGTCGCGGTCAGCCCCTCACAGCCTTGCGGCGACTGCGAATACTGCCGCAAGGGGCTGCCGATCCACTGCCTGTCGATGCAGTTCATGGGCAGCGCCATGCGCCTGCCCCACGCCCAGGGGATGTTCCGCGACCAGCTGGTGGTGCCCGCGGCCCAGGTCCACGCCTTCCCCGACGGCACCACCCCGTCCGAGGCCGCCTGCACCGAGCCGCTGGCCGTCTGCCTGCACGCCGTGGCGCAGGCGACCGAACTGCTGGGCGATCTGGCCGGGCGGCGGGTGATGATCACCGGCGCCGGGCCGATCGGCCTGCTGGTGCTGGCCGCGGCCCGCCATGCCGGGGCGACCGAGATCATCGTGACCGACCTCACCGACGCGGCGCTGGACCGGGCCCGGCAGATGGGCGCCAGCCAGACGATCAACGTCGCCGCTGACGCCGCCGCGCTGGAGCCGCTGACCGAGGGCAAGGGCCAGATCGACCTGATCTTCGACTGCTCGGCCGCCGGTCCGGCGTTGCGCAACGCCTTTGCCGCGCTTCGCCCGCGGGGCGTGCTGATCCAGGTCGGGGTGACCGGCGACATGACCATTCCCCTGAACGCGCTGGTCGGCAAGGAAATCACCTGGCGCGGCTCGCAGCGCTTCCACGACGAATTCGCCATCGCCGCCCGGCTGATCGGCACGCGCGAGATCGACGTGCGCCCGATCATCAGCCACGCGCTTCCCCTGTCCCGCGCCGTCGAGGCGTTCGAGCTCGCCTCGGACCGCGCCATCGCCTGCAAGGTGCAGCTGACCTTCGGAGAGACGGCATGAGGCACACCTGGCGCTGGTTCGGCCCGGTGGACCGGGTGACGGTGCGCGACGCCGCCCAGGCGGGGGCCGCGGGCATCGTCAGCGCACTGCACCACATCCCCACCGGCGCGGTCTGGCCGGCCCCGGAAATCGCCCGCCGTCACGAGGAAATCCGCGCCGGCGGGCTGGTCTGGGACGTGGTCGAAAGCGTCCCGGTCAGCGAGGAGATCAAGACACGGACCGGCGACTGGCGCGCCCATGTCGCCAACTGGGCCGAAACGCTGCGGCGGCTGGCTGACAGCGGCATCCGGACGGTGTGCTACAACTTCATGCCGGTGCTGGACTGGACCCGCACCGACCTGCGCTGGGAAACCCGGCACGGGGCGCGGGCGATGCGCTTCGACCTGCCGGACTTCGTGGCCTTCGACCTGCATATCCTGCAGCGGCCGGGGGGGGCGGCGGACTATCCCGCGGCGCTGGCCGACGAGGCGGCGCGCCGCTTTGCGGCCTTTACCCCCGACCGCATCGCCGATCTGGGCCGCAACATCGGCGCCGGCCTGCCGGGGTCGGCGGACGGCTATACGCTGGACCAGCTGCGCGAGCGGCTCGCCACCTATGACGGCATCGACGCCGACCGGCTGCGCCGCCACCTGACGGATTTCCTTTCCGAGGTGGTCCCGGTCGCCGAACGGGTGGGCGTCAACCTGTGCGCCCATCCCGACGATCCGCCCTGGCCGCTGCTGGGCCTGCCCCGCATCCTGTCGACCGAGGCCGACTATCGCGCCATGCTGGACGCGGTGCCCGCGCGCGCCAACGGGGTGACCTTCTGCACCGGTTCGCTGGGGGCGCGGGGCGACAACGACCTGCCGGCGATGGCCGCGCGGCTGGCCGACCGCATCCACTTCGTCCATCTGCGCAACGTCACCCGCGAGGCGGCCACGACGCCCTGTTCCTTCTACGAGGACGAGCATCTGGAGGGCGGCACCGACATGGTCGCCGTCATCGCCGCGCTGCTGGCCGAGGAAACCCGCCGCCGGGCCGCGGGCCGCGCCGACGCCGACATCCCGATGCGCCCCGATCACGGGCAGGAAATCCTCGACGACCTGACCCGCGGCGCGCAGCCGGGCTATCCGGCGATCGGGCGGCTCAAGGGGCTGGCCGAACTGCGCGGCATCGAGCGCGCGCTGAGCTGGCGCGGGGCGGCGGCGTGAGCCTGTCCGACGCGACCCTGCTGCCGCCCGGAGTCACCCCGCCTGGCTATGACCGCCGCGCGCTGCGGCCGGGGATCGTGCATCTGGGCTTTGGCGCCTTCCACCGCGCCCATCAGGCGGTGGCGACGCAGGCCGCGCTGCGGCGGGAGTTTGGGCCGTGGGGGATCGTCGCGGTGAATTTGCGCTCGGCCGGGCCGATCCGCGATCTGGCGGCGCAGGACGGGCTGTATTCGGTGACCACCCGCGGCCCGGATGGCGACAGCACCGAGGTGATCGGCGCCACCGTCGGCTGGCTGTGCGCCGCCGAGGACCCGCAGGCGGTGCTGGCGGCGATGGCCGATCCCGGCATCCGCATCGTCACCCTGACGGTGACCGAAAAGGCCTATGGGTTGGACCCGGCGACCGGCGGGCTCGATCCCGCGCACCCGGCGGTCGCCGCCGATCTGGCCGACCCCGCGCGCCCCACCGGCGCGGTGGGCATGATCGTCGAGGCGCTGGCCCGCCGCCGCGCCGCCGGCACGCCGCCCTTCACGGTCCTGTCCTGCGACAACCTGCCGGCGAACGGCCGCGTCGTGGCCCGGCTGGTGCGCGAGATGGCCGCCCGCCGCGACCGGGCGCTGGCCGACTGGATCGCCGCCCAGGCCGCCTTTCCCTCGTCGATGGTCGACCGCATCGTCCCCGCCGCCACCGACGCCACCCGCGCCGGCGCCGCCGCGGCGCTGGGGGCCGCGGACGCGCTGGCGTTCGAGACGGAACCCTTCCTGCAATGGGTGATCGAGGACCACTTCCCCCACGGCCGCCCGGCGTGGGAGGAGGCGGGGGCGATCTTCGTCCAGGACGTCGCGCCTTATGAAAAGATGAAGCTGCGGATGCTGAACGGCGCCCACACGCTGACCGCGCATCTGGGCATCCTGCACGGGCTCGACTGCGTGCGCGACGTGATGGCGCTGCCGGCGCTGGCGGCGCAGGTCCGCGCGCATATGGAGGCCGCGGCCGCCACGCTGGACCCGGTGCCGGGGATCGACCTTGCCGCCTATCAGGGCGACCTGCTGGCGCGCTTCGCCAACCCCGCCATCGCCCATCGCAATGTCCAGATCGCGATGGACACCACGCAGAAGCTGCCGCAGCGCATCCTGTCCCCGGCGCTCGACGCCCGTGCGGCGGGGTTCGACGCCGCCGCCTTTGCCCGCGCCACCGGCGCCTGGATCGCCGCGCTCGCCCATCGCGGCACCGCCGACGACCCGCGCGCGGGTGAACTGATGGCGGCGGTCGCGGCGATGCCGGGCGATGCGCCCTCGGCCCCGTTCTTCGCCCTCGCCGGGCTGTTCCCCGACGCGCTGGCCCACGACCCGGCCTGGCGCGCCGCCGTCGATGCCGCCATCGAGGAGTTCCGCGCATGAAGGCGCTGGTCTGCGACGAACCCGGCCGGCTGTCGCTGGTCGACCGCCAGCGCCCGGTGCGGGCCGAGGGCGAAATCCTGGTCCGCATCCGCCATGTCGGCATCTGCGGCACCGATTTCCACATCTTCGCCGGCAAGCACCCGTTCCTCGACTATCCGCGGGTGATGGGCCACGAGCTGTCCGGCACGGTCGAGGACGGCGGCGACAGCCCGCTGGCGGCCGGGACCCCGGTCTATGTCGTCCCCTATCTCGCCTGCGGCACCTGCGCCGCCTGCCGCAAGGGGCTGACCAATGCCTGCATGGCGATCCGCGTGCTGGGCGTGCACACCGATGGCGGCATGGCGGAATATCTGTCGGTCCCGGCCACCAACGTCATCCCCGCCGCCGGGATCGACCTGCGCGACGCGGCGATGATCGAGTTCCTCGCCATCGGCGCGCATGGCATCGCCCGCGGGCAGGTGTCCGACGGCGACCGGGTGCTGGTCACCGGCTCGGGCCCCATCGGCATGTCGGCGGCCTTGTTTGCCAAGGCCCGCGGCGCCCACGTCACGGTGATGGACATGCGCGAGGACCGGCTCGCGTTCGCCCGCGACACGCTGGGCGCCGACGCGGTGCTGCTCGCCGGCCCGGACGCCGAGGCGCAGGCCGCGGATCTGACCGGCGGCAACGGCTTCGACGTGGTGGTGGACGCCACCGGCGCCGCGCCGCCCATCGAGCGCGGTTTTGGCTTCCTCGCCCACGGCGCGCGCTATGTGCTGCTGTCGGTCGTCAAGGGCACCATCACCTTCTCGGACCCCGAGTTCCACAAGCGCGAGGCCACGCTGCTGGCCAGCCGCAACGCCTTGCCCGCCGATTTCGCCGAGGTCGTGCGCCAGATGCAGGCCGGCCGCATCCCCACCACGGCGCTGAACACCCATCGCGGCGCGCTGGCCGATGCCCCGGCGCTGCTGCCCGACTGGTCACGCCCCGAGGCGGGCGTCGTCAAGGCCATCCTGGACGTTTGAAAGGACCGACCCATGCCCGCCGATGACCTGACTCGCGCCGCCCCCCCCACCATCCGCCTTGGCGCGCAGGACGACGTGGTGATCGCCCGCACCCGCATCCCCGCAGGCACGACCATCGCCGCCGAGGGGCTGACCACGCAATCCGACATCCCGGCCGGCCACAAGATCGCCACCCGCGACATCGCCGCCGGCGCGACGGTGCGCCGATATGGCCAGATCATCGGCCTCGCCTCCGAGCCGATCGGGCGGGGGGCGCATGTCCACACCCACAACCTCGCCATGACGGATGTGGAGCTGGACTATGCCGTCGGCGCCGACGCCCATCCGGCGCCGCCGGCCGCCCAGCCCCTGACCTTCATGGGCATCCGCCGCCCGGACGGGCGCATCGCCACCCGCAACTATATCGGCATCATCACCTCGGTGAACTGTTCGGCCCGGGTGGCCCGCGCAATCGCCGACCAGTTCCGCCGCGACATCCGTCCCGAGGCGTTGGCCGACTATCCCAACGTCGACGGGGTCGTCGCCCTGACCCACGGCATCGGCTGCGCCGTGGACAACAAGAGCGAGGCGATCCGCATCCTGCGCCGCACCATGTCGGGATATGCGGTGCACCCGAACTTTTCGGCGGTGCTGTTCATCGGGCTGGGCTGCGAGACGAACCAGATCATCGACATCCTCGCCTCGCGCAAGCTGGAACCCGGGGCGGCGCTGAAGTCCTTCACCATCCAGGAACAGGGCGGGACGGCCAGGACCATCGCCCACGGGGTCGACCAGATCCGCGCCCTGCTGCCGGCGGCGAACCAGGTCGTGCGCGAACCCGTGCCGGTGTCGGCGCTGACCGTGGGGCTGCAATGCGGCGGGTCGGACGGCTATTCCGGGATCACCGCGAACCCGGCGCTGGGCCATGCCGTCGATCTGCTGGTGGCGCAGGGCGGCACCGCGATCCTGTCGGAAACGCCGGAGATCTATGGCGCCGAGCATCTGCTGACCCGCCGCGCCGAAACGCGGGAGATCGCCGACAAGCTGATCGCCCGCATCGACTGGTGGAAGGATTACTGCGCCCGCAACGGGGCGGCGATGAACAACAACCCCTCGGCCGGGAACAAGGCCGGCGGGCTAACCACGATCCTGGAAAAGTCGCTGGGCGCGGTCGCCAAGGCCGGCACCACCAACCTGCGCGGCGTCTATGAATACGCCGCCCCCATCGACACCACCGGCATGGTGTTCATGGATTCCCCCGGCTTCGATCCGGTCTCGGCAACGGGCCAGGTGGCGTCGGGGGCGAACCTGATCTGCTTCACCACCGGGCGCGGCTCGGCCTATGGCTGCGTGCCGGCGCCGTCGCTGAAACTGTCCACGAACACCGCCACCTGGCAGCGGCAGGAGGAGGACATGGACCTCAACTGCGGCGAGATCATCGACGGCACGGCCAGCATCGAGGAGATGGGCGAGCGCATCTTCCGCATGATGATCGACTGCGCGTCCGGCGTGAAATCGAAGAGCGAGATCCACGGCTATGGCCAGGACGAATTCGTGCCCTGGCAGATCGGCGTGCTGACCTGATCGCGGGGCCCTGGGCGCTCAGGTCGTGACGTCGGGCGCGGCGCGGCCGGTATGGTCGCGGATCAGGGCCAGCGCCTCGGCCGCGGCGATCACCGGGGCCAGCGCCTGGTCGGCGGGCAGGTCGTGGCGGTCGGCGGCGAAGCGTTCCAGGTAGACCCGCAGCGTCGCGCCCTCGGTGCCGGTGCCCGACAGGCGGAACACCACCCGGCTGCCATCGTCAAACATCACCCGGATGCCCTGCCGGGCCGAGGTCGAGCCGTCCACCGGATCGGCATAGGCGAAATCGTCCGCCGCCTCGACCGTCAGCCCGGCAAAGCTTTGCCCGGGCAGGAATTCGGTCATCGACCGCAGCCGGTCCATCAACGCGTTGGCGCGGTCGGCGGCGACGGCTTCGTAATCGTGGCGGCTGTAGTAGTTGCGGCCGAACTCGGCCCAGTGGCGGGCCATCACCTCGGCCACCGACAGGCGGCGCGCGGCGAGGATGTTCAGCCACAGCAGCACCGCCCACAGCCCGTCCTTTTCGCGCACGTGATCCGAGCCGGTGCCGGCGGATTCCTCGCCGCAGATGGTGACGCGGCCGGCGTCCAGCAGGTTGCCGAAGAACTTCCAGCCGGTCGGCGTCTCGTACATGCCGATGCCCAGCCTGTCCGCCACCCGGTCGGCGGCGCGGCTGGTCGGCATCGACCGCGCGATGCCCGCCAGCCCGCCCGTATAGGCCGGCGCGCAGGTGGCGTTGGCGGCCAGCACCGCGAGGCTGTCCGAGGGCGTCACATAGACGCCGCGGCCGAGGATCATGTTGCGATCGCCGTCCCCGTCCGAGGCCGCGGCGAAGTCCGGCGCGCCCTCGCCCATCATCAGATCGACCAGCGGCCTGGCCCAGACCGGGTTCGGGTCGGGATGGCCGCCGCCGAAATCCGGGCTGGGCGTGCCGTTCAGCACCGTACCGGCGGGCGCGCCCAGCCGGTTTTCCAGGATCTCGCGCGCATAGGGGCCGGTGACGGCGTGCATGGCGTCGAACCGCATGGAGAAGCCCGAGGCGAACAGGTCGCGGATCGCGGCGAAGTCGAACAGGCGTTCCATCAGCGCGGCGTAATCGGCGACCGGGTCCACGATCTCGACCGTCATCCCGCCCAGCGCCGTTTCGCCCCGCGCCGACAGGTCCAGGTCGGGGGTGTCGAGGGTGCGGTATTCGGCCAGCTCGGTTGTGCGGGCAAAGATCGCGTCGGTGACCGATTCCGGCGCCGGCCCGCCATTCGGGCCGTTGAACTTCATCCCGAAATCCTCGTCCTCGCCGCCGGGGTTGTGGCTGGCCGACAGGATGATCCCGCCATCGGTGCCGCGCAGCCGGATCAGGTGCGACGCCGCCGGGGTCGACAGGATACCGCCCTGCCCCACGATCGCCCGCGCCACCCCGTTGGCCGCGGCCATGCGCAGGATGATCTGGATCGCGCGGTCGTTGAAGAACCGCCCGTCCCCGCCCACCACCAGCGTCCTGCCCTGCACCCCGCCGATGGCGTCGAACAGCGCCTGGGTGAAGTTTTCCAGATAGCCCGGCTGCATGAAGACCCTGGTCTTCTTGCGCAGGCCCGAGGTGCCGGGCTTCTGCCCCTCGACGGGCTGGGTCGGGACGGTGCGGATGGCGGGCGCGGTCATCGGCGGCTCTTTCCTGCGGGGCACGGGACTGTCGCCGCCCGCTTAGCCGATAAGCGGGCGGGGGGACAGGGGGCGCGCTTGGCGCGGCGGCCTGGGGGCCGCGTGCGGACGGCCTGGAACGGAGCGGAACCGGCCCGCGGGGGTTGTGTTTGTGTCCGGCCCGCCTCACGGTCGGCTGACGGCAATTCCAGGAAGACAGATGTCCAAGACCAGCCACCCGTCGACGAACCGCCGCCGGACCGGCCGCCCCAGTCTTGCCGAAGCGCTGCGCCTGCGGCGCCAGTCCGGCGGCCCGGCCCGCGGCCAGCCGCAGGTCTGGCGCGAGCCGCCGAACCCGATTCGCTTCGACATCTGGACCGGACGCTCGCTGTACGAGGCAGGCCGAGAGCTTGCCTCGACCCCCCGTCCCGACCTGCCCGACGCGCCGGCCAAGCCGGTGCAGCGGCTGATCGACAACCAGGCCGCGATCCGGCGCAACTACCTGGACGGGGTGGCGGCCGAGGAACGCGGCGAGGCGATCACGCCGGCCGCCGAATGGCTGATCGACAACCACCACATGGTCGAGGAAAACCTGCGCCAGCTGCGCCAGGCCTTCGGCCCGGCCTTCCTGCACCGCCTGCCCGCCGTGCCGCTGTCGGGCGGGGGGACGGCGCCGCGGGCGCTGATGCTGGCCTGGTATTTCGTCGCGCTCACCAATTCGGAAATCACCGCCGACGATCTGACCCAGTTCCTGCGCGGCTATCAGTCGGTACACACGCTGGACATCGTCGAGCTGTGGGCGGTGCCGACCTTCCTGCGCTATGTGCTGGTCGAAAACCTGCGGCGCCTGTCCGACCGCGTGTCGCTGGCGCGCGAGCGCCGCAACGCCGCCAACGCCATCGCCGACGCGCTGGCCGATGCGCAGGGATCCTTGGCCGCGGCGGCGATCATCGACCGCAATGCTGACGTCGTCATCGACGACACGGTGGCGGCCCAGCTGTTCTACCGGCTGCGCGACGGCGGCCCGGACAGCCAGGCTGCGCTGTCCGCGCTGGAACGGCGGCTGGGCGGCCCGCAGGGCGGCGAGCGCGCGGTGCAGGCGGAATACGCGCGCCAGTCCTCGGGCAACGTCACCGTCGGCAACATCATCCGCAGCCTGCGCCGGACCGGAGAAATCGACTGGCTCGACTGGTTCGAGGGCGTCAGCCACGTCGACGCGCTGCTGACCCAGCACACCGAATTCGACCGCGTCGATCAGGGCACCCGGGCCAGCTATCGCTCGGCCATCGAACGCATCGCACGGCGCTGTGACCTGTCCGAGACACAGGTCGCGCAGATCGCCATCGATCATGCCCGCGCGGACGCCGCCCGCGGCCTCGTGCCGCCGGTGAACGGCGGCCGCACCGAGGTCGGCCATCTGCTGGTCGGCGAAGAGCGCCGCGCCTTCCGTCACAGCTGCGGCTATCGCCCGACGCTGCGCGAACGCATCGCGGTCCCGCCGCCGCTGGTCGGGTGGTGGAGCATCGCGCTGACCCTCGCCGCCATCACCGCGGTCCTGCTGGCGGCCCTGTCCACGGTGCTGCCGCAGCACGTGGCGCCCTGGCAGGCTGCGCTGCTGCTGGCGCTGGCGCTGCTGCCGGCGACCGACACCGCCTCGCAGGCGATCGGCTTCATCGCCGCGCGGGTCCTGCCGCCGCAGCGGCTGCCGTCCTATGACTTCCGCAGCGGCGTCCCGCCCGAGGCGCGGACGCTGGTCGTCATCCCCGGCATGATCACCTCGATTGACGCCATCGACGAACTGGCCGAGATGCTGGAATCGCACTATCTCGCCAACCCGCTGGGCGATGTCAGCTTTGCGCTGCTGACCGACTGGAAGGACGCGCCGGCCGAGACGATGCCCGACGACCAGCGGCTGCTGTCCCACGCCCAGGCGCGAATCGAGGCGCTGGCCGACCGCTATGACCACGGCGGCGTGCGGCGGTTCTTCCTGCTGCACCGGCGGCGGCAGTGGAATCCCTCCGAGGGCGCCTGGATGGGGTGGGAACGCAAGCGCGGCAAGCTGACCGAGCTGAATATGCTGCTGCGCGGCCATGCCGGGACCAGCTTCGTGCCCACCGGCCGCACCCCGCCCGAAGGGGTGCGCTATGTGGTGACGCTGGACAGCGACACCCGGCTGCCGCGCGACACCGTGTCGGCGCTGGCCGGCAAGATGGCGCATCCGGTGAACCGCCCGGTCCACCGCGAGGACGGCATCGTGATCCGCGGCCACGCGATCATGCAGCCCCGCGTCACGCCCTCGCTGACCACGGGGGCCGAGGCCTCGGTCTTCCAGCGCATCTTTTCGGCAAACCGGGGGCTCGACCCCTATGTGTTCACCGTGTCGGACCTGTATCAGGACCTGCTGGACGAGGGCAGCTTCACCGGCAAGGGCATCTATGACGTCGACGCGTTCGAACGCGCGATGCAGGACCGGCTGAAGGAAAACACCATCCTGTCGCACGACCTGCTGGAAGGCAGCCTCGCCCGCGCCGCGCTGGTCACCGATGTCGAGGTGGTCGAGGATTTCCCGATCCGCTACGCCACCGAGGCAAGCCGCCAGCATCGCTGGACCCGCGGCGACTGGCAGCTGCTGCCGATGATCGTGACGCCGGGCAACGGCCTGTCGGGGCTGGCGCGCTACAAGATGATCGACAACCTGCGCCGGTCGCTGGTCACCCCGTCCTGGGTCGCGGCCTCGATCGCGGGCTGGCTGATCCTGCCGGGCGGCTGGGCCATCGCCTGGCAGGCGGCGCTGATCCTGCTGGCGGCGGCGGTGCATATCCTGCAGGTCGATCTCAAGATCTTCCGGCCGCAATATGGTGTGTCCTGGGACTATCACCTGCGCCACATGGCGCGCGACGCGCTGACCTATGCGACCCAGCTGGGCCTGCGGCTGACCACCGCCGCGCATCGCGCCGTGTCGTCGCTGGACGCCATCGCCCGCACCATGTGGCGGCTGTTCGTCAGCCGCAAGCACCTGCTGGAATGGACCACCGCCCGCGACGCGGGCCGCGCCGGCGGCGGCGCGCGGGCCGAATACCGCCGCATGATCGCCTCGCCGGTGATCGGCGCGGGTGCGATCCTCGCCACGGCGGTGATCAACCCGACCGCCCTGCCCGTGGCGCTGATCTTCGGCGGGGTCTGGATGGCCGCGCCGTGGATCATGGAACGCGCCTCGCGCCCGCTGGAAACCGAGGACCGGCTGGTGCTGGACCCCGGCGACGAGGCCGAACTGCGCCGCATCGCGCGCCGCACCTGGCGCTATTTCGAAACCTTCGTCGGCCCCGACACCCACCACCTGCCGCCCGACAACTGGCAGGCGACGCCGGCGCCCAAGCTGGCCGAGCGGACCTCGCCCACCAATATCGGCCTCTACCTGATGTCGGTGATGTCGGCGCGCGATTTCGGCTGGATCGGCCTCGACAGCGCCCTGTCGCGGATCGACGCGACGCTGTCCACGATGGAGCGGATGCCGCGGTTCCGCGGGCATTTCTTCAACTGGTACGACACCCGCAATCTGGCGGTGCTGCCGGCGCCGTATGTCTCGGCGGTGGACAGCGGCAACCTGGCGGGACTGCTGGTGGCGCTGGCCGCTGGCTTGCGCGGCTGGGCCGAGGATGCGCCCTCGGTGCGCCGCCGGCGCACCGGCGGGCTGGCCGACACGCTGGCAAACCTGACCCAGGAACTGCAGGCCCTGCCCCAGGACCGCCGGGCGCTGCGCGACCTGCACCAGGCGCTGAACGGCGCCATCGCCGGCTACCAGACGGTGCTGGAACAGACCGCCTCGGGCCCGGTCTCGGACCCGCTGGCGGCAGCGCAGCTGACCACCCGCGCCCGCGAAATCCTGCGCCTGGCGACCGATCTGGACGCCGCCACCACCGACCGCACCAGCCCCGAAGGCGCGGCCACCGCCGCCCCGACCGAGGGCTCCGCCGCCGAGGTGCTTGCCTGGGCCCGCGCGCTGGCCGATGACGCGGCCGACGTGATGACCCCCGCCTCGGAAGGGCGCGAGGCGATCGACAGCTTTGCGCTGCGCGTGCGGCTGCTGGCCGAGCGGGCGCGGATGATGGCCTTCCAGATGGATTTCGGCCTGTTCGTCCAGCACGACAAGCTGCTGATGTCGATCGGCTATCGGCCCCATGACGACCAGCTGGACGACAGCTCGTACGACCTGCTGGCCTCCGAGGCGCGGCTGACCAGCTTCCTCGCCATCGCCAAGGGCGACATCCGCAAGGAACACTGGACCCGGCTGGGCCGTCCCTTCGCCAATGTCGGGCACCAGGGGGTGCTGCTGTCCTGGTCGGGCTGCATGTTCGAATACCTGATGCCGCCCCTGCTGCTGAAGGAACGCCAGGGCGGGATCCTGAACCATTCCAACCAGATGGCCGTCGACGTGCAGATGGAGTGGGGGAAGTCGCACGGCCTGCCCTGGGGCATTTCGGAAAGCGCCTTCAACGCCCGCGACCGCGAGATGAACTATCAGTACTACGCCTTCGGCGTGCCGACGCTCGCGCTGAAGCGTTCGGGCGGCGATTACGTCGTGGCGCCCTATGCCTCGATCCTCGCGGGGCAGATCCGCCCGCAGGCCGCGGTCCGCAACCTCGCCACGCTGCGCGAGCTGGGGGCCGAGGGGCCGTTCGGCTTCTATGACGCGGTCGATTTCGCCCCCAACCGGCTGCGCGACGGCCAGGGTCACGCGGTGGTGCGCAACGTCATGGCCCATCACCACGGCATGTCGATCATGGCCATCGCCAACACGGTGATGGACGGCATCCACCGCGAACGCTTCCACGCCGACCCGGTGGTCCGCGCCTCGGAACTGCTGCTGCAGGAAAAATCGCCGCGCGACATCACCCCGGTCACCCGCGCGCCCTCGGCCAAGGGGCTGGGCCGCGGCGCCATGCCGGCGGTGGGCGACACCCAGACCGCCATCGACGAACCCGGCCGCGCCGAACGCGAGGTCGCGCTGATCACCAACGGGCGGTTTTCCACCATTCTGTCATCGACCGGTGCCGGCCGCACCATGCTGGGCGGCATCGCCCTGAACCGCTGGTCGCCCGATCCGACGCTGGACGATGGCGGCATTTATATCCTGATGCGCGACATGCAGTCGGGGGAGTGGTGGTCGGCCACGCACTCGCCCTGTTCGGGGCGCGACGAGCGCGCCTCGGCGGTGTTTTCCGACCACAAGGCCGAGTTTTTCAAGACCGCCAACGCCATCGAAAGCCGGCTCGAGGTCATCGCGGCGACCGAGGGCAACGCCGATGGCCGCCGCCTGACGCTGCGCAACCGCTCGGGGTCCGACAAGACCATCGAGATCACCTCGTATGGCGAGATCGTGCTGGACAACCCCGCCTCGGACCGCGCCCACCCGGCGTTTTCCAAGATGTTCGTGCAGACCGAGATCCGCGACAACGGGGCCCTGATCGTGGCCAGCCGCCGGCCCCGCGACCCGCGGGGAAAGGCCGTGCATCTGGCCCATCTCGTCGCCGGGCCGGACGGCGCGATCACCCCGGCGGCCGAGGCGGAAACCGACCGCCGCGCCTTCATCGGCCGGGGCCGGTCGCTGGGCGACGCCGCGGCCTTCGACCGGGGCGCCATACTGGGGGGCTCGCAGGGCCACACGCTGGACCCGATCTTCGCGATCCGCCGCCGGGTCCGGGTGCCGGCCGGCAAGTCGGTGTCGCTGACCTACTGGACGCTGATCGCGGAAACCGAAAGCGAACGCGACCGCATGGCCGCCCATTACGCGCGCCCGGCGGTCTTCGAACACGAACTGCGGCTGGCGTGGACCTATTCGCAGGTCCAGCTGCGCCACCTGAACGTCTCGCTGGACGAAGCCAAGCTGTTCCGCAGCTATGCCAGCCTGCTGATCTGGCCCGACCTGCGGCTGGCCGCGACGCCCAAGCGTCGCACGGAACTGGGGCCGCAGGGCGACCTGTGGCCGATGGGGATTTCGGGCGACGACCCGATCCTGCTGCTGCGGATCGACGACGAGGCCGACCTGCCCATCGTGCGCGAGGCGCTGCGGATGCACGAATTCCTGCGCAACCGGGGGGTCGCGCATGACGTGGTGATCCTGAACGAGCGCGCCTCAAGCTATGTGCAGGACCTGCAGCACGCGATCCAGCAGCTGGTCGACACCGCCTGGCAGACCGCCGGCCCCTCGGCCCCGCGCCATGTCCACGCGGTACGCCGCGACCAGATCAGCAAGGCGAGCTTCGACACGCTGGTGTCGGCGGCGCGGATCATGCTGCACACGCGCAACGGCAAGCTGGCCGAGCAGCTGGACCGGCTACGCGACGCCGCCGCCCCGCTGGCCCGTCCGCCGGCGCGCCGGCGCCCGACCGAGCGGCCGCTGCCGCGCCCGGACGAGCCGTCGCGCTCGCCGCTCAAGTTCTGGAACGGCTTTGGCGGCTTTGCGCCGGACGGGCGCGAATACGTGCTGCGGCTGGCCCATGACCGGCCGACGCCGCATCCGTGGATCAACGTCATCGCGCGCGAGGATTTCGGCTTTCACGTCTCGGCCGAGGGCGCGGCATACAGTTGGGCGGTGAACTCGCGCGATTACCAGATCACGCCGTGGTCGAACGATCCGGTGGAGAACCGCCCCGGCGAGGCGATCCTGATCCACGATCCCGCCACCGGGCTGGTAGCGACGCCGTTCCTGGCGCTGTCCGATGATCCGGGCGCCGTCCACGAAACCGCGCACGGGCTGGGCTATTCCCGCTTCAGCGCCGATTACGGCTGGGTCCGGGTCGAGGCGGTGATGACGCTGGCCCAGGGACAGTCTGCCCGGCTCACCCGACTGACCGTCACCAACCGCACCGACCGGCCGCTGTCGCTGCAGGGGATCGCCTATGCCGAGCTGGTGCTGGGGACCGACCGCGCGCGCACCGCGCCGATGGTACAGACGGTGTTCGACCCGACGCTGAACGCGCATGTGGCGCGCAACCCGTTTTCGGCCGACTTCGCCGAGCGGCTGACCGCGCTGGGCTGCGACCGCACGGTCGACAGCTGGTGCGGGTCGCGCACCGACTTCGTCGGCCGGTTCGGCAAGCTGGCCCGCCCCGCCGCCCTGACCAACTGGGTGGAAACCGAGGCCGCGGGCGACCCCTGTCTGGCAATCCGCTGGGTCATGGAGCTTGCCCCGGGGCAGTCCGACACCGCGACGCTGGTGCTGGCGAACGCCACCCAGGAGGCGCTGCCCGGCGTGCTTCAGGCGGCGCAGCAGCCCGGAGCGGTCGACCAGGCGCTGGATCAGGCCCGCGCCGACTGGACCGAGGTGCTGGAGACGCTGCAGGTCGAAACCCCCGACGAGCAGCTGAACCTGATGGTGAACACCTGGCTGCCCTATCAGGCGATCGCCTGCCGCATCCGGGCGCGCACGGCCTTCTATCAGGCCTCGGGCGCGTTCGGGTTCCGCGACCAGCTGCAGGATACCAGCGCGCTGCTGCTGCAGGACCCCGCGCTGTGCAGGCGCCAGATCCTGAACGCCGCCGCCCGCCAGTTCCCGGAAGGCGACGTCCAGCACTGGTGGCTGCCGCGAACCGGCGCCGGGGTGCGGACGATGATCTCGGACGACGTCGTGTGGCTTGGCCACATCACTGCCCGCTACGTGGACGGCACCGGCGACGTGGCCATCCTGGACGAGCAGGTGCCCTATATCTCGGGCCCCGCGCTGGAACCGGGCGAGCATGACCGCTTCTATGTGCCCCAGCCCTCGGGCGAGACCGCGCCGCTGTATGACCATTGCGCGCGGGCGCTGGACCTCGTCGTAGCCCGGACCGGCGCGCATGGTCTGCCGCTGATTCTGGGCGGCGACTGGAACGACGGGATGAACCGCGTGGGTGAGGCCGGGCGCGGCGAAAGCGTCTGGATGGGCTGGTTTCTATGCGACACCATCGCCGCCTTCGCGCCGCTGGCGCGCGCGCGGGGCGATGCTGCCCGGGCCGATGCGTGGGAGGCGCACGCCGCACGCGTCGCCGAGGCGCTGGACGAGGCCGGCTGGGACGGCGCCTGGTATCGCCGCGGCTATTTCGACGACGGCACGCCCCTGGGATCGTCGGACAATGCCGAGTGCCGGATCGATTCGATCGCCCAAAGCTGGGCGCTGATTTCGGGAGCGGGACGCGCGGATCGGGCGCAGGATGCGGTGAACTCGGCGCTCGCGCAGCTGTTCGACCGGGATGGCCAACTGCTGCGGCTGTTCACCCCCGCCTTCCATGACACGCCGGCCGAGCCGGGCTATATCAAGTCCTACCCGCCCGGCGTGCGTGAAAACGGCGGTCAGTATACCCACGCCGCGGCGTGGATGGTCTATGCGCTGGCCCGCCACGGCGACCGGACGCGCGCACAGCGGCTGTTTTCGGCCCTGAACCCGATCAATCACGCGCTCGACGCCCGCTCGGCCGAGATCTACCGCGTCGAGCCCTATGTCGTCGCCGCCGACGTCTATGGCGCGCGCGACAAGCTCGGCCGCGGTGGCTGGACCTGGTACACCGGCTCTGCCGGCTGGATGTACCGCGCCGCGGTCGAGGGCCTGCTGGGCATCAGCCGCCATCCCGAGGGGCTGCTGCTGGATCCGGGCCTGCCCGAGGACTGGCCCGGCATCCGCGCCCGCCTGCGCCGCGGCGACCGCACGGTCGAGATCGAGGTGCGCCGCGTCGGCGGCCGCATCGAGACGACCGTGAACGGAGATGCGCTGCCGCGCGGCGGGATCGTGGCGTTCTGAGTTGGGCGGGGGTGGATCGGACCCGCAGTCGTCGTCGACAGACCTGAACGCGACCGGAACGGTACGGGGAGCGCAATGGCCGCAGCGGATTCCGCGGCGGCTGCTGGTCGGGGGATTCCTGCGCACTCTGGTGGCTGATGACCGCCTTGCCCGAGCCATGACCGACCGAAGTGCTGGTTCGGCCGCCCACGAGTCGCCGCAGGCGGCTGTCGCCGCAGGCGGCTGTCGCCGTCAGTAGAGGCGGCTCGTGCCTATCCGCGGCGGCTTGAGCCGTGCTGGGACCGAAGTGCGGAGACACCGGCGCGACCCCATCAGATGATCAGCTTGCCACAAGAGACTGTGGCGTCGATCATCGCATCAGACTGTCCGAGCATGCCTGCAAGTGCTGCCTTGGCTTCGCCTCAACCATTCGCCGACGTTTTGCCGAGGGACGGGTGGGGCGCCGCTTGCCTCCCCACGATAGCCTCCGGCGCGGGGAAACCGATCCCCGCAGGTGACGGATCGCGCCCATTCAGTTAGCAGTTCGGCCCAGGAGACTGCCGGAGCCGAACATCACACCCTCGGCAGCCACCTGAGTTGGCCTGGCGGCCCTGACCTGCCACGGGCTTTTTCCTCCATCTGTGACTAGAGTCCGGCCCAACGAGAGGACGGACGAAGATGAAGAAGGCACGACGGACCGAGGAACAGATTATCGGAATCCTTCAGGAGCATGATGCCGGCGCGAAGTGCGCAGATCTGTGCCGCAAGCACGGCATGTCGGAAGGCACATTTTACGCTTGGAAGGCGAAGTATGGCGGGATGACGGTGTCGGAGGCGAAGCGGC
>NZ_JRKS01000026.1 GCF_000763805.1 Paracoccus sphaerophysae | reverse complement strand
TCCCAGGACCTGCCCGAGGTGATTTCTCGCGCCACGATCTCGACCGGGGTGATCCGCGACGGGATCATGCGCCGCCGCCAGCACCCGCGCCGTGCGCATGATCCCGTCGCGGATCGCCCCGGTCGAGATCGTGGCGCGAGAAATCACCTCGGGCAGGTCCTGGGATTCGGCCGCCGGGCGGCTCATGTCGTGGCCGCGGAACCCGTCCACATAGGCCGCGATGTCGGCGTCCGAGATGCCCAGCGTCAGCACCGGCTCGTTGTGCCGCATCAGCCGGGCGCCCGCGATCCGGCCGTCGGGCGTGACGGCCACCAGCACGTCCAGCGGCCGCCCCGAATAGCCGGTCGAGCCGGCCAGTTCCCAGGTCGAGCCGATCAGCCCGACCGTCGCGCCGCCGCTGTCCACCCGCCAGGCGGGCACTGGGGTTTCGGTGCGGGACAGGGTCGGCTGGTCGGCCTCGGGCAGCGCGAACAGCGCCGCGGCCAGCGCGGGGTCCGGTGCGGCGGCCTCGATCGCATCGTCGGGGATGACGGCGCCGTGCAGCCCCTGCGCCGACGCGGGGGGCGACCCGGCCCCCGAGGCTGCCACGGCCAGCAGCAGGACGACCGCGAGCCTGCGGGTCAGGGCGAAGATCAGGGCGCGAAGATCCATCTCGTCTCCCGGCTTTGCCCGGTCGGTTTCGGGCTGGACCGCGCGGCGATCCCGTGCTGCGATGTGTCGCGTGCGTAGCGAGTGCTTGCCTTAACCGAAGTCAAAGACGCCAGACACGGGGTTGTTAACGTCCTGCAGCCTCACCAGCAAACACGGAGATTTCGCATGATGACCCCAGCGCATACCGCCAGGACGTCGCTTCTGGCGTCTGCGGCACTGGCCCTGCTGTTCAGCGCGGGGATCGCGACGGCGCAGACGGCCGCGCCGGCCACGACGCCCGCGCCCGCCGCCGAAACCCCGGCCGCGACCGCGCCTGCCGCCAACGACAACGCTGCCCCGGCCGCAGATGCTGCGGCGGATGCTGCGACGCCCGCCGCCGCCGACGCTGCCCCGGCCGCGGATGCTGCCGCCCCTGCTGCCGACGCCGCGCCCGCGGCCGATGCTGCGGCCCCCGCCACCGATGCCGGCGACCCGAACGCCGTCTCCGGGCCCAAGGCGGGCCCCGAGACCGAGGTCAAGATCGCGCCGCGCTCGGACGGCGCCGACAAGACGACCGAAGAGCAGGCCGCCCAGAAAGGCGAGGTCGAGGACCACACCTCGAAGCCGCAGGACCAGTACGAACCCGCGCTGACCACGCTGGCGCAGGAATCGCTGCCGGTGCCCGGCGCGCCGGAAGGCGTGCAGGCGCTGACCCAGGCCGAGTTCGACGAGGCCAACAAGATCTATTTCGAACGCTGCGCGGGCTGCCACGGCGTGCTGCGCAAGGGTGCCACCGGCAAGCCGCTGACTCCCGACATCACCCGCGAGCTGGGCTTTGAATACCTGCAGTCCTTCATCACCTACGGCTCGCCGGCCGGGATGCCCAACTGGGGCACCTCGGGCGACCTGACCCAGGAACAGGTCGACATGATGGCGAAATACGTCATGCTCGACCCGGCCAGCCCGCCGGAATGGGGCATGGACAAGATGAAGGAGTCCTGGAAGGTCCTGGTCAAGCCCGAGGACCGTCCGACCGAGAAGAAGAACGACTGGGACCTGGACAACCTGTTCTCGGTCACGCTGCGTGACGCCGGCCAGATCGCCCTGATCGACGGCGGCAGCTATGAGATCAAGAAGGTCATCGATACCGGCTATGCGGTCCACATCAGCCGCTTGTCGGCCTCGGGCCGCTATCTGATGGTTATCGGCCGCGACGCCAAGGTGGACATGATCGACCTGTGGATGGAGGACCCCTCGGTCGTCGCCACGATCAAGGTCGGCGCCGAGGCGAGGTCCGTCGAGACCTCCAAGATGGAAGGGTGGGAGGACAAGTACGCCATCGCCGGCGCCTACTGGCCGCCGCAGTATGTCATCATGGATGGCGCCACGCTCGAGCCGCTCAAGATCGTGTCGACCCGCGGCAACATCTATGACGAGCAGACCTATCACCCCGAGCCGCGGGTGGCGGCGATCCTGGCGTCGCACTACCGGCCCGAGTTCCTGGTCAACATCAAGGAAACCGGGAAGATCCAGCTGGTCGACTATACCGACCTCAAGAACCTCAAGATCACCGAGATCGAGGCCGAACGCTTCCTGCACGACGGCGGGCTCGACTCGACCAAGCGCTACTTCATCACTGCGGCCAACGCCCGCGGCAAGCTGGTCGTGATCGACACAAAGGAAGGCAAGCTGGCGGCGATCACCGAGACCGGCGGCGAGACCCCGCACCCGGGCCGCGGCGCGAACTTCGTGCACCCGACCTTCGGGCCGGTCTGGGCGACCTCGCACCTGGGCGACGAATCTGTGGCGCTGATCGGCACCGACCCGGAAGGCCACAAGGACAACGCCTGGAAAATCGTGGACAGCTTCCCGGCGCTGGGCGGCGGTTCGCTGTTCATCAAGACCTATCCGGGGTCGAACCACCTCTATGCCGACGCGACGCTGAACCCCGATGCCGAGATTTCGGGCTCGGTCGCGGTGTTCGAGATCGACAAGATGAAGGGCGACGGGTCCGACCCCGAGTTCAAGACCCTGCCGATCGCCGAATGGGCCGAGATCACCGACGGCCAGCCGCGCGTCGTCCAGGGCGAATTCAACAAGGACGGGACCGAGATCTGGTTCTCGGTCTGGAACGCCAAGGACAAAGAATCGGCCATCGTTGTGGTGGACGACAAGACGCTTGAGCTGAAGAAGGTCATCAAGGACCCGCGGCTGATCACGCCGACCGGCAAGTTCAACGTCAAGAACACCCAGGGCGACATCTACTGATCGCCTGACGCGACACCGGGTGGCGCGGGTTTACGGCCCGCGCCACCCTTTCCCCCCAGCCGTTCCATGCAAGGGAAACGACCATGACGGGCAAAGTCTTCCTCATCGGCGCCGGACCGGGTGACCCGGACCTGCTGACGCTCAAGGCCCTGCGCCTGATCCAGAGCGCCGATGTGGTGGTCTTCGACCGGCTGGTTAGCCCCGAGATCATGGCGCTGGTGCCGGCCGCCACGCGCCGCATCTCGGTCGGCAAGACGGCCGGCTTCCATTCCGTGCCGCAGGACCAGATCAACGCGCTGCTGGTCAAGCTGGCGCAGGACGGGCTGACCGTCGCCCGCGTCAAGGGTGGCGATCCGCTGATCTTCGGCCGTGGCTCGGAAGAGGCCGAGGAACTGGCCGCCGCCGGCATCCCCTATGCCTATGTTCCCGGCATCACCGCCGCGCAGGGCGCCGCCGCCTCGACCGGGGTGCCGCTGACCCATCGCGGGCTGGCGACCGGCGTGCGCTATGTGACCGGCCACCGGGCGCGGGACGCGGAACTGGAACTCGACTGGGCCTCGCTCGCCGATCCCGACACCACGCTGGTGGTCTATATGGGCGCCGCCAACATGGCCGAGATCGCCGCCCGGCTGATCGCCGCGGGAATGCCCATCGACCTGCCGGTGCTGGCCGTGGGCCACGCCACCACCCCGCGCGAGGTGCGGCTGCCCTCGACCCTCGCCCGCATCGCCGCCGATCTGGCGGCTCATCCGATCGAGGCGCCGGTGCTGTTCATGATCGGCCGCGTCGCCGGGCTGTATGCCGCGGCCGGGCTGCCGCTGCCGCGCGACCTGCGGGCCGCGCATCTGCGCGTGGTCGGGAATGGCTGATGTCGGGCTGATCGCCGCCGGCTGTGCCGCCGCGGCGGGGCTTGCCATGGCCGCCACCAGCGCGATCCCGCCCCAGCGGGCGGCGGAACTGGAACACATGGTCATCCAGGATTGCGGCTCGTGCCACGGGCTGACGATGAAGGGCGGCCTCGGCAAGCCGATCACCCCCGCCGATCTGGAAGGCCGCGACCCCGAGGGGCTGGCCGCGATCATCCTGGACGGCGTGCCCGGCACCGCAATGCCGCCCTGGCGCCCCCTCATCACCGAGGACGAGGCGCTGTGGATCGCGGCCTATCTGATGAAGGAGAAGGTCGAATGACCCGCGCGCTGTTGCTCGTTTTGTCTCTCGCTGCGTTCTCGAGTTCTGCGTGGGCAGAAGTTCACATCTCTGGGGACAGTGAACCCCAACGGTGCCTTGTCGGCGGCAACATCGCCGTCCATTCATCCTGCGGCACCGGCGACCTGGGCGTGGTGATCGAGCGCGCCACTGGCTCGGTGCTGGTCGTGGACCAGTCGGACCGCGCGTCGCTGTGCCGGGTCGAGGGGCTGGGCGACCTCAGCCACGCCTCGCTGACCTTCTCGCCCGACGAACGCTTCGCCTATATCTTCGGCCGCGACGGCGGGCTGTCCAAGGTCGACATCCTCGGCTGCGCCATCGACAAGCGCATCGTGCAGGCCGGCAACGCGATCGGCGGCGCGATCTCGGACGACGGCAAGCTGGTCGCGGTGTCGAATTACGAACCCGGCGGGGTCAAGGTCTTCGACGCCGACACGCTGGACCCCGTGGCCGACATCCCGATGGGCGGCAAGACCGTGGGACTGGCCGACGCGCCGGGGGGACGCTTCGTCGTCGCCGGCTGGGATTCGGGCGAGGTCTGGGTGCTGGACCATTCCACCGACCCGAAGGATCCCGCGATCACGAAAATCGAAAATGTCGGCGCAAACCCCTATGACGCGCTGATGATCGGCGGGCGCACCTATCTGGTCGGGCTGTTCGGCGAAAAGGGCCTGTCGCGCATCGACCTGTGGGCAGACCCGCCCTCCGCCGAGCGCATCCTGCCCGACTATGGCAAAAACGAACCCGACCTGCCGGTCTACAAGATGCCGCATCTGCAGGGCTGGACGCTGGCCGGCGACAGCTATGCGCTGCCCGCGGTGGGCCTGCACCAGGTGCTGTGGGCCGACGCCCGCACCGGGGCCGAGACCGCCCGCACCGAGGTCGCGGGCCAGCCGGTCTTCGTCACCGCCCGCCCCGACGGGCGCGAGCTGTGGGTGAACTTCGCGCCCCCCGACAACGGCAAGGTGCAGGTGATCGACGCGGTGACGCATCAGGTCAAGCAGACGCTGGAACCCGGCAAGGGCGTGCTGCACATGGAATTCACCCCCCGCGGGCGCGAGGTCTGGCTGTCGGCCCGCGACGACAACAAGGTGCTGATCTACGACACCCGCACCTATGAAAAGCTGGGCGAGGTCGAGGCGCAGGCGCCCTCGGGCATCTTCTTCACCGACCGCGCGCATCGGAGCGGGCTGTGAACGCCGCCCTCCCCCCCGCCTGCCCGGACACCCGGCTGCTGGACGAATTCCAGCGCGACCTGCCGCTGGTCCCGCGCCCCTTCGCGGCGATGGGCCAGGCGCTGGGGCTGACGGAATCCGCGGTGCTGGACCGGCTGTGCCGGCTGGTCGCCGCCGGGCGCGTCACCCGGGTCGGCGCCACCTGCCGGCCGAACACCGCGGGCGCCTCGACCCTCGCCGCGCTGGCGATCCCCGAGCCGCGGATCGAGGAGGTCGCCGCGATCGTGGCCGCCGAGCCGGGGGTGAACCATTCCTATCTGCGCGAGGACGACTGGAACCTGTGGTTCGTCGCCACTGCCCCCGACCAGCCGACGCTGGACGAGAGCCTCGCCCGGATCGAGGCCGCGACCGGGCTGGGGGTACTGTCCCTGCCGCTGGTGCGGCCGTTCAACATCGACCTCGGCTTTCCGCTGCGCGGGCCCCGGGCGCCGCTGGGGCTGGACCGGCCGGCCGATCTGTCGGTGCTGCAGGGCGAGGACCGGCCGCTGATGCAGGCACTGTCCAGCGGCCTCGCGCTGGTCCCCCGCCCCTTCGCCGCGCTGGCCGACACGCTGGGCCGCAGCGAAGCGGATGTCATCGCCCGCATCGCCACGCTCGCCCGCGCTCGCCTGCTGACCCGCGTCGGCGTCATCGTCCGCCACCGCGCGCTCGGCTGGACCGCCAACGCGATGGTGGTCTGGCAACTGCCCGACGCGGCCATCGAGCCCGCGGGCCGGGCGCTGGCGCAGGTGCCGGGCGTGACGCTCTGCTATCAGCGCCGCGCCGAGCCGGGGGTCTGGGACTGGCCGCTCTTCTGCATGATCCACGCCCGGTCCCGCCCCGAGGCGATGGCGGTGCTGGACCACGCCCGCGCCCTGCCGGAACTGGCCGCGGCGCCGCACAAGATCCTGTTCTCGACCCGCTGCTTCAAGCAGGTGGGCGCGCTGATCCAGGACGCCGCATGACCCGGTCCGCCCGCACCATCCTGCCGCCCGAGGCGCTGGACCCGACCGACCGCGCGATCCTGAACGCGCTGCAGGACGGTTTCCCGATCACCCCCCGCCCTTACGACGACGCCGGCGCCGCGCTGGGGATCACCGGCGCCGAGCTGATCGACCGCATCGCGCGGCTGCGCGAAATCGGGGCGATCACCCGCTTTGGCCCGTTCTTCGACGCCGCCGCGATGGGCGGCGCCTTCTGCCTGTGCGCGATGGCAGTCCCCGCCGACCGCTGGGACGAGGTCCTGACAAAGGTCAATGCCCACCCGCAGGTCGCGCATAATTATGAACGCACGCACGCGCTGAACATGTGGTTCGTCCTCGCCACCGACACGCCCGAGGGCATCACCCGCACCGCGCAGGCGATCGAGGCTGAGACGGGGCTGGACGTGATGCTGTTTCCCAAGCTGGAAGAATATTTCATCGGTTTCCGGGTGCAGGCATGACTGCCGCCAACCCGCGCGGCATGGCGCCGCTGGACGCCATCGACCGCCGCATCGTGCGGGCGACCCAGGCCGGGCTGCCGCTGACCCCCCAGCCCTATGCCGAGATCGCCGCCGTGCTGGACCTGACCGAGGCCGAGGTGATCGACCGCATCGCCGCGATGCAGGAACGCGGCATCATCCGCCGCATCGCCATCGCGCCGCATCACTATGCGCTGGGCATGACCGCCAACGGGATGAGCGTCTGGGACGTGGCGGACGACCGCATTTCCGACCTTGGCGCCCGGATCGGCGCGCTGCCCTATGTCACCCATTGCTACCAGCGGCCCCGTGCGCTGCCGCAATGGCCCTATAACCTGTTCGCGATGCTGCACGGCTCGGGCCGGGACGAGGTCGAGGCCAAGCGCCGCGAGGTCGCCGCGATCCTCGGCGATGCCTGCCGGGGCAGTGACATTCTGTATTCCACCCGTATCCTGAAAAAGACCGGGCTGCGGCTGGCCGACTGAAAGGGGACGCGATGTTCCGACTGACGCAATACATGCACCAGCTGGTCGAGCCGACCCCGGTCCGCCGCCGCGGCACGCCGGGATCGGTCAAGCCGGTGGTGATCTGGAACCTGACCCGGACCTGCAACCTCAAGTGCCGGCACTGCTATACGGTCAGCTCGGACCACGTGTTTCCGGGCGAGTTGAGCCACGCACAGGCGATGGGCGTGCTGGAGGACCTGTCCGCCTTCCGCATCCCCGCGCTGATCCTGTCGGGGGGCGAGCCGCTGAGCCGCTTCGACTTCTGGGACCTGGCCGAGCGGGCGCGGCAACTGGATTTCCGGCACCTGTCGCTGTCCACCAACGGCACCAAGCTGGGCGAGCCCGGCGTCGCTGACCGGGTCGCGGCGCTGGGGTTCGACTATGTCGGCATCAGCCTGGACGGGATCGGGGCGACCAACGACTGGTTCCGGGGGGTCGAGGGCGCCTTTGCCAACGCGCTCGCCGGCGTGCGGGCCTGCAAGGCGCGGGGCGTCAAGGTCGGGCTGCGCTTCACGATCACCCGGGACAACGGCGACCAGCTGCCGCAGATGCTGGACCTGTGCGAATCCGAAGGCGTGGACAAGTTCTACCTGTCGCACCTCGTCTATGCCGGGCGCGGCGACAAGCACCGGGGCGAGGATCAGGAACACGACCACACCCGCCGGGCGATGGACCTGCTGATCGAGCGCGGCTGGGACGCGGTGAAAAACGGCCGCCCGCTGGAGATCGTGACCGGCAACAACGACGCCGACGCGGTGTATTTCATGCGCTGGGCGGAACGGCACTTCGCGCCCGAGGCGGTCGCACATCTGCGCGCGCATCTTGCGGCGTGGGGCGGCAATTCCTCGGGGCTGGGGGTGGCCAATATCGACCCGCAGGGCAAGGTGCATCCCGACACATACTGGTCCGACTATACGATCGGCTCGGTCAAGGAAAAGCCGTTCACCCGGTGGTGGACGGGCGACGATCCGATGCTGGCGACGCTGCGCACCCGGCCGCGGCCGCTGAAGGGCCGCTGCGGCGCCTGCGCCTTCCAGGACGTCTGCGGCGGCAACACCCGCATCCGCGCCCTGCAGCTGACCGGCGACCCGTGGGCCGAGGACCCGGCCTGCTATCTGTCCAACGCCGAGATCGGCCTGCCCGAGGATTTCTCGGACCGCCTGACCGTCACCCCCTTCCGAGGCAAGAGCCATGACCCCGCGCATCGTTTCTTCTGACCGACGCCTGATGAGGGGATATGCGGGCGCGGTGGCCGCGGCGCTGGGGCTGGCGCTGGCGGGACCGGCCTGGGCGGATGCTGCGGCCGATTACGCCGAACATTGCGCCTCGTGCCACGCCGAGACGCGGATGGGCGGCACCGGCCCGGCGCTGATTCCGGAAACGCTGGGTCGGGTGAAGGGGCTGGATCAGGTGATCGCCGACGGCCGCCCCTCGACCCAGATGGAGGGCTTCGCTGACCGGCTGTCGGCCGACCAGATCGCCGCGCTGGTGGACTACATCAAGGCGCCGGTCGAGAACGTCCCGGCCTGGGGCGAGGCCGAGATCGCCGCCAGCCGCGAGATGGCGGCGGACTACACCCCCGCCGACAAGCCGGTCTTCACCGCCGATCCGATGAACATCACCCTGGTCGTGGAAACCGGCGACCACCACATCAGCGTGCTGGACGGCGACACGTTCGACGTGCTGGACCGCTTTGCCACGCCCTATGCGGTGCATGGCGGGCCCAAGTTCTCGCCGGACGGGCGGTATGTCTTCGTCATGTCCCGCGACGGCTGGGTCGAGAAATACGACATCTGGTCGCTCAAGGAAGTCGGCCGGGTCCGCGCGGGCCTGAACAGCCGCAACATCGCCATGAGCCATGACGGCAAGTGGCTGGCGGTCGCCAACTATCTGCCGCAGACGCTGACCATCCTGTCCACCGACACGCTGGAACCCGTCAAGGTCGACGTCAAGGCCAGGGACGGCAAGCCCAGCCGTGTCTCGGCCGTCTATCAGGCGCCCGAACGCAAGTCGTTCATCCTCGCGCTCAAGGACGCCCCCGAGATCTGGGAGGTGGCGACCGACCCCGACGCCGGCCCCTATGAGGACGGCTATGTCCACAGCTACGAAAAGGGCGCCAAGGAAAGCTTCGGGGCGCAAGTCGGCCTGTTCGCCCGCCGCCGCATCCCGGTCGAGGAACCGCTGGACGATTTCTTCTTCGACCAGGGCTACAAGAACCTGATCGGCACCAACCGCGAGGGCACCAAGGGCGTCGTGATCAACCTGATCTCGGGCGGGAAGGTGGCCGAACTGCCCCTGCCCGGGATGCCGCATCTGGGGTCGGGCATCACCTGGAAGCGGGACGGCCACACGGTCATGGCCACCCCGCATCTGAACGAGGGCGTGCTGTCGGTGATCGACATGACCGACTGGTCCCTCGTCAAGCAGATCAGGACCGACGGGCCGGGCTTCTTCCTGCGCAGCCACGAGACCTCGCCCTATGTCTGGGCCGACGTGTTCTTCGGCCCGCACAAGGACGAGATGCACATCATCGACAAGCAGAGCCTGGAGATCGTCCGTACCCTCAACCCCGCCCCCGGCAAGACCGTCGCGCATACCGAGTTCACCCGCGACGGCAGCCACGCCCTTGTCTCGATCTGGGATGATGACGGCGCGGTGATCGTCTATGACGCCAGGACGCTGGAGGAGGTGCGGCGGCTGCCGATGAAGAAGCCCTCGGGGAAATACAATGTCTGGAACAAGATCAACTTCGAGGAAGGCACCAGCCACTGAGCCGCCGCGCAGCCAGCTGAGGCTGGCTCTGCTGCTGGCGCCGTTCGTCTGGGCGGCGGTGGCGATCAACCTGTTCATGCTGGCGCTGATCGCGCCGGCGCTGGGCTGGCCGACGCTCAGCCCCTGGGCCACGATGGCCGTCGCCGTGCCGCTGACCCTGCCCGCGACCTGGCTCGCCACCCGCTGGGTCGGCGGGCTGATCGACGCGGCGGAACGCTAGTCCATCTTCTGTCCCCAAATATCCCATAATCCGGGGCAGCGCCCCGGTCGCCACGCCGCAAGCATCACTCCCGCGAGGCCCCGGCCAGCCGCCGCGCCGCCGCCAGCAGCGCGCCGATCAGCCGCCGCCGGCCGCCCCAGGGCGGGCGGATCAGCCCAGTCGCCGCCCAGTGCGCCTGCACCATCACCGGGCGCTTCTTGGAAAACTGCGCGAATCCGTCCGGCCCGTGATACCCGCCCATGCCGCTGTCGCCGACGCCGCCGAAGGGCAGGTTCAGCTGCGCGAGGTGAAAGATCGTGTCGTTGAAGGTCACGCCGCCCGACATGGTCCCCGCCAGCACCCGGTCCTGCCGCGCCCGGTCGTCGTCGAAGTAATACAGCGCCAGCGGCCGGGGCCGCGCGTTCACGAACTCCAGCGCCGCGTCGAGCGTCCCGCAGGGGATAACCGGCAGGATGGGGCCGAAGATCTCTTCGGTCATCAGCCTGCTGTCGGGGGCCGGGTCGATCACCAGCGTCGGCGGCATGATCCGGCCGTTGGCGCCCTCAGGCACCGGCGCCAGTTGCACCACCCGCGCGCCGCGGTCCCGCGCCTCCTCGACCAGCCCGCGCAGGCGGTCCAGATGCCGGTCGGTGACGATGCGGGTGTAGTCGTCGGTCAGGCCGTTCGGGAACAGGCGGCGGACGGCACGGGCGGCCTCGGCCTCGAAGGCGGGGATGCGGGCAGGCGGGACCAGCGCATAGTCCGGGGCGACGCAGGTCTGGCCGGCGTTGAACAGCTTGCCGGTCATCAGCCGCCCCACCGCGCGGGACAGATCTGCGCTGTCGTGCAGGATCGCCGGAGATTTCCCGCCCAGCTCCAGCGTGACCGGGGTCAGGTTCGCCGCGGCCGCTGCCATTACCTGCCGCCCCACCGCGGTCGAGCCGGTGAACACCAGGTGATCCCACGGCAGCGCGCTGAACGCGCGCGCGACCTCGACGCCGCCGGTGACGACCGCCACCCGCTCGGGCGGAAATGCATAGGCGACCAGCGCCGCCAGCGCCTCCGCCGTGCGGGGCGCCAGTTCCGAGGGCTTCAGCACCACCCGGTTCCCCGCCGCAATCGCATCGACGGCGGGGCCGAGCGTCAGCAGCACCGGATAGTTCCACGCCCCGATCACGCCCACGACGCCCAGCGGCTGGTGTTCCCAGAACGCCCGCGCCGGCCACAGGAAGGGCGACCCCGCCGCCCGCCGCCGCCGCATCCAGCGGCCCAGATGCCGGCGCGCATGGCCGATCTGGTCATACAGCGGCAGCAGCTCCAGCAGCCGCGTCTCGGCCGCGGGCCGGCCGCCGAAATCGGCGTCCACCGCGGCGATCAGGGCGGCCTCATGGGTCCGCAGCGCCGTGGCCAGCGCCGCCAGCGCCGCCCGCCGCGCCGCCGCATCGGGCCGCGCCTCGCGCAGGAAGGCCGCGCGCTGCCGGGCCAGCAGGTCGTCCGCCGCGCTCATTCCCGCCCCCGGAACTTGTCCATCGAGCTGTAGACCCCGAACAGCCGCGCCCCCACCGCGTCAAAGACCCGCACCGGCATCAGCCCCTTGAGGAACGGCAGCGTGTTCACGATCGCCGGCAGCCGCAGGAAGATGCGGTCGCGGCGGATCGCGCGGACGATGGCATCGGCCACACGCTCGGGCTTCAGCAGCGGGATCAGCCGCAGCCGCGCGCCCTGGAACATGCCGGTGTCGATATAGGTCGGGCAGACGGTGGTGACGCGGACGCCGGTGCGGCCCATCTCCATTTCCAGCCGCAGCGAATCGGACCAGCCGATCATCGCCCACTTGCTGGCCGCATAGACCGCCATGTTGGGGTTCGACAGCATCCCCGCGGCCGAGGCGATGTTGACCACGTGCCCCCGGCCCCGCGCGATCATGCCGGGCAGGAAGGCCCGGGTCAGCAGCATCGGCGCGGTGGCGTTGATGTCCATCGTGCGGCGGATGTCGGCCTCGGAATGGCCGGCGAAGGGCTTGCCCACGACGATCCCGGCGTTGTTGACCAGGATGTCCGGGGCGGCGCCCAGTGCCTCGGTCGCCGCCACCGCAGCGGCAATGGCGGCCGGCTGCGACAGGTCCAAGACGATGCCGTCCGCCGCGTGGCCCTGCGCGCGCAGGCCGGCCACGGCACGATCCAGCGCCGCCGCGTCGATGTCCCACAGCACGACGCGCGCCGCGCCCGCCGCCGCCAGCCGCTGCGCCGTCAAGAGCCCGATGCCCGCGGCCCCGCCGGTCACCAGCGCCACCGCCTTGCCGATCTGCGTCATCCCGTCTGTTCCCCCCGGCCCGGACCGCCCGTGCCGGCGACTATGCCCCATCCCGGCCGCGGCAGGACAGGACGTTGCGTCACACAAGCCGCGATCACACCCGTTCCATATTGCGGAACGCTGATCTTTCCGCTTGCGCCGCGCCGCCATGCTGGTGTCAGGTTTGCCAGCAAGGCCGGGCGGACGGAGGAGTCCATATCCCGGAACGGGCCATCGCCCAGCGGAGGACATCGGATGGAGCTGGCTGACGATCCGGATGCCGAACTTGCCCTCGGCGGCATCGAGACGCTGGCCGCCCCGAAGAAGGCCGAGCCGTGGATGCGGCCGGTCGAGCTGCTCGCCGCCGCCCTGCTGGCGGCGATGATGGCCATCGTGCTGGCCAATGTCGTGTTCCGCTATGTGCTGCACAGCCCGCTGGTGTGGGGCGACGAGGCGGCCTCGCTGTCGTTCATCTGGATGGCGATGCTGGGTGCGGCGATCGCCGTCGACCGGCACGAACATCTGCGCCTGACCATCGCGCTGCCGCTGTTCCCGCCCCGGATGCAGGACGTGCTGGACGTCTTCGGCCGCGTCGCGGTGGCGGTGCTGCTGCTGCGCCTGCTGCCCGAGGCGGTCAGCTATGCCTACGAGGAATCCTTTATCACCTCGCCGGCGCTGGGGCTGCCGATGTCGGTGCGCGCGGCGGCGCTGCCGGCGGGGATCGGGCTGATGACGCTGCTGATGGTGCTGTCGGTGATCCGCACCCGCGACTGGCGCGCCATCGCCGGGTCGGTGGCGGTCATCGCGGCGCTGGTCGCGGCGCTGTGGCTGGCCCGGCCGGCGCTGGCCGGGCTTGGCAACTGGAACCTGCCGATCTTCCTGGGGCTGATCGTGGCCGGCCTGCTGGTGATCGGGGTGCCGATCGCCTTCTGCTTTGCGCTGGGCACGCTGGCCTATCTGACCTTCGCCAGCCACTCGCCGGTCTTCGTGATGATGGGCCGGATGGACGAGGGCATGTCGTCGCTGATCCTGCTGTCGGTCCCGGTCTTCGTGCTGCTGGGCTGCATCCTGGACGAAACCGGGATGGGCCGCGCCATCGTCAACTTCCTCGCCTCGCTGCTGGGCCATGTGAAGGCGGGGATGAGCTATGTGCTGCTCGGCTCGATGTTCCTCGTGTCGGGGATTTCCGGGTCCAAGGTGTCAGACATGGCGACCGTCGCCCCGGCGCTGTTCCCGGAAATGCGCCGCCGCGGCCATTCCCCGGCCGAGATGACCGCCCTGCTGGCGACCGGGGCGGCGATGGCCGACACGGTGCCGCCGTCGATCGTGCTGATCGTGCTGGGCTCGGCCGCGGGCGTGTCCATCGCCGGGCTGTTCACGGCCGGCTTCGTCATCGCCATGGTGCTGCTGGTGGTGCTGGCGGTGCTGGCGCGCTGGAAGGCGCGCGGCGAGGACATGGCCGGCGTCCGCCGCGCCGGGCTGGGCGTGATCGGCCGCACCGCGCTGGTCGCGGCGCCGGCGCTGGCGCTGCCCTTCATGATCCGCGGCATGGTCGGCGGCGGGGTCGCCACCGCCACCGAGGTCTCGGCCATCGCCGTGGTCTATGCCTTCCTCATCGGCGCCGTCCTGTATGGCGGCATCCCGGCGCGGCGGATCGTGCCGATGCTGGTCGAGACGGTCGCCATGTCTGGGGCGATCCTGCTGATCCTCGGCTGCGCCTCGGCGATGAGCTGGGCGCTGACCCAGTCGGGCTTCGCCCGCGACCTGACGGCGGTCATGGCCGGGCTGCCGGGGGGGCCGGCGATCTTCCTGACCGCCTCGGTGCTGCTGTTCCTGCTGCTGGGCTGCGTGCTGGAAGGGCTGCCGGCCATCGTGCTGCTGGCCCCGATCATGTTCCCGCTAGCCCGCACGCTGGGGATCAACGACATCCATTATTCGATGGTCATCGTCACCGCGATGAACATCGGCCTGATGGCCCCGCCGATCGGGATCGGCTTCTACATCGCCTGCAAGATCGCAGGCATCTCGCCCGACGCGGTGATGGGCCGCATCTGGCCCTATCTCGTCGCGCTGCTGGTCGGGCTGGCGGTCATCGCCGCCGTGCCCGCCATTTCCACCGCCTTCATCTGACAACCACTCTGGGAGGAGACACCATGAAGACCACTCGCCGCACCCTGCTGATGGGCGCCGCCGCCGCGGGCCTCGCCGCGCCGTTCCTGCGCCCAGGCCCGGCCCGCGCCGCCGAATTCACCATGAAGCTGGCCAACAACCAGCCGATGACCCACCCGACGAACATCCGCGCCGCGGAAGCCGTCAAGGCGATCGCCGAGGAATCCGGCGGCCGGGTCGACGTACAGGTGTTCCCGTCGAACCAGCTGGGCGCCGATACCGACGTGCTGGGGCAGCTGCGGTCCGGCGGGGTGGAATTCTTCCTGCTGTCGCCGATCATCCTGTCGACGCTGGTCCCCAATTCCTCGATCAACGGCGTCGGCTTTGCCTTCCACGACTATGACATGGTCTGGAAGGCGATGGACGGCGAACTGGGCGCCTATGAGCGGGCCGAGATCGAGAAGGCCGGCCTGGTCGTGATGGAAAAGATCTGGGACAACGGGTTCCGGCAGACCACCTCGTCGGTCAAGCCCATCGTGACCCCGGCGGATTTCGAGGGGATGAAGATCCGTGTCCCCGTCTCGCCGCTGTGGACCTCGATGTTCACGGCGCTGGGGACGGCGCCGACCTCGATCAACTTCGCCGAGGTCTATTCGGCGCTGCAAACCGGCATCGTGGACGGGCAGGAAAACCCGCTGGCGATCATCGCCACCTCGAAGCTGGCCGAGGTGCAGAAATACTGCTCGCTGACCAACCACATGTGGGACGGGTTCTGGATGCTGGCCAACCGCCGCGCCTGGGGCGGGCTGCCCGAGGACCTGCAGGCCATCGTCGCCAAGCACTTCAACGCGGCGGCCGTGAACCAGCGCGCCGACGTGCAGAAGCTGAACGAAACGCTGCGCGGCGAACTGGAAGCCGCCGGGCTGGCCTTCAACGAGGTCGATCCGGCGCCGTTCGAGGCCAGGCTGCGCGAGGCGGGCTTCTATGCCGAGTGGAAGGGCAAATACGGCGACGAGGCCTGGGCGATCCTTGAAAAGGCCGTGGGCCGGACGCTCGCCTGATGCTGACCCGGCCGGCGCCCGATCCCGATCAAGCGATCCCCGCCGCCGGCGGGGCGCAGGCCGTGGACCGGGCGCTGGCGCTGCTGGCCGCGGTGGGGCGCGCCGGTCCCGAGGGCGACACTTTGTCCGGGCTGGCCCAGGCCAGCGGCGTCGCCCGACCGACCGCGCGGCGGCTGCTGCTGTCGCTGATCGCCGCGCATCTGGTCGAACAGGACGACGCCAGCCGCTATCACCTGGGGCCGGGCGCGTTTCTGCTGGGGATGCGCGCCGGGCGCCGGCACGACCTGGCCGAACAGGCCGCCGACTGCGTGGCGCGGCTGGCGCGGGCGACCGGCGACAGCGCCTTTCTGCTGATCCCGCAGGGCGACGAGGTGCTGTGCCTGATGCGCGAGGAAGGCACCCACCCGATCCGCACCCACGCGCTGCTGGCCGGCGACCGCAACCCGCTGGGGGTGGGCGCCGGCGGGCTGGCGCTGCTGGCGGCGCTGCCGGAACCCGAGGCCGCCGCGGCGCTGGCGCGCCTGGCCCCGGCCCTGGCCGCGCGGATGGGCGAGGCCGCGGCCGAGGTGCCGGGCGACCTCGCCCGCGCCCGGGCCGCGGGCCATGCCGTGAACCCGGGCCGGGTCGTCCCCGGGTCATGGGGGATCGGCGTCGCCGTGCTGTGGCCCGACGGCCGCCCCGCCGCCGCGCTGACCATCGCCGCGGTCGAAGCCCGCATGGGACCGTTCCGGCAAGAGGAACTCGGCCGCCTGCTGCGGTCCGAGGCGGCGGTGATCGAAGCCCGCCTCGCCCGCCACCTCACACCGGGCACCTTGCCCGCATCACGCGAAAGGATGATCCGATGAGCAACGGTAACCCGGAACTCGGGCGGTCCGAAAATGTCCCGGGAGGAGGCCCGAACGGGCCGGGGGGCAGCGCCCCCCCTTCGCACGAACCGATGATCGTCGGCTGGGCGCACACGAAATTCGGCAAGTCCGAAGCGCCCGACACGATGGCCCTGATGGCCGAGGTCGCAGGACCGGCGCTGGCCCATGCCGGGGTGACGGCGGACCAGGTGGACGGGATCTTCACCGGGGTCTGGAACAACGGTTTCAGCCGCCAGGATTTCCAGGGCGCGCTGGTCGCGATGGGGACGCCCGAGCTGGCCGGGGTGCCCTTCATGCGCACCGAGAATGCCTGCGCGACCGGCTCGGCGGCGCTCTATGCGGCGGCGGATTTCATCGCCTCGGGGCGGGGCCGGGTGGCGCTGGTGATCGGCGCCGAGAAGATGACCGCGACTCCGGTGGCCGAGGTCGGGGACATCCTGCTGGCCGCTTCCTACGTGCCCGAGGAGGCCGGCGAGGGCGGCTTTGCCGGCGTCTTCGGCCGCATCGCGGATACGTATTTCCAGCGCCACGGCGACCGATCCGAGGAGCTGGCGATGATCGCCGCCAAGAACCACGAAAACGGCATGCGCAACCCCTACGCGCATATGCAGAAGGACTTCGGCGTCGAGTTCTGCAACACGCCCTCCGAGAAGAACCCGCGTGTGGCGGGGCCGCTGCGGCGCACGGATTGCTCGCTGATCTCGGACGGGGCGGCGGCGATCGTGCTGGCCGATGCGGCCACCGCCGCCGGACTGGCCCGCGCCATCCGCTTTCGCGCCCGCGCCCAGGCCGGCGACCTGCTGGCGCTGTCGCGCCGCGATCCCATCGCCTTCGCCGGCGCGCATCGCGCCTGGGCCGAGGCGCTGGCGCAGGCGGGGCTGGGGATCATGGATCTCGACCTGGTGGAGACCCACGACTGTTTCACCATCGCCGAGATGATCGAATACGAGGCGATGGGGCTGGCGGCACCGGGAGAGGGCTGGAAGGTGGTCCGCGACGGCACCACCCGCTTTGACGGGGCGCTGCCGGTGAACCCCTCGGGCGGGCTGAAATCCCGCGGCCACCCGATCGGCGCGACCGGCGTCAGCCAGCACGTCATGGCGGCGATGCAGCTGGCCGGGGAAGCCGGCGCGATGCAAGTGCCGGGGGCGAAGCTCGCCGGGGTCTTCAACATGGGCGGCGCGGCGGTGGCGAACTACTGCTCGATCCTCGAGAGGGTGAGATGACCCTGGTGCCGCCCGTCTCGACCCGGGTGATGAACCTCGCCACGCTGCTGACCCAGGCCGCGCGGCGCGACCCGGACGGGGTGGCGCTGGTGATGGGCGACACGCGCTGGAGGTGGGCCGAGTTCGAGGCGGGGGCCGATGCGCTCGCCGCCGCGCTGCAGGGCATGGGCCTGCAGAAGGGCGACCGGGTGATGGTCCAGTCGCAGAACTGCCTCGAGATGATGCAGGCGATGTTCGCGGTCTGGCGCGCCGGCGGCGTCTGGGTACCCGCGAACTTCCGCCAGACGCCGGACGAGGTCGTCTATCTCACCCAGGCCTCGGGCGCGCGAGGCTTGATCTGCAACGCGGCCTTTCCCGACCACGCCGCGGCCTGTCAGGCCGGCTGCCCCGAGCTGCGCTGGACGCTGTCCATCGGCGCGGCTGATTTCGGGCCGTCCCTGCAGGCCGTGACCAACGACCACATGGGCCAGCGCCCGCAGGTGGCGGCGGTGGATCGCGACGATGCCTGCTGGTTCTTCTTCACCTCGGGGACGACAGGGCGGCCCAAGGCCTCGGTGCTGACCCACGGGCAGATGGCCTTCGTGGTGACGAACTACCTCGCCGACCTGATGCCGGGGCTGACCCCGGCCGATGCCTCGCTGGTCGTGGCGCCGCTGTCGCACGGGGCGGGGGTCCACCAGCTGACGCAGGTGGCGCGGGGGGTGAAGACCGTGCTGCTGCCGTCCGAGAAATTCGACGTCGAGACCGTCTGGCAGCTGGTCCGCGACTGGCGCATCAGCACCATGTTCACGGTGCCGACGATCCTCAAGCTGCTGGTCGAGCATCCCTCGGCCGCTGCCGCCGACACCGCGTCGCTGCGCTATGTGATCTATGCCGGCGCGCCGATGTATCGCGAGGACCAGAAGCGCGCGCTGGCGCTGCTGGGCCCGGTGCTGGTCCAGTATTTCGGGCTGGGCGAGGTCACCGGCAACATCACCGTTCTGCCCGCCTGGGCGCATGAGGCCGATGACGACGCCGCCCGCATCGGCACCTGCGGCTATGCCCGCACCGGGATCGAGGTGCAGGTGCAGGACGACCAGGGCCGCGAGGTCGCCCCCGGCGAGACCGGCGAGATCTGCGTCATCGGCCCGGCGGTCTTCGCCGGCTATCACGACAACCCCAAGGCCAACGCCGAAAGCTTCCGCGACGGCTGGTTCCGCACCGGCGACCTGGGCCACATGGACGCCGAGGGCTATCTGTACATCACCGGGCGGCAGTCCGACATGTTCATCTCGGGCGGGTCCAACGTCTATCCGCGCGAGATCGAGGAGAAGATCCTGACCCATCCCGCGATCTCCGAAGTCGCGGTGCTGGGGATGCCCGACCCGCTGTGGGGCGAGGTCGGCTGGGCGGTCTGCGTGCCCCGCGACGGCGCCGCGGTCAGCGCCGACGAGCTGGGGGCGTTCCTCGACGGCAAGCTGAGCCGCTACAAGCTGCCGCGGCGCTTTGTGCTGTGGGACGCGCTGCCGAAGTCGGCCTACGGCAAGATCACCAAGACGATGATCCGCGAGGAACTGCTGCGCCGGGAGGGCGGGCCGTGAGCCCCGCGTCGGCGCCCGAGCGGGGCCAGCCCCGCACCCCGGGATATTTCCGCAAAGAAGAACCTGCGCGGATGGTGCATCCGGGGCCGCGGAACGAGCTGCGAGTGCAGGCGGCGCGGACCGGGCTGGTGACGGTGCAGGGGGAGCTGCGGGCGGGCGAGACGGTCATGGCCGGCGTGGCGCGGCTGTTTGATGCTGCCGGGTGCCGGGGCGGGATGGTGTTCCTGGACGGGATCACCTGCGATCCGCTGCGCTATGTGCTGCCGGCGCTCTCCTCGGACGGGGTCCATGCGGCGTGGTATTCCGATACGCTGGCGCCGGTCGGCCCGACCCGCGTCCTGCGCGCCACGGCCAGCGTCGGCGCGCGCGAGGGGCAGCCGTTCCTGCATTGCCACGGCCTGTGGCAGACCGGCACCCCGCCGGTCGCGATGGGGCACCTGCTGCCGCTGGAGAGCCTCGTCGCCGCGGACTGCCGCGTCACCGGCATCGGCTCCCGCGAGGCGTGGTTCGACAGCCTGCCGGACGCGGAAACCGCCTTCACCCTGTTCCAGGTGGCGGGCGGCGGCGCCGGCAGCGGCCTCATCGCCCGGATCGCGCCGGGTGAGGACGTGGTGACCGCCATCGAGACCCTGTGCGCCGCCCACGGCATCTCTCGCGCGGCGCTGCACGGTCTGGGCAGCATCGACCATGTGCGCTTTCAGCAGGGCGGGCGGATGGATTGCCTCGCCACCGAGTTGCGGCTGCATGGCGCCCATCTGCGCGGCGGGCGCGCCCATGTCCCGATCGAGGTCGTGGACATCGCCGGGCGCATCAAGGCCGGGATCCTGAAACGCGGCGTGAATCCGGTGGGGGTCACGCTGGAACTGCTCATCGAACCGATCGAGGACATAGCATGACCAAAGTCGCCCTTGTCACCGGCGCCGCGCGCGGCATCGGCCTTGCCACCACCGACCTGCTGCTGGAACGCGGCTGGCAGGTGGCGATGGTGGACCGCGACGGCGACGAGCTCACCGCCGCCGCCGGCCAGCTGCAGGGCGTGCTGCCGGTCATCGCGGACGTCTCGATCCCCGAGCAGGTGGACCGGATGCGCGACGAGGCGCTGGCCCGCTTCGGCCGCATCGACGCGCTAGTGAACAATGCCGGCGTGGCGCTGTTTTCCCGCGCCCACCAGACCGCCTTCGAGCAATGGCGCGAGGTGATGGCGACGAACCTCGACGGCGTGTTCCTGTGCACCCAGGCGCTGGTCCCGGCGCTGGCCGAGAGCAGGGGCGCGATCGTCAACATCGCCTCGATCTCGGGGCTGCGGGCCTCGACGCTGCGGGTGGCCTATGGGACCTCGAAGGCAGCGGTGATCCACCTCACCAAGCAGTTCGCGGCCGAGCTGGGCGAACAGGGCATCCGGGTCAACTGCATCGCCCCCGGCCCGGTGCGCACCAAGCTGGCGATGGCGGTCCACGCGCCGGAAATCATCGCCGCCTATTACGACGCGATCCCGCTGAACCGCTATGGCGAGGCGCGCGAGATCGCCGAGGGGATCGTGTTCCTGCTGTCCGAAAACGCGAGCTTCGTCACCGGGCAGACCCTGGCAGTGGACGGAGGCTTCGACGCGACCGGGGTGGGGCTGCCGGCGCTGCGGCGGGAGGAAGAGGCCTAGGCCTCGCGCCCCGCATAGCTGCGCGAGGCGGCGATCAGTTCGCGTGTATAGGCGCTGTCGGCCCGGCCCGCGCGCAGATCGTCGGCGGTCAGCTGATCGACGATCAGCCCGCCCTGCATCACCGCCAGCCGCTGGCACAGATGCCCGATCACGGCCAGGTCGTGGCTGACCATCACGTAGGTCAGCCCGCGTTCGACCCGCAGATCGGCCAGCAGGTTCAGGATCTCGGCCTGCACCGAGACGTCCAGCGCCGAGGTCGGCTCATCCAGCAGCAAGAGCGCCGGCTCTCCGGCCAGGGCGCGGGCCACGGCGACCCGCTGGCGCTGGCCGCCCGACAGCTGGTGCGGATAGCGGAAGCGGAAGCCCCGCCCCAGCCCGACATCGTCCAGCAGCTTGCCGATGCGGCGGTCGATATCGTCCATCCCCTGCAGCCTGAGCGTCTCGGACAGCACCCGGTCCACCGTGTGGCGGGGGTGAAGGCTCGCATAGGGGTCCTGAAAGACCATCTGCACGCGGCGGTGAAAGGCGGGGCTGCGGCGGGTGCCGCGCAGGCTCTCTCCGTCCACGGTGATGGTCCCCGACCAGGTGGGCGCCAGCCCCGCCAGCGCGCGCAGGATGGTCGACTTGCCCGAGCCTGATTCGCCCACCAGCCCGAAGCTTTCGCCCCGCGCGACGGTCAGGTCGACGCCCTTGACGGCATCCACCCGGTCGGGCGGGTTGCCGAACCACACGCGCAGGTCGCGGATCTCGAGGATCGGCGCGCTCATCGTACGCCCCCCGGAAACGCGTCGATCATCGAGGCATCGACCAGCGCGGGGTCGAGCGGGCCGTCCTTCCACTCGGGCCGGCGTTCCAGCACCGCCAACCGCTCGCGCGGCGCGTCCAGCCGCGGCAGGCTGTTCAGCAGCCCCTGCGTATAGGGATGGCGGGCGTTGTGCAGGTCGCGGGCGGCCAGCGTCTCGACCACCCGGCCGGCATACATGATGAGGACCCGGTCACAGAACTGCGCCACCAGGTTCAGGTCGTGGCTGATGAAGATCAGCCCCATACCGCGGTCGGTCACCAGGTCGTCCATGATCCGCAGCACCTCGGTCCGGACCGAGACGTCCAGCGCCGAGGTCGGCTCGTCCGCGATCAGGATTTCCGGGCCCGAGGCCAGCATCATCGCGATCATGATCCGCTGGCCCATCCCGCCCGAGACCTCGTGCGGATAGGCGCCGAAGACACGCTCCGGGTCACGGATGCGGACGGCCTCGAGCATCTCCATGGCGCGCTGGCGGGCGGCGGCGCGGCCGGCGCCGGTCTGCTGGCGATAGGCCTCGACGATCTGGTCGCCAACCCGCATCACCGGGTTCAGGCTGAACTTGGGGTCCTGCATGACCATGCTGATCCGGCGGCCGCGGACCGCGCGCATCTGGCGCTCGGGCAGGTTGAGGATCGACTTGCCCTCGAACTCCATCCGCGACGCGGTGACCTTGCCCGGCGGGCGCACGAGGCCGAGGATCGCGCGGCCGGTCATCGACTTGCCCGACCCGGATTCGCCCACCACCCCCAGCCGTTCGCGGCCGAGGTCGAAGCTGACGCCGCGCACGGCCTCGAACACGCCCTGGCGGGTGGGGAAGGCGACGCGCAGGTCGCGGACGGAGAGGAGCGGGCCCGGCTGTGTCGCAGTCATTCCGCGCCGCCCTTGGGGTCCAGCACGTCGCGCAGCCCGTCGCCCAGGAAGTTGAAGGCGAGGCTGACGATGAAGATCGCCAGGCCCGGCATCGCCGCGACCCACCAGTGATCGAGGATATAGGTCCGCCCGTCGGAAATCATCGCCCCCCATTCGGCCAGCGGCGGCTGCGCGCCGAGGCCCAGAAAGCCCAGCCCCGCCGCCGACAGGATGATCCCTGCCATGTCCAGCGCCACCCGCACGATCATCGAGGAAATGCACATCGGCCACACATGCCCGACCAGCAGCCGGAACGACCCCGCCCCCTGCAGCCGCGCAGCGGCGATATAGTCGGCGTTCCGCACCGCCAACGTTTCGGCGCGCGCCAGCCGCGCATAGGGCGGCCAGCCGGTGATCGCCAGCGCCAGCACCGCGTTGACGATCCCCGGGCCCAGCGCCGCCACCAGCGCCAGGGCGAGGATCAGCTTGGGAAAGGCCAGGAAGATGTCGGTGATCCGCATCAGCACCTGGTCGACCCAGCCGCCGGCAAACCCCGCGATGGTCCCGATCAGCAGCCCGATGATCGGCGAGATCAGCGCCACCGTCCCGACGATGAACAGCGTCACCCGCGACCCCCAGATGATCCGGGACAGGATGTCGCGGCCCAGCGCGTCGGTGCCCAGCCAGTGCCTGGCCGAGGGCGGCTGCAGCCGGTCGGCCAGGTTCTGCGCGGTCGGGCTGTAGGGCGCCAAGTCCGGCGCCAGGATCGCCATCAGCGCCAGCAGGACCAGGATGATCAGGCCCAGCATCGCCAGCCGGTTCGACCGGAAGGTCAGCCAGCCCTGGTACAGCGCCCCCAGTCGCGCCTGGCGGCGGGTGGTGGGGGCAGCGCTCAGCAGCCAGTCTCGGGTCGAGAGATCGGTCATCGGCTCACCTCGACCGCGGATCGAGCAGTTTGTAGAGCAGGTCGGACAGCGCGTTCAGCGCGATGAAGCACACGCCGACGACGACGGTGCCGCCCAGCACGGCGTTCATGTCGCCGGCCAGCAGGGTCTTGGTGATATAGCTGCCGATGCCGGGCCAGCTGAAGATGATCTCGGTCAGCACCGACCCTTCCAGCAGCCCGCCGAAGCTGAGCGCGATCACCGTGACCAGCGGCACGGCGATGTTGCGCAGCGCATGGCCCCAGACGACGCGGCGTTCGGACAGGCCCTTGACGCGGGCGGTGGTGATGTATTCCGCCGACAGCTGTTCCAGCATGAAGCTGCGGGTCATGCGGCTGATATAGGCGAGGCTGAAATAGCCCAGCAGCGAGGCCGGCAGGATGATGTGGGAAAACGCGTCCCGGAAGGCGCCCCAGTCGCCGGCGATCAGGCTGTCGACCAGCACCAGCCCGGTCACATTGGGGACCATCCCGTCATAGATGATGTCCTGGCGTCCCGGGCCTCCGACCCAGCCGAGGATGCCGTAGAACACCAGGAGCCCCATCAGCCCCAGCCAGAAGATCGGCATCGAATAGCCGATCAGCGCCACCACGCGGGCGACCTGGTCGATCCAGCCGCCCCGCCGCGCCGCCGCGATCACGCCCAGCGGCACCCCGATCAGCACCCCGATCAGGGTCCCGATGCTGGCCAGTTCCAGCGTCGCCGGAAAGACCCGGCGCAGGTCCTCGGCCACCGGGTGGCCGGTCGAGATCGAGCGGCCGAAATCGCCCCGCAGCACGTCCCCGACATAGGCGACGAACTGCACCAGGATCGGCTTGTCCAGCCCCATCGCCTGGCGCGCGGCCTCGTATTGCGCGGGGGTGGCGCGTTCGCCCACGACCTTGAGCACCGGGTCGATCGGCATCACCCGGCCGATCACGAAGGTGACCAGCAGCAGCCCCAGCAGCGTCAGCAGCAGCGACAGCACGACCCCGGCCACCGCGCGGGCGCGCCGGGCCGTGCGTCCGCTGCCGCCCGGGGCTGGCGTCGGGCCGGAAGAGACAGGCCCGGGGGACGGCGCAGGCCGCCCCCCGGCGGTGGTGTCGGACGCGCTCACTGGCCCTTGGTGACCTTGTGATACATGACCGAGGTGACGGCGCCGCCGGCCGACCAGCCCTCGATGCCTTTCTGCATCGCGTTCTGTTCGACGCGCTGGAACAGCGGCAGGATCGGGGCCGAGGCCTGATATTCGGTCTGGATGTCCATGTACATCGCCTTGCGCTTTTCGCTGTCGCCTTCCAGCGTCGCGGCGATCACCTTGTCCTGCATGGCCTTGGGCACGTCATAGCTGTTGCGCCAGGCCAGCGTGCTGCCCTTTTCGGCCGCGTTGTCGGGGTTGATCGCAAAGGTCGAGGCGTTGGTGTTCGGGTCGGCATAGTCCGGCCCCCATTCGCCCAGGAAGATCGGCACTTCGCGGGCGCGATACGCGTCCAGCACCTGGGCGCCGGTCATCTGTTCGATGTTCAGCGTCAGCCCGGCCTGCGCCATCGACGCCTGCAGGGTCTGCGCCACGTCCAGGTATTCGCGCAGGTCGCGGACCTTGGTGGTGATGGTGCCCGAGGTGATGCCGGCGTCGGTCAGGATCTTCTTGGCCGCCTCGACGTCGTATTTCCACGGGTTCTGGTCCGAGGCGCCAAGGTAGCCTTCGGGCAGGAAGGCCTGGTGCACCTTCCACTGGCCCTTGAGGAAGCTGTTCGCCATGCCGTCGAAATCGACCAGGTGGCGCATCGCTTGCTGGACGGGCGCCTGCGACAGCAGCGGGTCCTTCTGGCTCATCCCCATGTACAGGATGCGGCCGCGCGGCTCGTCGATCACCTTGATCGCGTCGTTGCCGGCCAGCCCCTCGACGTCGCTGGGGGTCAGGTTGCGGGCCACGTCGATGTCGCCCTTTTCCAGCTGCAGCCGCTGGGCGCTGGATTCCTGGACGTTCTTGACGATCACCCGCTTCATCGCCGGCGCGCCGCCCCAATAGGCGTCGTTTGCGATCAACTGCACCGCCTCGTTCGGGCGCCACGCGCCCAGGCTGTAAGGGCCGGACCCCGCGCCGTTGGTGGTCAGCCAGGTGTTGGCCAGGTCGTCACCCTCGACATGCTGCAGGGCGGTTTCCTTGTCCACCACGCTGGCGACGCTGGCGGTCAGGCAGTTCAGCACGAAGGATTCCGCATAGGGCTGGTCCATCGTGATGGTCAGCTTGTTGCCGTCCGCCTTGACCATCTGTTCGACATTGTCCGGGGTCAGGCCGAACTGGGTCAGGATGAAGGCGGGGGACTTGTCCAGCTTGACCGCGCGCTGCAGCGACCAGGCGGCATCCTCGGCCCGGACCGGGTTGCCGGACTGGAACTTGACGCCTTCCTTCATCGTCAGGGTGATGGTCTTGCCGTCCTCGCTGACCTCCCAGCTTTCGGCCAGCGACGGCTGAAAGCCCTTGTCCAGCGCCAGCGGGTCGAAATCGACCAGCCGGTCATACAGGCTCTGGGTGACGTCGTTGCCCGAGAACTCAAAGCTCTGCGCCGGGTCGAGGCTGATGATGTCGTCGATGGTCGCGGCGACGACCAGCGTGTCGGCGGGGGTTTCGGCCCAGGCGGCGGGCAGCGCGGCCGGGGCCAGCGCGACGGCCGAGGCAAGCAGCAGGGCGCGGGCGGTAAGGCTGATTGTCATGATCTGATCCCGTTGGGTGGCACGGTCCATCTTGGCGCGGACGCGTGGCATGAGCTGAGGGGCCTGACGCCCCGGAACAAGCGCTTTGGTGCGACATTTGCGCCCGCAGCGCAAGCTATATGGACAGGGGCACCTGCCCGCCGGGACCGGACGGGACCGCCCGTTCACGCGGTTTCGTCCGCGGGCGGAACGGCGGAAGATTGCCGAACGGCGCACGCCGTGGCACGCTTTCGACAGTCGCGCGCCGGATCGGCAGCAGGAGGCCCAGATGACCGTCCGTTCGTTCCTTCGTTCCGCGGGCGGGCTGTGCCGTCGCCTGCCTGTCGCGGCGCTGCTGGCCGCTCTCACGCTGCCCGGCATTGCGCTGGCCGAAGGGCCGCTGCCCGACCGCCGCATCGTGCTGCAGCAGGACGTGGACCTGCCCGGCGGCGACCTCGCGCCGATCTTCGAGACGACCGAGCAGGCCTGCATCCGCCTGTGCCTCGCCGACCGGGCCTGCACCGCGCTGACCTACAACGCCCGCTCGCGCGCCTGCTTTCCCAAGGGCGCCGCCAACCCCCCGGTGCCGTTCGCCGGCGCGCTGTCGGGGCAGGTCACGGCCCCCGATCCGGCGGTGGCGCAGGCCGCGGCCGACCGCGTCGCGGGCGCCGGGGCGTGGCTGCGCCCGGACTCTGATCTCGACCCCGCCCGCCGCCAGGCGCAGGAGTTGGGGCGGCTCTATCCGGGCACCGGCGAGGATGTGGCCGCCCTGCGCGCCCGGCTGGCCGAGGCGGCGGGCGATCCGCAAGCGCAGGTCCGCTGGCAGGGCGCGGTGACCGCCGCCACCGATTCGCCCGACGACTGGGACGCGCTGTCCGCCGCGCTGCTCGAGCAGGCGAACCTCGACAACGAGAACCGCGAGACGCTGGCCGCCGCGCAATCGGCGGCGCTGAACGCCTGGCTGCGCAGCGCCGGCCCGGCGGTGCCGTCGCTCACCCGCTGGGCCGAGATCGCCGAAAAGCTCGACCGCGGGCTGGACGGGCTGGGGGCGTTGCGCCACGCCGAAAGCCACGGCGGCGGCGGCGATCCGCGGCTGGCCGAGATGATCCCGGCCTTCCAGGAACGCCACGGCTTTCGGGTCACCGACAACCAGATGGATTCCGACGCGCTGGACCCGCGCGCCTGCGCCTTTTTCTCGGCCGAACTGGCCGCGGGGGTGGATTACCGCCCCTATGTGGCCCTGCCCGACCCCGCGATGGCGGTGGAAACCGAGGGCAGCCAGCTCTGCGTGACGGGGCTGACCCGCGGCAGCACGCTGAAGCTGACGCTGCGCCCCGGCCTGCCAGCCGCGGACGGCCAGACGCTGCCGCGCCCGGTCGAGCTGTCGATGTATGTTCGCGACCGCGCACCGATGGCGCGGTTCGGCGGCCGCGCCTATGTGCTGCCCGCGGGCGGCGATCAGGGGCTGACGCTGTACACGGTGAACACCGGCGCGGTCGATCTGAAGCTGTACCGGATGTCGGACCGCAACCTCGTCCGCGCCCTGCGCGACGAGATCTTTGCCGCGCCGCTGGATGACTGGGGCGCGCAGAACTTCACCACCTACATGGGCGAGGAGATCTGGACCGGCCAGGCCAGCGTCGCCCCCGCGGCGGGCGGCGGCGCGGCCCCGGTGAACGCCGAGATCGCCACCCGGCTGGACCTGACCCGGACCGCCGGGCCGCTGACCCCCGGCATCTATGCGCTGACCGCGCAGGTGGCGGGCAGCTCGACCGAGATGGCGCCGGCGGCGACGCAGTGGTTCATGATCTCGGATCTGGGGCTGGCCAGCTGGTCGGGGACCGACGGGCTGACCGTGGCCGTGCGCGGGCTGTCGGATGCGGCGGCGCGGGCGGGGATCGACGTGGCGCTGGTGTCGCGCGGCAACGCCGTTCTGGCCACCGCCGCGACCGACGACCAGGGCGTGGCGCGGTTCGCCTCTGGCCTGACCCGCGGCACCGGCGCGGCGGAACCGGCGCTGGTGACAGCCACGCTGCGCCAGGGCGGCGAAATCGCCGACATGGGCTTCCTGTCGCTGATCGACCCCGAATTCGACCTGTCCGACCGCGGGGTCGAGGGCAATCCGCCGGCCCCACCGATCGATGTCTTCGCCGCCACCGACCGCGGCGCCTATCGCGCCGGCGAGATCGCCCACGCCACCATCCTGACCCGCGACGACCGCGGCCGCGCGATCGAGGGTCTGCCGCTGACCGCCGTGGTGCTGCGCCCCGACGGGGTGGAACACGCGCGGATGCTGGCCGAACCCGCCGGCGCCGGCGGCTATACGCTGGCCGTGCCGATCCCCGACACCGCGCCGCGCGGGCTGTGGCGGGTCGATTTCCGGGTCGAGGACAAGGGCCGGCCGCTCGCGTCGGCCAAGCTGCTGGTCGAGGATTTCCGTCCCGAGCGCATAGCCTTCGACCTTGCGCTGCCCGACACCCCGCAGCCCGCCGCGCAGCCGGTTCAGGCCGCCATCGACGCGCGCTGGCTGTTCGGTGCCCCCGCCGCCGGCCTGCCGGTCGAGGGAGAGCTGCGCCTGACCCCGGCCACCACGCTGCCGGGATTCGAGGGCTATGTCTTCGGCCGCCACGACGACGATGCCGCGCCCGAAGTGGTGGCGATGCCCGCCGGCGTCACCGACGCCGAGGGGCGCTTTGCTGCCCGCGTCGATCTGCCCCCGGCGCTGGCCCAGGCCGCCCGCCCGTGGGAGGCGCAGCTGACCCTGACCGTGCGCGAGGGCGCCGGCCGCCCGGTCGAGCGGCGCGACAGCCGGCTGGTCCTGCCGGCCCGCACGGCGCTGGGCATCCGCCCCGGGTTCGACGGCGGCACCGTCCCGCAGGGCGCCGAGGCGCGGTTCCAGGTGGTCGCGGTCGGCCCCGACCTGACCCCGCAGCCGGCGCGGGTCGAGTGGGTGCTGAACCGCATCGACACCACCTATCAGTGGTATGCGATGGGCGGCGACTGGAACTGGGAACCGATCACCCGCCGCGAGCGCATCGCCAATGGCGCGCTCGATCTGGCCGGCGCGCCGGGGTCGATCTCGGCCCCGGTGGACTGGGGCAGCTATGAGCTGGTCGTGACCGGCCCCGACGGGGCGCGCAGCTCGACCACCTTCGAGGCCGGCTGGGGCGCCGCCACCACGGGCACCGACACGCCCGACCGGCTGTCGGTGTCGCTTGACAGGCCCGGCTATGCGGTGGGCGACACCGCGCGGGTGACGCTGAGGGCGCTGGCCGACGGGGTCGCGGTGGTGTCGGTGCTGTCGAACCGGGTGATCTCGATGCAGACGGTGCCGGTCACGGCCGGCGACAACACCGTCGATCTGCCGGTGACCGAGGACTGGGGCGCCAGCGCCTATGTCGCGGTCAGCGCCATCCGCCCGGTGGCCGCCGGAACCGCCGAGCTGTCGGCGCGCACCCCGATCCGGGCGCTGGGCATCGCTGCGGCCCATGTCGACCCCGGCGACCGCGCCTTGCAGGCGACGCTGACCGCGCCGCCGCAGGCCGATCCCCGCGGCACGGCGCAGGTGACGCTGGCCGTCGCCGGCGCGGCCGCGGGCGAGACCGTGAACGCGACGATCTGGGCGGTGGACCAGGGCATCCTGAACCTGACAGGCTATCAGCCGCCCTCGGCCTCGGACCACTATCTGGGCCAGCGCCGGCTGGGGGTGGGGATGCGCGACCTGTATGGTCGGCTGATCCTGCCCGGCGGGGCGGCCGACGGGACGATCCGGGCGGGGGGCGATGCGTCCTCGATGCAGACCCAGGCGCCGCCGCCGACCGAAAAGCTGATGGGGTGGTTTTCCGGCCCGCTGACTCTGGGACCGGACGGGACCACCACTGTCACGATCCCGCTGCCCGACTTCAACGGCGAACTGCGGATCATGGCGCTGGTCTGGACCGGCAAGGGCGTGGGCCAGACCGACACCACGATGCTGGTCCGCGACCCGGTGGTGATGACCGCGACCGTCCCCGCATTCCTCGCCCCCGGCGACGTGGCGAATGCGCATCTGGCGCTGACCCATCTTGACGGCCCGGCGGGCGAGGTGGCGCTGTCGGTGGAAAACCTCTCGGCCGTGCAGACCGCCGCGGCCGAGGCGGCGGCGGACCAGGGCTCGGCCGAGCCCGAGGCGGGCGTCACGCTGGCCACCGCCGACCTGCCCGCCAGCGTGACGCTGACCGACAAGCAGGCGGTGACCGTGCCGCTGACCCTGACCGCGCCGGATACCGAAGGCACGGCCAGGCTGCGCGTCTCGGCCCGGCTGCCGGACGGGCGCACGGTCAGCAAGGACCTGACCATCCCGGTCCAGCGCATGGATGCCGCCGTCAGCCGGCGGATCAAGCTGACTCTGGCCCCCGGCGCCGCGCAGACGGTCGATCTGGCGCCGCTGGGCCGGTTCCAGCCGGGGACCGGGCGCATCACCCTTACCTCGGGCGCCTTCGCGCGGCTGAACGTGCCGGGCGCGCTGGCGCAGCTGGCGGCCTATCCCTATGGCTGCACCGAGCAGCTGTCCTCGGGCGCGCTGCCGCAGCTTTACGCGCAGGCGCTGATGCCCGAAGGCATGCCGACGCCGCCCGGAGTCGACCCCAGGACCGTCGATTCCGCCATCGCGCAGGTCATGACCCGGCAGGCCTCGGACGGAAGTTTCGGGCTGTGGCAGCCCGATAGCGGCGACCGCTGGCTGGCCGCCTATGTCACCGACTTCCTGGGCCGGGCGAGGGCGCAGGGCCACGCGGTGCCCGACCCCGCCTTCCGGCTGGCGCTGCAGGCGCTGCAGAACGGGCTGAACGCCGCGGCGGCGCCGGAATTCGCCGATTCGGGCGAGAACGCGGCCACCGCCTATGCCGCCTATGTGCTGGCGCGCGAAGGGCAGGCCGTGGTCAGCGACCTGCGCTATTACGTCGACACCGGCGCGGCGAAGTTCGACACGCCGCTTGCCGCAGCGCAGCTGGGGGCGGCGCTGGCGGCCTATGGCGACCAGCCGCGCGCGGACATCATGTTCCGCCACGCCCAGGCGCTGGCGACCGAGGGGCGCGAGCCCGAGGGGCTGTTCCGCGCCGATTACGGCACCGCGTTGCGCGACCTTGCGGGCGTGCTGGCGCTGGCGGCCGAGGCGGGCTCGCAAGCCGTCGACCGCGATGCGCTGGCGGTGGGCATCGCCAGCCGCGCCGATCAGCGCGACCTGGACGGCGCGCCGCTGTCCACGCAGGAGGCGGGCTGGATCACGCTGGCCGCGCAGGCGCTGTCCTCGGGCAAGGATGCCGGCGGCGGGCTGACGCTGTCGGGTGCAGCACTGTCGGCGCCGGTGCAGGACCTGGGCGACGCCGCGGCGCTGCCTCCGGTCCAGCTGGCCAACTCGGGCAGCGCGCCCGTCGAGGTGACGCTGGCCACGACCGCCGTACCCGTCGATCCGCCGGCGGCGGGGGGCACCGCGTTTGCCATCGCGCGCAGCTATTTCACTGCCGACGGGCAGCCGGTCGATCCGGCCAGCGTGCCGCTGGGCACGCGGCTGGTCGCGGTGATCGAGGTGGACCCCATCGGCGCCGCGGACGGGCGGCTGATCGTCACCGACCCGCTGCCGGCGGGGTTCGAGATCGACAACCCCAACCTGCTGACCCGGGGCGAGACCGGCGATCTGGACTGGCTGGGCGACACCGCCGCGACCGAGATGGCCGAGTTCCGGCAGGACCGCTTTGCCGCCGCGGTCACGGCGATCGGGGACTCGCCGCTGCGGCTGGCCTATCAAGTGCGCGCGGTGACTCCGGGCGTGTTCCGCCATCCCGCGGCCACGGTCGAGGACATGTATCGCCCCGACCGCCGGGCCTGGACCGACAGTGGCGCGACGACGATCACCCGCTGACCCGCAGCGCCGCAGCGGCCGGCGGCTGATCGCCGCGGCCTGCGCGCTGGGCCTGCTGGCCGGCGCGGGCGACGCGGGCCGCGCCGCGCTGTCGCGCTGGATCGACGCGACCGAACTGCCGCCGCTGGCCGTCGCCACCGGGACCGAGGTGCTGGCCCGCGACGGCAGCCTGTTGCGGGCCTTTCCGGTGGAAAACGGCCTGTGGCGGCTCGCAACCCCGGCCCAGGGGGTGGACCCCGGCTTCTTGCGGATGCTGGTCGGGTGGGAGGATCGGCGCTTTGCCGATCACGACGGGATCGACCCGCGCGCCATCGCCCGCGCGGGCTGGCAGGCGCTGCGCCACGGGCGGGTGGTGTCGGGCTCCTCGACCCTGTCGATGCAGACCGCGCGGCTGCTGGAACGCGGGCCGACCGGGGACTGGCGGGCCAAGCTGCGGCAGGCGCGGGTGGCGATGGCGCTGGAACGGCGGCTGGGCAAGGAGGGCATCCTGGGCCTGTATCTGCGGCTCGCACCCTATGGCGGTAACACCGAGGGCGTGCGCGCCGCCAGCCTGATGTGGTTCGGCAAGGAACCGACCCGGCTGACCCCCGCCGAATCGGCGCTGCTGGTCGCGCTGCCGCAGGCGCCCGAGGCGCGCCGCCCCGACCTGCCCGCCCGCCGAACCGCCGCCGAGGCCGCCCGCAACCGCGTCATCGCTCGGGCCGAGGCGCTGGGCCTGCTGAGCGCCGAGGCCGCCGCCACCGCCCGCGCCATGCCCCTGCCCGACCGCCGCCGCGCCTTTCCGGCGCTTGCGCCGCTGCTGGCCGACCGGCTGCGCCGCGCCCATCCCGGCGCGCCGCGCATCGAAACCACGCTCGACCCGGCATTGCAGCGGCAGGCGGAGCGGCTGGCGGCCCGCGCTGTCGCGGGCCAGCCCGCGCAGGTCTCGGCGGCGCTGATCCTCGCCGATCACGAGACCGGAGAGATCCTCGCCCATGTCGGCGCGGCGCAGTTCACCGACCCGCGGGCGGGCGGGTACATCGACATGACGCAGGCGCTGCGCTCGCCCGGCTCGACGCTGAAGCCGCTGGTCTATGCGCTGGGCTTCGACGACGGGCTGATCCACCCGGAAACGCTGATCGAGGACCGTCCCGCCGCCTTTGGCCGCTGGCAGCCGGAAAACTTCGACCGCCGCTTTCGCGGCACGGTGACGATCCGGCAGGCGCTGGTAGAATCGCTGAACATCCCGGTGGTGCGGGTGGCCGAGGCGCTGGGCCCGGCGCGCATCGCCGCCGCCCTGCGCCGGGCCGGGGCGCCGGTGACGACGCAAGGGCCGCCGGGGCTGGCGGTGGTGCTGGGCGGCGGCGGGGTGTCGCTGGAAGGGCTGGTGCAGGCCTACGGGGCGCTCGCCCGCGGCGGGCGGGCGGCGGCGCTGCACGTGCGTCCGGGCGAGATGCGCGAGCTGGCTTCGGTCGCCGGCCCGGTCGCGGCCTGGTATGCGGGGTCGATCCTGGCCCAGCACGCGCCGCCGGGCGGGCGCGCCGCGGGCCGGGTCGCGTGGAAGACCGGCACCAGCTATGGCCACCGCGACGCGCTGGCGCTGGGCTATGACGGGCGCTTCGTTGCCGGGGTGTGGCTGGGGCGGCCCGACGGAACGCCGGTGCCGGGGGCGTTCGGCGGCGATCTCGCCGCGCCCTTGCTGTTCGACCTGTTCGACGCGCTGGGCACGCGCGCCACGCCGCTGCCCCCGCCGCCGCCCGGCGCGCTGACCGTGCCCAACGCCGCCTTGCCGCCCGCGCTGCGGCGGTTCCAGCCCCGCGGCACGACCCGGCCCGCCGACCCGGTGGCGCCGCAGGCCGAGCCGCTGGCGATCCTGTTCCCGCCCGACGGCGCCGAGGTCGAACTGACCCAGGGGCGACTTGTGGTCCGCGTTCGCGGCGGCGCCGGGCCCTACACCTGGCTGCTTGACGGCCGCCCGGTCGCGGTCGGCTCGCCCGACCCCGCCACCCAGCTGCCCGCAGCGCCGGGCTGGGCGACGCTGTCGGTGATCGACGCCACCGGCCGCTCGGCCCGGTCCGGCCTGCGGCTGATCGGCCCCGGATAGCCCTTCCGACCCCCTTGCGCCCGGCTTGGCGGGGGTCCAAGTGGTCCGGTATACCGTTATGCGTTGACCGCCGCGGCGGTCCGATGACCGAAGACAGCGAAAGGACAGCGGATGACCGGCTTTACCCCTCATGGCAAGCACCTGATCGGCGGCGAATGGGTGGCGGGAGACACCAGCTTCGCCTCGTCCCCCGCGCATGGGCCGGCGCATGACTATGCGGTCGGCACCCCCGATCTGGTCGCCCGCGCCTGCGCCGCGGCGGCCGAGGCCTTCGACGCCTATGCCGCCACCAGCCGCGAGGACCGGGCCCGCTTCCTCGACGCCATCGCCGACGAGATCGAGGCCCGCGCTGACGCCATCACCGAGATCGGCACCCAGGAAAGCGGCCTGCCCGAGGCGCGGCTGCAGGGCGAACGCGGCCGCACCACCGGCCAGCTGCGGCTGTTCGCCTCGCATATCCGCGACGGCGCCTATCTGGACCGGCGCACCGACGCCGCGCTGCCCGACCGCCAGCCCGCGCCGCGGCCCGAACTGCGGATGATGCAGCTGCCGGTCGGTCCGGTGGCGGTATTCGGCGCGTCGAACTTCCCGCTCGCCTTCTCGACCGCCGGGGGCGACACCGCCGCGGCGCTGGCGGCGGGCTGCCCGGTCGTCGTCAAGGGCCACTCGGCCCATCCCGGCACCGGCGAGATCGTCGCCGAGGCGGTCAAGGCGGCGGTCGAAAAGACCGGGATGCCGAAGGGCGTCTTCAGCCTGATCCAGGGCGGCAACCGCAAGGTCGGCGAGGCGCTGGTCACCGATCCGCGCATCAAGGCGGTGGGCTTCACCGGGTCGCTGGCCGGCGGCCGGGCGCTGTTCGACCTGTGCGCCGCCCGCCCCGAGCCGATCCCGTTCTTTGGCGAGCTGGGCTCGGTCAACCCGATGTTCGTGCTGCCCGAGGCCGCCAAAGCCCGCGGCGACGAAATCGGCAAGGGCTGGGCCGGGTCGCTGACCATGGGCGCGGGGCAGTTCTGCACCAACCCGGGCATCGCGGTGGTGCTGGACGGCCCTGACGCCGACCGGCTGGTCGCCGCGGCCCGGGCGGCGCTGGAACAGGTCGCGCCGCAGACCATGCTGACCGACGGCATCGCCCAGGCCTACCGCGAGGGAGCCGAGCGGATGAACCGCTCGAACGCCGTCAAGCCGGTGCTGGCGACGGAAAGCCGAGACCGCAGCGCCTCGCCGAACCTGTATGAGACCACCGCCGACGCCTTCCTGGGCGAGGACTACCTGGCCGAGGAGGTCTTTGGTCCGCTGGGCCTCGTGGTCCGCGCCCGGTCGGTGGACGACATGGAGCGCATCGCCCGCGGCCTGCCCGGCCAGCTGACCGCGACGCTGCACACCGATCCGGGCGACGCCGCGGATGCCCGCCGGCTGCTGCCTGTGCTGGCGCAAAAGGTCGGGCGGGTGCTGGCCAACGGCTTTCCCACCGGGGTCGAGGTCGCCGATGCGATGGTCCATGGCGGCCCCTATCCGGCCTCGACCAACTTCGGCGCGACGTCGGTCGGGACGCTGTCGATCCGCCGCTTCCTGCGGCCGGTGAGCTTCCAGAACCTGCCGGATTACCTGATCGAGGGCGATCTGGCCTGATCCCGCGCCGGCCCGGCCGCTGGTCGGGCCAGCCGCATCCTTGGCGGCGGTGCTAGATCGCCCAGCCGCCGGCGCGCATCGCGGCCAGCATCCGCTGGCCCGCATCGGGGGCCTGGGCGTCGATGCTGTTCTGCTTGAGAAACCACCACAGGTAGCGCGCGGTGTCGGGCGCATGGCGGTCGGCCGCGGCCAGCGCCGCCTCGGCCCCCAGCTCGGCCACGTTCAGCGCGACGTGGTGGAAATCGACCTGGGCGAACAGCACCGCGGGCTTGCCGAGGATCATCCCGTCGAACGCCACCGCGCTGTTCTGCGTCGCGACGAAGGCGCAGTCGCGCAGCAGTCGCATGGTGTCGCCGCCGATGGTCAGGTCGCGGTGGCGGGCGCTCAGCGCGGCCAGCGCGGCGTGGTCGTCGGCGTCGTAGTGTTCCGAGGGATGCAGCGTCGCCACCACCGGCCGGCCGGTGCGGCAGACGGCATCCAGCATCTCGACCGGGCTCATGGTCTGGAAGGACCGGGTCTGGCGGATATGGCCCTGCAACGGCACCAGCACGTGATCGCCGCGCACCGGGTCCGGCCCCGCCAGCACCCGCCGGCGCAGGCTGCGCACGAAGGCCGCGGCGGCGTCGGGGTCGATGCCCGTGGGGTCGAACGCCGCCCGTGCGACGCGAAAGCGCCAGCGCTCGGCCACCGGCTCGATCTGCCAGAACGGATAGTGATAGGCACGCCGCATGGTCAGGCTGCGCGGATGCAGCGGCCGCTTCATGTGATAGAGCGCGTAGTCTCCGGGCGGCGGGGGGGTCTCGGGCGCCTGCCCGCTGGCGCGCTCGAAGGCGACGGTCCAGCCTTGCGCCTCGACCGTGCGTTGCAGCACCGCCATGACCGGGAAGGTCCCGGCACGGGCGGTTTGCAGCATGTGTCCGTGCAGATAGACGCGCAGGGTCGGCATGGCGCGACCCTAGCCGCGCCGGGCGCGTTGCGAAAGCGGCCGGCGGCGCCTATCTGGCACCTGCGACGAACGGAGGCACCCGATGAGCGACGACAGGTTTCCCGGCTGGCACGGCACGACGATCCTCGCGGTGCGCCGCGGCGGCAAGGTGGTGGTCGCGGGCGACGGGCAGGTCAGCGTCGGCCAGACGGTGATGAAGGGCACGGCGCGCAAGGTCCGCCGCCTGTCACCGGGCGGGCGCGACGTCGTGGTGGGCTTCGCCGGGTCCACGGCGGACGCCTTTACCCTGCTGGAACGGCTGGAGAAGAAGCTCGAATCCGCCCCCGGCCAGCTGCAGCGCGCCTGCGTGGAACTGGCCAAGGACTGGCGCACCGACAAGTATCTGCGCAACCTGGAGGCGATGCTGATCGTCACCGACGGCGCCCAGCTTTACGTCGTGACCGGCGCCGGCGACGTGCTGGAGCCGGAACATGACGTCGCCGCCATCGGCTCGGGTGGCAACTATGCGCTGGCCGCCGCGCGGGCGCTGATGGAGACCTCCCTGGACGCCGAGGAGGTCGCCCGCCGCGCGATGGCGATCGCGGCCGAGATTTGCGTCTATACCAACGGCAACCTGACGGTCGAGACGATCCCGGCGTAGCCGGGCCCGGAGCCGGTGAACGTACGCCCGCACCTGACGGGGCTTTTGCGCCGGTCGGGCGCGGTCTAGGGTCGCGCCATGATCGACTATGCAGACCTTTCCGCCCGCATCGCCGCCCTGACCCAGGGCGAGACCGACGAGATCGCCCTGATGGCGACGCTCGCCTGCGAACTGCACCACGCCGACGACCGCTTCGACTGGACCGGCTTCTATCGGGTGGTCGCGCCCGATCTGCTCAAGATCGGCCCCTATCAGGGCGGGCATGGCTGCCTGGTGATCCCGTTCTCGCGCGGGGTCTGCGGGGCGGCGGCGCGGACCCGGCAGACCCAGCTGGTCCCGGATGTCGAGGCGTTCGCCGGGCACATCGCCTGTTCCTCGTCGACCCGGTCGGAAATCGTGGTGCCGGTGATCGGCCGCGCCGGGCGGCTAATCGGGGTGCTGGACATCGACAGCGACCGGCCCGACGCCTTCACCGCCGCCGACCAGGCCGCCTTGGAAAGGATGATGCAGGATGTGTTCGGAGATCTCTGACCGCACCGCCCGCTGCCTGTGCGGCAGCATTCGCGTGGCCATGCGCGGGCCTCTGCCCGACGTGGCCGCCTGCCACTGCGGCCAGTGCCGCCGCTGGTCGGGCCATGTCTGGGCCGCCGTCCCGGTCCCGAACGACCGGCTGACCATCCGGGGCGAGGGCCACATCCGCTGGTACCGGTCCTCGGAGACCGCCGAGCGGGGGTTCTGCGACACCTGCGGGTCGTCGATGTTCTGGCGCGCCATCGGCCGCGGCGACACCGACGTAGCGCTGGGCTGCATCGACGCGCCGACTGGCCTGCGGCTGGAACGCCACATCTGGGTCGCCGACAAGGGCGATTACTACGACATCGCCGATGGCCTGCCGCAGGACGCGCAGCAATGATCCTGCGCGGCGGATGCCTGTGCGGCGCGGTGCGCTATACGCTCCACGACCCGGCCCAGGGCGTCGTCGCCTGCCATTGCAGCCAGTGCCGGCGCTGGTCCGGGCATGTCTGGGCAGGGCTCGAGGCGGGCCGGGTCGAGATCGAGGGCCCGGTGACGTGGTACCGCTCGTCCGAAACGGCCGCGCGAGGCTTCTGCCCGGCCTGCGGGTCGTCGCTGTTCTGGCGCAGCGACGCGACCGGGGACACCGAGATTTCCGCCGGGACGCTCGACCCGCCCACGGGGATGCGGCTGCTGCGGCATGTCTGGGTCGGCGACAAGGGCGATTATCACGACATCGCCGACGGCCTGCCGCAATTCCCGCGCGGATCGACCGGATGATCTGGGAGACGCTCGCCAATATCCCGCTGGCGCAACTGCTGGGCTTTGTCGCCGGCGGACTGGTGCTGAACTTCGCCCCCGGGCAGGACGTGTTCTTTGCCACCGCTTGCGGGCTGCAGGGGGGGCCGCGGGCCGGCGCCCTGGCCGGGCTGGCCAGCCGTCTCGGGCCCGGCGGGGGCGCCCGCGCCCGCGCCAGCGCGCATGTCCGCTACCCCTGTCGCTCCCTGCTGGTGGCCGCCGCCAACCCCTGCCGCTGCGGGCATTTCGCCGATCCCGCGCGCGCCTGCGCCCGCGCGCCGCAATGCGGGGCGGATTACATGGGGCGGCTGTCCGGGCCGCTGATGGACCGC
>NZ_JRKS01000025.1 GCF_000763805.1 Paracoccus sphaerophysae | reverse complement strand
CGTCCTTCAGCGCCTCGATCCGCAGGTGGCCGTCCAGCAGCAACCAGGTCGCGGACTTGTCGGGGTTCCGGACGACGACGGGCGGCTCGACGATCCCGATCTGGGCGATGGAAGCCACGATCTGCCGATACTTCCGGCTGGATTTTGCGGACTTGCCGAGGGCGCGGAGCGGCAGGATAGCATCGATGGGGAGCGTGACGCAGTCGTCCTCGAACCCGAGCGTGACGCTCTTCAGGGTGTCGCGTGCTTCGCGCTTCATGCCGGAGCCCCGTCGGTCACGGGCCGCGCAAGGTCGGCAGGCATTGTCTCGAGCCCCTCCGCCCTGAGCAGGGTCATGAAATGCTCGTCCGCGCAGAGCTTCCGGAACGCCTCGCGCACGAACATCAGCCGACTCTGGGTGAGCTCGGCCTTCTTGATAAGCAGCTTCTGGCGCGTCGCCTCCTGCTGATACGCCCGCACAAGGCCCTCGCTCGTGAGCGCCCGTTTCGGAGGCTTGCGTCCGAGTTGGTTGCTGTGGATCTGCGGGCCCCGCAGTTCGCGCTGCTGGATCAGGCGGCGCACGAGCGCCAGCTTCCGACCCCGCAGCTTGTTCTGGGTGTAGGCGTCCATCAGTGCCTTCTGCGCGCCCTTGGCGTCCGTCTTGGAAATCTGGATGGCCAGATTCAGCGGGAGGACACCGGTCTCCACGGCCGAGACCAGGCGCTCCTCGCCTTTCTCCAACAGGCCGGCGATCATGTTCACATATTCGGTGGACACGCCGATCTTCTCGCCGATCTGGCGGTCGTTGTAGCCGCGCTGGCGGAGCGCGCCGATCTCGCGCATCAAGTCGATGGGGTTGTGCTGCCGCCGCGCGCAGTTTTCGACGAGGCTCATGACGAGGCAATCGCTTTCGTCGGCCTCGATAACGATGGCCGGGATGCGGTCCTGCTTCAGTTCGATGAAAGCCTCGAGGCGGCCCTGTCCGCAGACAAGGTCGTATTCCTGCGGATCTGTCCCGGCGCGCGGCGCGACGGTGATCGGGCGCTTCAGGCCGATGCGTTCGATGTTCTCCACCATCGCCTCGAAGGTGCGACGGTTGCGGACGCGGGGATTGAGAACACGGATCCGTTCGGTCGGGATCAGTGTCACCTGTTTCTGGCTCGTCGGCTCCATGTCGTCGGGCATCACGCCACCTCCGCGATCCTGGCCCGCGAGGCGAGCGCGTAGAAGAAATCGAGCGTGTCGAACCGGTACGCATCCAGCGCGAGCCCGTTCTGCTCGGCGAATTTCAGTTTCCCGAAAGTCATGTCGATGCTGGGAAGCACGTAGTAGTCGCGCGGTGCCTCGTTCACCTCGTCCATGCGCACGGCGATCGTGATGTCCGGTACAAGGCCAGTGTCGAGGCGGATGCGCCAGCGCAGCGACCCGGCCGCCGTCGCGGTGCAGCGGGCCAGAACGATGGACACAGTGAACTCGTCGTTCACGCGCACCAGATCGGTATCCGGGTCCTGCACAGCCCGCCCGCCGTGCCGGGTGATGCCGGCGATGATTTCGGCCACGACCTGCGGATGCGCCTGCCGCAGGGCTCGATTGACCTCGATGTAACTGTAGTCCCGGTCGGGTTCGTAGCCAATCAGTCGATAGGCGCGCAGCAGGCTGCCGAAGCGGCTGCGATAGGCGCTGGAGGACGGCAGATCATCCTCCTCATCGATGATCAGGCCCGACAGCATGCCCTGTCGCTTGAGGATGGCGCGCAGCGCGTCGAGCAGCTCTCCAGTCCAAGGCGACGACGATCTCGTCGATGGTCGCGCCGCTGTCGGCGCGGAGCATCTCGATCAGTTTCGCCTGCTTCGTGCCCGCGCGCGGCGTGCGCACCCTAGGCGCGGGCTCGGCCCCGGCCGGAGCGTCCTGCGGGGCCTCCGCACTCGGCGCCTCTTCGGCGCCCGTGGGCGCGCTGTCGGCGGCATCGGGCTCGATGCCGATGGCGGCGAGACCCGCATCGGTGATGTGCAGGAGGATGGCGCGGCCGTCCGCGTCGTTGCGCCAGACCCGGTTCAGCGCTGCGTCGGCCTTGGTCTGGCTGTCGGTCGTGGTCTCGGCGATCAGCCCGCGGGAGAGCAGTGCGCGCACCACCTTGGCGGCGGCGCCACCGCGGAGCGAGCCGGGGAGCGGCAGGACGTTGCGGTCCGCGCGCTGCGCGGCCGCGCTGAGGATCACGAGCTGGGTGTCGGAAAGCTTCGTCATCTGGGGTCGTCTCCGTGTCGGGGCCGCGACCGTCGCGACCCTTCTACGACCCCGAGCCGCGCGTCTGCGCGGCAGGAGTTCCGGGTGGCGCAGGATCAGCGGGCGTCGCCCTCACCGAAGGCCATGTCGGCGATCTCGCGCAGTCTGGCGCGGTAGTGGTTCAGGGTGCCGACGTGCCCCCAGTCGATCTCGTCGGGGTGAGCGCCGAAATGGTCGTCGCTCAGCGCCTGCAGCCGGGCGAGCATCTCGTCGATCTCGGCCTTTTGCGCGACGAAGGCCGCAAGGGCAGCCGGCCCGATCGGCTGGCGAGGTTTGGTGGTCGGGTCCGGGCGGGTCATCGGGTGGCTCCCTGGAGTGCATCGGCGTCCCGGCACCATCGCTCCGCGGCGCCCCGGAGTGTAGGCAAACCAGAGCAACATCATTGCTTCATGCGGAGGCGCAGCAGAAAGGATCAGGATCATGGCCGGCCGCAAGCCCCTTCCCACCCAGCTGAAGCTGGTGAAAGGCACGGCGCGGCCGCACCGGATGAACCCTGCCGAGCCGCAGCCGGTCGTGGCGGTGCCGCCGGCTCCCGATCACCTCGACGATGCGGCCGCCGCAAAGTTCACCGAACTGGCCGAGCTGCTGGCCCGGCACGGGGTGATGACGGAGCTCGATGCGGGGGCGCTGGCCCGCTACGCGGTGATCTGGCGGCGCTGGCTCGAGGCGGAGGCGGAGGTCAAGCGCCGCGGCCCGGTGGTCAAGACGGTGGGCGGCAACATCATCCAGAACCCGTTTCTGGCGGTGGCCAACAAGTGCCTGGCGCAGTTGGGCCAGATCGAGAGCGAGTTCGGGCTGACGCCCTCGAGCCGGACCCGCATCCGCACCGCGGCGCCGGCCGAGGCCCGCGACCCGTTCGAGGATTACCTGAACCGTGGCAGCAGCGCGTAAATCGAAGCCGGAAGGGAATGCACCGGCCTGTCCGGTGACCGCCTGGGCCCGCAAGGTGGTCGCGGGAAAGCTCGTGGCAGGACATCTCACCCGGCTGGCGTGCCAGCGGCACCTCGACGATCTGAAGCTCGGCAAGAAGCGCGGTCTCGCCTGGGATCGGGCTGCCGCCCTGCACGCGATCGAGTTCTTCAGCCACCTGCGACATTCGACTGGTGAATGGGCGGGCCAGCCCTTCGATCTGCAGCCTTGGCAGCAGTTCGCGGTGGGTTCCATCTTCGGCTGGAAGCGGGCGGATGGGCTGCGGCGGTTTCGCACCGCGTATGTGGAGGTGGCGCGCAAGAACGGCAAGTCGGCGCTGCTGGCCGGGATCGCACTCTATGCGCTGGTGGCCGATGGCGAGGCCGGCGCGCATGTCTATGCGGCCGCCACCACGCGGGATCAGGCCCGGATCGTGTTCGGCGAGGCCGAGCGCATGGTGGCGGCGAGCCCGGCGCTCTCGGCCCGGGTCACGCGCACCGTCAACAACCTCGCGGTACTGCCGACCGCGTCGTGGTTCCGGCCGCTCTCGGCCGACGCCAGCAAGATGGACGGCTTGAACGTGCACTTCGCGGCCGTGGACGAGGTGCATGAGCATTCGGGACCCGAGATCATCCAGAAGCTCAACACGGCAACGGGCGCGCGACGCCAGCCGCTGATCGTCGAGATCACCACCGCCGGCCACGACCGCCACTCGGTCTGCCGCCAGCATCACGAGTTCTCGGTTAAAACGTTGGAGGGCACGCTGCCGCAGGAGACGGCCGATCCCTGGTTCGCCTTCATCGCAACCATCGACGAGGGCGACGACTGGACCGACCCGAGGGTCTGGATCAAGGCCAATCCGAGCCTTGGCGTGACGGTGAAGCGCGATGACCTCAAGCGCCAGATCGACGAGGCGCGGGAGATGCCGGCGCAGCAGAACGCCATCCGGCGCCTGCGGCTGAACGAATGGACCGAGCAGGTCACCCGCTGGCTCGACATGGAGGTCTGGGCGGAGGGTGGACTGCCAGCAACCACCAGCGGAACTGACATCAGAGGGGAGCTCGCACGTCTGGAGCAACTGCTTGCGGGGCGCGAATGCTACGGCGGGCTGGATCTGGCTCGGGTCAACGACCTCTCGGCCTTCCTTCTGCTGTTTCCGCCGACGCGGGATGCGGCGTTCGGGAGCCTGGCCGAGAAGTGGATCGTGCTGTCGCGCTTCTGGGTACCGGAGGAGGACATCAGGCGCCGCGCCCGCCGTGACCGGGTGCCCTATGATGTCTGGCGCGACCAGGGGTTCCTGGTGGCCACCCCCAGCAACGCCACCGACTTCGCCTTCATCGAGGCGGAGATCGTCAACCTCGCCGGCCGCTTCGATCTGCGTGAGCTGGCCTACGACCGCACCTTCGCGGGCGAGATCGTCCAGCATCTGCAGGACGAGGGCATCAACCTCGTCCAGTTCGGCCAGGGGTTCCTGAGCATGGCTGCGCCCACGGCAGAGCTCGAGCGGCTCGCGGTCTCGCGGCTCCTCTGGCACGGGGGCCATCCGGTGCTGCGCTGGAATGCCTCGAACGTCGCCGTCCGCCATGACCCGGCCGGCAACATCAAGCCGGACAAAGAATGCTCATCGGAGCGCATCGACGGCATCGTGGCGCTCTGCAACGCGCTTGGCCGCGCCATGCTGCGCGATGAGACCGCCGGCCGCTCGGTCTATCAGGCCCGAGGGCCGATGCTGCTCTGACAGGAACACTGAATGTCTCTCTGGTCCCGTCTCCTTGGTGCGCGCGAGAGCGCGGCGCCCGCAGCGCCTCCACAGCCTCCGCCTGACCTGCAACCGCAGGCGGCGCTCGGGTCCTGGAGCGGCACGCTCGTCCACACCTCGGCGGAACTCGAACAGGTTCTCCGCGGCGGACGGCGCGGCCCATCCGGGGCAAGCCCGCTGAGCAAGGAGACTGGCATCACAAACTTCTGATCGCTCCTGCGCCCCTCTTTCAGATCGGCGGTTCGGCCGGGGATCAGCGCTGCCAGGCACGCATCTCCGCAACAGGCGAGCGTGTCATGGTTGTCATCGCTGGGCTCCTCCCCCACAGCCATCGAAGGAGCGTGATGCGGGACGGGGTCCGCCACGTTCGTCGCCGTCGGCGAAGATTCGGCGTGGACGGAGATGTGGGCATGACTGTGGGGCACCAGACTTCCGGCCGCCGCGCCATGGGCGATGAGCATGGCAGTTGCAAGAAGCGCCAGTGCGTTCGCAAGCTTCTGCCAGACGAATCCGGCTTTCGTCCGGGGGGTCCGCCGTTGCATCCTGTGGGAACGGCCGAGGAGGCGAAGTGTTCCGCTGATCATGGTGCTGCCGACATGCGTTCAGACCGTTTCTGCCATCAGTCTGCCGAAGTCACCGGCGACGAACAGCACGCGCGGATCGTGTTCCTGCAGGACTGGCTCGCCCAGCATGCCAAATGATGCTCCGGATACCAACCCTCATCGGCCTCACCGCGTCCGCGCTCATCGCCACCTGGATCCTTGTCGGGCTGCGGGCGGATGCGGAGAATGCCGAGACGATCGCACTGGGCCGCACCATTTACGAGACCCAGTGCGCCGCATGTCATGGCGCGCAGCTTGAGGGGCAGCCGGACTGGCAAATGCCTCTGCCCTCCGGGCGCCTGCCGGCTCCCCCGCACGACGCCACCGGCCACACATGGCATCATCCGGACGACATCCTGTTCCGGATCGTCAAGGAAGGCACCGCCGCCATCGTGGGAGGCGGATACGAGAGCGACATGCCCGGGTTTGCCGATGTCCTCAGCGACGCCGAGATCCGGGCCGTGCTCGCCTACATCAAGAGCACGTGGCCGGAACGCGAGCGGAGCTATCAGGCCGAGACGAGCGCGCGAGGCCGATAGATGGGTGGTCGGCGCGGTGTGGCAGGACATCATCCTCCTTGGGGTACGTCATTGTCGAGCTTGTGGCTCACGAAAGGGGCCTCCGTAGAACTCTTCGGTGACACTGCATTCTTCCCGCCCCCAGAAGCCGCGCGCGGGTGCAGCAGGCGCAACCAGTGCCCTCGACGACGTGGACGGCCAGCACGGCTGCAGCCCGTAGCGAAGGAGGCCACCTGAGGTGCAGCCCAGCCCAGCGCCAACACCAGGTCACGTCGACGTGAGACACTTCGCCTATCCGTCTCACGCAGGCGTTATGGGTCATGATCTCCATTGTTCTTGAAGGGCAGCAGTGGGCAGCTAGTATCGCAATGAAAACAATAGCGAAAGGTGGGGCATGACACAGGCAGATCGATCGAGCGGGCGCCGACAGTTCTTGACCGGACTGATGGCCACGGCGCTCGTCCTTCCGGCCGGACGGAGTTTCGCACAGAATATCGACCCTTATACCGGAATGCCTGTCTACGGTTCCGCCGGAGGGGCGGCCCCCGACCTCGGCGTGTTTCAGGTAGACCCGGACGCCGATCAACGCCGCAATCAGTCGTCATTTCGCGCGTGGCATTGGAGCGATTTCTATCCGAGTCTGGGAAAGGGCGTCATCCTTGCTGATGTGACCTCGCGGGCGCTGCATTACTGGTCTGCCGACGAATCGGTATACTTGTTGTTCCCTACAGCGGTACCCGTATCCGAGGATCTGACCCGCAGAGGAAAGACCGAGATCGTCAGAAAAGCGGAAAACCCTCCGTGGACCCCGACCCCGAGCATGCGCGAGAGAGATCCTTCGCTGCCGCAACGCGTCGAAGGAGGCGTGCCAGAAAATCCGCTGGGCGTCCGCGGCCTTTATCTTTCATGGCCTGCATATCTGATTCACGGAACCCACGACACCCGGAAGATCGGCCGCAAATCGTCGAACGGATGCTACGGTCTTTATAACGAGCATGTCCTGAAACTCTACGAGGTCGCCGAGATAGGCACACAGGTCGCGGTCTTCTGATCTACCATCGAAGGGCGGAGCCGGAGACATCTCCGGCCCGCCCTCACCTACGAGCCATGATATCAGGGGTAAATCATCACCGGCACCCCGAGGCGCAGCATCGCGAAGATATCTTCGACCTCGTCGTCGCTGACCGTGATGCAGCCCGCCGTCCAGTCCCGCTTCTGTCTGACCAGACGCTTTCCCTCCGGCCCGCGGCCATGGATCATGATATCACCGCCCGGATCCAATCCGAACTGCTCCGCAAAAGCTCGGTCCCGCTCATTCGGATAGGAAATCCCCACTGAAAGATGGTATCGACTGCGCGGATTGAAACGGTCGATGTAATAGAGGCCCTCCGGGGTCTTTCCGTCGCCTTCAAACTGCTTGTGGCCGATGGGCTCGTTTCCCAGTCCGAAGTCATACGATTTCAGGACCGTCTGCCCGCTGAGCAGGTACATTCGGCGCCGCTCCTTCTGAACGACGACCTGTGTCACCGGAGGCCCCAGGTACCTCTTCAAGACGGGGGGTTGCGTGCCGCACGCGGCCAGAGCCGCGAGCATCGTGAGCGAAAAATGACGGCGGTTCGGTCGAAGCATCGGCAATTTATATCATCCGGAGATTATTGCGCGGCGGGGTAGTGCGAGAACACCTCAACCGAGCCATCCCGCTTAACAAGATTGACGTCGTAGGCTTTACGCTTGTTTTCGGGTCCCATCCCGGGACTGCCATAGGGCATTCCGGGAACCGCGAGCCCTGCGGCATCCGGCCTCTCTTTCAGAAGGCGCTCGATGTCGGCCGCGGGGACATGGCCTTCTATGAAATAGCCGTCGATCTCTCCCGTATGGCACGACAACTGACTGGTCGGGACGCCCAAGTCCATTTTGTGCCGGATCAGAAGAGCACCGTAGCGTTCCTCGGATGTCACCTCGAAGCCGTTCTGGCGCAGATACTCGGTCCACTGGGAACAGCATTCGCAGCCGGTCCCTTCGACCACATGGACCGTTCCGCGATCGGCGGCCATGGCGGCCGAGGTCGTCGTCAGCAGGACCGCTACGCCCTGCGTGAAGCGTCGAATACGATCAATCATGGTTGCTCCTTTTTCATGGCCCGCCGGATCTTGGGAACGGCGAACCTTCGGTCCTCGTGAAAGTCGATGATGCTGCCAAAGCTTCCGTCGGCCCGGAACAGGAACACACCGGCAGTATGATTCATGGTGTAGTCACCGTTTACGTCCTCGATGCGCTCTGCCTTCGCGCGGAAGTCGCCAAGAATGCGGGCGACCTCGCCTGGCTCTCCGGTCACACCGACGATGCGCGGATCGAAATAGCCGAGGTAGTCCGCAAGAACCTCCGGCGTGTCACGCTCGGGGTCCACAGAGATCAGAGCCACGTTGAGGCGGTCGGCGTCTGGCCCCAGCTCCTCCAGCCAGAGCGAGATGTCCGAGAGCGTGGTGGGGCAGACGTCGGGGCACCAGGTGAAGCCGAAGAAAACCAGGCTCGGCCTGCCGACCCAGTCCGAGATCGTCACCCGACGGCCCCGATGGTCCGTGAGCGTGACGTCCATTTCGCCCAGCGGTCGAGGCAGGTTGCGGGTAGGGCTCGCCGGCTGCGCCGCGCCGGGCCCGTCCACTTGCCACCAGCCCAGACCCAGCGCGCCGGCGCCGAGTGCCGTGACCGCGCCCGCGCCGAGAAGGAGCCGGCGCGAGAGGCTCATTCCGCAGGTCCCGTGGCGCCCGGTCCGAACACATGCACCTCCACCGTGACCTCGCCCGCGGCCTCGAAGGCGAGCGTCAGCGGGAAGGTGGCACCCTCCCGGAGAGGTGTGGCCAGTTCCATCAGCATGACGTGCATCCCGCCCGGCTCGAGTGTGAGTTCGCCGCTCGCGGGGATCTCGGCCGCCTCCACATGGGCCATCCGGGAGATGCCCTCGGAAAGGGTGGTCTCGTGCAGCATGGTCATGGTCGAGACCGGCGAGGACAGGCCGATCAGGCGATCGCCCTCGTCGCCGAAGTTGCGGACGGTGAAGTAGGCGGCGCCCGGCCGCGAGGTACCGATCGAGGCGCGTGCCCAGGCCGCGTCGATCTCAAGGTTGCCCTGCCGGACGGGTTCTGCTTGGGCGAGGCCGGCGGAAAGGCCGAAGGCAAAAACGGCAATAACAGGGAGCTTCATGGTGATGTTCCTAGAGGCGGTTCTGGAGGTCGGCAAGGATGTCGGCGGCGGGCGTGCCATAGGTGAACTGACGCAGCCAGTCCCCCTCCGGCCCGATGAGGTAAAGCGCGGGGCTGTGCGACATGGAATAGCCGTCGGGCGCGGCGGCATCGTCTTCGCGCGCGTAGTGAATGCGGAAGCTGTCCGCCGCAGCCCGGGTCTGGTTCGCATCCCCGGCAAGCCCGAGGATGGTGGGATGGAAGGCAGCGGTGAATTCGGCAATACCCAGCCTGCGGTCGCGCTCGGGGTCGATGGATATGAAGAGCGGCTGCACTTGCGTGGCCTCGTCGCCCAGATCGTCCATGACCTGAGCGACATCGGCCAGCGTCGTGGGGCAGACGTCGGGGCAATTGGTGAACCCGAAGAAAACCAGAATGTGTTTCCCCCCGAATTCCGTCGGGGTCCGCAGGCGCCCTTCGGCGTCGGGGAGTGCGAAGGTGGGACGGAACGGGGCCTCGACCACCGGCGCGGGCAAACGGTCTGCAATCAGAAACATCGTCCCGTAGCCCAGCATGGCAATACCCGCCGCCGCCCAGAGGCTTTTTTGCAGCCGTGTCAATCGCATCCGATCCGTCACTCCTCTTCTTGCGTCCTCCCTAAAGCCTCCAGTGACGTGAGGTTCAAGAGCGAACTCCTGTCGTCACACAACGGTGAGCCGTCGGCGGAGCAGAACGCTGCGCAGAAAGCTCATGTTCACGGCGACGATTGTGTCAGCGACAAGCGCGCGGATTGCGCCCGGCAAAAGCCGGTGTGCCGGATCTCGCCATGATCCGACGCCGGGGAATGGTCCGGGTCACACCTTGATCAGCGCCGCCGTCGCGTACATGAAGGCGAGCCCGCCAAGAAATCCGCCAAGAACGGCGGGGGAAAACAGTGCCGCTTGCCGGTCGCTGTTCTGACGCATCAGGTAGGCGCTGACCTCGACCATGACCTGCAGGATCGCACCGGCCCCGACCGCCAGCGCCAAGGCCGACCATTGCGGCGCATAGGCCAGACTGCCCGTCCACATTCCCAGCACGGCCGGGCCGCCAGCCAGAAGCGTCAGGGCTGCGAAGGTCCAGAGCGGCGGTCGAATCCGCAGCATCGGCGCTGCAATGCCGATCCCCTCGGTCACATTGTGCAGCGCAAAGCCGAGGACGAGGAACGTGCCAAGCCCCGCCGATCCGGCGGCAAAGGCGCCCCCGATCGCCAGCCCCTCGCCAAAGTTGTGCAACCCGATCCCGAGGGCGATGTAGAAGGCGAGCGCCAGACCCTCCGGTTGGCCGCGCCAGCGTCCGATCGCCATCAGCAGCAGAAAGCACGCCAAGGCCGTCAGCCAGACCATGGCCGAGCCTTGGAACAATGCGGCGGCTCCGGCTGAAAGCTCCAGCGCCTCTAAGGTCATGTCGATGAGCAGGAAGGCCAGCAGCCCGACGGTCAGCGCGAGCAGGAAGTTCATCCCGGTCCGCCCGACACCGCGCATCGCCGGATAGAACATCAGGCCGAGCGCCACGGGCAACAGGCCGACAATCGCCCCGACCAGCGCCTGAATGCGCAGCTGGCCCGCCGTGGCCTTCGGCGTCGGCACGGCTACGGCGATTTCATGTTCAAACGCCGTGCCGGTGTTGGACAGCAGCGCCACACGATGCGCCTCACCCAGCACCCATGGGTAAGGGATGCGAACCCAGACGGCAGTGCCACGCGCGACGGCCCCCGGAGGGGCCTGCGTGAACGTCCAATAGGCATCGTCGACGGCAACCTGCGCAATCTGCATGGCCTCTGAACCGCCCGCGCGCACCAGAATCTGGATGCCGGTCTCGTCCAGAATCGTCCGCTCCACCGTCAGCGCCTCGACCGGAGGCGCGCCATTGTTGAAACTGCGGAGGGGATCGAGCGACGCGATCCAGACGAAGGCGCCAAGCATGACCGCCAGCGGCACAAACAGAAGCAGCAGCCGGATCATTGCGGGGCGGGTGGGTTGGCTCTGGTCGCTCATGCTTCTGGCCCCCGAACGTCGAACATCCCGACCCAACCAAGCTCGGTGAATTCGGACTGGTGGGCGTGGAACATGTACATGCCGTCCTCGTGCTCGGCGAAGCTGAACTCGAGGATCCCGCGCTGCGCCTGACACTGCATGATCAGATCGACCGTGCGCAGCGTCGGCGTCAGGGTGGTGCCGGTATCGTAGTAGTCAAAGAAATTCGCATGCAGGTGCAACGAGTTGATCGGGTCGAACTCGGTCACGTTCACCAGATAGATGCGCACAGGCCGCGACTTGTCGATGCGGATCGGCGCGTTCATGTAGGCCTGGCCCACGGTGTTGACCGCGTAAATCTCGTTTGCTCCGTCGAAGTTGGTGTCGAAGGCGTTCATCACCATCGCCAGTTCCTGCCATCGAGCATTCTCGGGGCTGCCGAGCACGCGCGAGGCTGCCACGGCCGCATTCTCGGGGTGCCGGGCGGGATCGGGGTCAATCACGAACAGGCCATACATGCCCTTGTGAATGTGCCGCTTCAGCGGCAGGGCGTGGCAATGATAGAGGTGGCATCCGAACGGCTTGGCGTCGAACTCGTAGATGAACTCTTCGCCGGGACCAATCAAACCGGCACCAGGAACGCCGTCCATTCCCGCCGAATGGATGCCGTGGAAGTGCATCGAATGCGGGTGCGATCCATAGTTGCGGAAGATGATCCGCAACCGCTCGCCTTCCTTCGCCCTCAGTGCCGGTCCGGGCACGCGGTCATTGAAGGTCCAGGCCGGAAAGAAGATGCCGGGCGCGATCTCGATCTCCCGGTCGATGGCAGCGACTTCGAAGGTGCGCAGCGTTCGGCCATCGGGCAAAAGATCGGTCAGGCCCGTTTCCCACTCCGTCAGCATGGTTGTCGGGTCGAAGCCGTTCCGGTCGTGATCGACCACACCGACCGTTGTCATGTTGCCATGCGCCATGCCGGGCATGGGTGCTGCATAGGGGTCGGTCGGCATGGCGCGCATCGCGCGCTTGCTTCCGGACATTGGCAGTCATGGGGAAGGCTTTCCCTGTGGGCAGCACGCCAAAGCCTCGGCGCGACAAGTTAGACAAGGCTAATAATCATCCCTGTGGCTTTACGTGTCAATCCGGTTCGTGCGAGACTGGAAGGATGATGGCTGATGACCACACTGAAGCAGAAGCTCTCGAGCCCGAGGCGCGCCCCGCCGACCCACGCGCGGAGGCGTTCCAAGGGGTGCGAGAGGCGCGGCGCAACGAATTGGCGGAAGACTACGTCGAACTGATCGCGGAACTGATCCACGAACACGGCGAGGCACGGCCGGTCGATATCGCGACCAAGATGGGTGTCACGGCGCCCACCGTCGCCAAGACACTCGGCCGTCTGGCCCGGGACGGCCTGATCACCCGCGCCAAGTACCGCTCGGTCTTTCTGACGGAAGAGGGCCGGGCGCTGGCCCGGGAATGCCAACAGCGGCACGAGATCGTGTTGCGGTTCCTGCTCAGTCTTGGTCTTGATCCCGAGACAGCCGAGCGCGATGCCGAAGGGATCGAGCATCACGTGAGCGAGCGAACGCTCGCCTTGTTCGCGGCCTTTGCCGACCGTTCCTGAGCCTTCCGTTCAGGCATTCTCCACGGCAGATCGCACAGCGGCGACAAGGCTTTCCGCGCTGAAGTTTTCCAGTCGCGTGCCGTTCAGAAAGAACGTCGGCGTCTGGCCGACGCCGAGGGCTTCAACATCGGCCATGTCCTGATTGAGGATGCCGGTGATCCCCGGAAACAGCCTGTCGCTTTCGGCCCGCTCGAGGTCGAGGCCAGCAGCTCCCGCGACCTGCCAGGCCACGTCCAGTCTCGGCATGCCATGCACTGCCCACTGGGGTTGCCGCTCCAGCAGCGCATCAAGCACCGGTTCGAGCTTGTCCTGCATCCGCGCGGTTTCGAGGATGCGCACCGCTTCGTCCGAGCCTTCGTGGAACACCGTGTAGCGCAGCACGACCCGGACCTGCTTCGGGAACTGCCGCCGGATTTCCTGCACCACCGGATGATAGGCTCGGCAGGCTTCGCAGGAGGGGTCGAAGAACTCGACCAAGGTAACCGGAGCATCCTCGGGGCCGAAGCTGGGGGAATGGGCGCGGATCAGAAGGGATGGATCCACCGCGGGGGTGGCGGCAGCGAGCGCTTCGGCCTCGGCCTGACGCTGGCGGTTCAGGATGGACGCACCGCCGCCGAATGCGACAAGCCCAAGAGCCGGAGCCCCGATCAAGAGAGTGCGGCGGTTCATATGCGGTTTCCTTTGGGCAAGATGAGACAGGCAAGGATCGCGGCAAAGGCTGCCAGCGACAGGTAGGGAATAGGCAGGCCCAGAATGATCTGCGCCGGACCAGAGCAGGACGGGCCATCCTTGGTGCAGGGTGCGATGTCCTGCGGGATTAGCCCCATGTAAAGCCCGGAATGCCAGGCGGCCAACGCCAGACCCGCCAGCGCCAGCGGCAGGGCGTATGGGCGGGCCATGCCGTCGCTTCGCCACAGCGACAGGCCAAGGATCGGCACCAGCGGGAACATGGCGATGCGCTGATACCAGCAGAGCGTGCAGGGCGTCTGTCCCAGCACCTCGCCGATGAAGAGCGCGCCAAGTGTTGCCGCCAGCGCGATCAGGAATGCGGCCGTAAGGTGCAAGTCGTCGTGGGACAGGCTCTGTACGTCAGTGTTGGTCAAGAACAGGCTCCTTGCGACGGCGTGCGGGAAGAGAGGCTGCGAGGATGCACACCGCGCCAAGCGTGATGGCAATATCCGCGACGTTGAACGTCGGCCAATGCCAGTCGCGCCAATAGAGGTCGAGGAAGTCGGTCACGGCGCCCTGCCGCAGCCGGTCGATGATGTTGCCAAGCGCACCGCCAACGACCAGCGCAAGACCGGCCCGCTCGAACGGGCGCGGCGCCCGGACTGCCATGACGGCGAAGATCAGGGTCAGAAATCCTGTCAGGGCCGCCATCAGCAGTGGCTTGCCCGCCATTACGTCCGACAGCATGCCGAAGCTCGATCCCTCGTTGAAGCCGAGCGTCAGGCTGAAGCCGGGAAGAACGGGAACCGTCTCGTCGCGAGAGAGCAGCGCCAGCGCCGCCGCCTTCGTCAGTTGATCGGCCAGCGTGGTGATACCGATCAGGGCAACGATCAGCCGGGTGCTCATTTGACGCTCCTGCGGCGCAAGCCGATCCAGCGCGGGACTGAAGCCGCGTAGCGCTCATACTCCGCGCCAAGGGACTGGCGCAGGACAGCTTCCTCGGACCGGATCTGCAAGGAGGCCGATCCGAGGAAGAGCAGCGGCGCAAGGATCGTCGGGAGTGAAGGGATTGCGAAGCCGACGCCCGCAAGCAGCGCGAACTGCCCGAGGAAGGTCGGATTGCGGCTGAACCGGTAAAGCCCGCCCGAGACGAGATCGCCCGTGGCATCGCTTGCGACCCCGACGCGCCACGATGTGCCCATCGACATCTGCGCGGCAAAAGCCACCATCGCGCCGACCCCGGCGAGGAACACGCCAACCGCACCAAGCGCAGCCACCTCTCCCTCGGTCCAGAGCGGGTCGGCCTTGTGCAGGATCGGCCAGGCCAGCCAGAAGAGTGGCCCGAACAAGGCGACGACGAAGGCCGCACGAAAGCCGAAGGCCGCCCAGCGGTCGCGTCCGGACGCCCGCCCGAAAAGCCAGACAGAGCGGCCAGATGCATCTGCCGCGATGGCGATGCCCCAGAGGAACAGCGCCAGATAGCCGAAGATCAGGACCAGGACGGCCCAGCCAAAGCCGGAGATCATGCGTCATGCCTCGCGTTCGGGCTTGAAAGCGAGAAGCCGCAGCGCATTGAGCGTGACCAGCACCGTTGCGCCGGTATCGGCGAGGATGGCAATCCAGAGCCCGGTGATCCCGAGGATGGTCGTCACCAGAAACACCGCCTTGAGGCCGAGCGCGATCGCCACGTTCTGCCGGACGTTGGCCATTGCCGCACGGGCGAGCCGGATCATCGCCGGGATATCGATCACCCGGTCGCGAAGGATCGCCGCATCGGCGGTTTCCAAGGCCACGTCGGTTCCTGACCCCATAGCCACGCCGACATCCGCCTGTTTCAGCGCGGGGGCGTCGTTGATCCCGTCGCCGATCATCATCACGCCACCGTGCTCGCTCATGTCGCGGATCGCCGTGAGCTTGTCCTCGGGCATCATGTCGGCCTGGAACTCCATGCCGAGGCCCCCGGCAATGGCAGCGGCCGTGCGCGGATTGTCTCCGGTCAGGATGACCGGGGCGACACCCATGTCCTTGAGCTGCCGGACCGCCTCGGCCGCGTCCTTGCGGGGTTCGTCGCGCATGGCGATCAGGCCGAGCGGGGTCTTTTCACGGAACACCGCAACGGCGGTCTTGCCCTCTTCTTCGAAGACGGTGGCCTGGCGCAGGCCAGGATCGTCGAGGCCGCCGTTCTCCATCGCATGGCGGGGGGAGGTCACCCAGGCCGCTGCGTCCCCGACTGTCGCGATCACGCCCTTGCCCATCAGCGCCCTGGCATCGCGCGACGGCAGGGCTGCAACGCCCGCTTCCGTGGCCTTGTTCAGGATGGCGATGGCCAGCGGATGGCTGGATCCGGTCTCGACGCCCGCCGCCACGGCCAGAAGCTCGGCCTCGGTGGTGGCGCCGAAGGTCACGATATCGGTAACCATCGGCCGCCCGTGGGTCAGGGTGCCGGTCTTGTCGAAGGCGATGCGGCTGACCTTCGAGGCCGCCTCGATCACCGCGCCACCCTTCATCAGCAAGCCGCGCCGCGCGCCGGTGGATAGCGCCGAGGCGATTGAGGCCGGAACCGAGATGACCAGCGCGCAGGGGCAGCCGATCAGCAGAAGCGCAAGGCCACGATAAATCCAGGTATCCCAAGGCTGAGCGAAGGCCAGCGGCGGCACCAGCACGACCAGCGCCGCCACGGTGACGATGGCGGGCATGTACCAGCGGCTGAAGCGGTCGATGAAGCGTTCGGTCGGCGCGCGGGCCTCCTCGGCTTCTTCGACCAGACGGATGATGCGGGCGATGGTGTTGTCCTCGGCCGCCTTCGTGACCATTACGCGCAGCACGGCCTCGGTGTTGATCGACCCGGCAAAGACCGGATCGCCCGGCCCCCGCGTTTTCGGCATGCTCTCGCCGGTGACCGGGCTTTCGTCGATGCCGGATGTGCCCTTGGCGATCTCGCCATCCGCCGGGACGCGGTCGCCGGGGCGGACGAGCACGAACTGCCCGACCCGCAGGCTGGCGGCCGGAACCTCTTTCGTGACGCCATTCAGTTCAAGAAATGCGGTCTTCGGCACCAGATTGGCCAGAGCCCGAATGCCGTCCCGGGCCTTGCCCGCCGCGACACCTTCCAGAACCTCGCCGACCGCGAACAGGAACACGACCAGTGCCGCCTCCTCGGCCGCGTCGATGAAAAGGGCGCCGATGGCAGCCACGGTCATCAGGCTTTCGATGGTGAACGGTTGGCCCAGCCGCAGGGCGGCAAAGGCGCGTTGCGCCACCGGTGCCACGCCGATCAGGCAGGCGGCGACAAAGGCCCACTTGCCGAACTGAGGCGCCAGCAACTCTATGCCCCAGGCCACCGCCAGTAGGAGAGCGGTAAAGATGACGAGCTTGCCCTTGCCCGTCTGATACCAGCGCTTGCCGCGGTCTGCCGGGTCGTCATGGACATGGCTGGGGCTGCCGTGGCCGCTTTCGTCTCGTGTCGCGGCCGTGCCGGCCTTCGGGCCGCCGGGCATCACAAACTCGTTCTTGGCCGCCGCGGCGCGTGGTGCGATGCCGTATCCAAGGGCCCGGACCGTCTTTTCAACCTTGTCGCGGCCGGTCTGCGCCTCGTCCAGGGTCAGGCGCAGACGCTCGGACATGATGCCGACCTCCACGCCGCTGACGCCGGGGAGGCGCCCGACCGCATCCTTGATCTTGGTCGCGCAGGAGCCGCAATCCATGCCCGAAACGGTCCAGTCGCAGGCCGTCGCTGTTTCCACGTCGGTTCCCGTCATCGTCTTTCCTTCGCCCCGATCGGGCAGTTGCCTTCATCGAATCGGGAACTTAATGTCTCTAGCTACTGTAGCTTCAAGAGGGAATCTGATGCTCACCATCGGAAAACTGGGTGAGGCGGCCGGGGTGAAGGTGCCGACCATCCGCTACTACGAGCAGATCGGCCTCCTGCCCGAGCCGGAGCGCAGCGCCGGCAACCAGCGTCTATACGGAAAGTCCGCACAGGATCGGCTGGCTTTCATTCGCCACGCGCGCGAACTCGGGTTTCCGCTGGACGCCATCCGCGACCTTCTGAGCCTCTCCGACCAGCCCGACCAATCCTGCGCAGCCGCCGACATCATCGCGAAGGAGCAACTCGCTGCGGTGAAGGCCCGGATCGCGCAGCTGACGGCGCTGGAAGCCGAGCTGGAGCGGATGATCCGGCAATGCGCACAAGGGACCATCGCCGACTGCCGCGTAATCGAGTCGCTGAGCGACCATTCCCACTGCGCACATGACCACGACGTGCCGACGGCGGCGGCTGAATGACGGCGCTGCCGACCTTGACGATCTATGCCGCCGCGGCTTTGGCGCGAGATCGCGGGCTGTTTCGCCATTGTGGCGCCTCGGCGCCTCCGCGGCTTCGCTCGGGCCGGGCGTGGCGAGCCTGATCGCCTTCGGCCGGTTCCTGGCGCAGATCGACTCCGAAGCGTCTGCATCGTGGCGTCGATCCTCTGGACGTGGCTGGCCGAGCGACCCGATCGCCCGGACGTGACAGGCGGCCGCGTCTGCCTTGCGGGCGCTGCCGTGAACCCGCCCGGCCCGCGCAGCGCTGGGCATAAATCCACGCGCCGCCCTCGAACTTCTGGGGACCAGAGGAACCAAAACTGTCTCTCGACCGATTCTTGGGCAAAGGGTTACCCTTTTCCGGCGAGGATCGAGTGGTTTGCGCCTGCAGGGTGGATGGAGCCGCCTTGATCCGCCGGCCAGTACGAACGGAGGCGAACCTGATGTCCAGAAAACTGTCAAAGGATCCGGATGAACGTCAGCGCCGTACGCTCTGGACGGTTCTGCTGCTGAATGTTGCCATTGCGTTCGGCTTCTTCGCGACCGGCGCACTGGGCGACTCCAGTGCGCTGATCGCCAACGGTCTGGACAACACCTCCGACAGCTTCGTCTACGCCATCAGCCTTTTCGCGCTGTCTCGTTCGGACAAATGGAAGCGTTGGGCCGCGAACTTGTCGGGGGGCCTGCTGCTGATTCTGGCGGTTGGCATCCTGATCGATGCTGTTCGTCGCTACTACACCGGTTCCGAGCCGCTCGGCCCGCTCATGATTTCCATGGCGCTCATTGCCGCGGTCGTGAATGGCGTCTGCATCCGGCTTCTTGGTCGACTCGAGGATCCGGACGTGAATGTCAGAGCGGCCAACACCTTCAGTATCAACGACTTCATTTCAAACGGCGGAATTCTCGTCGCAGGCGGTCTCGTCTGGTGGCTGGGCAGCAATTGGCCCGATCTGGTGGTCGGTATCGCCGTCGCCGGCGTCGCCGCTTGGGGCGGCATCGGAATCCTGCGCGACGCGCATGGCGAGCACCACAAGGCGGTCCATCAAGGTGACGCCGAGACCTGAGAGAGAAGACGATGCCTCACGATCACGGCCACGCCCATATCAGCCCCGCGTCCCGCGACCGGCGGGTCACCATTGCTTATCTGGGCCAACGCGCTTGACCGGCGCCCAGATTGTCTGCCGAATCCTCTCGGGCAGCCTCGCCCTCAGCGCCTTCGCGCGCGCAAGATCGCACGGCGGCCGGCGGACGAGCGCATGACCTTCGGTCATGATCGGATCGACGTTGTCGCAGCAGGCTCACCAGCGATCTCCAGTGTCTTCCTCGGGCGGCGGACAATCTCGTACTGGATTTCGGGCTCGCCGTACTGCAGGCAGTGCAGTTCCCGCGTCATGCCGCGAACCGGGCCCAAGCAAGTTCCATGACCTTCAGTTCGAGATCGTCGAGCACCTCTACGTGCAGTTCGACGCCCCTTCGCCTCACTGACGTAGCAAGAGCCCGGCTACCGGCGCGCGCGGGCGCGCTCAGAGGAGGTCCCGGCCGGCGCGAATGTAGCCCATCGGATCGACCGCTTCACCGTTCACGCGCACCTCGTAGTGGAGGTGGGATCCCGTGGAGCGGCCCGAGTTACCCATGTCGCCGACCCGCTCGCCGCGCGCAACTTCCTGGCCCACCTCGACGCGGATGGCGTTGAGGTGCGGGTAGCGGGTCTCCAGACCGAAGGGGTGGCGAACGATGATGATCCGCCCGTAGCCGTTCTGCCAGCCGGCGAAGGTGACGACCCCGTCGGCCGTGGCGTAGACGGGGGTGCCGACAGGCCCTGCCATGTCGACCCCTTTGTGCATTTGCCCCCAGCGCCGGCCAAAGGGCGAGGTGTACCGGAAGGCGTCCTGGACCGGCATGGCGAGCGGCAGCGATTCAAGGGCCAAGCGATAGTGGCTGAGCTCGTCGAGCCGCTCGAGAATGCGGTTCGCGCGCACGGTCTCGTCATCCAGCGAGGCTATTCCCCTCGTGGAGACCGCAAGGGGAACCAAGGCTTCCTTCGGGGCTGAGTGACCATCGCCAGCGGATGCGAGTACCGCCTCAGAGTCCAGTCCGGCCTCACGGAGCACCTCGTCGAGCGGCTCCACCGAGGCGATCAGAGCCTCCTCGATCTGCAGCAGGATTCGATTACTCTCGGATTTTCTCAGCCGCAGATCGAACTCCAGCTCGCCGGCAAGAAGAACGGCCTCCTTGGCCTTGGTGGCGGCCTGATCACGCTCGACCACCGTTTCGGTCAGGGCGAGGGTCAGTAGGTCGAGTGTGGCGGCGAGTTCCTCAGATCTCGGGTCCTGCGACGCAGACACTGCGGCAGCGCGCGCGTCCATCGTACGGCGCAGAGTGGCCTGGGCCGCCTGCAACTCGCTCTCCATCTCGCGGCGGCGGGTCTCGAGCGCAAGCAGGTCGCTCTGCATCGACGACATCTGCACCGTGGCGGCTGCAAACCGCTCTTGGGCCGCGAGTGCTTCCATCGCCTGCTGGTCGCGCTCCCCGCCGAGTGCGAGAGCGCGGTCCTCAAAGAGCGCCTGCTCTCGCTTGGCCTGCTCGCGCATGGTTAGGAAGTCGATGGAGTTCATGATCAGGACTGACGTGACCGTCAGGCACCACGCCACGAGAAACGCTCCACCAGCCCAGGCGAGGGCCTGCCTTCCGGGGCTCAGGCGAACGAACCGGACATGGTCGCCGGACCGGATGAACAATCTTCGCTCCGGAAGGACGCAACCCACAAGCGTGCGTAGTCCTCGGATTGGTCGAAGGGTCAAATGTCGTCGTCCCACGTTGACGCGGCCTTGCCCGCCGTCCGCGTGTCCGCTTAGTTGGGAGGCGCTCGCCTCGCAACCACCCACGTCCTTCCGGTCAGCCGACAAGAGCCGAAGACGCACAAATCGGCGGAAGGCTGCCTGCGGACCTGTAAAAGGAACCCGGTTGCCACGGGTGCAACTAGCCCCGTAGCCGGTCGCCATGACTCAGCGATCGCCCTTCCGCTACTTCAAGACCTCGCCCGAGAGCCGTAACGCCGCCGTCCCGCGAGGGGAAGGAGGTCGAAGCCGGGGAACTCTCGCGCTTGCGCGTCATTCGTTGTGGAAGCGGGGCCCATCGACGTCAAAGCACAATCTGAAGGAGATCGCCTGGAATTCGCACTAATGAATCAACGTGTTAAAGGGCAGAGAAGGTTCGACGGCAGGCCCATCCCCTCCGCCACCATCCCTGCTGCGAACACGGACAGGCGCCCATCGCGGCGCGGAAATAGTCGTGTTTTCAAAGGGCTTTGCCTCCCCCATGCGAACCTCTGAGACAGCGCGCCAGGCCCGTTCCGGGCTCTGAACGGCGCTTCGTCTCTGTTCGAGCGAACCTCGCCGAAATCGGTTCGGTCGAATTTTTCCACGCATTTCCAATGGCCTGAGTTTCCACCTCGCCAAAACTTCGGCCCTTGTGTCAATCTCCTTCGAGGGGAACAGAGCCGCAACACGCGAGAGGCGCAGCCGCTGGGTGCGCTGGCCGAATGGCGCGTAGCGATGACGGTGATTTGCCGGGTTCAAGCTGGAAAGCATTGATGACAAAAGGACTTCCCGCTTGTAGCCTGGCGCAATGTCGAACGGGCCTTGGACGGACGAAGAGAACGATCTGATCGTCGCGGATTACTTCGCGATGCTGGTCGATGATCTCGCGGGGAAACCCATGAACAAGGCGGCATCATATCGACAGCTTGCAGACCGGATCGATCGGTCCGCAAAGGCAATCGAATACAAGCACCAGAACATCAGTGCCGTGCTCAAGGCGCTGGGTGAGACCTGGCTGACTGGCCTCGCACCCGCCTTCAACTTCCAGAGCTCGCTTGAGGATGCCGTTCTGCGATGGATGAACTCGCATCCGGAGTGGGTCCTGCGAGCCCCCGGCAACCCACCACCCACCGGCCTTCACGATGCGGCGCAGATCTGGATCGGGCCGCCGCCGACGCTGTCGAACCAGCCGCCACCGCAGGAGCTGGACCTGATGTTGCGGATCGCCAGGAAGTCCGACGTTGCCGGCCGCGACGAGCGTAACCGTGTCCTTGGCCGCGCGGGAGAGGAACGCGTGCTGGCCTACGAGCGGTCGGTGCTGCGGTCAGCGGGGCGCGATGACCTGGCGCGCAAGGTTCGCTGGGTGTCGGAGGAGGACGGGGACGGTGCCGGCTACGACATTGCCAGCTTCGAGCGGGACGGCCAGTCGCGGCTGATCGAGGTGAAGACTACGAACGGCTGGGACCGGACGCCATTTCACATCACGCGCAACGAACTGGCCGTGGCCGAGGAGCGGCATGCGGAATGGTGCTTGTTCAGGCTGTGGAACTTCTCACGCGAGCCGAAGGCCTTCGAACTGCGCCCGCCGCTCGATGCCCATGTCTCGCTGACGGCGACGTCGTATCGGGCGAGCTTTCACTGAGGCTCAGTCGAACACCCGTCCCGGCTGCTCGTTCCACGGAAGGGACGCCACGAAGCACAGATCATAGATGCTGACTGTCGAGGGCTCGCGGTGGACGACCAACCGCTCGAGGACGTCAGGCGCGAGCCAGGCGAGGCGCAGGAGGCGGCTGACGTAACGGTCGGACAGGCCCTCATCGGCGGCCAGATCTGCGAGCGTGGCGACGTCGCCGCGTTCCAGCCGCTGCCGCCAGCCCCATGCCCGGCCGATGGCGCGCAGCAGGTGGGGATCCTGCCCGCGGCCCATGGCGGCCTCGACATGCTTCGGCGGCAGGATCCGGGGGCGACCACCGCGACGGCGGAGTTCGAGCGGGATGTGGACGCGCAGGGTCTCGGGCGCGGGCATCAGGCAACCTCCTTCTTCGGCGGGGCCATCAGCGCGGCGATGGCGCCGAGGCCGTCGTGGCGCAGGTCAATGGCGAGGCCCGCCTCGCTTACCGTGATGCGCGCGACCAGCAGCTGGACGATGCGCGCCTGCTCGGCCGGGATGAGCGCCTTCCATAGGTCGTCGAACTGCGCCAGCGCGGCGACAACAGTGGTTTCATCGAGATCGGGCCGCTCCTTCCGGACCGCCCGTGCGGTGCGCGCCGCGACCTCGGGCGTGCGCAGCATCCGGCGGATTTCGCCGATGACGGCCTCCTCGACCATGGCACCCGGCAACCGCTGCGGCCCGCGCAACTCGGCCGCCGGGCGTTTCCGGATCACGTCCATGGAGGTGTAGTAGCAGTAGCGCTTGCCCTTCCGCTTGGTGTGGTGGGGCGTCATGGCGGCGCCCGTCTCGGTGAAGATCAGCCCGCGCAGGAGCGCCGGTTGCGCCGCCCGCGCCACCGCCCCGCGGGCGACGCGGTTGTTGGCGATGACCGCGTGGACCTCGTCCCATAGCTTCTGGTCGATGATCGCCATGTGCTCACCGGGATAGACCTCATCCTTGTGCACGGCGAGGCCGAGGTAGACCTTGTTGTGCAGGAACTTCAGCAGGTAGCCCCGGTCAAACACCGCGCCGCGCTTCGTGCGGATCCCGCGGGCGTGCAATTCCTTCAGCACCTGCGCGGTGGAACTGGAGCGCGCGTAGAGGCGGAAGATCGTCAGGACGTGCTCGGCCTCGGCGGGCTCGATCACCAACTTGCGGTCCTTCACCACGTAGCCGAGCGGCACCGGACCGCCCATCCACATCCCCTTCCGGCGCGAGGCCGCAAACTTGTCGCGGATGCGCTCGCCGATCACCTCGCGTTCGAACTGGGCGAAGCTGAGCAGGATGTTCAGCGTCAGGCGGCCCATGGACGTCGTGGTGTTGAAGGACTGGGTGACCGAGACGAAGGTCACGCCGTGGCGGTCGAAGACCTCGACCAGTTTCGAGAAATCCATCAGCGCGCGGCTGAGGCGGTCGATCTTGTAGACCACGACCACGTCGATCAGCCCGGCCTCGATGTCGGCGATCAGCTGCGTCAGTGCGGGCCGGTCCAGCGTGCCGCCGGAGAAGCCGCCGTCGTCGTAGCGGTCGCGGAGCGCCACCCAGCCCTCGGCGCGCTGCGAGGCGATATAAGCCTCGCAGGCCTCGCGCTGGGCGTCGAGGCTGTTGAACTCCATGTCGAGTCCTTCCTCGCTCGACTTTCGGGTGTAGATGGCGCAGCGCAGGCGGCGGATGAGTTCGGGCTTTGCGCGGCTCATGTGCGGGTCTCCGCGCCATGGGCCAGCCCGAAGAACTTCCACCCGTTCCAGTGACTGCCGGTGATCGCCCGGACCGCGGCCGAGAGCGACTTGAAGCGCCGACCCTGCCATTCGAAGCCGTCGGTCAGCACGGTGACGACCTGTTCCTCGCCCTGCCACTCGCGCACCAGTTTGGTGCCGGGGATTGGGCGGCGGGGATCCGCGATCAGCGGACCCGGCGCGCCGGATGCGACCTCGGCCGCCAGCGCGTCCAGCGTGCGCCGCGTCGCGGGCTGGATACCGCCATGGGCCAGTTCCTGGATGCGGTAGCCGATCCGCAGCTCCAGGTTCCCCCGGCTGGCGTTCGGCGCGGGCTCGCCGAACATGACCCGCCACTTGGCCTGCAGTTCGGGCACCGTCATCGCCTTCAACGCCGCCAGCTCGGCCAGGACGTCGATCCCCTCAACCGAGCGCGCGAGCCCGGCCTTCGCGGCTGATCTCCTTGTAATTTTTCTCATGCCTCGTCTCCAACTCGGTTTTGCACCTGTCTCCGACGACGGCGTCTGAGGGCGAGAATGTCCAGCGAACTGTCTCCGCTGAGCGGAGAATTCTCGTTCTTTTCCCGTGGGTTGGTGCGCGCGATGGCGCTGGCGAGAATGGTGGCCAGCTCCGCCAGCCGCTCATCGGTGGTGAGCGTCTCGGCGGGCGGCGCGAAGGCGATGTCGTCTGGCATGGGGAGCGAACCTCCTGAGGCGGTTTGCTCCGTATTCGCCAGTCGCGGCGAGAGATTTCAAGGCTAAACAATGGGTTGTCGCAAGGGCGCGCATCTCTGCGCGCTAGATCGGGTGCGTGATCAAAAGACTTGATGGCCTCAAAGGCATCCGCAAGCGCACCATGACCTTAGGGTCAGGATTCATAACCAATAGATGACGAGAGCCGCGAGGGCGATGGCTGAGAGGAAGACCTTGGGGCATCGGTCATAGCGGGTCGCGACGCGCCTCCAGTCCTTGAGCCTGCCGAACATGATCTCGATGCGGTTACGCCGCTTGTATCTCCGCTTATCGTATTTGATCGGCGTCTTGCGTTTCTTCCGGCCTGGGATGCAGGCACGTATCCCCTTGTCCTGCAACGCTTCTCTGAACCAGTCAGCGTCATAGCCACGATCCCCGAGTAGCCATTTGACGTTTGGCAGGCCACTCAGCAGGGCCCGAGCGCCGATATAATCGCTGACCTGTCCAGCGGTGACGAACAGGTCGATCGGTCGCCCCTGACTGTCGCAGATGGCGTGCAGCTTGGTGTTCATACCGCCTTTGGTTCGACCGATCAGGCGACCACGCCCCCCTTTTTGGCGGCCATGCTGGTCGCCGTTCGATGGGCCTTGAGGTATGTTGCGTCGATCATCACGGTCGTTTTCTCGCCGTGTTCCGCCGCCAGCCCGGCCATCATCCGCGCGAAGATGCCCTTTTCGCTCCAACGCTTCCACCGGCTGTAGAGCGTCTTATGTGGGCCATACGCGGCGGGCGCATCGCGCCAACGCAAGCCATTGCGATTGATGAAAATAATCCCGCTCAGCACCCGTCTGTCATCAACCCGGGGCTTCCCGTGCGACCTGGGAAAGAAGGGAGCCAGGCGCGCCATCTGCGCGTCGGTCAGCCAGAAGAGATCGCTCATGTCACCGCTCCGTTTTCGGAGGCGTGAATCACGCAGCGCAATAGAAATCAATGCATCCTGACCCTAGTTTCTTATTTCGGTCAGAGTAAAGTACGAGCGCTTCTCGTTTGAAGCTAGATCCGTGATCTCAGTTTCTTCAAGAATGGCGGTGATAGTTTGACCGAACGATTCTTGAACGGCGCGGCTTTGTGAGGCAACAAATTTCCCGTTGTATAACGTCTCACCTGCGAGAAGCTCGAAACGATCTCGCAGCAACGATGCGCCAACAAGACGACCTTGAACTTCCTTCAATTCTGAACGGGTCTGAGCGATTTTATCTATCGTCTTGACAACCAAACTTGCCTTCTCAGGTCCAACCCGCCAGTCATGCTTGATGCCCGAGTAGTCACGCCAATCGACGGACAACTCTGTTCCACTTTCCTCTATGTGACGCGCCAAAGCTTTGAGATGACGTAGGCTTCTAGACCCTATTTCCCCAGCTTTCTCCATGATGTAGTCATCGCGCGTCGAAGAGCCGAAAAGTTCGAAAAGAACTTCTAGCGCAGAAACTGAGACGCTATTTCCCATCAGATCGAAATCAGAAGGAACGTAAATCTTCATTCCAAAAGATGAAGGGTAGGTCGCCTGAAGTCTGAGGCTAGTTGCTTTCAGTATACCACCAGCAAGCGGGCCACGCACAGTCGGGCCATTGTTTATTGCGTGCGCGACGCTGGAGTAAAGCCTTTGAAATCGTGATAAAATCACACTTAGAATCAAGACATCTGCCGAATGGTCGTTAATGCCCTTTCCATCAAGAACAATCTTGATTTCTTCGTTTGATCGATACCGAACGGCTTCAACGAGCTCGCGTTGCAGTGATGCCTGCATCTTCATTAATGATGCATTGCTAAGGTGAATCGCAAAATTTTCTGGATCGGCCCGCAGGATTTCTTGGGTGTCGCGGAGAGCAGCGTCGAGTTCCGATAGGCGCCTATTCAAGCCCCTGATCTGATCTTCCAATCCCTGGATGGCTTTCTGATCGTTGATTGACCACAGGTCTATCATTTTGATGCCCTAGCCTACAACTGTTCGAATTATGCCCTTCGGCTTGTCCTGGCGATCAAAGCCGAATTCACCCATCCAATACTTTCTAGTTGTCCGTAGCTGGCCTTCGAGTGGATGCCCAGGTGGAACAGTGGGAACAAAGTACGCATCACACATGTGTGTCGTTTTTGTTCCGGGGCCATCAAATAGACTGGCGAAAGCAGCCTGCACAGCGGGCGGCAGATTGTTTACTTGGTCCATGTCGGCGAACCCTACAAGGTCAATATCGCTTGGGTCGTTTTTGAGGGACGAGAAACTCCCGTTAAGGAATTCGACGACCTGCAAACCGCAAGATTGAACATCTGCACAGTGCCGCGTATAGCCTGACCAAATGTTCATACGTGTTGTCGAGGTTGGAAATCCACCAACCAAATGTGCTTCAATTTCGGGGGCATCATAATCGTGAATGCCTGGCTCCAAATAGCCGTCGCCGTTGAATTTCATCCCTCACCTCTCGTGCCAGTATCATCATCAGTAGCACCTACGCACGCGGGAAGTCGATAGAGCGGTTGGGGTCTCCCCCACTGGACGCTAATGTCGTGTCTTTCGTTCAACTGCGCTATCCGTCTCCAGCCGCAAAGCCGCCCGCCACAGCGGCGTTTTCATGAACACCGCGTCCTCGAACCGATAGCTGGGGTGTCCGCGCTCCTGCTGCAGAAGTCCCGCCCAGCAGAGCGGGCGCAGCACCTGGATGTAGAGTTGGCCCATCACCTCGTCGTAGCGCGGGAGCGGTCCCTTCTCGGGCTCGCCGAAGAGCACGCGGCGGAGGTGGGCTCCGGTGGCGCCGTCCTCCGTCTCGATGTTCAGGACGTTCAGGAACACGCTCCAGTTGCCAAGGATCGGTGCGTCCTCGAAGCGCGACATGCTGGCGTGGTTGATCCGGAACAGAAAGAACGGGACGACCGTTCCGAAGATCCGACCGGGATGGCCAATTAACGTCTGGCCTGTCTTGGTCAAGCGGAACTCGCCTTTGTAATGCCGGCCAAGCTTCATCGCGATCATCAGGTCGTGCAGCACCATGAGCGGGGCGAAGTCGGGCTCGTTCAGGACCTTGTTGACGGCGAAGAGGTCTGCCTCGGTGTGGCCAGGCCAGTCGAACTCGGCCGCGGCCCAATGCACGAAGACCCGCTTGAACGCCTTGGACGGCGTCAGGGGGATGCCGCCATGCTCGCCGATCCAGGCGAGGGTCTTCTCGACCCCGCGCACCAGCGGCGAATGTGCAAGTGCCGGATCAGCATCGTCGATTTCCTGAAACCCGATCATGATCGCCGATCCTTGCGCGCCAGATCCGCCATGGCCTTGCTCAGCAGATGCCGCGGGATGTTGATCAGCGCGAAGCGCTTCTTGTCCGATGGAGCCTCGTCGTCTGACGCCTCGATCACCAGTTCGACGTGATCCTCGCTGGCGTGCAGCTCCACGGTGATGTCGGCGTCCTCGAAGTCCACTTCATGACGGCGGCCGTTTCCGCCACGGATGATGACGTGGGCCATGCTCAGATCTCCCGCGCAAACCAACGGATGCGGCCGACGATGTGGATCTCGTCGGCCGTTCGTTCGTATTCGGGGTAGTGCTTGTTGTCGGAGATGACGCGCACCGCGGGCGGGTCGCTGTTCGGGATGTGCTCGAGCCGCTTGGCCACCAGACCCATCCCGTCGTCCAGCACGAAGATGCCCGGCGGGTTGGGCGCGCGGCGGGTCATGTCGACGAGCACGGCGTCGCCGCTGAGGAGTGTCGGCGCCATGCTGTCGCCTTCCACATGCATGATGCGCAGTTGAGACGGGCTGGCCTTTAGCTTGTGGCGGATCCACGACTGGCGGAAGTGATAGACACGGCCGGGCGTATCGCCATCTTCGGTCACCACCGCACCGCCGCCCATCGCGGGGCGCGGGGTGGCGTGCGCGATGGCCACGAAGGCATCGTCGGGATTGTCCACGAAGGGGGGCGTTCCCTCGACCTCGCCGATACCGTGGATCAGCCAGTCGCGGTCCACCTTCAGCACGCGGGCGACCTCGGCCAGCCGGTCGATGCCGGGGCGGGCGGAGCGGCCGCGGAGTATGTCGTAGACGAAGGAGCGGTTCACGCCGGCCATCTCGGCGACATGGGCAGGCGTCAGGCCGAGCTGAAGGGCGCGGGCCCGCAGGCGGTCGGCCAGGGTATGCTGCTCGGTCATGTTTTCCCCAAGGGTATGTGGATGAAATAGGATAAAACAGGATTGATGCGGACCCGTCAAGCGATTAGAACAAAACCTAAACAATCGCACATGGGAATCGGGGGTCCGGATGGAGATCGAGAAGTCGTATTTCACCCTGCCGGAGATCCTCGAGCGCTGGTCCATGTCCGAGGCGGACCTCGTCTACCTGGCCGAGAACGACCAGCTGCGGCTGTCGATCCGGGTGTTCAACTTGGCCGTCGAACTCGGCGACTACGAGGAGACACCGGAGGGCGAGCGTTTCTCCGTCCCCTTCGAGCGGGGCCCGTTCAACGGGCTTCTGGATCTCCACGCCCATGACGTCTTCCAGCTGTTCCGGCACGGCGAGGTGAAGCTCAGCCGCTTCCGCTCGCATAAGGCCGACTATGCCTGCCTGACAGGGGAGCGAGAGCTCATCACCGTGCGGCAGCGCGATCTTTTTCTGCGGCGTGAAGAGCGCGATCGCTTTGAAGCAGAAACTGGATTCGCAGGCGCGGCCGCTGGTCCACGTCTTGGCGCCTTCCATGCCGCCGCCGACTACCAGGACGTCCGCTGCAACGGACAGCACTTCCGGCTGGGTGCGATCCAGGCGCAGGTCGTGCGCGCGCTGCACGAGGCGGCGGGTCGCAGCGAGCCCTGGCAGAGCGGGAAGGCGATCCTCGCCGCCGCGGGCTCGCGCAGCCTCAAGATGTCCGATGTCTTCAAGTCCAAGAAGAACTGGCGGCTGCTGATCGAGTCGGACGGCCGCGGCGCCTATCGCCTGCTCGGGCTCTGATCTCGCGCCATCTCGTCCCTCCGCGCGCCCACGCGATCCCCTCTGTGGGATGCGCCGGGGGATGAGAGGGGGATGGCGATCCCCCACAGGGCCGTTCTTCCTTGGATTGAAAGGCTCCTGACAATCCCCCTCCGCATCCCACTCCAATCCTGACGACATCCCCTCGCGGGATTTCGCATCGTGCTCCCGACAAACGACACCGGGAGACGACGATGCAGCAGAAGACCTGTCTCACACAAAAGGAGCTCGCGCGGCGCTGGACGATCTCGCACCGCACGCTCGAGCGCTGGCGATGGGCCGGAGAAGGCCCCGCCTACATGAAACTCGGCGGCCGGGTGGTCTACCGGCTCGAGGACATCCTGGCCTTCGAGAAGAACCAGCTCACGCACACCGCTGATAGCGCGCGGGGCGCGGCATGATGGAGCGCCGGTCCACCATCCACGGCAGCCGCGTCGTGTCGATCTTCGGCGCCGCCGGTCCCGCGCTCGACGAGGTCGGACTTTCCGCCTGGATCGCGCAGGCCGCCCCGGGCGAGGCGCTGGTGTATCACCGCGGGTTCCTCGCCGTCGACGCCACCGGGGCCGTCTCGAACCTCACGCCCGAGCGCCAGCGCACCCTGCGCGGTGTCGCCGCCGCTGCGCTGCGCGCCGCCGAGCAGCGGCTCGTCCACCTCGTGCAGGCACGGCTCGGCCCCGACCACTTCGCCTACATCGCCGTCGCCCGTCCGAAGCCCGGCCCCGCCGGTGCCGCCCTCTCGATGCGCCTCCTCGAGGCCGCCTGACCCCATTCCCCCATCACGGAGACCCCCATGCCGTTCCCTCAGAACACCCCCGGCATCGACGATCTCATCAACCTGCCCGCGGGCGAGATCGCCCAGCTTCCAGTCGAGCTTCTGGCCGCCATGCAGCGCGAGATCGACGCCGCCGCGAAGCAGATGAAGGCCGTCACCGCGCGCTTCTCGACCGCGCTCGAAGTCCGCTATGCCACCCGCGCCGCCGAAGCCCGCCGCGCCTGCGGCAAGGACACCGGCACGGTGCGCCTTGCCGATGGCGATTTCACCGTGGTCGCCGATCTGCCGAAGCGCGTCGAATGGGACCAGACCCAGCTCGCCGCCATGGTCGAGCGCATCCGCGCCGCCGGCGACGACCCGTCCGAATACGTCGAGATCAGCTTCAAGGTGCCCGAACGCGCCTATGTCGCATGGCCCGAGGCGATCCGCCAAGGCTTCGAGCCCGCCCGCACCGTGAAGACCGGCACGCTGAAGATCGCGATCCTGCCGCAGGAGGACCACGCGTGAGCCTCCCCATCATCACCGCCGATCAGCGGCTGGCCGAGACGCGGGGCATCAAGGGCGTGATCTTCGGCCCCTCTGGGATCGGTAAGACCAGCCTGCTTTGGACGCTGGAAGCCTCGACCACGCTGTTCTTCGACCTCGAGGCGGGCGACCTCGCCATCGAGGGAATGCTCATCGACGTGGTTCGGCCGCGCACCTGGAAGGAGTGTCGGGACTTCGCTGTCTTCATCGGCGGCCCGAACCCGGCACTCCGACCCGAACAGCCCTACAGCCAGGCACACTTCGACGAGGTGTGCGGCCGGTTCGGCGATCCGCGCGTCCTCGCCAAATACGACACCGTCTTCATCGACTCGATCACCGTGGCCGGGCGGCTCTGCTTCCAGTGGTGCCGCGGTCAGCCGGAGGCGCATTCGGAGAAGACCGGCAAGCCGGACGTGCGCGGCGCCTACGGGCTGCACGGGCGCGAGATGATCGGCTGGCTGACCCACCTCCAGCACACGCGCGGCAAGAATGTCTGGTTCGTCGGGATCCTCGACGAGAAGCTCGACGACTTCAATCGCAAGGTCTTCGTCCCGCAGATCGACGGCTCGAAGACCGGGCTCGAGCTGCCCGGCATCGTCGATCAGGTCATCACGATGGCCAGCCTGCCGGACGAGCTGAACCGGCCTCAGCGGGCTTTCGTTTGCCAGACGCTGAACCCGTGGGGCTACCCGGCCAAGGACCGCTCCGGCCGCCTCGACGTGGTCGAGGAGCCCCATCTCGGCCGGCTGATGGAGAAGATCCGCGGCCCGCTGATCCCTGCGGAACGGCGGCTGACATATTCGCCGCCACAGCTGCCCCCGCCGCCCGGTCCGACGGCGACCGACCCCCATTCCTATCCCACCAACTGAAAGGACCCGAGCCATGTCCGGTCTCTGGAACGACTTCAACGACGCCCAGTCCAACACGAGCCTCATCCCCAAGGGGACGCTCGCCAAGGTGCGGCTGACCATCCGCCCCGGCGGGTTCGACGACCCGTCACAGGGCTGGACCGGGGGCTATGCCACCCGCGGCTCCACTGGCGCCGTCTATCTCAACGGCGAGTTCACGGTCACCGAGGGCCAATACGCCCGGCGCAAGATCTTCACGCTGATCGGTCTCTACAGCCCCAAGGGTCCAGACTGGGCCAACATGGGCCGCAGCCTCGTGCGCGGCATGCTGAACTCGGCGCGCGGGATCTCCGACAAGGATCAGTCCCCGCAGGCGCAGGCGGCGCGGCGGATCGGCGGATTCGCCGATCTCGACGGGATCGAGTTCGTCGCCCGCATCGACGTCGGCAGCGACGCCATGGGCGAGGAGAAGAACGAGATCCGCGCCGCGGTCACGCCCGACCACCGCGACTATGCGCAGGTCATGGGACTGGCGGCGCAGCACGGGTATCAGCCGCCAGTTCAACCCGCGCCGCAGCAGCCGGTCCAGCAGCCTGCGGCATCGCCGGTGCCGGGCCGTCCCGCCTGGGCGCAGTGAGGGCGCAATGCTTCTTCGCCCCCGCCAGAAACTCTTCGTGGAGCGCAGCCTCGCTGCGCTCTCGACCCGCGCCAACTCGCTGGGCGTTGCGCCCACCGGCGCGGGCAAGACGATCATGCTCTCGGCCGTTACCGGCAGGATGATCGGGGACGGCGCCAAGGCTTGCGTGCTCGCCCATCGCGACGAGCTGACCCGCCAGAACCGGGCGAAGTTCGCCCGGGTCAATCCCGGCACGGAGACATCGGTCGTCGATGCCACGACCAAGTCCTGGAACGGACAGGTCACCTTCGCCATGGCGCCGACGCTGTCTCGTGCGTCCAATCTCTCCGCCATGCCGAAGCTCGACCTTCTGGTGATCGACGAGGCGCACCACGCGGTGGCCGAGAGCTACCGCCGCATCATCGACCGGGTGCGCGATGCCAATCCGGAGGCCCGCGTCTTCGGCGTCACGGCGACGCCGAACCGAGGCGACAGGAAGGGCCTGCGCGAGGTTTTCGACAATGTCGCCGACCAGGTGCGGCTGGGCGAGCTGATCGCCTCCGGTCATCTCGTGCCGCCCCGGACCTTCGTGATCGACGTTGGCGTGCAGGACCAACTGCGCGCCGTCCGCAAGACCGCCGACGATTACGACATGGGCGCGGTCGCGGCGATCATGAACCGCGCGCCCATCACCGAGGAAGTGATCCGGCACTGGGAGGAGAAGGCCGGGAACCGGCAGACCGTAGTCTTCTGCTCGACCGTCGCGCACGCCATGGACGTGGCGACCGCCTTCAATGAGGCCGGAAACCCGGCTGCTGTCGTCCTTGGCGACATGGGTTCCGCAGAACGGAAGTTGGTGCTCGAAGCCTATGCGTCCGGGGAAGTACAGGTCATCGTCAATGTCGCGGTGCTGACCGAGGGCTGGGACCACCCGCCGACCTCCTGCGTCGTGCTGCTGCGGCCCAGCTCCTACAAGTCCACGATGATCCAGATGGTCGGGCGCGGCCTGCGCACGGTCGATCCGGCTGAACATCCCGGCGTGGTCAAGACCGACTGCATCGTGCTGGACTTCGGGATCTCGAGCCTGACGCATGGCACGCTGGAACAGGACGTCGATCTCGACGGCCGCGATCCGACGCCCGGCGAAGCCCCTACGAAGACCTGTCCGGAATGCGAGGCGGAGATCCCGCTCGCGTCGCGGCAGTGCCCGATCTGCGGCTACGAATTCCAAGGCGGGTCCGTGACGCCGCCGCTCGAGAACGTCGTGATTTCCGAGATCGACCTGCTCGAAAGGTCGAGCTTCGTCTGGGAAGACCTCTTCGGCGACGACGCCGCGCTGATGGCCAGCGGCTTCAGCGCCTGGGGCGGCGTGTTCTTCCTCGAGGGCCGCTGGCATGCCGTGGGCGGCGCGAGGGGGCAGCCGACCTGCCTTCTCGGCGTGGGGGATCGGACTGTCTGCCTCGCGCAGGCCGACGATTGGCTGAACACCCACGAGAGCGATGAGAGCGCGTTCAAGTCGAAGCGCTGGCTGACGCAGACGCCGACCGAGAAGCAGCTGCAATACCTCTCGCCCGCGCAGCGGCAGGATTACGGGCTGACCCGCTACCGCGCCTCGGCGCTGATCACCTTCCAGTTCAACCGGCGCGACATTCGCCGGCTCGTCATGTCGGCCGCGCCCGAGCGGAGGGCGGCGTGAGCCATGTCGCGGAAATCCCATCCCCGCCCGCAGAGGCTGCGGATCGACCGGGCTTTGATCGCCTCTGGCATCCGCGCCCGGTCCTCTGCGCCGTCTGCACCGCGCGCACCCGCGGCTTCGGCTGGTTCGATCCCCACCGCCCGCGCCCAGCCCGCACCCAAACCCGCCGCTGGTTCTGCTCCATGGGCTGCCAGGCGGCCTTCACCCGCAAAGCGAAGAAAGGACTGAGCATGGTCGATTTCACCGAGGAGGAAACCCAGGCGCTGCCCGCCGTCATGCGCGCGCTCGCCCTCGAGATGGAGCGGATCGGCTGGGACCAGCCGCTGGGCCAGCTGACCCAGAACGACATGCACCGGCTGATCGTCACCACCGTCGAGGCATTCCGTGCCGAGATGGCGGAGATCGCCGCCGAGTCGGAGATCCCGTTCTGATGCTGGACTACAACCACCGCCCCGGCACCGCCGAACGGATCAACGCCGCCGTGGATGCCGCGCTGGAGGCCGAACGTGCGGCTACGGCGCCCCGGACCTATCTCGGCGCATCCCGGCTCGGCCATGCCTGCGAGCGGGCGCTGCAGTTCGAGTTCGCGGGCGCGCCGAAGGACGAGGGCCAGGAGTTCTCCGGCCGCTCGCTGCGGATCTTTGCGATCGGGCATGAGCTCGAGGATCTCGCCATCCGCTGGCTGCGAGCGGCAGGGCTCGATCTGGTGACCCAGAAGCGGGACGGCGGCCAGTTCGGCTTCTCCGTCGCGGGCGGGCGCATTCGCGGTCATGTCGACGGGATCGTCGCCGAGGCCCCGGCGGCGCTTGGTCTGCGCACCCCGGCGCTCTGGGAGTGCAAGACCATGAACGCGAAGAACTGGCGCGAGACGGTGGCCAAGGGCGTGACCGTGGCAAAGCCGGTCTACGCCGCCCAGATCGCGCTCTACCAAGCCTACATGGAAGCGGCCGTGCCGGGCATCTCGGCCAACCCGGCGGTCTTCACCGCGATCAACAAGGACACGGCCGAACTGCACCACGAGCTGGTGCCCTTCGATGCCGATCTCGCGCAGCGCATGTCCGACCGCGGGGTGCGGATCCTTCGGGCCACCGACGCCGGTGAGCTGCTGCCGCGCATCGCCTCAAATCGCGACTTCTTCGAATGCCGGTTCTGCCCGTGGGCCGAGCGCTGCTGGGGGCTGCCGGCATGAGCGACGACAACATCATCCACTTCAATCCCTGGCGCGATTTCAACGACGCGGCACCTCTGGCCGATCCCTTCGCGGTCGAACCGGACGCAGACCAGATCGCCCGCTTCGTCGACGTGGTCTTCGGCTATTGCGAGGGCCTGATCCCGGTCCGGGGCTTCGTCGACAAGGGTCAGGGCAAGGACGGCCGGCCGCACAACATCTGGATCGACGCGGACGCCACCGCGCCGGAGAAGCTCGGCACCTTCGCGGGCTGGGCCGCGCGCGAGGGCGCGGCGGTCTATGTCATCCCCGGCACGGTCGCGGAAACGGGCCAGGCGCGCGCCGCAGACGTCCTTCAGATGCAGAGCCTCGTGGTCGATCTCGACACGGGCGACATCCCGGCCAAGCTCGATCACCTCGTCCACCACCTCGGGCGACCGACCCTGATCGTGGAGAGCGGCGGGCGCACGCCCGAGGGCGCGACCAAGCTGCATGTCTGGTGGAAACTGACCGAGCCCGCGGAGGGCGCCGATCTCGACCGGCTCTGCCAGCTGCGCGGCGAGATCGCGCTGAAGGTCGGCGGCGACACGCATTTCCGCTCAGCCCACCAGCCGATCCGCGTGCCGGGGACGGTCTATCACAAGGGTGGGCTCACCCGGCTCGTCCAGATCCGCGAGGCAGCCGATCTCGAGGTCGATTTCACCGAGATGGCCGAGCGCGTTGCCGACATGCCGCCGATGCCTGGCGTCGGCATGGCCACGGTCGACTCCCGCGAGAAACCCGCCATCGACGACGTACTGGTGACCCCGGTCCACGAGGGCGACACGGATAGGTGGTCCCGTTTCGAGGGCGCCTCGGCCGCCATCGGCTACTTCCTTCGTCTGGTCCACGAGGGCCGGATGTCGATGGACGAGGGCTGGACGGCGATCTGCGGCTACAACGCCGCGATGCTCCGCCCCGCCTGGCCGCTCGACCGGCTGAAGCGCGAGACGAACCGCCTGTGGGAGCTGCACATCAAACGGCACGGGCCGCCGCTGATCCGCCTCGACAGCGCGGCGCCTGCTCAGACCGAGCTGCCCGCCTTCACGCTGGGCGCGCTGCTCGACGACACGAGCCCGATGCCGGACGACATCATCGGCCCACGCGTTCTGACGCCGGGCGGGCTCCTGGTGCTGGGCGGCGCGCCCAAGGTGGGCAAGAGCGACCTGCTGATCGCCTTGCTGGTGCACATGGCGGCGGGCGTGCCCTTCCTCGGTTTCACCCCGCCACGGCCGCTGCGAATCTTCTACCTGCAGGCCGAGATCCAGTACCATTACCTGCGCGAGCGCATGCAGCAGATCGGCCTGCCGCCCGAGTTGATCGCCGCCGCGCGCGACAACCTGATCGTCACCCCGAAACTGCGCATGCTCCTCGATGCCGAGGGCAGTGCGCGCGTCGCCGAGGCGATCAGGGCCGCATTCCCAGACGAACCGCTCGACATCCTCTGCATCGATCCGATCCGGAACCTCTTCGACGGCGGGCCCGACGGCGGCGGCGAGAACGACAACGCGGCGATGATGTTCTTCCTCAAGGATCGGGTCGAGGTGCTGCGCGACCACGTCAACCCGGACTGCGGCGTCATCCTGGTCCACCACACAAAGAAGCTCTCGAAACACCAGGTGAAGGAAGATCCGTTCCTCGCCCTCTCCGGCGCCAGCGCGCTCCGGGGCTTCTACACCACCGGCCTGATCCTGCACCGGCCGGAGGAGGACTCGACCCAGCGCCGGCTCGAGATCGAGCTCCGGAATGGCCCGGCGCTGCCCGCGAAGCTCGTGGACAAGGTCAAGGGCAAGTGGGTCGAGATCAACCCGATGAACGAGCGGCTCGTGCGCCCCGAGGTCGGTGCCAGGCATGACGCCGAGCGTGATCGCAAGCGAGATGTGATCCTGTCGATCCTTCTCGACGAGGCCGCCGAGGGGCGTCTCTACACCATCAACCAGTTTGCCGAAGCCTTCGAGAACAAGGGCGGTCTGGGCGGCAAGGACACGATCCGCGACCGGATCGCGGTGCAGGCCACCAAGGGCGCCATCAAGTTCATCCGCGACGGCGCCCCCCATGGGCTCGGGCCTTCGCGATCGCGCTTCGGATACCTCTGCGTCGAGGGAATGGTCATGCCCACGGACGGCGAGGATGTCGATCCGGCGACCGGAGAGGTCACTCTCGCCAGCATCGCAGTGCTGCCCACCCACTACAAATCGCCGCAGACCGGGGCGCTGCTCGAGGTCGAGAACCCGCATGTCTGGGTCTATCCGGAGGGGGAACGGCCATGATCGCCCCTGCAGATCGTTCCCCGCAGAATTGCGCAGGGGCCAGTTTGAGCCAGATGCGGGGCCTTGCCGAAACTGCCCCGCCACTATTGCGCGGAAATCCGCATGCATCCGATGTGGCCAGTTTCGGCCCGCTTCCGAAACTGTCCCTGCAGGATTGCGCTCGGACCGCAACCGCTACTCGGCAACCAGTTTCGGCCGGGGCCGCCGGAATCGCACTCCCTAAACTGGAATTCCTGTTTTCTGTCAGTGTGTTGCTGCAGTTTTTCAGTTTCGGGGGTGAAACCACCCCCTACGGGGGTGGAGGAGAACGCCGCAGGCGGGTTCTCCCACGCCCACCCCCAGGGGTTTCGCGCGCGTGGCCTGTCCTCGCCGCAAACACCCGATCCGACGACGGCGGCCCCGTACCGCCAAGCACCAGACCGCCGTCGTCTTCCACCCGAGCAGCCAACCAGAAGAGGAGACTACCCATGGCTGACCTGACTCTCGCCACACACCGCCGCGAGGCAATCCCCGATCTGCCACCCGTTTCCCGATCCAACAGGTCGATGCTGGCGCTCGACCTCGGCACCACCACAGGCTGGGCGCTGCACGGCATCGACGGGCTGATCACCTCTGGCACGGTGTCGTTCCGCCCCGGCCGGTTCGATGGCGGTGGCATGCGGTATCTGCGGTTCACCAACTGGCTGACCGAGATTGACCGTCTGTCCGGACCCGTCGCCGCCATCTGGTTCGAGGAGGTCCGCCGCCACGCGGCCACCGACGCGGCCCATGTCTATGGCGGCCTGATGGCCACGCTGACTGCATGGGCCGAACTGCGCGGCATTCCCTATGAGGGCGTCCCGGTCGGCACGATCAAGCGCCACGCCACCGGCAAGGGCAACGCGCCGAAGGAGGCGATGATCGCCGCGGCCCGGGCGCGCGGCTTCAGCCCCGCCGACGACAACGAGGCCGACGCCATCGCGATCCTCCTCTGGGCGCTGGAGACCAGGGGGGGCCTGCAATGAGGCGGTTTCCCCGTGGCTATAGCGGCGAGCGCCGCAACCCCGAACAGGTCAAGCGCGACGGCTGGAAGGAGCAACGCGTGTTCGCAGTTTCCCTTGACGACCAGAGACTTACTTGGCCTGAGCGGGAGCTGGTGCGGCAACTCGGCGAGCGTCTCTACGGCGCGCGCCCAATGGAACGAGAGGTGAGGAAATGACCCATTGGACCCCAGCCGACGTGGAGGCGCGGCTCTCCGAGGCGGGTATGATCCTGCGCCGTCTGCCGGAGCCCCGGCGCAACGGATACTTCAGCACATGGCCGGAGATCGTCCACGGTTTCGCCGACAAGGTGGGCCAGGAGCCGAAGCCCATGCGCGTCTCGCCCTCGCCGCGGGACATCGCGCGGATGGAGGAGACGCTGACCTGGACGAACTGCCTCGAGCCCATCGACGGCAAGATCGTCTGGATGAAGGCGCATGACGAGCGCTGGAAGAACATCTGCTGGCACGTCGGTCTCTGCCACGCCGCTGCGCATCAGCACTGGCGCTACGGGCTGTCGCTGATCGCGCTCAACCTCAACAGGCAGCCCTTCAACCGAAAACTGCCGATCCTCGAGATCATCAAGCTGGCGCGCAGCCTGTAGGAAAGTCTCGTGTAGAGGGTTTTCGCGCAGACAAAAACGCCTCTCCCGGGCTAGAAAGTGGATATGCTCGGGAGAGGCGCGCGCGGCACAGCCCCGAACGAAACCATCCTTTTGTTGGCGGGGCGCGCTAATAAAGGAAAGGCGCTGATCCTTTCCTTGCGGGCCGCTGTCCGCCCCCGCC
>NZ_JRKS01000024.1 GCF_000763805.1 Paracoccus sphaerophysae | reverse complement strand
CCCCGTTGCCACCCGGCCCGGCAAGGCTTTCATCCCGCCGGCCGCGTCCTTATAGTCCCCCGACAGCTCATGAGGACCTCAGCCATGCCGCAGGACAGCCGCCCCCAGACTATCCCCGCGAACGCGCCCGCCGTGGCCGTGGACGGCTGGGATCGCGGGTCGTGGCGGGCGTATCCGCGCATCCAGATGCCGGACTATCCCGACGCCGCGTCCCTGGGCGGGGTCGAGGCGCAGCTGGCGCGATTTCCGCTGCTGATCTTCGCCGGCGAGGCGCGGCGGCTGAAGGCGCATCTGGCCGACGTCGCGGCCGGGCGCGCATTCCTGCTGCAGGGCGGAGACTGCGCCGAAAGCTTTGCCGAGTTCTCCTCGGACAACATCCGCGACACCTTCAAGGTCATGCTGCAGATGGCCGTGGTGCTGACCTGGGGCGCGCAGATGCCGGTGGTCAAGGTCGGCCGCATGGCCGGGCAGTTCGCCAAGCCGCGCAGCGCCCCGACCGAGGTTGTTGAGGGGGTGGAACTGCCCAGCTATCGCGGCGACATCATCAACGGCTTCGATTTCACCTCGTCCGCGCGGGTGCCCGATCCGCAGCGGATGCTGATGGCCTACACCCAGGCGGCTGCAACGCTGAACCTGCTGCGGGCGTTTTCGACCGGCGGTTATGCCGACATGCACCGGGTGCAAAGCTGGATCAGCGATTTCACCGGCGGCCCCGAGGCGCAGAAATACCGCGCCGTCGCCGACCGGATCGGGGACGCGATGGCGTTCATGGCGGCGGCCGGGATCACCTCGGAAACAGCGCATGACCTGGGCCAGGTCGAATTCTACACCAGCCACGAGGCGCTGCTGCTGGAATACGAAGAGGCGCTGACCCGGATCGATTCGACCACCGGCCTGCCGGTCGCGGGGTCGGGCCACATGCTGTGGATCGGTGACCGCACCCGGCAGGTGGACGGCGCCCATGTCGAATTCTGCCGCGGCGTGCAGAACCCGATCGGGCTGAAATGCGGGCCGTCGATCTCGACCGACGATCTCAAGGCGCTGATCGCGCGGCTGAACCCCACGAACGAGGCCGGGCGGCTGACGCTGATCGCGCGCTTTGGCGCCGGCTCGGTCGGCGATCACCTGCCGCGGCTGATCCGCGCCGTGCAGGACGAAGGCGCGAACGTGGTCTGGTCCTGCGACCCGATGCACGGCAACACCATCAAGTCGGCCTCGGGCTTCAAGACCCGGCCCTTCGAATCGGTGCTGCGCGAGGTGCGCGAGTTCTTCGACGTGCACGAGGCCGAGGGCACGGTTCCCGGCGGGGTGCATTTCGAGATGACCGGCAAGGACGTGACCGAATGCACCGGCGGGGTCCGGGCCGTCACCGACGAGGATCTCTCGTCGCGCTATCACACCGCCTGCGACCCGCGGCTGAACGCCAGCCAGTCGCTGGAACTGGCGTTCCTGGTCGCGGACGAACTGCGCGCGCGCCGCACCGGCACGCCGGCGGGGCTGCGCGACGCAAGCTGACCCGGTCAGTCGCTGGAAATGACCCGGAAGCGGGCGCGGCGTTCCTCGGGCGTTTCCGCCTCGGGGATCGCCGGGCGCGGCGTGGCGGGTTTCCACGGCGCCGGTGGGTCGGCGAAGCCGGGGGCCGAGGGCGACGGTTCCAGCAGCCGCGCGCCCTCGATCACCGGGGCGCTGCGGTCGGCGATCAGGTCAAAGCGGCGCGGCCCGGTGCCGATCTCGCCTTCGGTGGCCAGGCACCCCAGCGCGCGGGTGACGTCGCCCAGGTCGGATTTCAGCGGCAGGACCAGCAGCTTGCCGGTGATCGCGGGGCGCCCGTAACCGGCCGGGCCGACGAGGTCCATCTCGACGATCTGCGGGCCCTTGAACACGGTTTCCAGCACGTCCGACAGGCGCCCGCGCGACCCCGCGTTCAGGAAGGAACACAGCGGCATGCCCCGCACCTCCATCCCCATCAGGTCCATGAGATGGCGGCCGGCCAGCCGGAAGCGGGCGGCCCCCGGCGCGACGCGTTCCAGGATGAAGGCAAAGTCCAGCATCGTCCGCAGCCCGGCGGGGTCCACATCGGCCCGCGCCGGGATCGCCCGGCCTTGGCGCAGCGACGACCAGTAGTCCCGCATGGCGGTAACGATGCGTTCCGGCTGCCGCAGGTCAAAGTTGGCCAGCCGCAGAACGCGGTCGGAATCGCGGAAGGACGGTCCGTCTTCGCCGTCGTGTATCATCGTCGTCATCCCAAGCAGTCGTGCGGAATATAACGCATCCGGGCCGGAAATCGTACGCCCCGATCTTAATGCAAGGTTAAGATCAGGTCTCGGTGGGCGTGGTCGCGACCCCGGTCACGCCGGTATGTTCGCGCCCCTCGCGCGGCGGGCGGCCGACGATCTCGCGCAGCGCGTCCAGCTCGATGAAGTTGTCGGCCTGGCGGCGCAGCTCGTCGGCGATCATCGGCGGCTGGCTGCGCAGGGTCGAGACGACCGACACCCGCACCCCCTGCCGCTGCAGCGCCTCGACCAGCGGCCGGAAGTCGCCGTCGCCCGAGAACAGCACCGCGTGGTCCAGCCGCGGGGCGAGTTCCATCGCGTCGACGGTCAGTTCGACATCCATGTTGCCCTTGACCCGGCGCCGGCCCATCGAATCGGTGTATTCCCGCGCCGGCTTGGTGACGATCCGGTAGCCGTTATAGTTCAGCCAGTCGATCAGCGGCCGGATCGGGGAATATTCCTCGTTTTCCAGCAGGGCGGTATAGTAGTAAGCCCGCACCAGCTTGCCGCGACGTTCGAATTCCTGCCGCAGCAGCTTGTAGTCCATGTCGAACCCCAGCGCCTTGGCGGCAGCGTGCAGGTTCGATCCGTCGATGAACAATGCCAGTCGGTCATCCTTGTAAAACAATGGCTTTTCCTTTCAATCCGGAGTCTGTGGAAAATTCGCAGCCCACGCTAGCGCTGGTCGCGCTGGGCGCAAACCTGTCCTCTTGGGCAGGTGCGCCGGCCGACAGCCTGCGAGCGGCGCTGGCGATGATGCAGGCGCGGGGCCTGTGCATCGTCGCGCTGAGCCGGTTCTGGCGGACCCCGGCGCACCCGCCGGGCAGCGGTCCGGATTACGTCAATGCCGCGGCCGCGATCGACGCGGCGACCGATCCGGCCGGAACGCTGGCGATCCTGCACGAGATCGAGGCCGCGCTGGGCCGCGTCCGCGACGGCGCGCGCTGGCAGGCGCGCGGCATCGACCTGGACCTGATCGCCGTGGGTGACGCGGTGCTGCCCGACGCGGCCACGCAGGACGGGTGGCGCGACCTGCCGGCCGAAGAGCAGGCGCGGATCGCCCCCGACCGGCTGATCCTGCCGCATCCGCGGATGCAGGATCGCGGCTTCGTGCTGGCGCCGCTGGCCGAGATCGCGCCCGGCTGGGTGCACCCCCGCACCGGAAGGAACGTCGCGCAGATGCTGGCCGCGCTGAAGCTTGAGGGGCTTTCCGGGATGCTCCCGCTGCCTGCCAGCGAAAGCATCGGAAACCGCACGTCTGCTTGACTTTCCGCGGCGCGGCATCCAGTTATGTCGCCTTGCCCCACCCGCTGATTCGCAAGAGGTATGTCATGGCCCGCGTCACCGTCGAGGATTGCGTCGACAAGGTCCCGAACCGGTTCGACCTCGTCTTGCTGGCCGCCCACCGGGCGCGCGAAATCGCGGCGGGCTCGCCGCTGACCATCGACCGCGACAACGACAAGAACCCGGTCGTCGCGCTGCGCGAAATCGCCGACGAGGCGCAGCCCGTCGATGACCTGCGCGAGCGGATGATCGAACAGACCCAGACCCAGATCGAGGTCGACGAGCCCGAAGAGGACGCGATGGCGCTGCTGCTGGGCGCGGAAATCGACCGGCCCAAGCCCGCCGACGAGGAAAGCGAAGAGCGCATGCTGCGCATGATGCTGGAAGCGCAGGGCCGGGGCTGACGGGGCCGGGGCTGACGGGGACTCGATTGGACCGGATCGACGTCGAAGACCTGATCGCCCTTGTTCGCAACTATAACCCGCGAACCAATGAGGATCTGATCCGGCAGGCCTATGATTACGGCCGCCGGATGCACGAGGGGCAGTTCCGGCACTCGGGCGAGCCCTATTTCACCCATCCCGTCGCCGTCGCCGCCATCCTGACCGAGATGCGGCTGGACGACGCGACCATCGTCACCGCGCTGCTGCACGACACCATCGAGGACACCCGGTCCACCTGGACCGACGTGGCGCAGCTGTTCGGGCGCGACATCGCCGACCTGATCGACGGCGTCACCAAGCTGACCAACCTGCAACTGTCCGGCACCCATTCCAAGCAGGCGGAAAACTTCCGCAAGCTTTTCATGGCGATGTCGCGCGATCTTCGAGTCATCCTGGTCAAGCTCGCGGACCGTCTGCACAACATGCGCACGATCAAGTCGATGCGCCCCGACAAGCAGGTGCAGAAGGCGCGCGAGACGATGGACATCTTCGCCCCGCTGGCCGGCCGGATGGGGATGCAGTGGATGCGCGAGGAACTGGAAGACCTCGCCTTCAAGGTCATCAACCCCGAGGCCCGCAACTCGATCATCCGCCGCTTCGTGACGCTGCAGAAGGAAACCGGCGACGTGATCCCCCGGATCACCGCCGACATCCGCGCCGCGCTGGACGCCGAGGGGATCGAGGCCGAGGTCTTCGGCCGCGCCAAGAAGCCCTATAGCGTCTGGCGCAAGATGCAGGAAAAGCAGCTGTCGTTCAGCCGCCTGTCCGACATCTACGGCTTTCGCATCATCACCCGGTCCGAGGCGGATTGCTATCGCGCGCTGGGGGTGATCCACCGCAAGTGGCGGGCGGTGCCGGGCCGGTTCAAGGACTATATCAGCCAGCCCAAGTCGAACGGCTACCGCTCGATCCATTCCACCGTCTCGGCCCGCGACGCCACCCGGGTCGAGGTGCAGATCCGCACCCGCGCCATGCACGAGGTCGCCGAGGCCGGGGTGGCCGCGCACTGGGCCTATCGCGACGGGGTGCGGTCCAAGAACCCCTTCGCCATCGACCCGGGGGAATGGCTGGCGAGCCTCACCGAGCGGTTCGGGGAAGAGGATCACGACGAGTTCCTGGAAGCCGTCAAGCTCGAGATGTACCAGGACCAGGTCTTCTGCTTTTCGCCCAAGGGCGACGTGATCCAGCTGCCCAAGGGTGCCACGCCCATCGATTTCGCCTATGCGATCCACACCCGGCTGGGGAATGGCTGCGTGGGCGCCAAGGTGGACGGCATCCGGGTGCCGCTGTGGACGCGGCTCAAGAACGGGCAGTCGGTGGAAATCATCGCCGCCTCGGGCCAGCGGCCGCAGGCGACGTGGCTGGACATCGTGGCCACCGGCCGCGCCAAGTCGGCGATCCGCCGGTCCTTGCGCGAAGAGGACCGCTCGCGCTTCATCCGGCTGGGATCGGAACTGGTGCGGGTGGCCTTCGAGCATGTGAACCGCAAGGCCACGGACAAGGCGCTGCGCACCGCCGCCAAGACGCTGGCGCTGCCCGATGCCGACGAGATGCTGGCCCGGATCGGGTCGGCCGAGATGTCGGCCCAGCAGGTCATCGCGGCGCTGTATCCCGACCTTGCCCCCTCGGCCGACGAGATCGACACCAGCCGCGCCGTCGCCGGGCTCGAGGCGGACAAGGAATTCACCCGCGCGCCCTGCTGCAACCCGCTGCCGGGGGAACGGATCATCGGCATCACCTATCGCGGCAAGGGGGTGGTGATCCACGCCATCGACTGCCCGGTGCTGGCGGATTTCGAGGATCAGCCGGACCGCTGGGTCGATCTGCGCTGGCGCGAGGGGCGGCACCCGCCGGTCTATTCCTCGCGGCTGGGGCTGACGATCCGCCATGACGCGGGCGTGCTGGGCCGCATCTGCACCCTGATCGGGGCGCAGGGGGCGAATATCTCGGACCTGGAATTCCTCGACCGCAAGCCGGATTTCTATCGCCTGCGGGTCGATGTGGACCTGCGCGACCGGGAACACCTGCACACGCTGCTGACCGCGCTGGAAGCGGAAAGCGACGTGGCGCAGGTGGCGCGCATCCGGGACGCCTCGGCCACGGTCTAGTCCCCCCGGTTGCCCTTCGGGCCCGGGGCTGGTTGACTGCCCCCGGATCAACGACCGAAAGGCAGGCCGGTGTTCAAGCGCAAGCCGCGCAGCTATTCGCAGATGGCCAGCGACATGGTCTATCCGCGCGGCGGCTGGCTGCGGGCGGCGCAATACGCGCTGCACCGGCTGCGGCGGCTGCCGGACCAGCCGCACCGGATCGGGCGCGGGGTGGCCGCGGGCGCGCTGATGAGCTTCACGCCGCTGTTCGGCCTGCATCTCGTCGGCTCGATGGCGCTGGCCTGGGGGATCGGGGGCAACATGCTGGCCTCGGTCATCGGCAGCTTCGTGGGTAATCCGGTGACGATCCCCATCATCGCCGTCACGTCGTTGGGGCTGGGGCGCTGGATGCTGGGGGTCGAGGGCAGCATGGCGCCCGCCGCGATCTTCGAGGCGTTCGCGGCCGCCGGGCGGCAGCTGGCGCATAACGCGTTGGCGGCGTTCGATGGCCGGGTCGCGGAGTGGGACCGGCTGGCGCATTTCATGGAGACGATCTTCCTGCCCTATCTGGTGGGCGGGCTCGGCCCCGGACTGCTGGCCGCCGTCGCGTTCCATTACATGACCGTGCCGCTGGTCAGCGCCTATCATGCCCGGCGCGCCGCCCGCCTGGCCCGCAAGCCGCCGCCCGATGGGGCGTAGATCGGTCAGACCCCCAACCGGTCGCGCAGCGAATACCAGCCCATCCCCGCCACCAGCAGCGGCCAGCGCAGCGCCGCTCCCCCCGGAAACTGCCGCGAGGGCAGGGCGGCCATCGTGTCGAAGCCCTCGGACTGGCCCTGGACCGCCTCGGCCATCAGCTTGCCGGCGAGGTTCGACAGCGCCACCCCGTGTCCCGAAAAGCCGCTGGCCGACAGGCAGTTCGGCGCCGGGCGCGCGAACAACGGCATCCGGTTCATGGTGATCGCCAGCGTGCCGCCCCAGGCGTGGGTGATGGTGACGCCCTTCAGCTGCGGATAGACCTGTTCCAGCGGCCTGCGGACCTTGCCGGCGATGTCCTCGGGAAAGCGATAGCTGACCGTCTCGCCGCCGCCAAAGATCAGCCGCCGGTCGTCGCTGAGCCGCCAGTAGTTCACAACGAAGCGGGTGTCGTGGACGGCGACGTTCTCGGCGAGGATCGTCTCGGCCCGGTCGCCCAGCGGCTCGGTCGCCACGATATAGTTGTTCAGCGGCATGACCCGGCTGGCGATGCCCAACTCCATGTGGCCCAGATAGCCGTTGGCGGCGAAGATCACGTGGTCGCAGATCACCCGCCCGGTGCCGGTCTGGACGATGGTCGTCTCGCCGGCCTTGCGGGCGTGACGGATGGCGTGGACGTGGCTGAGTTCGTGGATCGTCGCCCCCGCCGCGCTGGCCAACCGCGCCATCCCCAGCGCGAGCGCCAGGGGGTCCAGGTGCCCGGCGCCCCGGTCGATGTCGCCGCCCATGTAAAGCAGCGATTTCACCAGCGCCTGCATCTCGGTGCGGCTCAGCGGCTGGACGCGGTCATAGCCATAATCGCGCGCCAGCCGCTCGGCGTTCTGCCGTGCATGGGCGACCTCGGCGGCGCTGCGGGCGGCGTGCGCCACGCCGGGGTGGACCGTGACGCCCGCGGCCTCGGCATGGGCGCGGGTCAGGGCCTTGGCCGCTTCGGCCATGTCCCACAGCCGGCGGGCGGCGTCCTTACCGGCGAGCCGTTCCAGATCCTCGACGTCCAGCCGCTGGCCCGATCCCAGCTGCCCGCCATTGCGCCCCGAGGCGCCAAAGCCAACCCTCTGGGCGTCCAGCACGATGACCCGCCGCCCGGCGCGGGCCAGATGGATCGCGGCCGACAGGCCCGTATAGCCCGCGCCCACCACCACCACGTCGGCGCGGGCCTCGCCCCGCAGCGGCGGGAAGGGGGGCAGCGGCGTGTTCTGGTCGGCGTAAAGGCTGGGCGGATATTCCCCGCGGCGGTCATTGGCGAAAAGCAGGTTCATCGCGGGCCCCGTGCAGTCATCCCCTCGGGCGCCCTAGCACGGACCGCGCGGCCGCGGAACATGCGGTGGCGAAAAACGAAAACGGGGGCCGCGTCGGGCCCCCGTGTCCAGGTCGTTCTGCGAAGGTCAGCGCTTGGCGACGTCCACATAGTCCCGCTTGTCGGACCCGACATACAGCTGGCGCGGACGGCCGATCTTGTTGTCCGGGTCGCCCAGCATCTCTTTCCACTGCGAGATCCAGCCGACGGTGCGCGACAGCGCGAAGATCGGGGTGAACATCGAGGTCGGGAACCCCATCGCCGAAAGGATGATGCCGGAATAGAAATCGACGTTCGGATACAGCTTCTTCGAGACGAAGTAATCGTCTTCCAGGGCGATCTTTTCCAGTTCCTTGGCGACCTGCAGGGTCGGGTTGTTGTGGATGCCGAGGATGTCCAGCACCTCGTCGGCCGATTCCTTCATGATCTTGGCCCGCGGGTCGAAGTTCTTGTAGACCCGGTGGCCAAAGCCCATCAGTCGGAATGGATCATCCTTGTCCTTGGCGCGCTTGATGTATTCCGGGATCCGGTCCACCGACCCGATCTGCTGCAGCATCTCCAGCGCGGCCTGGTTGGCGCCGCCATGCGCCGGCCCCCACAGGCAGGCGATGCCGGCCGCGATGCAGGCGAACGGGTTGGCGCCCGACGACCCGGCCAGACGGACGGTCGAGGTCGAGGCGTTCTGTTCGTGGTCCGCGTGCAGGGTAAAGATGCGGTCCATCGCGCGGGCCAGCGCCGGGTTCACCTCGTATTTCTCGGCCGGGACCGAGAAGCACATGTGCAGGAAGTTCGAGGCGTAATCGAGCTCGTTCCTGGGATACACGAAGGGCTGCCCGATCGAGTACTTGTAGGCCATCGCCGCGATCGTTGGCAGCTTGGCGATCAGCCGGTGCGAGGCGATCTCGCGCTGGACCGGGTCGTTGATGTCGGTCGAGTCGTGATAGAAGGCCGACATCGCGCCGACCACGCCCACCATCGTTGCCATCGGGTGGCTGTCGCGGCGGAACCCGCGGAAGAAATAATGCATCTGCTCATGCACCATGGTGTGGCGCGTGATCAGGGTCTCGAACTTTTCCAGCTGCTCGGCATTGGGCAGCTCGCCGTTCAGCAGCAGGTAGCAGACTTCCAGGTAGTGCGACTTTTCGGCCAGCTGCTCGATCGGGTAGCCGCGATACCACAGCTCACCCACGTCGCCGTCGATATAGGTGATCGCGCTTTCGCAGGCCGCGGTCGACGTGAAGCCGGGATCGAAGGTGAAGACGCCCCCCTGCCCATACAGCTTGCGGATGTCGACGCATTCGGGGCCGACGGTCGGGGTCAGCACCGGCAGGTCGATTTCCTTGTCCTTCACGGTGATCCGGGCAGTCTTGGCTTCGGCCATCGCACGTTCCTTTTCGCCTGTGGTCCCGCGGGACCGGGTATGCCAGGGGCGGCTCAGGCCGCCACGTCGGCCAGGCGGGCCAGCGATTCCTCGCGGCCCAGCGCCAGCATCATGTCGAACACGCTGGGGGTAGAGCTTCGCCCGGCCAGGGCCGCGCGCAGGGGCGCGGCGATCTTGCCCAGTCCAAGCCCGTGCGCCGCGGCAATCCGCTGCGCCACGGCCTCCAGTTCGTCCCGATTCCACTTAGCATGCTGCAGCGCAGCGGTCAATTCTGACAGTATACCAACGGATACCGGATCGAGGCTGCCCGCGGCCTTCTCGTCGGGCTGAACCGGCCGGCCGATCAGCGCGAAATGCGCCTGCTCCAGCAGCTGCGGCAGGGTCCTGGCCTTCTGCTTCAGCGCCCCCAGCGCCGGGACCAGCCGGGAACGCTGCGTCGCGTCGAGGGGGGGCTGCCCGGTCGCGGTCAGGAAGGCCTTGATCTCGGCCATCAGCGCGTCGTCGGACATGGCGGCGATATGGTGGGACGAGACATGCTCGAGCTTCTTGAAGTCCAGCCGGGCAGGGGCCTTGCCGATCCCGTCCAGGTCGAACCACGCCTGCGCCTTGGCGTCGTCGAACAGCTCGTCGTCGCCGTGGCTCCACCCCAGCCGGGCGAGGTAGTTGCGCATCGCCGCTGCCGGATAGCCCATGGCCGCGAATTCGTGCAGCCCGACCGCGCCGTGGCGCTTGGACAGCTTCTTGCCGTCGGTGCCGTGGATCAGCGGGATATGGGCAAAGACCGGCAGCGCCCAGCCGTTGGCGGCATAGACCTGTGCCTGCCGGGCGGCATTGGTCAGGTGGTCGTCGCCGCGGATGATGTGGGTCACGCCCATGTCGTGGTCGTCCACGACCACCGCGTGCATGTAGGTGGGCGTCCCGTCCGACCGCAGCAGCACCATGTCGTCCAGCTGGTCGTTGCGGAACGTCACGTCGCCCTGCACGGCGTCGCGGATCACCGTCACCCCCTCAAGCGGGGCGCGCAGGCGGATCGCATAGGGCGCGTCGGGGCGGGTGGCGGGGTCGGCATCGCGCCAGGGGCTCTGGAAGACCTGGTTGGGGTTCGCCTCGCGCCAGGCGGCGATCTCGTCGGCGGTCGTATAGCAGGGATAGGCGGTGCCGGCGTCCAGCATCTGCCGGGCGACCTCGGCATGGCGCTCGGCGCGGGCAAACTGGCTGATCGGGTCTCCGTCCCAGTCGAGCCCCAACCAGGTGAGCCCCTGCAGGATCGCCTCGGTCGCCTGAGGGGTGGATCGCGCGCGGTCGGTATCCTCGATCCGCAGCAGGAACTTGCCGCCGCGGCCACGGGCATACAGCCAGTTGAACAGCGCGGTGCGGGCGCCGCCGATATGCAGATAGCCGGTGGGCGAGGGCGCGAACCGGGTCACGACGGGGGCGGCAGCGTGCATCAGAGGGTCCTGACAGTCTGAAAGCGGCGCGCGTTAACCCTTCGGAAAGGAGCGCGCGCCTAGGATCGCGGCAGGGATACGCGAAGCGGCAGGGGAGAGACAAGGATTGGCGGTGATCGAGCCCGCGATCCCGGCAGGATCGCTGCGCCGCCGCGCCGCGGACTGGCGCGTGCGGCTGTTCGCCCGGTCCGAGACCGCGGCCGAGACGATTCCCGACCGGGTGCAGCGCGCCGGGCTGATGGTCTGGGTGCCGGTGATCCTGTCCTGCGGGATCGCGCTGTGGTTTGCGCTGCGGTTCGAACCCGGCGGCGCGGCCTATCTGGCGGTGGCCGCCGCCGCCGCGGGACTGGTCGCCGCGGCCGCCGTGGTCCGGCGCCGGGCGCTGGCCGGGCGGATCGGCTGGGAACGCGCGGATGTCCTGAGGCTGCTGGCGACAGCCCTGGCGCTGGCCTGCACGGGCTTCCTGCTGGCCGGCTTGCGCGCCCATCTGGTCGCCGCGCCGGTGCTGGATTTCCGATATTACGGCCCGATCGAGGGGCGCGTCGCGGGCATCGACCGCTCGGCCCGCGACCGGATGCGGCTGACGCTCGACCACGTCGTGCTGCGCGACATGGCGCCCGACCGCACCCCCCGGCAGGTGCGCCTGTCGCTGACCGAACCTCAGGACCTGCCGCCGCCGGGCCAGCGCGTCATGCTGACCGGGCATCTGGGGCCGCCCCCCGGTCCGGCCGAGCCCAACGGCTTCGATTTCCGCCGCGCGTCGTTCTTCGATGGGCTGGGCGCAGTCGGCTATACCCGGAACCCGGTGGTGACGGTGGCCCCGGCGCCGCCGCGGCTGCTGGATGCGACCGCGCTGCGCCTGCGCCTGTCGCGGGCGATGCAAGAGGCGATCGGCGGCCAGGAGGGCGCGGTCGCGGCGGCGCTGATGACCGGCGACCGCTCGGGCATCGCCGAGGCGACCAACCAGACGATGCGGGATTCGAACCTTTATCACATCGTGTCGATCTCGGGCCTGCACATGAGCATGCTGGCCGCCTTCGTCTATGGCGCGCTGCGGCTGGCGCTGGCGGCGATCCAGGCGACGGTGGGCCGGCGCTTTGCCGGCTGGCCGATCCACAAGGCCGCGGCCACCGGGGCGTTGGCGGCGTCGGCCGGCTATCTGTGGCTGTCGGCTGGCGGCGTGCCGACCGAGCGGGCGTTCCTGATGGTGGCGGTGATGCTGGGCGCGATCCTGCTGGACCGGCGCGCGATCTCGCTGCGGACGGTGGCAGTCGCGGCCATCGCGATCCTGGCGGTCGCCCCCGAGGCACTGGTGACGCCCGGCTTCCAGATGAGCTTCGCCGCCACCGCGTCGCTGATCCTGGTGTTTCCGGCCTGGTCGCGTCACGCCAACCGGCTGCCCTGGATTGTCCGCGGCGCAGCGCTGTTGGTGCTGTCGTCGCTGATCGCGGGGATCGCGACGTCCCCTATCGCGGCCGCGCATTTCAATCGCTCGGCGCAATACGGGCTGATCGCCAACCTGCTGGTGGTGCCGGTGATGGGCGCGGTGGTGATGCCCGCGGGGGTGATCGCCGCCGTGCTGGGGCCGCTGGGGCTGGCCGGCCCCGCGCTGTGGGCGATGGGGCTGGGCACGCGCTGGATGCTGTTCGTGGGCGAGCGGGTCGCGGACTGGGGCGGAGCGGTGCTGGCGGTGCCGGCGCCGCCCTGGATCGTCCTGCCGCTGGGCGGGGTCGGGGCGACCGTGGCGCTGCTGGCGCTGGACGCGCCGGCGGGGCGGCGCGCGGCGCGCTGGCTGGTCCGCGGCGGGGTCGCCCTGCTGCTGGCTGCAGCGGTGATCTGGGTGACGGCCCGGCGGCCGGACCTGCTGGTCGCGGGCGATGGCAGCGTGGTGGGGGTGATGACCGCGCAGGGGCGGGCGCTGGCCAAGCCGGCCGGCGCCTTCACCGCCGACAGCTGGCTGCGCGCCGATGGCGATGTCGCCGGCGCCGACCTGGCCGCGGCGCGACCCGCGTGGAGCGGGGCCAAGGGCACGCGCGAAACCGCCTTCGCCGGCCGGCCGCTGGTGCATCTGTCGGGCAAGGGCGCGGCGGATCGCGTCGCCGCCGCCTGTGCCGGGGGCGGGATCGTGGTGCTGCACGGCGTGGCGCCTGCCGGGGCCGACGGGCCGTGCCTGCTGCTGGACGAACGCCGCCTGCGCGACATCGGCGCGCAAGCGGCGTGGGTCTCGGGCGGCGAGATCCGCTGGCTCAGCGCAGAGGCGGCAAGCGGGGCGCGGCTGTGGAGCTCGGCCCGCGTCCGGCGGGATCGCGGCATCGGCGGCCAGCGGCCGCGATGGCCGGGAAAGACCGAGGCGACTGCAGGGAAGCACGACAGCGCGGGCACGCGGACGGAGCGTCAGACCAGCGCAGCCCCCGTCGATGGCGCTGGGCCGGACGGCATGGGCTCGGCCGACACGGCGCCGTAGGGGCAAAACCTCAGCCCGCCAGGTCCTTCCCCATCAGGACCAGATCGTGGAAGGCGCCGAATTTCCAGCCGGCCGCCGGGATCCGGCCCCATTCGGCATAGCCGCTGCGGGCGTGAAATCTCAGCGAGGCCTGGTTGCTGGCCGTGATCGCCCCGATCATCAGCCGGCCGCCCGCGGCGCGGGCGTGGTCCTCGACCCGCTGCAACAGCGCCGCGCCGATCCCGCGGCCGCGCGCCGCAGGGCCGAGATTGATCGTGTGTTCCAGCGACCTCGCATAACCCGCGCCCGCGCGGAATTGCGCATAGCTGGCGAATCCCGCCACAGCCTCACCGATCTCGGCGACAAAGAACCCGTGCCCCGCGGCCTGCCGGTCGCGGATCATGGCGGCGATACAGTCGTGATCGCGCTCGGTCGGCCAGAAGGTGATGGCCGTATCCCGGATTATCGGGTTCCAGATCGCGCCGATCGCCGCGGCATCCTGCGGCAGCGCGTCTCGGATCACAGGACTACCTCGCCCCGCGGGGTCAGGATCGTGGCCGACAGCCCCTCGGGGCCGCTGACTGCCGTGATCCGAGGATCGTCGGCCAGCCGAGCCGCGTCGGCGGCACCGTCTCCGCTCAGCTGCAGCCCGCCCAGCCGTAGCCCGTGATCCGTCAGCCGCTCGGCCGGATGCGGTGCCGCGCCCCAGTCGATCAACGCCGGAACCACGCCGTTGCCGCCCATCCGCCCCGAGTCGGCAATCGTGATCCGCCAGCTCAGATCGCCGCGGCGGGCGGTTTCCCAGGCGCTGCCCGCCGGCGCGGGCGTGCCGTCAGGCGCCCGGAGGACCCAGCCGGCGACCCGCGGCGGGCCGGAAAACCCGTCCAACCCGAACCAGCGCGGGCGCCCGGGCGCAGGCGCGTCCGGGTCGATCGCGATCAGTTCCAGATATTCGCCGGGGCCCAGCGACAGCAGCCGGTTATGCGTGCCCATCAGCGGGTGGCGCCCGCCGCCCTCGGGGGAGACCCCCAGCCGGTCGCGCAGCCAGGCCGCGCCCTCGTCGAGGGCGCGGCAGGCGATGGCGATGTGGTCCAACCGCATCTGCCTCAGCCCCGATGCGCGCCGTCGGCCAGCTCGCGGACGAAGGCCAGGACCTCGGGAACCGGGCGACCCGCGCCGATGCGCGCGACGATGGCCGAGCCCACCACCGCGCCGTCCGCGACCCCCGCGACCGCTTCCGCCGCCTGCGGCGTGGTGATGCCGAAGCCCACGACGACCGGCAGCCCCGCCGCGGCGCGGATGCGGGCGACCTCGGGCGCCACCTCGGCCGCCTGTGCCGCCTGCGCGCCGGTGATCCCGGTCACGCTGACGTAATAGACGAACCCCGAGGTGTTCCGGACCACCGCCGGCAGCCGCCGATCGTCGGTCGTGGGGGTGGCGAGGCGGATGAAGTCGAGCCCGGCCGCGCGCGCCGGCAGGCACAGCTCGGCATCCTCCTCGGGCGGCAGATCGACGACGATCAGCCCGTCGACCCCGGCCTCGACCGCCTCGGCGACGAAGCGGTCGACCCCGCCCTGCCGGGCATAGATCGGGTTGTAGTATCCCATCAGCACAATCGGCGTGCTGTCGTCGCCCTCGCGGAACGCCCGCACGAGGTCCAGCACGCCGCTGACCGACCCGCCCGCCGCCAGCGCGCGCTGGCCGGCGGCCTGGATCGTCGGGCCGTCCGCCATCGGGTCGGTGAAGGGCATCCCCAGTTCGATGATGTCCACGCCCGCACCCGGCAGGCCCCGGATGATCTCCAGCGAGGTTTCGCGGTCGGGATCGAAGGCCATGACATAGGACACAAAGGCCTTGCCGCCGGCTTCGGCAAGCCGGGAAAAAAGAGCGTTGATCCGGGACATTCCGTGGCCTCCTGCTGCGCGACCGGCCCGTCATAGGATGGCTGGGCCAAGAGCGAAAGGGTGTTGCTCCGCCGGCCGCGCGCTTTGCTGGACGGCTGCCCCGCGCTGCCCTAGAAGGCCCCGACACGCGCGCAGGAAAGGGTATCGCATGGGCTTTCGCATGGGGATCGTCGGGTTGCCGAACGTGGGCAAGTCCACCTTGTTCAATGCCCTGACCCGGACCGCCGCCGCGCAGGCCGCGAACTTTCCGTTCTGCACCATCGAGCCGAACGTCGGCGAGGTCGCCGTGCCCGACCCCCGGCTCGACCGGCTGGCCGGGATCGCCGGGTCGAAGCAGACGATCCCGACCCGCATCACCTTCGTCGACATCGCCGGACTGGTGAAGGGTGCCAGCAAGGGCGAGGGGCTGGGCAACCAGTTCCTGGCGAATATCCGCGAGGTTGACGCCATCGCCCATGTGCTGCGCTGCTTCGAGGACGGCGACATCACCCATGTCGAGGGCCGCGTCGACCCGGTCGCCGATGCCGAGACGATCGAGACCGAGCTGATGATCGCCGACCTGGAATCGATCGAGCGCCGGCTGGCCAACCTGCAGCGCAAGCTGAAGGGCGGCGACAAGGAGGCCGCGGCGCAGGAGCGGCTGCTGAAGCAGGCGCAGGCCGCGCTCGAGGCCGGGCAGCCGGCGCGCAGCCTCGCCGTGGCCGAGGACGATCGCAGGGCCTGGGACATGCTGCAGCTGCTGACCGCCAAGCCGGTCCTTTACGTCTGCAACGTCGAGGAGGCGAAGGCCGCCACCGGCAACGACCAGTCCGACCGGGTGGCGGCGATGGCCCGCGCCCAGGGCGCCGGCCACGTGGTGATTTCGGCCCGGATCGAGGAGGAGATCAGCCAGCTGCCCGATGACGAGGCGCAGATGTTCCTGGCCGAGATGGGGCTGGACGAGGCCGGGCTCGGCCGGCTGATCCGGGCCGGCTACGACCTGCTGGGGCTGCAGACCTATTTCACCGTCGGCCCCAAGGAGGCGCGCGCCTGGACGATCCGCAAGGGCACGCTGGCCCCTCAGGCGGCGGGCGAGATCCACGGCGATTTCGAGAAGGGCTTCATCCGCGCCGAGACCATCGCCTATGACGACTATGTCGCGGGCAATGGCGAAGCAGGCGCCCGCGAGGCCGGCAAGTTCCGCGTCGAGGGCAAGACCTACGAAGTCAAGGACGGCGACGTGCTGCATTTCCTGTTCAACGCGTGATCGCTGCGGGCGGGTAGGGTGCGTCGGGAGGGTGCGTTCGACGGCGTGTGGCAAGGGCGGACACCGATGCGTCAGGAAGGGCTCCTGGGGCCGGATCATCGTTTCGCTCTCGGAGCGCGGCGCCGCTTCCCGCAACGCCTACTGATCAGGGGCGGATAGCGGCAGGAAGGTAAGCGGGATCGGCATGCGCGGCAGGTCAACTACCTGCATGAGCGGCGTCTTTCCCCGTGTGTCGGAGCATTCGACGACAACTCACCCCTGCAAGGCAGACATGGCTTGCCGCACGACGGAGGTGGCCTGAACGTTCTCCAGGCAGTTCTTGATGCGTTGTGACTCCGTCTTATAGTTCGCCCCCATCTCGCTGACCTTTCTCATGATCTGGTCGGCACTCGCAGCCCTGATGTCGAACACATAATCCTGTTGCTGAAAGAGGAGCGCGAGGTCGACATATTTGCTCGCCCACCCCAGGATGACTGCCGGGACGCCGCTTCTGTAAGCGAACACCACCGAGTGATAGCGCGACGCGACAACGTACTTGAACCGGGATATGATTTCTATCAATTCCGGGCTTGAGTATTCTCCGGTGATCACGTCGACCTTGTGCCGATCGGTGACCTTGTCAAGGACATCCCTTACCCGATTGGTATCCGCGGTGGATGTGTTGAGGATGCATACCTTCTCGCCGTTATCGATCAACTCCTTGATCATCCTCGCATACAGGTCCAGAACCGCCGGCGCGTCACCGATCCTGAACACGTTCTGATTTATGATGAAGCCAACAGAATTGTCAGGCGGGTATTCTATCTCTCTCCTGGCGTGCTCTCTCAAGATGTCGCTGGCGCTGGGAAACATTCTCTCCCTGATCACCATATCTGCCGATAACTCGACATTATTGAGGCCGAGTTGGGTCAGGCACTCATATCCTTCTCGTTCGCGAGCGTAGATTTTCGAGGCATAACGCAGCGTTCGTTTGACCTCCTCGAGAAATTTCGCATCGTCCTTCTCGCCCCAGTCAAATGGACCGAAGCTTTGGGGCAACAGGATGATTTTCTTCTTGTATCGCCTGGCCAGGTCTATCGTTTGCAGCAGCGTCCTGCCGCTCTGCTTGGGCCAGCCGGAGCCGAGCGTGTAACCGCTGGCATCTAGAATGGCGTCTGCTCGTCGCAGTGCGCTTTCCATTTCCGAGACCGCACCACGCCATTTGCCGCTTTTTCTCAGCTTGCCGACGACGTAGGTCGATGCGGATACAAGGGGCGGTACATTGTACAGGCGGTATTTCAAGGCGAAGCGGGTATAGTCGTCGAATGGCAGTAACTTGAAATTATATTGCTCGGGTGAGTCGTATTTGTTTGCGAAGCCGATGACCTCGCAGTCCTTGAACAGGGATTTCAGGGTATGACACAATGAAAGAAACATGGCTTGAGAGCCTTTGTTTCTCATCTGGATGCCCGTCACGATGAATGTCTTCATTCCGTCCCCCCGGATCGGTATCCCAGCGTACGCCGCGGCGCGCACGCATCCTGGAAGCCTAGCGTCTGGACCTTGGAAAAGCAACGATGTTTCGGTTTCCGAAACGGGCGGTTGCCGTTCAACTGATCCGGTCTGCTGGCTTGTACCAGTGATCGAGCGATTGGCCGCTGAGTTGCTCAAGGGTTTCGATCGAGGGCCGGTAATATTCACCGAGGCGCGTTCGCAGTTCTTGGGTCAAAGGCGGATAGCGGGTCTCGCGCGCAATGAGCCCTCGGATCGCCCCGAAAGCGGGGGTCCCCTTCAAGGGGCGCACGATCGGTTTCATCAACGCGAGACGCTTGCGCAATCCGGCGGGCACAATCGGCGCCGTCTTGTCCTTGACCTTCTCCTGGCTGTTTTGTGACAAAGGGCGCGGCGGCAACCCCAGGTGGGCCCGCAGCCGCGATATTTGCCCTTCCGGGTCGGACGACACCCCTTCGTAAAAAAGGATAAGGAGCCGCTCGCGCCCGAAGAGTTCGATGTAGGACTGCAGGTGCGACGCGAATTTACCGGCGACCAGAAATCGGATATTTTCACCCCGCGAGGGGTCGAGATAGGACTCGATATCCTTCCCGACCTCGCCGCGCCTGAACAGCATGCAGTAGTTTGAATAGGCCCGCTCCACGGGATTGCGAAGCTGCGCGACCAGTTTCACCTGCGGCAGGTCTCGATGAAGGCGCGCCGCCGCATCGGGTGCGTAAAGATAGGAATTGGATTTCTCGCCGATGGTTTTTTCGGCTGCCTGCTCGCGGAACTGCGCAAGATACCAGTCTGTTCCACGATCGTACTCACGGGAGAAGTAATGAAGTTCCGGGTCAGGCATGTAGACAGCCGGGTCCGACTGCAACTGCGCCTGGAGCCATGTAGTTGCCGATTTCGCGGCCCCGATAATGACGAAGTCGATGTCATTTAGCTGCATCTTCTAGCGGAACCCCAAGTGATGATCTCGTTCAGAAAGCGAGCAGTGTGAAGAAGATTTATTCGAGTTCGCATTTCAGGCGGCGAAGCCCTTCAGCGAGCGCTATCCGCGCGCCTGATCCTGGACCGTGAATATCCGTGCTGATCCGGGACGGTCCCCCCGTTATCTTCGGAGCCCGCAGAAGTGTTGGCGATGGTATCCGCCATGCCCGATGGGCTTATCAGGATTGTATCCGGCTTCGCCGGTGGGCTTATCAAGATAGCGTACTGCGTGGTTGGTTTCAGTCAAGCTTCGTCGCACCCGACAGGCCTCCCCCTAGACCTGGGCGAGTTGCGCGACGCGCCCGCCCCGTGCTTGAGACAGTAAAGCCATCCCCGGAATCGTACCCGAGTTGCTTATCCGCATGGTGCCTATCGATCGTCGTACGAACAGTATCACGTTCGGGCGCGGGCTACACGAGTCCTCCGGTCAGATCGCGTTACTCGGCGAAGAACATCCATGATGTTTGCCAAGTTAACTCCCCTTGGTGTGTGCTAGGGCGCGAGCTTGTGCCTGGTCTTGCCCCCGTTTCGCCGGACACTCAGGCCGTTGCGGTTTGAACTTTGATGAACTCGCGAGGCGAGCGCATCTTCAGCCCTGAGTGCGGGTGGTTTTCGTTGTAATCCTCGATCCAGGCGCCGATCAATCCGAGGGCGGTCCTGGCATCCGGCAGCGGCGTGACCTGGACGTAGTCGCGTTTCAGCGTCTTCACGAAAGCCTCCGAGATGCCGTTGCTTTGCGGGCTCTGGACCGGCGTGAAGCAGGGCTTCAGGCCCAGCTGGCGGGCGAAGACCTGCGTGTCCTTGGCGATGTAAGGCGAGCCGTTGTCGGACAGCATCTCGATGACCGCAGGCGCACGGTATGTGCCGAACCGGCGCTCGACGGCCTCGAGCATCAGGTCCCGGATGTCTGAGCCGCTGACCCCGGCGTTGACCACAGCCCGCCAGGCGATGATTTCCCGATCATGGGCATCGATGATGAAGGCGCCGCGGACGATGTCGCCGTTCCAGCAGGTGAACTCAAACCCGTCGCTGCACCAGCGCAGGTTCGAGCGCATCACGATGATCTTGCCGTCGTGCACATGCTCGGGGCGTTCGGAATATTTCCGCGCCAGCAGCAGGTTGTGGCCTTCATGATCCGGTAAACCCGTTTGTGGTTCACGGGCGCCAGGCTTTCCGCCCGCAGTTGGCGGTTCAGAAGCGCCGTGATCCTGCGATAGCCGTATGTGGGACGCGCTGACACGAGCGCCATGATCAACGGCACCACCGCCGCGTCTTGCGCCTTGTGATAGCGCCGACGCGGCTTCGCCCTGCCGTGCAGGCGGTCGATCAGGTTGGAACGGGCCACCCCCAGGGTCTCGGCCACGACCTTCACCGGAAACCGTCCCTGAGAGGCGACCGCGCGAGCAAGGTCGGTTTTTTTGAGCGTGCCTTGTCCAGGGCCTCGCGCAGGATCTCGGCCTCCAGCGTCTTGCGGCCGAGCTGGCGCTCGAGTTCGCGGATCCGGTCTTCCATCTGCCGGACGGTCCGGTTGCTGGTCACATCGTCATCTTCCGACACGGCCACGGCTCCCCCATCCAGCATCAGGCGGCGCCAACGATAGAGCACGTTCGGGGCAACGCCATTGCGGCGGGCGACCACCGAAATGCTGGCCCTCTCGTCCAGCGTCTCCTCGACGATGCGCAGCTTCTCGGCCGCGCTCCACCGACGACGGCGGCCGCCGTCGGTGATGATCTCGATCTCAGACATGAGCACATGCTCAGGCATATGCCTAAGCCTCCATGATTATGCCCAGGTGTCCGGTCGAAAAGGGGGCCAGTTCAGTGCCAGCCGAGAGGTTCCGGGGAAAGATCGGCCGACTTCCTGGAACCTGCTGGCCGAATTTCTGGCGTTCGTGCAGAAAGCCTACCCAGATTTTCTGGTAATTCAATAAGATATGCGGGATATTTGGTGGAGCCAAGGTCCACGGGTCGATCGTCCAGCGTTGTCCGAGAAAGTATCGCAAGCCGTTGAAAACGTGCTATAACCCAGTCGTCAGTCGTCCGGTGGTTTCCACTTGCGTCCGCCACAATCCGTGTCATGGTGGGGGAAGAGATGGTGGACAGATAAGGTATGGTTACTCAAAACGCGCGCAGGCCGGAGAAGGCCCTGACGGCCCTCATGGTGAAGAACGCCAGTCAGCCAGGCAAGTACTTCGATGGGAACGGTCTGTACCTGCGCGTCGAGCCCAATGGCACCAAGTTCTGGGTGCAGAGGATCGTGATCCACGGCAAGCGGCGCGAGCTGGGCCTTGGCAGTGTCTCACTTGTCTCACTGGCTCAGGCCAGGGAGAAGGCCTTGGTTAACCGCAAGATGGCGCGGGAGGGCGGTGACCCGCTGGCGGCCCGCCGCGAGCAGCAGGCCGTCATGACATTCGAGCAGGCCAGCCGCCGCGTGCACGAACTGCATTCGCCGACATGGCGTAATGCCAAGTACCGTCTGGACTTCATCTCGTCGCTGGAACGCTACGCCTTCCCTCTCATCGGCAAGGTCCCGGCGTCAAAGGTGACGGCGGCCGACGTGTTGCGGGTCCTGACCCCGATCTGGACGGAGAAGCCAGAGACGGCGCGCCGCGTGCGCCAGCGCATCGGCACAGTGCTGAAATGGGCGGTTGCGCAGGGTTGGCGGCAGGACAACCCTGCTGACAGCATCACACAGGCCCTGCCCAAGGTCGCCAAGACGCAGGTCCATCGGAAATCGCTGCCCTACACGGACATTGCCGACTGTCTAGCGGCGATCAGGCGGTCACGAGCCATAACGTCGACGAAGCTGGCGCTGGAATTCCTCGTTCTGACCGCAGCGCGATCTGGCGAGGTCCGGGATGCCGTATGGGACGAGATAGACCTTGGACAACAGGCTTTGGGTCATTCCGGCGGCGCGCATGAAGGCCAAGCGCGCCCATCGCGTGCCGCTGTCGGCGCCAGCCCTCACCATCCTGAACGAAGCCCGTGCGTTCGGCGACGGCTCCAAAGTCGTCTTCCCCGGCACCCGATACGGCGTGCCCCTGTCGGACATGACACTTTCGAAATTGGTGAAAGAGCTTGGCTTCGACGCTGACGTGCACGGCTTCCGCACCTCCTTCCGAACATGGGTAGGCCCGGCGCACCGCTGCCTTGTGCCGCTGACGTCATTTGCCGAGCCCCTGGGGGCTGGGCGCGGCAATCAGTGGTTCGCGACTACTGGCGACGCGCCGATGTTCTTTGCCGGCATCGAGGTCCGGGGGTGGTTGTCGGTGCGGAAGGTCAAGGATGGGGAAACGACCGATGACCTGTTTGCCTTTCTGACCACCGCGCCGAACGAGGAGGTCGGCAGGGTCCACCCAAAGGCCATGCCCGTGATCCTGACACAGCCGGACGAGTGGGAGCGCTGGCTATCGGGACCTTGGGAGCTGGCTGCGAAGCTGCAGCGCCCTCTGCCCGACGGAGCGCTGCGGCTCGTGGCGCGGGCCGTGTAAGATCGCGCTGCACTCCACGCCATGACAGGCTGACTGGGGAGAAGAGCGGTCGACAGCTGTCGGCCCATAGCAGCCGTTCGAGCCCGGCACCGCGAAACGGCGTAGCTCCCCCAAAGCGGTCCTTCATGTATGCTGCAGCATCTCAGACAGGAACTTTTCACGGTGGCCCGCAACGCAATCCAAGCCTCTGAGCATCGATCTCCTTCTGTCGGTCCGTGAATGGTAGGCGCTTGGTTCGGCAGGATCAACAAGGGCTGAGGAGACGAAGCAGGCCCCGGATCCTTCACCGGCTTACCCGGGCCGGTTTCCCGCCGCCCTTCGAAAATCGCCGGGATCATGTCCGATCGCCGCCGCTCGGGGCACGCCGGAGGCATACAGGCTTCGGCAACCTCCTTGCATTGCCTGCGCCTTCGTCGTGGCATTGCACCATGAGCGTCTTGCGACCCGCACCTGCACCCCCTACACCGGAGCCATGCCGCCCATGGATGCAGGCACGGCCGAAAAGGCCCTTGCCACGCTGCCCGGCTGGACACTTGCCGCCCACGGCCGGGCGCTGACCCGTCGATGGGAGTTCAAGGGGTTCGCACGGGCCGTGCAGATGGTGAACCTGGCCGCATGGCTGGGCGGGACCCAAGGGCATCACCCGGACGTGCGCTTCGGTAGGGGTTACTGCGAGGTGACCTTCATCACACATGCTGCGGGCGGGCTGACCGAGAATGACCTGATCTGCGCCGCACGGCTGAACGCAATCTCTGACCATTGACTCGCTAACGCGGCCTGCTCGGCGCGATGGCTGATTTATCCATTCGCACCGAGATGTTGAGCCGCATCTCCGAACGATTGCGGCGGAAGCGATAGAGGATCAGACGCTGTGTTCAGGACAGCTCCGTCTTGCCGTTCGCAAGAAGGTCAAAAGACCGCGATGCCCTGCCTGCACGCCGGGCAGCATTCTTTTGGTGGCTCCATGTGGCGGCACCATTGCTCAAGATGTCGGCAGGCGGTTGCCTTGTCGACAGGCTTGCGTGCCGCACATGCGACGACGAGTTGCGTTCGCCGCTTCCAGATGCCTTGGCTTTTCCCATGGACAGGCAGCTGAACATCCTCGTGATCGAATCCGACGAGACGCGCGCACATTCCGTTGCCGAAGCGCTGGCCTCGGATGGCACCTGCCGGGTCGTGATCCTGGCCGACACGAGCGGTCTTGGCCGCCGGATCGCTGAGATGGACCCCGATGTCGTGCTGATCGACGTCGCCCATGCCTCGCGCGACGTGATCGAGGAAATGGCCGTCGCGACCTCGCCCAAGGAACGCGCGGTCGCCCTGTTCGCGCCCGGCGGCGACACCGCCTTCATGCGCGCGGCCATCGAGGCGGGCGTCTCGGCCTATGTCGCCGAGGATGTCCGTCCCGAAGTGCTGCGCCCGGTGATCGACCTTGCGATCGCCCAGTTCGCCACGGTGCGGCGGCTGCGGCTGGAACTTGAGGCCACCCGCCGCGCGCTGGACGAGCGCAAGGTCATCGACCGCGCCAAGGGCATCCTGATGCGGGCGCGTGGCCTGCCCGAGGAGGAGGCCTATGCGCTGCTGCGCAAGACCGCCATGGACCAGAAGAAGAAGCTGGCCGAGGTCGCCGCGGCGCTGGTGACGGCGGCAGGGCTTCTGGGATGAGCATCGGAACCCTCCGCGTCGCTTGGGTGCCGCTCACCGATGCCGCGCCTGTCATCATTGCACGGGAAATGGGATTTGCGGCCGCCGAGGGCATCGCGCTCGAGCTTGTGCAGGCGCGGTCATGGGCGCTGCTGCGCGACTTCCTGGCCGCCGGGGCGGTCGAGGCGGCGCATATGCTGGCGCCGATGGCAGTGGCGCGGGCGATGGGGCTTCTGCCCTCGCTGCCGCCGGTCGAGGCGCTGATGGTTTTGTCGCATGGCGGGCAGGTGATCGGGGCCTCGGCCGCGCTGGCCCGCGACCTGCCGCGGCTGACGGATGCGGCGCAGGCGGCCGGAGCCATCCGGTCGGCGGCCGGGCCCCGCCTGCGCATCGGCGTGCCCTTCACCTTCTCGACCCACGCGCTGCTGATGGCGCGCTGGCTGGGGCCGGGGATCGAGATCCGCACCGTGCCCCCGCCGCAGATGGCTGCCGCCCTTGCGGGAAAAGAGATCGACCTGTTCTGCGTGGGCGAGCCATGGGGCACCGTTGCGGCCGAGGCGGGGGTGGGCACGATCCTTGCCTCGGGGCGCTCGATCTGGGCCGCGCCCCCGGAAAAGGTGCTGGCGGCAAGGGCAGGATGGGCCGAAGCGCGCCCCGAGGCGGCCGGGGCGCTGATGCGGGCGGTCTGGCGGGCAGGGCGCTGGCTCGACGGGCGAGGCAACCGGGGCATCGCCGCCGAGATCCTGTCGCGCCCCGAATACCTGGGCCTGCCGGCCGAGACGCTGGAAGCGTCGCTGACCGACCGCACCGCCTTTGTCCTGGCCCCCCCGCCGGGACCGTTCTTCACCTTTCACGACGGCGCCGCGAGCTTTCCCTGGCGCAGCACAGGCGCGCTGATCGCCGCCCAGCTTGCCCGGCGCTTCGACCTGCCGCAGGAACCGGCCGGCCGCGCAGGCGCCGCCATCTTCCGCACCGATCTGTATCGCAAGCACATGCGCGCGGCGGGCGCGGACCTGCCCGGCGCCTCGATGAAGGTCGAGGGGACGCTGGCCCACCCGACCGCCGTCGCATCCGAGCGCGGAACGATGATTCTCGCACCCGACAGGTTCTTCGACGGCTGGATTTTTGATCCTCCGGTGGACTGACTGCCCAGCGTTTGCGCAAAGACGCGGCGCGGGCGGGCAGGACGATCCTTAAGTCCAAGTTTTTCCACCCTCGCGCTTGCGGCAGCGCAGCAAGCCTGCTGTCCTGCAGAACAGGAAGCCTGCAACGGCGCAGCCTTCCGGCACCTCGGGTGCCACCCTTCCGCGACGCCGCGGACCCCTGGACATTCACCGCCGACATGCCGGCCCGTCGCGGCCCCCGCATGCCCGCTTTCTTCGATGCCACGCCATCCGGAGCCCGAAGCATGGCCGATCCCGCCGTTTCCCCCGCCATCCACCCGACCCGCGCCCTTGTCCTCTCGACCGGGGCCTTCACCATCTGCTTCGCCGTCTGGACGATCTTCGCGATCATCGGGCTGCAGATCCGCGAAACGCTCTCTCTCTCCGAAACGCAGTTCGGCCTGCTGGTCGGGATGCCGATTTTAACTGGGTCGCTGATCCGGGTCCTCCTGGGCGTCTGGACCGACCGCCTGGGCGGCCGCACCGTCTTCACCCTGACCATGCTGGCCGCCGCCGCGGCGACATTCCTTCTGTCCTTCGCGCAGACCTATCCGCAGTTCCTGCTCGCCGCGCTGGGCGTCGGGATCGCCGGCGGCTCCTTCGCGGTGGGGGTCGCCTATGTCTCGCGCTTCTACCCGGCCGGGCGGCAGGGCACGGCGCTGGGGATCTTCGGCGTCGGCAACGTCGGCGCCGCCGTGACCAAGTTCGCGGCACCCTTCCTGATGCTCGCGCTCGGCTGGCAGGGGGCGGCGCAGGTCTACGCCGGGGTGCTTGCCGCGACCGCCGTGCTCTTCTGGTGGCTGAGCGAGGAAGACCCCGTCACCGCCGCGCGCACCTGTGGCGAGGCCCCGGCCCGCAGCTTCGCCGCCGAGTTCGCGCCGCTGGCCGACATCCGCGTCCTGCGCTTCTCGCTTTACTACTTCTTCGTCTTCGGCGGCTTTGTCGCGCTGGCGCTGTGGCTGCCGCGCTATCTGGTCGGCGTCTACGGCTTCGACGTGGCCGTCGCGGGCCTGATCGGCGCGGCCTACTCGATCCCCGGCTCGATCTTCCGGGCCTGGGGCGGGGCGCTGTCGGATCGCTACGGCGCAAGGGCGGTGCTTTACTGGACCTTCGGCGTCTCGGCGCTGGCGGCCCTTGCCCTGTCGCTGCCCACTGGCCAGACGGCGATGGCCCCCGCGGCCTTCATCGCGCTGGTCTTCGTGCTGGGCCTGTTCATGGCCATCGGCAAGGCCGCGGTCTTCAAGCACATCCCGGTCTACTACCCCCAGAACGTGGGCGCGGTCGGCGGCATGGTCGGCATGATCGGGGGCCTCGGCGGCTTCGTCCTGCCCATCGCCTTCGGCTGGCTCAAGGACGCGACGGGGCTGTGGTCCAGCTGCTTCATGGTGCTGTTCCTGATCGTCGCCGCCTGCTTCGCCTGGATGCACCTGACCGTGCGGCGGCTGGACCGCGCGCCCGCAGGCCAGCCGGCATGACCCCCCTGATGCGAGGACTTCCCATGACACAGCGACTTGTCGTCATCGGCGCCGGCATGGCCTCTGGCCGGATGATCGAGCACCTGCTCGACGGCGCTCCCGAGGGTTGGGACATCACCCTCTTCAACGCGGAACCGCGCGGCAACTACAACCGGCTGATGCTGTCGCCGGTGCTGTCGGGCGAAAAGACCTATGCCGAGATCGTCACCCATGACGACGGCTTCTATGCCGCCCGCGGCATCGCCTGCCGCTTCGGCGAGACGGTGACGCGCATCGACCGCGCCCGGAAGGTGGTGGTGTCGCAGGGAGGCGAGACGCCCTATGACAAGCTCGTCATCGCCACCGGCTCGGCCCCCTTCATCATCCCCGTCGCGGGCCGCGACCTTCCGGGCGTGGTGAGTTACCGCGACCTCGAGGACACCAACGCGATGATTGCCGCCAGCCGACCCGGCGCGAAGGCGGTGGTGATCGGCGGCGGCCTTCTGGGGCTGGAGGCCGCGGCGGGCATGGCCGCGCGCGGCGCCGACGTGACCGTGATCCACCTGATGGGCCACCTGATGGAGCGCCAGCTCGACCCGGCGGCGGGCTACCTGCTGCAGAAGGACCTGGAACGGCGCGGCATCCGCGTCCATTGCAAGGGCGCGACCAAGGCGATCCTGGGCCATGACCGGGTCGAGGCCGTGCTGCTGGAGGATGGCACCGTCTACGGCGCGGACCTCGTCTGCATGGCCGTGGGCATCCGCCCCGAGGTGCGCATCGCCACCGACGCCGCGCTGGACGTCGAGCGGGGCATCACCGTGGACGCCCGGATGCGGACCTCGGACCCGTCGATCTTCGCACTTGGCGAATGCGTCGAGTTCGAGAGCCAGCTTTTCGGCCTTGTCGCGCCGCTCTACGATCAGGCGCGGGTGCTGGCGGATGTGCTGAACGGCGGCGACGCGGGTTTCCGGCCGGTGCAGACGGCGACCAAGCTGAAGGTCACGGGCTGCGACCTGTTCAGCGCCGGCGACTTCGCCGAGGCCCCCGGCCGCGAGGAGATCGTCTTCCGCGACCCCGGCCGCGGCATCTACAAGCGGCTGGTGATCGAGAACGACCGCCTGATCGGCGCGGTCATGTATGGCGACACCGCCGACGGCAACTGGTTCTTCCAGAAGATCAAGGAGGGCACCGACGTCAGCGCCACGCGCGAGACGCTGATCTTCGGCCCGGCCTTCGCGGGGGGCGTTCAGTCGGACCCTCTTGCAGCCGTTGCAGCATTGCCGCTTGAGGCGGAGATCTGCGGCTGCAACGGCGTATGCAAGGGCAGGATCGTGCAGGCGATCGAGGGCGGTGCGACCGACATCGCGCAACTGCGGGCGCAGACAAAGGCCTCGGCTTCGTGCGGGACCTGCACGGGGCTGGTGGAACAGGTTCTGGCGCTGACGCTGGGCGATGCCTTCCAGAAGCCTGCGGCCCAGCCGATCTGCGGCTGCAGCGACCTGACGCATGAGGAGGTCCGCCGCCTGATCAAGGCGCAGGAGCTGAAATCCATGCCGGCGGTGATGCAGGAACTGGGCTGGCGCACCTCCTGCGGCTGCCCGTCCTGCCGCCCGGCGCTGAACTTCTACCTGCTGGCGGACTGGCCACTGGACTATCGCGACGACGCGCAGAGCCGCCTTGTCAACGAACGGCTGCACGCCAACATCCAGAAGGACGGCACCTTCAGCGTGGTGCCGCGCATGTGGGGCGGCGTGACTAACCCGCGCGAATTGCGCGCCATCGCCGACGCGGCCGAGAAATACGACGTGCCGATGGTCAAGGTCACGGGCGGCCAGCGCATCGACCTGCTGGGCGTCCGGAAAGAGGACCTTCCCGCGATCTGGGCCGACCTGAACGCGGCGGGGCTGGTGTCGGGCCACGCCTATTCCAAGGGCCTGCGCACCGTGAAGACCTGCGTGGGGTCCGAGTTCTGCCGCTTCGGCACGCAGGATTCGACGGGCCTCGGGATTGCGCTGGAACAGCGGCTGTGGGGGTCCTGGACGCCCCACAAGGTCAAGCTGGGCGTCTCGGGCTGCCCCCGCAACTGCGCCGAGGCGACCTGCAAGGACGTGGGCATCGTCTGCGTGGATTCCGGCTACGAGATCGGCGTCGGCGGCGCGGCCGGCATGGACGTCAAGGAAACGCAGCGGCTGCTGAAGGCCGGGACCGAGGCCGAGGCCATCGAGATCACCGTGGCCTTTGTCCAGCTTTACCGCGAGCACGCGAAGTATCTCGACCGGCCCTACAAGTGGATCGCCAAGGTCGGGCTGGACTGGGTGCGCGACCAGATCGCCGATCCCGCCACCCGCGCCGGGCTGATCGAGCGCTTCGACCTGTCGCAGCGCGTCTATCAGAAGGACCCCTGGGCCGAGCGTGCCCGCCCGGACGCGGCGCGCCGCTTCCGCCCCGTTGCCGATCTTTCGCTGGAGGCCGCCGAATGACCATCTGGATCGACATCGCCGCGCTGGACGACATCCCGCAGCGGGGCGCCCGCACCGTCAGGACCGCGCAGGGCTGCGTGGCGGTCTTCCGCACCTTCGACGATCGGGTCTTCGCGCTGGACGACCGGTGCCCCCACAAAGGCGGGCCGCTGTCGGATGGGATCGTCCACGGCCACGCCGTCACCTGCCCGCTGCACGCCTGGGTGTTCAGCCTGGAAACCGGCATGGCGCAGGGCGCCGACACAGGCGCGGTCGCGACCTATCCGGCGCGGGTGGAGGCCGGCCGGGTGCTGATCGACGCCGAGCGCCTGATGGCGAGGCGGGTCGCATGATCTGCTCGACCTGTCCCTATTGCGGCGTCGGCTGCGGGGTGATCCTGAGCCCGGCCGGGAACGGCCTGACGGTCAAGGGCGATCCCGACCACCCCGCCAACCGCGGCAGGCTGTGCTCCAAGGGCACGGCGCTGGGCGAGACGGTCAGCCTGTCGGGGCGGCTGGTGTCGCCCGTGATCGACGGGGCCGAGGCGGGTTGGGACACCGCCCTCGACCATGTCGCCGCGCGCTTCCGTCAGACCATCGCGGCGCATGGGCCGGACTCGGTGGCCTTCTACCTTTCAGGGCAGATGCTGACCGAGGATTACTATGTCGCCAACAAGCTGATGAAGGGCTTCATCGGCAGCGCCAACGTGGACACGAACTCGCGGCTCTGCATGGCCTCGACCGTCGCGGGGCACGTCCGCGCCTTCGGCGCCGACACGGTGCCCGGCACCTATGAGGACCTGGACGAGGCCGATCTGGTCGTCCTCGTCGGATCTAACCTCGCCTGGTGCCATCCGGTGCTGTGGCAGCGGGTCGAGGCCGCACGCGCGGCGCGTGGCACGCGGGTGGTCGTGATCGACCCCCGCCGATCGGTCACGGCCGAGGCCGCCGACCTGCATCTGCCCATCGCGCCGGGCGCGGATGTCGCGCTGTTCAACCGCCTTCTGGCCGCCATTGCCGATCGGGGGCTGACCGATGCGGGTTTCCTGTCCCATGTGACAGGCGCCGATGAGGCGATTGCCACGGCCTGCGCCGAAAGCGGCGAGACCGGCCTTTCCCTCGCCGAGCTGGCGCGCTTCATCGAGTTGTGGTGCCGAACCGAGCGCGTCGTGACGGTCTTCTCGCAGGGCGTGAACCAGTCGAGCAGCGGCACCGACAAGGTGAATGCGATCTTGAACTGCCACTTGGCCACGGGCCGGATCGGCCGGCCCGGCATGGGTCCCTTCAGCGTCACCGGCCAGCCCAACGCCATGGGCGGGCGCGAGGTCGGCGGGCTTGCCAACCAGCTCGCCTGCCACCTGTCGCTGGAGAACCCGGACCACCGTGCTGCCGTGGCGGGCTTCTGGAACGCGCCAAGGATGGCCGAGCGGCCGGGGCTCAAGGCCGTCGAGATGTTCCGCGCGGTGAGTGACGGACGGATCAGGGCGCTGTGGATCATCCACTCGAACCCCGCCGTGACCCTACCCGAGGCCGATGCCGTCCGCGCCGCCATCGCCGGCTGCGATTTCGTGGTAGTCAGCGACGTGACCGGCGCGACTGACACCGCGCGGCTCGCGCATGTGCTGCTGCCCGCCGCCGCCTGGGCCGAGAAGTCGGGCACCGTCACCAACTCGGACCGCACGGTCAGCCGCCAGCGCGCCGCCCTGCCGCCGCCGGGGCAGGCGCGGCCCGACTGGTGGGCGCTGGCGCAGGTCGCACGGCGGATGGGCTTTGGGGGCTTTGACTGGGACGGGCCGGCCGCGATCTTCCGCGAGCACGCGGCGCTGTCGGGAATCGCGGGCGGGCTCGGGCGCGACTTCGACATCTCGGGCAAGGCCGGGATGCCTGACGCCGAATACGAGGCAATGGAGCCGTTCCGCTGGCCCTTCACCGCCACCCGGCAAGGCGGCCGCTTCTTCGCGGACGGCCACTTCCTGACCCCCGACGGCCGCGCCCGCATGGTTCCCGTGACCGCCCGCGCGCCCGCGGCGGGGCTGACGCCCGAACGGCCCTTCCGCCTGAACACCGGCCGCATCCGCGACCAGTGGCACACCATGACCCGCACGGGCCGCGCCCCTCGGCTGAACAGGCACCTAGGGGAGCCCTTCGTCGAGGTGAACCCGGCGGATGCGCTTCGGCTGCGCCTGGCTCCCTTTTCACTGGCCGAGGTCACCAGCGACTCCGGCCGGGCGATCCTGCGCGTCGTCGTCACCGATCGCGTCGCCAGCGGCCAGCTTTTCGCGCCGATGCACTGGACCGGCGAAACCGCCCCCACCGGCCGGATCGACGCGGTCATCGCCGCTGCGACCGATCCGCTCTCCGGCCAGCCTGAATCCAAGGCAGCGGCCGTGACTCTCGCGCCGTGGACTGCAGGCTGGTTCGCCTTCGCCGTCAGCGACGACGTCCTTGCCCCGTCCACGCCCTACTGGGCGCGCCGCAAGACCGAAACCGGACTTGCGGCCGAACTGGCCGCGCTCACCCCTCCGTCCGAGGGCGCCGAGGCCATCGCCCGTGTCCTCTTCGGCCTGCCCGACGCCGAACTGATCCGGTCCGACGACCCGGCGCGTGAACTGACGACGCTTTGCTTCGTCAGGGGTGGCCGGATCCGGGCACTGCTGTTCGCGGGGCCGACGCCGGTGAGCCTTGCCCGGGAGAGCGTCATCGCGCGGATCGGCGCTCCCGTCGGACGGGAGAGCTTGGCCCCGCGTGCCGGGACGGATCAACCGGACGAGGGCCCGATCCTCTGCGCCTGCATGGGGGTCGGCCGCAACCGCATCGCCGCCGCCATCGACGCGGGCGCCCGCGACGTGGCGGCGGTCGCCGCCGCGACCTGTGCGGGCACCGGATGCGGCGCCTGCCGTCCCGAGATCGCCGCGCTGATCGCCGTTGCCTCCGTTCCCGCCATGGCGGCGGAATAGTCGATGAAGACACGCGGCCGCTGCCTGTGGCCGGGTTGGCAGGCTTCAGCCGCGGGGATCGCTGATGCCCGCGAATTGGATGGACCATGCCATTGCTTCGGTCGCACCCCGGATGGCGGCCCGGCGAGTGCTGGCGCGGCAGGCCTTCGAAACCCTGACGCGCGGCTATGATGGCGCGTCCAAGGGACGGCGCACGGACGGTTGGCGCGCACCGGGATCCTCCGCCGATACCGAGATCGGCGTGGCCGGGGCGCTCTTGCGCGACCGCATGCGCGATCTGGTGCGCAACAACCCGCATGCGGCGAAAGCCGTCGCAGTGCTGGTCAACAACATCATCGGCGCGGGCATCATGCCGCGCGCCGCCAGCGGCGACGACAAGCTCGACCGCACGGTCGATGCGCTGTTCGAGCGGTGGACAGCGGAGTGCGATGCCGATGGCCAGCTCGACTTCTACGGTCTGCAGACGCTGATCTGCCGCGAGATGATCGAGGCGGGTGAGGTCCTGGTGCGCCGCCGGTTGCGGCGGGCAAGCGATGGCCTGCCGGTGCCGCTGCAATTGCAGGTGCTGGAGGCGGACTTCCTCGACGCCACGAAATCCGGCGTCCTTGGCGGTGCTCGGCTGGTGCAGGGGATCGAGTTCGATCCGGTAGGCAAGCGCCGGGCCTATTGGCTGCATGGCGAGCACCCCGGCGATGCCTGGGGCGCGCTGCAGGGCGGGCTCGGGTCGCGCCCGGTCCCCGCGACCGAGATTGCCCATGTCTATGAGAAGCAGCGCACGCAGGCGCGCGGCGTCCCCTGGGGCGCGCCGGTGATCCGCAGCTTGCGCGATCTCGACGATTACGAGGTGGCCGAACTGGTCCGCAAGAAGACCGAGGCCTGCGTCACCGCCATCGTCTTTGGCGACGACGAGGCCCAGCAGGGGATTGCGCCCTCCGTGGTCGATGCCGATGGCAACCGGGTCGAGCAGTTCGAGCCGGGGCTGATCGCCTATGCCCGCGGCGGCAAGGACATCCGGTTCAACCAACCTTCGGCGACGGGCGGCTACGGCGAATACAAGCGCGCCAGCCTGCACACGATCTCGGCCGGGTTCCGGGTGCCCTATGAATTGCTGACCGGGGACCTCAGCCAGGTGAACTATTCCTCGATCCGGGCCGGGCTCGTCGAGTTCCGCCGGATGATCGACGCCGTGCAGTGGCAGCTCTTCATTCCTATGCTCTGCGCGCCGGTCTGGCGCTGGTTCACCGAGGCCGCATGGGCAGCGGGCCAGATCCCGATCCCTGACGTGCCGGTGGAATGGTCGCCACCGAAGTTCGACGCCGTCGATCCCTACAAGGACGCGATGGCCGACCTGCTGGCGATCCGGACAGGCACGATGACGCTGGCGCAGGCCATCGCCCGGCAGGGCCATAACCCGGACGCGGTTCTCGCGGAAATCGCCGCGACCAACGCCAAGCTCGATGGCCTCGGCCTCGTGCTCGACAGCGATCCGCGCCGCGTCACCAAGACCGGCAGCGCGCAGGCGGGCGAGCCGACCAGTGTCCCGGACGCCCCCGCATCCGAACCAGAGAAGGAATAGGGCCATGCCCGACACGATGATGGCGGCCCCGGTCGCCCTGCCGATGCAGCTGCGGCGCGCGCCCATCCTGCCTGCGACCGTCAACACCGAGGCCCGTTCGGTCGACGTGGTCTTCACCACCGGCGCGGCCGTCCGGCGGCGGCGCTGGACCGGCTGGGACACCTCCGTTCCCTTCGACGAAATCCTCGAGGTCAGCGACAGGGCGGTGGACCTGACGCGCCTCAATGCCGGTGCCCCGGCGCTCGACAGCCATTCGGTCTGGTCCTCGCATTCGCAGGTGGGCGTGGTCGAGCGCGCCTGGATCGAGGGCAAGGAAGGCAAGGCCACCATCCGCTTCCCCCGCGAAGGGCTCGACCAGGCCGCTGACCGCATGTTCGGCCTGATCAGCGACGGCATCATCCGCAACGTCTCGGTGGGCTATTCCATTGAGAGGGTGAAGGTGGTCGAGCCCGCCGCGAAGGGCGAGGTCGAGCAACGCATTGTCGAACGCTGGACCCCGCTGGAAGTCAGCTTCGTGACCGTTCCCGCCGATCCCCGCGCGCAGGTCCGCGCCGCGGATCAGGCCAGCTATCCCGTCGAGATCGTCGACACCCGCATTCAAAAGGAGGCATCCATGCCTGAGAGCACGACCACCGTGGCCGGGGATGTCCCCGCCAGCAATGACACCCGCCAGCAGCCCGTCGCGGCCCCGGCGAGCCCCGAACCGACCGCCGCGCGCATGCCGGAGCCGGCGCCTGCGCCCGACAGCGAGGCCATCGCCACCCGCGCCCGCGAGGCCGAACGCGACCGCGTCTCCACGATCTACGATCTGACCAGCCGTCTGAGCCTCGAACGCAGCTTCGCCGAAGATCTGGTCAAGCGCGGCGTCAGCGTGGACGAGTCCCGCCGCCTGATCCTCGACCAGGTCGCCGCAAAGTCGGACGAGACCCGGACCTTCCCGCATGTCTCGGTCCCCCTCGGTGGCCGGGACGAGCGCATCACCCGCCGCGACGCGGTGGCGAACGCGCTCCTGCACCGCTACAGCCCAACGCTGTTTCCGCTCGAGGATGCCGCGCGCCAGTATCGCGGCATGACGCTCCTGGAACTCGCCCGCGAAAGCCTCGGCAATGCCGGGGTGAACACGCGCGGCCTGTCGCGCGACGAGGTGGCGACGCGTGCGCTGCATTCGACCTCAGACTTCCCCGAGATCCTGTCGGCCGTCACCAACAAGACGCTCCGGCAGGCCTATGACGCCTATCCCCGGACCTTCGCGCTCTTCTGCCGCCAGGTGCTGGCGACCGACTTCAAGTCGATGCACCGGGTGCAACTGGGCGAGGCGCCGCAACTCCTCGAAGTGGGCGAAAGCGGCGAGTTCAAGCGCGGGACGCTTGGCGAGAGCAAGGAGAGCTACAAGGTCAAGACCTATGGCCGCGTCGTGGCGATCACCCGGCAGGTGCTGATCAATGACGATCTCGACGCCTTCACCCGGATCCCGGCGATGTACGGCAACTCCATCGCCCAGCTGGAAAGCGACGTTGTCTGGGGCATCATCACCTCGAACCCGGCCATGGCCGACGGCAACGCGCTGTTCCACACCACGCACAAGAACCTCGCAGGCACCGGTGCCGCCCTGGACGTCGCCAGCGTCGGCGCGGCCCGGGCTGCGATGGCCCTGCAGACCGGCCTCGACAAGAAGACGGTGCTGAACATCCGCCCGGCCTTCCTGATCGTCCCGGCCGCGCTGGAACTGAAAGCAGAACAGCTGGTGGCCCAGAACCTCGTCCCCGCCGACAGCGCCAAGGTGGTGCCGGAGTCGATCCGGACGCTCTCGCCGATCAGCGAGCCGCGCCTTGACGCGGCCAGCGCCACCGCCTGGTATCTGGCCGCAAGCCCCAACCAGATCGACACCATCGAATACGCCTATCTCGAGGGCCAGCAGGGCGCCTACATCGAGACCCGCAACGGCTTCGATGTCGACGGGGTAGAGATCAAGTGCCGCCTCGACTTCGGCGCCAAAGCCATCGACTGGCGCGGCCTCTACAAGAACCCGGGCGCGTAACCGGCACCCCATGCTGAACCCTGACACACGGGCGGTCCTCACGGGCCGCCCTTCGTCTTTCCACAAGGATCCTTCCCATGAAAACCTACGTCCAGCCCGGCAACACCATCACCCTGACCGCGCCATATGCCGTCGCATCGGGCGATGGCCTGCTCGTCGGCTCGATCTTCGGCGTGGCCTCCGGCACCGCCGCCCTCGGCGAAACTGTCGAAGCCGCGCTCGTCGGCGTTTATGAGCTGAAGAAGCTCGGCTCCCAGGCATGGGCCGTCGGCGACCGCATCTATTGGGACAACACCGCCCGGCAAACCACCAAGGTCACCACCTCGAACACGCTGATCGGCGTGGCGACCGAGGCGGTGGCGGGTGGTGCTGGCGATGTGGTCGGCCGGGTGCGGCTGAACGGCGCGTTCTGATGAGCGCCTTCGCCGCCGCCGTCGGCGCGCTCTTCGCCGATCCGAACATCGGGCGCGATGCGGTCTACATCGCCGATGGCGGCGCGCCGGTCCTGGTGCGTGTCGTCGCCAGGCGTGCCGATACCGTCACAGACTTCGGCGACGCGCGACTCTGGTCCGAGACCACCCGGATCGACCTGCGGGTCGTCGAGGTGGCGAACCCACGCCCCGGCGACCGCATCGAGATCGACGGCGACGCCTTCCTCATCCAAGGCGAGCCCGTCCGCGACCGCGAGCGGCTGGTCTGGACCGTCGATCTGCGCCCGGCGTGACCGTGATGAAACTTAAGCTCGACATCGATCCCGACATCGTCGCGATGATGGCGGCCGAGGTCGCGGCGGGCGAGCGGGCCGTGTCGGCCGCGATCCGCGAGGCCGGAACCGGGCTGAAGGCCGCCTGGCGGCTGCAGATCACCGGCGCGGGGCTCGGGCCTCGGCTTGCCCGCACCATCCGGTCGGAGCAGTTCCCCAAGGCGACGCCCAGCCTGAACGCGGCAACCGTGGTCTGGTCTTATGCCCCCGTCATCGTCGGTGCGCACGACACCGGCCCGCTGATCCGCTCGAAGAACGGCTTCTGGCCAGCGATCCCGCTCCCCGCCGCAGGCAAGTCCCGGCGCGGCGGCCGGATCACCCCCGGCGAATGGGAACGCCGCACAGGCCTGCGCCTGCGGTTCATCTATCGACGCAGGGGACCTAGCCTGCTGGTGGCCGAGGGACGGCTGAACACGAAGGGCCTTGCCGTCGCCTCACGGTCGAAGACCGGCCGGGACCGTGTGACAGTGCCGATCTTCCTGCTGGTGCCGCAGGTCAAGCTGCCGAAGCGGCTGGACCTCGCGCGGGACGCGGAGCGGGCGCATGACGCGGTGCCGGGGCTGATTGTGGCGAACTGGGTGGAGGGGCAGCTCTGAGGCGCGAGTGGTCGCGCGGAGGACCATAAAGGTCCTCCGCGCGTTTCTCAGCCGCGGGGCGGGAACGGGTCGTTTCCGTAGCTATTGCGCTCGCGGATCCGGCCGTCACGTCCGTGGATCAGAACTTCGCTCTGCTGGTTGCGCGCAATCTCGGTGGCCCGATTGATTGCTTCGGCCTGAGTGCCGTAACGCGCCGTGTCGCGGTTGTTCCCAGCGCCAAAGACTGCCCAACCGTCCTCGCGCCGAACCACGTGCTGGTTCTTGCCTGCCATTTCCATCACCTCCTTTCGGTGGCATGCCGACGATGTGGTGTGTGACAATCGAACGTTCAAGTAAGAATTTGACGTTATGGTTCTGGCAGCCTATCTTGTGCCCATGCAAGGGCCGGGAGAAGCCCGACATGCACACCGAGGAACCCGTCATGAATCGCATCGAATTGTCCCGTCGACTGAGGGAGGCACGAGAACTCGCATCAATCAGTCAGGGTGACGTGGCTGAAGCTCTTGGCCTTCCCCGTACGGCTGTCACGCAGATCGAAGGAGGGAACCGCGCGGTATCCACCATGGAACTTGCGCGACTGGCGGACCTCTATCGTCGGCCAGTCAGCTGGTTCCTCGCAGACGTTCCGGACGCGGATGAAGACGTAGTAGTGGCGCTGCATCGGATTGCACCTGGCATCGATGCAACTCCGGAAATCCGGATCGAGGTAGACCGCTGCGTGCAGATCTGCCGTGAAGGTGTCAGTTTGGAAGAGTTGCTCGGGCGTGAAGAGCGCGATGGGCCGCCTGCGTACCGTGAGCCAGTACCAAGATCGACCGGGGAAGCTGTCGCTCAGGGCGAGCGGGTCGCTGAACAGGAACGGAGACGCCTCGAACTTGGGAGCGCTCCGATTGCCGACATGGCGGGACTGCTGGGCGATCAGGGGATCTGGGCATCGGTGGTGGATCTTCCTCACACCATGTCAGGACTGTTCCTGCATCATCCGAGCATTGGCATGGCAGTGCTCGTGAATGCGGCGCATGTGCGTGCGCGCCAGCGTTTCTCACTAGCGCATGAGTATGCGCATGCCCTTCTTGATCGCGACCGTGTGGTTGGCGTGAGCAGCGCCGACAACAGCCGTGAGCGCATAGAACAGCGCGCGAACGCTTTCGCCGCAGCCTTCCTGCTTCCGGAGGCCGGTCTCGAGGAAGAGCTGCGACAGCTCGGCAAGGGTCAGCCTGCACGTACCGATCAGATCGTCTTTGATGTGGCGACCGGTGGAAGCATACAGGGCCAGCTGCGTCCGGCACCTCGCTCCCAGACGATCGGCTTTCAAGACGTCGCGTTTATCGCGCACAGGTTCGGCGCAAGCTATCAGGCGGCGGTCTATCGACTGAAGAGCCTGCGCCACATCAATCAGCCGGAAAGCGACCTGCTGCTGTCTCCCGAGCAAGAGGAAGCGGGAAAGGACTACCTGCGGGCCTTGGACCTCTTCGAGGATATTGAGGCGCCAGTCAGCAACAAGAGAGGAACCCGAGAGCTTCGGAGCCGCGTGGCTCACCTGGCCCTTGAGGCTTATCGGCTGGGCGAGATTTCGCGAGGACGCCTTCTGGATGTGGGTAAGACCATCGGCGTCGATGGGCGCAAGTTGCTCGAACTTGCTGAGGCCGCGCGAGCTGAGTGACGTCCAACATGCTGAATCCTCCGCCCGTTGTCCTCGTCACAGACACCTCTGTGCTGGTGAACTTCCTCCGCATCGATCGGATGGATCTGATCCGGAACCTTTCACCGCAGTTCCTCGTGACAGACCATGCCGTCGGCGAAATCACGGAGGTCTATGGGGACCAATTGGCGCGGTTCGAAGCTGCGTTGACCGCAGGATGCTGCGAAGTTTGCCGGGTGGAGAGCGATGCAGCCTTGGAGATGTTTGGGCAGCTCACGGGTACGCATCGCCTTGGTATCGGCGAAAGTGCGACGATCGCACATGCGGTGTCGATTGGGGCCGGCGTCGCGCTGGATGACAGGCGTGCTGCGAATGAAGCCCGCCGCATCAGCGATGGCTTGGTCCTTCTCGGCACGGTCGACCTGACCAGACAAATGATCGTCGAAGGTTTGCTAAGTGTAGAGGTCGCTGACGCCATCAAGGACGATTGGGCGACGAACCACCGTTTCAGACTGAAGATCGGGAGCTTCAGGGAACTTCTCTGACCGTGCAAACCGCTAACGTGCCAAGGCGGAAACATGCCCACCCCCCGCGAAACCATCCTCGCCGCGCTGCACGCGCGGCTATCGGCGCTGTCCGCCACCGCCCTCCGCGGTGACGTCCTGCCCGAGCGCGTGCCTGCCGCAGGCCTCCTGATCCTGCGCGACGGCGAGCCGGGAGAGCCCGAGGTGACGCTTTCACCGCTGCGCTACCATTATCAGCACCGGGCCGAGATCGAGGCGGTCGTGCAGGGAGCCACCCGTGACGCAGCCTTCGACACGCTATGCGCCAGCATCGGCGCGGCGATCGCCGCCGACCGCACAATGGGCGGTCTCTGCGACTGGGTCGAGGCAGAAGCGCCGCGTCCGGTCGATCTGCCGGTCGAGGGCGCCGCCAGCCTGAAGGCGGCGGTGATCCCGATCGTCCTGCACTATTCCACGGCCGACCCGCTCGGCTGACCCCCTTCACCACAGGAGACTACGATGGCACGAGCCCATGGGGCGCGGGCGCAGATGGCGCTTGCGTTCGAGACCGTCTATGGCACCGCGCCCGCCTCGGGCTATCGCACGGTGCCCTTCGCCAGCACCACGCTCGGCTCCGAGCAGCCGCTGATCGCCTCGGAACTCTTGGGCCAGGGACGCGATCCGCTGGCCCCAATCAAGGACGCGGTCACCGCCGATGGCGACGTCGTCGTGCCGATCGATGTCGAGAACTTCGGCCTGTGGCTGAAAGCGGCCTTCGGTCAGCCCACGACCACCGGCACGACGCCCAAGACCCACACCTTCCAGTCCGGCAACTGGACGCTGCCGAGCATGTCCATCGAAACGGCGATGCCCGAGGTGCCGCGCTATGCGATGTACACCGGCTGCGTCTGCGATCAGTTGTCGTGGCAGATGGCACGGTCGGGGCTGCTTCCGGCGACCGCACGGTTGGTGGCTCAGGGCGAGAACGTCGCCGCCACCACAGCCGCAGGCACGCCCACCTCGCTGGCGCTGCAGCGTTTCGGCCACTTCAATGGCGCGATCACGCGGAACGGCTCGCCCCTCGGCAACGTCATCTCGGCCGAGATCACCTATTCCAACGGCCTCGACCGCATCGAGACGATCCGCTCTGACGGGCGCATCGAGGGGGCCGACCTCGGCATGGCCGCGCTGACGGGCCGGGTGGAAGTGCGCTTTCCCGCAAGGATCGCGTTCACGTAGGCGACGGAGTAGTTGTTCGCGTTGACCAGCAGTTCAGCCGCCTCGATCTGGCGCATGGTCTTCATCTTGCGAAGCGCATCGAACACGGCATTCGTGCAGGG
>NZ_JRKS01000023.1 GCF_000763805.1 Paracoccus sphaerophysae | reverse complement strand
CATTGCGCCGGGCAAGCCGATGCAGAACGGGTTCGTCGAAAGCTTCAACGGCAGGATGCGGGACGAGCTTCTGAACGAGGCCCTGTTCCGCAACATCGCCCATGCCCGTGACCTGATCGCTGCCTGGTCACCGACCATAACACCGAAAGGCCCCACTCGGCCTTGATCGGGCTGAACAACTCCAAGGCCGCGATGGCCTATGGCGGGCTGATGGGCACCACGAGCGGCGTCGCCGGCGGTCTGGCCGCGACCGACAAGCGACTAGTGCCTTACGGAGCGATGACCGCGACATTCTATACCGGGCTGGGCTGCCTGCTGGGACCGTCGCTGATCTATATCATCATCCGCGCGATCATGGGGGGCTGAGGGGGCGGTGGTGCCTCCCAAGGCCATGGTCCGCCACCGGACCGAACACGGGGACCGCACGCGCGGGGGCCAAGGCGGCAGCCTTGGCCCCCGCTGCCTCAAACGGCGTCGGCAGGTCCAGACCTGCGCCTTCGCCCGCCCGCGCCTGTCGCGGCCAAGGCGAACGGCGTCACCGCGATCCGGTCCCGCTTAGCCAGCCACGTGTCCCCGGACCTTACCCCCCAAGAACGCCCGGCGAAATCTCGTCCCAGAATCCCGCGATCCGGTCGGCGTTCAGCGGCGACAGCCAGCCGTGTTTCTCGAAATCCGCCCGCAGCGCGCCGTCCGTCAGCTGCGACAGAAACAGCCGTCGGTCGGCGTCACGCTGCGTCGGCGTGCGCGATTTCACCGCCTCCAGCACCCGGCCCAGACGCGCCCCGCGGGGGGTGGGGGCGGTCGCCGCCTCCCCTGCCCCAGCTTCGGCAAACCCGCCCTCAAGTGCCGCAGCCAGATAGCCGACCTTGCTTTTGACGTTCTTGCGCCCCTCGACATAGTCCAACCTTGCGCGCACCTGATCCTCGCCATGAGAGGCCAGCCATTGCCGCGCCAGCCGGTCGCTGACCCCCAGATCGCGCAGCCGGGCATAGACCGGGCCGTGCCGCACGCCCTCGCCGTCATCCATGTCCAGGATCGCCAACTGCGGGTTTTCGCGAATGCGAAAGCGGATCTCGACCACGGCGCGGCCCTGCTTGCGCGTCTCGGGGGTCAGGATGATGTTGCTGGTCCGGTTGATCTCATCCACCGCGGGCTTGATGATCTTGGCGTTCAGATGCTTGAACGTCTCGTAATAGGCCGACTGATCGACCCCCATCAGCCGCCGGAACAGGTCCAGCGCCCACCACCCGGTCGATCCCGTCCGCACAAAGCGGTAACAATTTTCATAAAGCGCCAGCGCGTGACCCGAGGTGAACCGCCGCTGGATATTCAGGTTGATCAACGCGAAGACCTTGGGATCATGCAGTTTTTCCGCCAGCGCCGGGGAATAGGCGTATTCGCACACCCCGCCTTTCAGCTTGGCATAGCTCAGCAGGCTGCTGACGCCCCATTCCTGCTGGCCCTTTTCATCCAGCATGTCCCATTCGGCCACCGTCTCGGCCAGACCGCGCAGCGACTGCTTCAGCGTGTCCATGTCGTTCGAGTTATAGCCGATCATCATGCACAGCGTCCGCGCGTCGATCTGGTGACGCGACCGGCTGACAAGGGTGTCATACGCGTTCAGCAGCAGCACGTTCGACAGCTTGCGCTGCAACAGCGTCAGCTTGCCGGACACATGGATCGCGGCCACATGTTTTTTCACCGCGCCGCGTCGCAATGCGCCCGACAACTGGTCCTTGGGGATCACGTCCACTGTATGCCTGCTCTCGTTCTTCCGACGATGATTGGGCCAATTATCGTCCGAAAGGCACCCTCCCGCAATGTCTTTCAAGGTTCCGTTGACGGCCGCTCATCCCGCATTGCTGCGTCCCGCAAACGGGTTCCTTTGGCGGCAAGACCACCTGAAAGGTACCCCTTTACGGGAGTCGGAGTGCCGGGTTTGCAGGCACATCCCCCCTGCCCCACCCTTTCCGCCCCGATCCCGCACCCGGATACCCCAATTCCCGCGAATCGGCCCCCTTCGTCCCGAATCAGGGCACCCTTCATCCCGTAAACCGGCACCCTTCATCCCGCAGGTGGGTGCCAACGGCCTCCTACAGCATTGATATTGAATGACTAATCAGCGACAAAGATTCTAAAGACTCTTAAAGATTCTCAACTTGTTGCTGTCAGAAATCCGGCTTTTTGAGGGTTTCGCTGCGAAACGTCGCAAGGGTGATTCACAGACACTCTTTCATGTGCGATGATTCCGCCAAAAAACGCAGAGCAACAGCACATCCCAGAGATTGTGACATGTCATCAGGCAAGACCGATACCCCGCCCTATTTCAACATCGACCCCGCCCGCGCGGCCAAGCGCCTGCACCAGCCCGTCGATACCGCCCGATTCGCCAAGGCCGCCGCATTCGCTGCCCGCGGTCGGCAGGATCTGGCCGAACGCGGATATGCCCCCGACGGCCGCAAGAGGCTGCGCCGTTTTTCGACGTGGGAGGTCTGCCGCTATCTGATCCCCGTCGCGCCCGCCCATTTTCGCCGCGTCCTGCTGAAGAACCCCGACCTTCCCCAAGGGACCGGCGAAGGCAACAGCAAGTGGTTCAGTCTGGAAGACGTCCTTCGCCTGCGCGACCATTTCGCGACCGAAGGCGCCGCCGGGCGCGAATACCGCCCCTGGCGGCCCGAAGGCTTGCCCGCCAAGATCATCGCGGTCGCCAATTTCAAGGGCGGCGTCGGCAAGACATCGACCGCCGCGCATATCGCCATGTCGGCGGCACTGGACGGCTATAAAGTGCTGGTCGTCGATCTGGACAGTCAGGGCAGCATGACCTCGATCATGGGGGGGCAGGTCGCCGACGAATGGTCGACCGCCTTCCCGCTGCTGGCCAAGGATTACGCGCTGGCGCTGCAAGACGAAAACAGGGTGCGACAGGCAGGGGGTCAAGCCCCCCTGCCCTTCGACGAGACCCTGACCGAGGCGCTGAAGATCAACGCCCGCGATCTGATCCAGCCGACCCACTGGCCCAATATCGACCTGCTGGGCGCGCAGCTGAACCTGTACTGGGCCGAGTTTCAGATCCCTGTCTGGCGCATGGGCCTGCGCGGCTGGCCACTGTGGGATGCGCTGAACAATGGCTTTCAGGCCGACGGAATCACGGATAATTACGACATCATCATCCTCGATACCCCGCCGGCACTGGGGTATCTGACGATCAACGCCTTGGCCGCGGCCGATATTCTGCTGGTCCCCTTGGGCGCATCGTTCCTCGAGTTCGATTCGACCGGCCGCTTTTTCGATATGCTGTACTCGACCTTCGCCAGCATCGAGGACGGCGAAAACGCCGCCCGCCGGCGTGAGGGATTGCCCGAGATGCGTTTTGAATGGGACGCGGTCCGCGCCATCATCACCCGGTTCGATGCCGGCCAGCAGGCCGATCTGGCTAATGTCATTCAGGCTTATTTCGGCGATTTCATGACCACCTACCGGCAGGAACTGACCGCCATGATCGGGCAGGCCGGCGAACAGGTGAACGGCATCTACGAGGCCGATTATCGTGAATTCAACCGCGACACCTATGTCCGCGGGCGCGAGACCTTCGACCGGACGTGGGCCGAGGTCAAAGAGCTGGTTCTGGGGTCGTGGTGGCGCGATCTTGAAATGGACAAGGACGAAGAGGATCAGGAAAATGGCTAAGCGGCGGCGTCTGGAAACGCCCTCCAGCACCGATCTGAACCGGATCGAGGCCGAGTTTCGCAGCGAAACCGTTGGCCGCCCGCAGGCCGCCCGCGGCCTTGCGCCCATCGCCCAGATCGCCGCCGATGCGGCAACGCAGTCCGATCCGGGTGACGCCGCCACGCGAGAAGCGCGGGCCAGGGCAGATGCCGACGCCGCGCGGTTGCAGGAGGCTGATGCCCGCGGCCTGCTGATCGTCGAGATCCCCATCGATCAGATCGACGAAGGCGCCATGGTCCGCGATCGGATGGCCATGGACGAGGAGCAGATGCAGGAGCTGCGGCTCTCTATCGCGGCTCACGGCCTGCGGCTGCCGATCGAGGTCTTTCGAATGGACGAGCCCGAGGGGCAGGGGCCGCGCTTTGGGCTGTTGTCCGGCTATCGGCGGCTGCAGGCGGTGCGGGCGCTTTTCAACCTGACGCAGGCCGAGAAACACAGCCATATCCGCGCCCTGATCCGTCCCCAGACTACGGCCGACGCAGCCTTCGTCGCGATGATCGAGGAAAACGAGGTCCGCGAGGAGCTGAGCCATTTCGAGAGGGGCCGCATCGCCGTCATCGCCGCCGATCAGGGCGCGTTTACCAATACCGAGGAGGCCGTGAACACGCTGTTCGCCACCGGGTCGAAAGCTAAACGGTCCAAGGTGCGGTCCTTCGCCCTGATCTTCGAAGAGCTGGGCGATATGCTGATTTTCCCTCAGTCGTTGTCTGAACGGCGGGGCCTGCGGCTTGCGGGGGCGCTTCGCAACGGGGCCGAGGCCGCCTTGCGCGCGGCCTTGTCCGACATCCGCCCCGAAGATGCCGAGGAGGAGTGGGCGGCGATCGAGGCGGCGCTGACAGCCGTGGAATCGCAGCCTCGGGTGCCGTCCAGCCGTGGCGGGCGGCCCAGGATGAAGCCGGCCGTGGGGTGGCTGGATAACGACACTATTCGCACGTCCAGCGGGATCAGCATCCGGCGGGGCAGGGATGGTCGTGCCCATATCCTGCGGCTGGAGGGTGAGGCGCTGCATCCCGAACTGATGGACAGCCTGATGAGCCATATCCAGTCGCTTCTCGAACGCTGAGGTTTCGCAGCGAAACCGCCCGCGCGGGCGGCGGATATTGTCTCCCGTTGCCGCTGTTGAGGCGGGGCGTTTGTCTTGCGATTGCCGACGTATGGCGAAGAATGGACGTATATATAGTATGGAATATAATCAATTATACTATATATGGTTGTGCTGCCATTCTGTATTGCGCACTCTGGTTCGGCGAATCCTTCCACGAAGAAGCTGGGACCGCGTGAGATTCCGCATGTCGCACCGGCGGGACGTCTTGCGGCGCAACCCGTTGCTGCCGCGATTTCGCCCGCCTCACGCGTGGCCGCGAAGGCGAAAGCAGCATGATGATCGCCGCTGTCCGGGACGGTTTAGCATAGGCTGCGCGCGGCATCCGCGACATGGAGAGGGCAGGGGGTTCTGCGAAGAAGGCCCCGTTCGGCAGGACCAGCGATGGCCGGAATTTGACGGAAGGGCAGGGGGCCTTCCAAGCGCGGCCTCGATCCGCGCCAGACGGCGGCCGATGGTGGTTTCGTCCAGATGCAGCGCCTGCGCCGCGCGCGCGAAAGAGCCGGCTTTGTAGATCGCCGAAACCACGCGAAGATCATCCCAGTTCATCGTTCCCGTGGCCATGATGCGACCTTTTTCACCTTTCGGTCAGAACGTCGTCGAATGTTTCGATCACGATTTCCGCGCGGAGAACGCCATGCAGTCTGCGGTTGCGCGTGAGCCAGATGGGCGGTCCGGCGCTGATGGTGGCTGCGGCTACCACAGGAAGCGCAGCACCCGCAGCACCTCGAACCAGTCGTCGCGCTGAAAGCGCAGGCGGCGGGCCTCGGGATAATCCACGCCGGGGAAGAAGCTGCCGCGATAGGCCTCGACCGGGTTCGCAAACTCCAGCTCGACGTCCCAACTTTCGGCCAGGGGGGCATGCCGTGGGGTGCCGCCAAGCGCGCGTTCGACGCCCTCGCGGATCAGGGCGCGGGCCATCGCCGGGGCAAGCGCGGCGCTGGCCGGCCCGAACCCTTGGCTGACAGGCACCGCGGTGATCCCCGGCACCAGTTTCCCGGCCGCCGCGCAGATCCCCGCATCGCCCGAGATGAACGCGGCCGGCACCCCCAAAAAGGCGGCGGTGGTGGCGTTCACCGTGAATTCGGACGCCAGCGCCCCGTTGATCGTCAGCCGCATGATCCGGCCGGTAAAGCTGTGGGCCAGCGGGTTGCTGTCGGTGCCGGCCGCGTCGTGATAGCCGGTAAAGATCGCCGCCGCGCAGTCCGCGTCCAGTCCGAACATCGTCGAATGCGGGTGGCCCGACCAGTCGCGGATGATCCGGGCCTGCCGTGGCAGGCGGTCAACCAGCAGGTTGCGCCCGGTGTGATGCGCGTCCTTGATGACGATTTCCGTCGCGCCGGCCGCCAGGGCGCCGTCACAGGCGGCAACGACCTCGGCGGTCATAAGAGCCTGGAACTGGGCATAGTCGGGCTTGTCCTGTTCGGTTTCGGCCCAGGTGGTGACGCCGGCCGTGCCCTCCATATCGGCGCTGATGAAGATCTTCATGGATGTGATCGCCTTTTTCGCGTGTCCGGCGACGCTGGGCCGCGGCGGGCGCAAAGGCAAGAGAGGGGGGGTATGCCTTTGGCGCCCGCGGTGCGGGCAGCCGGGCAGGGCGGCAGCGGACGCGACAGGCGGGCAGATGAACGATAATTGCTGAGCCGGCGGGGCTGGGGCGGACTGGCAGCGGCCAGCCTTACCCCACCACTGCCACGCCCTCGGCCTTGGCCGCGGCGCGCAATTTGCCGTCGAGCGTCGCAAGCGTCGCGCCGTGGCGCAGCGCAAGCTCCAGATACAGCGCGTCATAGCCCGTCAGCCCGTGGCGGCGGGCGAGGTCCATCACCACCGGGCTCGAGGCGGCCGTATCCAGCGTCACCCCCAGCGCATCGACGCTGTCGGCGATCTGGTCGGCCATGCCCGCAGGCAGCCTGCCGCGGCGTTCGCTGACGATCAGGATGTTGCGCAGCTCGATCCACATCAGCCATGGCGCGAGCAACGGCTCGCCCCCCGCGATCACGGCGTCGAGGTCGATCCCGGTTTCGTCGGGCATGATCCAGCCCACGACCGCCGAGGCGTCCAGCACCATCATGCGGCGTGTCTTATGGTTTGGAGGTGTGATGCGTCTGGCGCAAAGCGGACGAGGCCCGGTTCAGATGCCGACATTCAGCGCCGCCCCTGATCGCGCGCGGACAGAATTTCGTCGCGGGTCAGGGTGGCGCGGCCGTCTGCCAGCCGGTCGCCCAGCCTGCGCCGCAGCGCGGCGATGCGGGTCAGCGCGGCGCTGCGGTCCTCGCGCTCCGCCGCAGGCACCAGCCGCGCCACGGGCGCGCCGCGGCGGGTGATGGTGATCGATTCCCCCGCCTCGGCCGCGGCGAGCAGCTCGGATAGGCGGGTCTTTGCCTCGAAGGCACCGATTTCGCGCATGGGGTTCCTCGTCAACTGGTTTGCAGACTAGTTGGGTCGAGGGCTGTGCGCAAGGGGGCAGGGGGCTCGGTGAGGCCAGGCGAGAGAACGGGCCGCAGCCTTATCCGCCCCCCACATCACCCCGAAACCAAAAACCGGAGGCCGCGGCGGCCTCCGGTCGTTGCCTGGACGTGTCCCCGATCAGAACGGGCTGTCGGGGAAGTAATACTGTTCCGCGTTTTCGGGCGTAATCAGCTGGCTGCCGATGATGTAACGCCCCGCCATCGGCGCGTTCGACACGAAGCGCAGCGCGGTCATCTCGATCGCGGACGAGATCAGCGCCGGCGGATAGGTCACGTTCACGGGCAGTTGCGGATCCTTGTCCATGATGCGCTTGATCATGTCTTTCATGCCCGCGCCGCCGACGACGATCATCTGGTCCTGACGGCCGGCCTGCGCGATGGCTTTCCAGCACGCCCACCGCCATGTCGTCATCGGCCGCCCAGACCGCGTCGATTTCCGGGTATTTCGCCAGATAATCCTGCATCACCTTGAAGGCGTCGTCGCGGTTCCAGTTGCCGTGCTGCATATCGAGGATTTCCTTGCCAGACCCCTCCAGCGCCTTCTGGAACGCCTCGACGCGTTCATTGTCCAGCGTCGTCGGGATGCCGCGCAGCACCACGATCTTGCCGCCGTCCTTCAGGTTGTCGCGGAAATATTCGCCCGCGACCCGCCCGAAGGCGGTGTTGTCGCCGGCGACATACAGATCCTCGATCCCTTCCTCGGACAGGCCGCGGTCCACGACGGTCACGAACTTGCCCGCCGCCTTGACCTGCTTGACGGGGTCGGTCAGCGGCTCGGATTCAAACGGCAGCACGACCAGCCCGTCGATGTTGCGGGTGGCCAGCATATCTTCGATGTCGGAGACCTGCTTGGCGGCGTCCGGCGCGGTCGCCAGCACGAATTCAAGGTTCGGATAGACCGTCCCCAGCCGGGTGATGGTGTCCTGCGCGTGCCAGTTCAGCCCGCCCATGAAACCGTGGGTGGCGGACGGGATCGACACCCCGATCACCTTCTTTTCAGCGTCCTGCGCCACGGCGACGCTGGCCACCAGCGACAGCGCAGCAGCGGCAAGCGGCAGTTTTAGCATGTTGCGACGTTTCATGGTTCTTCCTCCCCTATCGGCCGCTAGTCGGCGGCGCGTTTTTCCCGCTGCAAGACCACAGCAAGCACGATGATGACGCCCTGAATCGCCCCGTTCAGATAGGGGCTGACCAGATCCGCCAGATTCAGGATGTTGTCGATGAGGCTTAGGATCAGGACGCCGACGACCGTCCCCCAGACCCGGCCGCGACCGCCCTTCAGCGCGGTGCCGCCGATGATGACGGCGGCGATGGCCTCAAGCTCCCACAGAACGCCGGTGGACCCGGACGCCGACCCCAGCCGCGGGACGTAAAGGATCGTCGCAAGGCCGACCAGCGCGCCGAGCAGCACATAGGTCAGCAGGCGGGTCCGTTCGACATCGACGGCCGAATAGCGGGCGACCCGGTCGTTCGATCCGATCGCCTCGACATGGCGGCCGAAACGGGTGTGGCGCATCGCCCATTCGCCAAGGATCGCGGCGATGGCAAAGACGATGATCGGCCATGTCACCCAGCCGATGCCGCCGAAATAGACAGGGCGATAGATGGCCCGCAGCGAGGAATCGAGGCTGAGCGTCCCGCCATCGGCAAGCCACGTCACGAGGCTGCGGAAGATGCCCATCGTGCCCAGGGTGACGATAAAGGCCTCGATCCGCGCTTTCGTCACCAGCGCGCCGTTGACATAGCCCGAGGCGATGCCCCCCGCCAACGCCACGCTCATGCCCAAAAGGATCGTGCCCCAGTTGGCCCCGGTAATCGGCGCGAGCCAGTTCATCGCCATGATGGTGATGCCAGCCAGAAATGCGGCCATCGAGCCGACGGACAGGTCCAGCCCGCCTTGTGTGATCACAAACGTCATGCCAATGGCGATCAGCCCGATAAAGGCCGACCGGGCCAGCACGTTCGACAGGTTGGCGGGCGCAAGGAACGCGGGGTTCAGCAACGCGCCAAGGATGAACAGCCCGACCAGCGCGATCAGCGGCCCCAGAAGATGCAGATCGACGCGCTTCATGCCGGTTCCCTTTCCGCGCCCAGCCCCATGGCAAGGCGGACGATGTTTTCTTCGGTGACGCGGTCGCCCGCGACCGCGCCTGCGATGCGGCCCTGACGCATGACCAGGACGCGGTTGGCCAGCCCGATCAGCTCGGGCAGTTCGGACGAGATCACGATGACGCCGGTTCCTTCGTCGGCCAGACGGCGGACAAAGCGGTAGATCTGCTGCTTGGTGCCGATGTCGATGCCGCGGGTCGGTTCGTCGATGATGATGATCCGCGGCTCGGTCAGCATGGTTTTCGCCAGCAACAGCTTTTGCTGATTGCCGCCCGACAGCGCGCCGGCGGGCATCGCGGGTGAGGCAGCACGGATGTCGAAATCGCGCGTGGCGTCCGCCATCGCAATCGCCTCGCGCGTGCGGTCGATGCGAAAGCCAAAGCGGTCCAGCGCCGACAGCGTAAGGTTTTCGGTCAGGGACTTGGTCAACAGCAACCCGGCCTCTTTCCGGTCCTCGGTCAGATAGGCGATGCCGGCGGCCAGCGCGTCGGCGGGCGCGCGGATGGTCAAGGGCTGGCCCATCAGCGTGACGCGGCCATTATGGCTGCGCAGGCCCGCGATGGCCTCGGCCAACTCCGTGCGGCCTGATCCGACAAGACCGGCGATGCCCAGAACCTCGCCTCGGCGCAGGGTCAGGCTCGCGTTTTCGACGCGGCCCGGAACGGTGACGCCCTCGACCCGCAGCATCTCATCGCCCGCCGCGGACGGCTTGGGCGGAAAGATGTCGGCCAGTTGACGGCCGACCATCGCGGTCGCCATGCCGTCCTGCGTCATGCCGCCTCGGGTCGCGCGACCGACCACCGCGCCGTCGCGCAGGACGGTGATGCGGTCGGCCAGCCGTTCGACCTCGTCCAGCCGGTGCGAGCAGAACATCAGCGCCACGCCCTCGGCCCGCAGGCGGTCGACCTGCGCATACAGCGCGTCGACCTCGCGGTGGGTCAGGGCGGCCGAGGGTTCGTCCATGATCAGCACGCGGGCGCGGCGCGACAGGGCCTTGGCGATCTCGACCATCTGGCGGTCCGGCACCGACAGGTCGCGGATCAGCGCGTCGGGGCGGATCGTCGTGTCCAGCTGCGCCAGCAGATCGCCCGCGGCGGCCCGCATCGCGGCGTGGTCCAGGCGCAGGCCGCGGCTGATCTCGCGCCCCAGAAAGATGTTGGCCGCGACCGACAGATCGGGGGCAAGGTTGAATTCCTGATGAATCACGATCACGCCCGCCGCCTCGGCCTGCGGGCCGGTGCTGTAGGGGGCGGGCTGGCCGTCCAGCAGCACCCGGCCTGACGTGGGCGCAAGAAACCCGCCGAGGATCTTCATGATCGTGGACTTGCCCGCGCCGTTTTCGCCGATCAGGGCGTGAACCTCGCCCGCGTTCAGGGTCAGATCGACGCCGTGCAGCACCTCGACCTGGCCGAAGCTTTTGGTCACGGCGTCCAGCGAGAGGGTCGGTGTCACAGCGTCACCCATGCCCCGTCCTCGTCCGAGGACCGCAGTGCGGCGGCGATGAAGCCCATGCCCGACAGCCCGTCCTGCAGTCCGGGGATGCGGTCGGCATGGGTCATGTCGCCCCGGATCACGGCGGCGATGTCGCTGTAAAGATTGGCGAAGGCTTCGAGATACCCCTCGGGGTGGCCGGGCGGCGTGCGGAACGACCCCGAGCGGTCCTGCGCGCGCGTCAGGATGCGCGGCGGCTGGTCCTTGGGGGTGAAGATCATCCGCTCGGACTGTTCCTGCCGCCAGTCGAGCGCGCCTTTCGTCCCGAACACCCGCAGCGACAGCCCGTTTTCCTGCCCCACGGCGACCTGGCTGACCCAGATCCCGCCGCGCGCGCCGTTGCCATAACGTAGCGCGACGCGGGCATCGTCGTCGATCATGCGGCCGGGGACCATGCGCGAGACCTCGGCGGACAGGCTGTCGGGCGTCATCCCGGTCACGAACTGCGCCAGCTGCCACGCATGGGTGCCGATGTCGCCCAAGGCGCCCGCCCCCGCCTGTGCCGGATCGGTGCGCCAGTCGGCTTGCTTGGACTGGACCGGATCGGACAGCCACCCTTGCAGATATTCGGCCTGCACCAGCCGGATCTCGCCTAACGCGCCCTCGGCCACCAGCGCGCGGGCCTCGCGCACAAGTGGGTTGGCGCAGTAATTATGCGTGAGGAAAAAGCGGGCTGTGTTGCGGCGGGCGGCGTCGGCGATCTGCTGCGCCTGATGGGCCGACGCAGCCAGGGGCTTGTCGCAGATGACGTGGATACCCGCGCCAAGGAACGCGACGGCGGCAGCGGCGTGGACGTGGTTCGGGGTCACGATGGACACGGCCTTGATGCCATCGGGCCGGGCGGATTCGGCCTGCGCCATCTCGCGGAAATCGGCGTAGGAGCGGTCGAGGCCCAGAGCGCGCGCCGAGGCTTCGGCCCGTGCGGCATCCGACGACAGCGCGCCCGCGGTCAGCAGAAAATGCCCGTCCATCCGCGCGGCGATGCGGTGGAGCGCGCCGATAAACGCGCCCTCGCCGCCGCCGACCATGCCGAGGGGGATCGGGTCGGTCATAGCCCCAGCGCCTTGCGGTTCGCCGCCTCGTCCGTCCCTTGCGAGGCGAAATCGTCGAACGCGTGCGGCGTGGTGCGGATGATGTGGCGGCGGACGAACTCGGCCCCTTCGCGGGCGCCGTCCTCGGGGTGTTTCAGCGCGCATTCCCATTCGACGACCGCCCAGCCGTCAAAGCCGTACTGCGTCAGTTTGGAAAACACCGCCCCGAAATCCACCTGCCCGTCGCCAAGGCTGCGGAAGCGGCCCGCGCGGTCCGCCCAGCTTTGGAACCCGCCATAAACGCCCTGCCGGCCCGAGGGGCGGAACTCGGCATCCTTGACGTGAAACATCCGGATTCGGTCGTGGTAAATGTCGATATTTTGCACATAATCAAGCTGTTGCAGCAGGTAATGCGACGGGTCATACAGCATGTTCGCGCGCGGGTGGCTGTCCACGCGGTCAAGGAACATCTCGAAGGTCACGCCGTCATGCAGATCCTCGCCGGGGTGGATCTCATAACACATATCGACGCCGCTTTCGTCCGCGAGGTCCAGCAAGGGCCGCCAGCGCGCGGCCAGTTCGCCGAACGCCGTATCCACCAGACCCGGCGCCCGCTGCGGCCACGGATACAGATAGGGCCAGGCGAGCGCACCCGAAAACGTTGCCATTGCAGGCAGACGCATCGCCCCGCTGGCGCGGATCGCCTTGCCGACCTGATCCACCGCCCATGCCTGCCGCGCCGTGGGGTTGCCATGCAGCCGGGAGGGCGCGAACCCGTCGAACCCCGCATCGTAGGCCGGATGCACCGCGACCAGCTGGCCTTGCAGGTGGGTCGAGAGTTCCGTCACCTCGACCCCGTTCTGCCGTGCGATGCCCAAGAATTCGTCGCGGTAATCCTGCGAAGTCGCCGCCCGGTCCAGATCGATCAGCCGCGCGTCCCAGCTGGGCACCTGCACGCCCTTATACCCCAGCGAGGCCGCCCATCGGGTGATCCCCTCCCACGAATTGAACGGCGCGGCATCGCCCGCGAACTGTGCCAGAAACAGCGCCGGTCCCTTGATGGTCCGCATCCCGTCCTCCTCGTCCCCAGGTCAGCTAAGCCCGAGATGTAATCGTTTGCAAGCGCCGTTCTCAAATCTTGCGTCGGCTCCGTCGGGCCGCATAGTGCGGTGGATGGACGATGCGGAAATTCAGCTCAGGCAGAGCGCACCGGCGCGGCTGGCGGATGTGGCCCGCGTGGCGGGGGTGTCGGTCGCGACCGTCAGCCGGGCGCTCTCGCGGCCCGCCGTTGTGTCGCCCGACACCCGCGACGCCGTGGCCCGCGCCGTACGCGCGACCGGCTATCGGATGAACGTGGCGGCGCGGAATCTGCGGCAGGGGCGGACGGGCGCCGTCGTGGCGCTGGTGCCCAATCTGGGCAACCCGTTTTTTGCCAAGATCCTGGCCGGGATGGGGGCGGCGCTGAACGCGGCGGGGTATGACCTGCTGGTCGGCGACACGATGGAGCCGGGGGAGCCGGGCGGCCGTCACCGCGCTTTGCGGCGGTTTCTTGATCCCTCGCGCGCGGACGGGATCATCCTGCTGGACGGGCAGGTGACGGCCGACGATCTGGCCGTCATGCCCGGCGCGCCGCCCCTGGTCATGGCGTGCGAGTGGATCGACGGCGCCGATATCCCCCGCGTCGTGCTGGACAACGCCGCCGGAACCGAACTCGCGGCGCGGCATCTGTGGTCGCTGGGCCATCGCCGCATCGGCTGGATCGGCGGTCCCGAGAGCAATGTCCTGCACCGCGCCCGCGCCGACGGCCTGCGCCGCGTTCTGACCGACCCGCCCGGCTATCCCGGCGATTTCTCGCTGCAATCGGGGGCCGAGGCGGCGCTGCGCTGGCTGTCGCAGCCGCCCGAGACCCGCCCGACCGCCATCGTCGGCTTCAGCGACGAGGCGGCGGCGGGTTTCATGGGCGAGGTCCAGCGCCACGGCCTGTCGGTGCCGGGTGACGTGTCGGTGATCGGCTTTGACGCCATCGACTGGGTCGCGCATCTGCCGGTGCCGCTGACGACCATCCGCCAGCCCAAGCGCGATCTGGGCCGCCTCGCCGCGACCACGTTGCTGGAGCTGATCGGCGGCCATCGCCCGGCCGACCGGATCCTCACGCCCGAGCTGATCTGCCGTCAGTCAACCGCCGCACCGGTGTGAGGGTGGGGCTGCGTGACGTCGGGCAGAGTGGTCGAAAGACTCTGCCGAAAGCGGTCATCGCGTTGGCGGCCGGCAGAGCGTTTTCGGTGAGGTTGAATCGAGCGGCGCAACCGGAACGGCCTGAGCCGCATAACCGCCTTTCAGTCCGACAAGGCTGATCCCGCTGGGATCGAGGCTGTTCAGCTGCAGGTCCTCGCGCGTCTGATAATCGCGGATGAGGTTGGTGCCGCCGAGGATGCGGAAGGTGTCCTCACCCGCCGCGCCCGCTGTTCCGTCGCCGAAGATAATGCGCGACCCCCCCCGGTCTTCTTGAGAGAAGCTTCCTAGCTTGTGCCGTCCCTTTACTCATGCTCCGCGTGGCGGGCCCATCAAGACTCTGCGCGTGCCCTACTGCGGCAGCGGATGGTGACCACGAGCTTTGCTTGCAACCAAGCAGGCGTTCGAAACCTTGCCCTGCCTTATGTGGACAGCCGCCCCTCGACCTTTGGGAATATCGACCCACCGTCGTTGACAGAGGCGGTAACGTCAGGCTCTCTGCCTTCCTGATGAATGCTTGACATGAAAGGATGCCGCTATGTCCGAACGGACTGTTTATTCCGCAGACCACGACGGGGATGCCGCATCCGGGACTGCCGCAACGCTTGAGCATCCCGCCTCGCCGGCACGCCGAGCATTGCTGAAGACGACCGGGCTTTCTGCCTTGGGCGCGATGATCGGCATGGCAATCCCGTTCGAGCGCAACCTTCCTGCCGGGTTCGTCCCGGTGGCGCTCGCCCAGGATTCAGGCGAGGAACTGATGTCGGGCAAGTCCGGCCTGACGCTGCTGAGCGACAAGCCCCTGAACGCCGAAACGCCCGCCCATCTGCTGGACGACGACGTCACCCCGTATGAGCAGATGTTTGTGCGCATGAATGGGCTGGTGCCCCAGACCGCGCTGGACATGAACCCCGAGGGCTGGAAGGTGGTGATTGACGGCGAGGTCAAGACGCCTCTGGAACTGACGATCGACGACCTCAAATCACGCTTCGAGACCGTCACCCGACGGCTGGTGGTCGAATGCGGCGGCAATGGGCGCGCCTATTTCCACCCCGGCACCTCGGGCAACCAGTGGACCATGGGCGCGGTCGCCTGTCCGGAATGGACCGGCGTGCGCCTGAAGGACGTGCTGGAGGCGGCAGGCGTCAAGCCGAGCGCGGTCTACACCGGCCATTATGGCAACGACGTGCATCTTTCGGGCGATGACGAGAAGGAAGTGATCTCGCGCGGCGTCCCGATCGAAAAGGCGCTGGAGGAGGACGGCCTCATCGCCTGGGCCATGAACGGCCAGCCGATCCCGGCGCTGCACGGCTTTCCGCTGCGGCTGGTGATCCCCGGCTATCCTGGTTCGGTGTCGCAAAAGTATCTGACCCGGATCTGGGTGCGCGATCAGGTGCATGACGGCGCCAAGATGGGCGGCGATTCCTATCGCTTGCCGGCTTATCCAGTCGCGCCGGGGACCGAAGTGCCCGAGGAGGACATGCAGATCCTGACCGTGATGCCGGTGAAATCCCTTATCACCTTCCCGCAGACTGGCGCTCCGGCGCCCGTGGGGCAGCCCACCGAGGTGCGCGGCCATGCCTGGGCCGGCAATGGCGACGTCAAGGCGGTCCATGTGTCGACCGACTTCGGTCAGACCTGGATCGAGGCGCAGCTGGACCCTGCCCATAACCGGTTTGCCTGGCAGCGCTGGCGCGCGAACCTCACCCTACCGGAAAAGGGCTATTATGAGGTCTGGGCCCGGGCAACCGATATGAACGGCGTCAGTCAGCCGCCGGTGTCCCCCGGCTGGAACCCGCGTGGCTATGCCAACAACATCCAGCACCGCATCGCCTTGATCGCGGGCTGACCCCATCCCGCATGCGGCGGCCCTCTGCCGCTGCATCCGCATTCCTTTCCAGAGGGATATTCCATGCCACGTTTCCAGACGATTGCCGCCGGCCTGACCGCGGCTGCCCTGCTGACGGCCGGACCCGCGGCCGCTCAGGACGCACCTGACCCGATGGCCGCGCTGCGCGAGGCACCGCCGTTTGACGCGCTGCATCCGGTGGGCACGCCCCGAGCGGCTGAACCTGCCGCGGCGGCGCAGCCGAGCGCGGTGGTCGATCCCATGGCCTCTGCCGTCCAGCCGCAGGGTGGCGCGGCGCCCCCGACCGCCGCCCTTGCCCAAGGCGCTCCCAACCCAGAACTGGGCGACCTGCCTGACGGTCCCGGCGCCGAGGAAACCTATTACCAATGCGTCGCCTGCCATTCGACCGCGATCATCCGCCAGCAGCGCATCACCGACGCGCGGTGGGATTATCTGTGGCACTGGATGGTGGAGGCCCAAGGCATGGTCGAGCCGGACGAGGAGACCAAGGACGTGATCCTGGCCTACCTCAAGCAGCATTTCTCGTCGGAGCGCTGAGCGGCGCGGGCCTTTGCGGGGTCCCACTTGCAGGCCTCAGCCGGCCACCTGTCGCGCCGGGGCGACGGGCCGGTCCCGCCACCCGGTCAGGGCGTCCAGCAGCGCCACCGCGCCCGCGGCGGCGAAAGCACCGGCCAAGGTCAGCATGATCCGGGTGAAGGCGGCATAGCCTGCATCCTGGCATTGCCAACTTAACGGCACCGACCTTTGACGGTCCCTAGGGGTGATTTTCTCAGGCGGTCATTTCAAGCGCATACCCGTGCCACAGGTTGAAGGCATCGGACCTTGCGTGGCGGTATGAGACGGTTGAGAGGCGGTAGCGGCGGGGTCTGAAAATCGTGTTGATTTGATCGTGGGCCGCGAGGAACCTTTGCGTCTGTCGGATCGATTTGAACCGGCCCATGACCTTCTCCCGTTTGCGGGTCGGCCGATGCGAACCCTCGATGCGATTGTTGAGCCCTTTGTGTGCCCGATGATCAGCTTCAGGCGCAAGAGCCCGGATCGGTTTGATGTAACTGCGCAATTTGTCAGTCACGACGACACGAGGCTTGCCAAACCGGGCAATCAACCGAGCAAGGAAACGCTTGGCGGCTTTTGCATTTCGGCGCGGCTGCACAAGGATAGCCGAGCAGGCGCAGGGTGGTGTGGTGGCCGTTGACGGTCACCTCGGTCGCAAAGCGCTTCTCGCCGTCCTTGTCCCAGGAGCGGGTGCGGAGGATGCCGATGACGTAGATCATCATGCCCTTCTTCGCCCGATCCTGAAGCGTCTTGATCTGGTGATCGAAGACGACGACGGTGTGTCCTTCGGTCCGCTCGGTCCAGTCCGAGTCCCCTTGGCGCTTGAACACCTCGGAGGTGATCACGCGAAAACGCGCGATCTTGGTCCCGTCCTGGGCCGTACGGATCTCGGGATCGCCAACGAGACGACCCAGCAGTTCAACCTTGTTGATCATGGGTTTAACCTTCCATTGGAATGAACAAGGGAAGACCCATGCCCATACGGGAAGGGACTTCCCGAAGGGTGTAAGGATGCTGCATTGCAGACATACGTGTTGAGCCCGCGTCGGCCGAACCGACGCACCGGCCACCTGCCGCATGGTGCGGCGGTCCCGGCCCAGGGTCTTAGCCTGGGGCTCTAGTGGGGGAGTGGCCGGTCCTCACGCGCCAACCTAGCTCCGTAGAGCCTTCCCCTTATCCGACCTGACCCGGAGGTCAGAGACGGATGCCTCTTTCGAGGACTTGCTCGCCGTGCCCGACGCACGGATGGCTTTAGTCCCGAAGGACACCGACAGCACCGGATCGACCAAAGGTCAACGAAACAAGGATAGCACAACACCACCCGGCATCAAGGGGCATGACGAGGAGGAGCGGCGCAGAGAGGATGCTCAGCGTGGCCGCTGATCTGCCGGGACGAGTGCCCGAGCAAAGATATGTAATAATCAATCTTATGTAACATCGCTTTCCTTGGACGGTCAGCCAGTCTTCCGCGGTCACTTGCCATCTGAACCGCCAGTCGTCTATGTTCTTGGTCTGTTCTCTTGCGGGCTGGACGATGCGCGAGCTGCCGATCATGGAACCGCTGCCGCTGACGGGCGTGGCCCTGCCGCGGGGGTTGCGCGTGGTCAGCGCGGCCGCGGCCGGCTTCCCTTCACCGGCGCAGGATTGGGCTGACGATGCCATCGACATCATCGAGCTGCTGCGCCTGGACCGGCCAGCATCCTTCGTCTTTCGGATCTCGGGCGAGAGCATGATCGACGCCGGCATCCAGGACGACGATCTCGTGGTGGTCGATCGCGATGTGACCGCAAAGGACGGCCAAGTTGTGATCGCGGTCGTGGAAGGCGGATTTGTCTGCCGCGAGATCCGCTGGCATGAGGGCGTGCCCGTGCTGCGGGCCTGCAATCGCCAGATGCGATACCCCCTGACTGTGGCAGACCAGTCCGTCGAGATCTGGGGCGTGGTCCGAACGGTGGTCAGGGCGATGGGCCGCTAGAGGCGCCCGATGAGCTGGGCTATCGCCGACGTGGCAAATTTCTACGTTTCGGCCGAGCGCGTGTTCGATCCGAAGCTGCGTGACGTTCCCGTGATCGTGCTGTCGAACAATGACGGCTGTGCCATTGCGCGCAGCCAAGAGGCGAAGGCGCTTCACATCAAGATGGGCGATCCACTTTTCCAGATCCGGGACAAGGTGAAGCGGCACGGCATCGAGCTGCGGTCCTCGAACTATGCGCTCTATGCCGACATGAACCGGCGCTTCAACGCGGTCTTGGGCAAGCACAGCGATCAGGTCGAGGTGTACTCGATCGATGAGAGTTTCTTCCGGCTGCCCCCCCGGCGCCCGGGGTTGGGGGACGTCGAAGGGGCGCGGGCGATCATCGCGGCGGTCGCGCGCGAGACCGGGTTGCCGATCAGGATCGGCCTCGGGCCGACACGGACGCTTTCGAAGGTGGCGAACGCACTGGCGAAAGCGAGCGAGGCGATCTGGGGCGGCGTGATTGACCTGCACGACGAAGATCTGCGCGAAAGGCTGTTCCGCCAATGGCCGGTGGAGGAGGTCTGGGGCATCGGCCCTGCCAGGGCTGCCAAGCTGAAAGGTCTTGGCATCAAGACTGCCGGCGAGCTGGCCGGGATGGAGCCGGAGCTCGCCCGCAGGGTTGGAACCGTCGTCCTAGAGCGGCTGGTGCGCGAACTACGGGGTGTCTCCTGCACGGAGCTGGTGGTCGAGGAGCCGCCACTTAAGGCGACCGCGGTCACCCGGGCCTTCGGGGCCCCGGTCGAGTCATGCGCCGAACTTCGGGAGGCCATGTGCCGCCGTGCGCAGCGCGCCGCCGAGAAGATCCGGGCCCAGGGCCTTGAAGCGTCCCGGCTCATCGCGTTCGCGCATGGTAGCCGGTTCCGGGAGGGCAGCCCGAGCGCCGCGCGATCCGTTCGCCTCTCGCCAGCCACCCACGATCCGCGGGTTATCGATGTGCCTTCCGACATGCCGTGCTTGCGGCACAGATCTGCGCACTTCGCGCCGGCATCATGCTCCTGAAGGATACCGATAATCTGTTCCTCGGTCCGTCGTGCCTGCTTCATCTTCGTCCGTCCTCTCGTTGGGCCGGACTCTAGTCACAGATGGAGGAAAAAGCCCGTGGCAGGTCATGTCCCCTATCGGATGGCGCCACGCGTCAAGATTGCATTGACCGCCGCGCCAGCAGAGGGGGAGTGCCATAGGTCACTGCCTGGCACGCCCTGTCATCCCGAACACCTGCTGCTTGCCGCTGCCGAATCCTGTGGCCGCGATCCTGCACGGGAAGGCCGCTGCATTGATCGCAGCCGAGCCGGAGCGGGACAGAGCCCGCCGCCCATCTACCGCCCCCCACGGTCCTGCTGAGCCGAGCCGCCGCGCCGCAGGCGCGCACTTTCTCAGCTTTCAGAAGGACCGCCCAACATGATAACCCGACGCAACTTCGCCGTGGCTAGCGCTGCCGTGCTCCTGTCGGCCTGCACCCGCCCCGTCGCGAAACCTGCCACCCCGCCCCCGCATCCGCCCGTGAAACCGGCAGCGCCAGCCGTCCCTTTTCTGCCGATGCCGGACTTCTACGGCGCCATCACCGACGAACCCTATCCGATCCCGGCCGTGCCGCCTGGCGTGGTGCCACCGCATCTGTGGCGGCAGGAGGTCGTCAACCCTTTCCCCGACGAGCCACCCGGCACGATCATCGTCGATCCCGACGCGGGCATGCTGCATCTGCTCGAAACCAAGGACCGCGCAATGCGCTATGGCGCGGGAACGGGACGCGCTGCCTTCGCCTGGTCGGGCGACGCGCGCCTGCAGTTCCGCCGCAAGTGGCCGCGGTGGAAAGTGCCCGACGAGATGATCGCCCGCCGACCGGAGCTGGAGCCCTATTCGGTCGCCAATGGCGGGATGGAGCCGGGACCGGGCAATCCGCTCGGTGCGCGGGCGCTGTATCTGTTCCAGAACGGCGAGGATACGCTTTACCGGATACACGGCGCCTACGAACCGGAATACCTGGGCAAGGCGGTGTCCTCGGGTTGCGTCAGGCTTCTCGACCAGGACGCCATCGACCTGTATCGGCGCGCACGGCACGGGGCGACAGTGCGCGTGCTGCCCTCTACTCTGCCTGCAACACTTTCGGCGTGATCGGCAGGTGCTTGCAGCACCCATACCGGTTTCTTCCGCCCGCCGAAGCTCCAAGCTGCGGCGGGCGGTGACGCTGGCACGCGCCACTTGATTTCAAGCCGCCATTTTCCGGCAGCTTTCCGCGCAACGCCGGCAGGCGTCCACGCAGTCCTGCATGTCGCCGACCTGCTCGCAGCTTGCGGCGCATTGTTCGCAGATCTCGGCGCAGACGGCGCAGAGACGCTTGTGGATGTCGCTGCCGGTCAGCATCACGTTGGCCGAGGCCTGGCAGATTTCGGCGCAGGCGATCATCAGCCGGAAGTGCTCCGGTTCGAGATGTTTGCCGCCCGCTTCAAGGCAGTGGTTCATCGCCATGCCGAGGCAGGTCTTGTGGCAGTCCAGACAGGCCTCGATGCAGGCCTGCATGTCGGCGGATTGATGGTGCATGGAGTTCACCTTTCCTGTTTGCTGCGCCGGGGTTCATCCGCAAGGGGTGGCGCGACCTCCTCGCGAAGACGGGTGCGGGCGGATGCGCGGTGCCGGGTCACACCCGCACCGTTCTCAGCCGCAGGGCGTTCAGCACGACCGAGATCGAGGACGCGCTCATGGCGAAGGCCGCAAACATCGGGCTGATGAGGATGCCAAAGAAGGGATACAGCAGCCCCGCGGCGATCGGCACCCCGGCGGCGTTGTAGATCAGGGCGAAGAACAGGTTCTGGCGGATGTTCCTCATCGTCGCCTGCGCCAGCCGCCGCGCCCGGACAATGCCGTCGAGGTTGCCCCTGACCAGCGTGATCCCGGCACTCTCGATCGCTACATCGGCCCCGGTTCCCATGGCGATGCCGACATCGGCCTGCGCCAGCGCAGGCGCATCGTTCACGCCGTCGCCCGCCATCGCCACCTTCCGGCCGGCGGCCTGCAGTTCGGCGATGATCCGCGCCTTGTCCTGGGGCAGCACATCGGCGCGGATCTCGTCGATGCCGAGGCGCGCGGCCACGGCACGGGCCGTGCGCTCGTTGTCGCCGGTCGCCATGATGATGCGGAAGCCAAGCGCGTGCAGCGCCTTCAGCGCCGAGGGCGTGGTATCCTTGACCGGGTCCGCGACCGCAACCATGCCGGCGACGGCGCCATCCACCACGACGAACATCACCGTCTCGCCTTCGTCGCGCCGCGCGTCGGCACGCGCGGTCAGGGCGCCGACATCCAGCCCCATGTCCGCCAGCAGCCGGATGTTGCCGAGCGCAACGGGCTGCCCGTCCACGGTGCCACGAACCCCTTGGCCGGTCACGGCCTCGAACTCTCCGGCCTCGACCATCTCGACGCCGCGTTCCTCGGCGCCGCGGACAATCGCCTCGGCCAGCGGATGCTCGGAGCCGCGTTCGAGCGAGGCGGCAAGGCGCAGGATCGCGTCCTCGTCATGCCCGGGCTCGGGCAGCACGGCGACGAGGCGCGGCTTGCCCTCGGTCAGCGTGCCGGTCTTGTCCACAATCAGGGTGTCGACCGTCTCGAAGCGCTCGAGCGCTTCGGCGTTCTTGATCAGCACCCCCGCCTGCGCGCCGCGTCCGGTTGCGGTCATGATTGACATGGGCGTGGCCAGCCCCAGGGCGCAGGGGCAGGCGATGATCAGCACCGCCACGGCGGCGACTAGGCCGTAGGACAGCGAGGGTGCCGGCCCCCAGATCGCCCAGGCGACGAAGGCCACGATCGCGACCCCGATCACCGCCGGCACGAACAGGCCAGCCACCTTGTCGGCATATTTCTGGATCGGCGCGCGCGAGCGTTGCGCATTGGAAACCATTTCCACAATCTGGCTCAGCATGGTGTCGGCGCCGACGCGGGTAGCCTCGATCACCAGCGATCCGGTGCCGTTGATCGTGGCCCCGGTGACCGGATCGCCCGACACCTTCTCGACGGGCAGCGGCTCGCCGGTGATCATGCTCTCGTCCACGGACGAGCGGCCCTCGGCCACCACGCCGTCCACGGGCACCTTGTCGCCGGGGCGCACCCGCAACCGGTCACCCACCTGCACCGCGTCGAGCTGTACTTCGGTGTCGGAGCCGTCGGGGCGGATGAGGCGCGCGGTCGCCGGCGCCAGATCGAGCAGGGCGCGGATGGCGCGGCCGGTGCCCTCGCGGGCGCGCAGCTCCATGATCTGGCCCAGCAGGACCAGCGTCACGATCACGGCCGCCGCCTCGAAATAAACGCCGACATGCCCCTCGGCGTCGCGAAAGCCCGCCGGGAAGATCTGCGGTGCCAGAACGGCGGCCACGCTGAACAGCCATGCCGCCATTACCCCCATGGCGATCAGGCTGAACATGTTCAGATTGCCGCTGCGGAAGGATCGCCAGCCCCGCACCAGGAACGGCCAGCCGCTCCACAGCACCACCGGCGTTCCCAGGATCAGCTCGATCCACAGCGTCGCGCGCTCGCCGAAGATGCTCCGGACCCCACCCAGTCCGACCAGCGGCCCCATGGTCAGCACCAGCAGCGGCACGGTCAGCGCGGCGCCGACCCAGAAGCGGCGGGTGAAATCGACAAGTTCCGGGTTGGGACCGTTGTCCACCATGGCGGCGGATTCGAGTTCCAGTCCCATGCCGCAGATCGGGCAGGAGCCGGCCTCGGTCTGCCGCACCTCGGGGTGCATGGGACAGGTATAGACCGCTCCCGTCCAGCCGGGCGGCACGTGATCATAGGTCTTTCCTGGCTCGGGACGGGCGGCCGTGTCGTGGCCGTCCGCGTGGTGTGCGGATGCGCCATGGCCATGATGTTCGTGCCCGTGACACGCGGGACCGGCGGCCGCCCCGGAGGCTTTCGCCTCGGGCACCAGATGCATCCCGCATTTCGGGCAGCGACCAGGGCCGGGCTGCCGGACCTCCGGGTGCATGGGGCAGACATGGACGCCCTCGGCTGTCGCGAGGGGGCGCTGGGAAACATCATGGGACATGGGCTGCTCCTTGAGGTGAGCCGGCTCGGCGAGGATCGGTGCACTCGCCGGGCCCGCACTGGCGCGGGCGCGCTCAGGCCGCTGCTGGCGCCGCAGGATAGCCTGCGGCCGCAAGCGCGGCGGCGATCTGCTGGCGAGGCAGATCGGTCGAGACCTCGACCTCCCGGCTGGCCTGGTCGATGGTGATGCGGGCCTTCGCATCGACGGACTCGATGGCGCGGGTGACGCCACGGGCGCAGCCGCCGCAGCTCATATTTGGAATGTGAAAACGCATGGGACCTTCCTCGGCTTGTCTTATGCCCTCCCATGTGGAAGGTTCCAGCGCGGGAAGGTCAAGACCGGGTGAGGAAATCCGCGCTCGGGTTGACCTCGGCGTCGGCGGCGGCACTCATGCACGCATGATCCCAGAGCCTCCCGTCCTCCTGCGCCGGTCCTTCGCCTGGCTGATTGTCCTTGCCCTTGTGGTCCTGGTGATCGTCGCGGCCTGGGCTTACGGCAAGACCCCCGACCTGCGGCGCGGGGCCGCGCTCTATGCGCAGCACTGCGCCTCCTGCCACGGCGCGCGGCTGGAAGGGCAGCCGGACTGGCAGATCGCGGGCGCGGACGGGGTGCTGCCCGCCCCGCCCCATGACGAGACCGGCCACACCTGGCATCACGACGACGCCATGCTGACCGACTACGTCCGCCGCGGCGGGCAGGTGGTGCTGGACGACATGGGCGTCGCCATGACCTCGGGCATGCCGGGATTCGGCGACGTGCTGTCGGAGAACGACATCGCCGCCATCCTCGCCTTCATCAAATCGCGGTGGCCTCCGCGCATCCGCGCGATCCAGACCGAGCGGAGCGGCGGCTAGCGTCCGTTCGCGTCGGGGGGACCTCCCGTCAGCGCGTCGAGGATCGCACAATCCGGTCTCGCGTCACCCGCGCAGCTGTCGACAAGCTGCTGCAGGGCCTCACGCAACTGGCCGAGTTCCGCCAGACGCTCGTCCACCTGCGCGAGATGGCGCAGGGCGATCTCGCGCACGTCCGCGCTGCTGCGGCTGGTGTCTGCGCTCAGGGTCAGAAGCTCGCGGCAGTCCTGGAGCGGGAAATCCAGACGCCGCGCGCGGCCCAGGAAGGTCAGCCGCCGGACCTCCTCCGGGCCGAAGTAGCGGTAGCCGTTCCGTCCGCGCTGCGGGGACACGAGGCCGATCTCTTCATAATAGCGGATCGTCTTAGCGCTCAGGCCCGAAGCGCGGGCGGCCTCGGTGATGTTGATCCCTGTCCCGCCCCTCATGAGATGCCGTTGCCATGTGCTAGAATTGAATAGACCGCCGGTCGTGCGGCTTGACCAGGCAGGCATCCCGGGTCTTGTCCGCCCTATTACGGTTTTGGACTCCGTCAGCTACGATGGGCGATGTCTCATGCACTACGTGCCTTGCGGTGAGGATGCTGTCCGATTTCCGTTTCCGGGATCGAAGCAGGGGCCACGATCGTTACCCACCGAATAACGCAAATTTCATTCAGTAAACGGGAGGGGTCGGTGCGTAAGCGCAGTGTTTTGATCGGGATCGGAGTCCTTACAGTAGTGCTGGCGGGCGCCGCATATGCGCAGAACGGACGCAGCGCCGCGCTGACGCAGGTGGCGCAATTCGACCACCAGGTAACCGGCGTTGCCGTCACTGAGGATGGACGCCGCTTCGTCAGCTTTCCGCGCTGGACTGACGACGCGCCGATCTCGGTTGCCGAGGTGATGCCTGACGGATCGCTGTCGCCTTTTCCCGACGTTAAGTGGAACAGCTGGCGCAACGCCAAGGCGAACGAGATGCCGGTCGGCGAGCACTTTGTCTGCGTCCAGTCGATCGTTCCCGACGGCCACGGCAACCTGTGGGTGGTTGATCCCGGCGCGCCCGGCAACGAGAAGATCCTGGAGGGCGCGCCGAAGCTCGTCCGCATCGACCTGAAAACGAACAAGGTGACCAAGGTCATTGCGGTGCCAGGCGACGTGGCGCTACAGGGCACTTACCTCAATGATATCCGCTTCTCGCCAGATGGCCGGACCGGCTACATCACCGACAGCGGTACACGTGGCGCGATCATCGTCGTCGACCTGGACAACGGCAAGAGCTTCCGCGCCCTTGATGGTCATCCGTCTACCCAGATCGACAAGAGCGTCACCGTCGCGATCGAGGGCAAGCCGCTTGTTCGTCCCGACGGCCGTCAGCCCGCGTTCGCCTCCGACGGCATTGCGATCTCGAATGACGGGAAGACGCTCTACTGGCAGGCGCTGACCGGAAAGACGCTCTATTCGATCGCCACAGACAAGCTACGCGCGGACGTCAGCGAGCGCGACCGCGGTGCTGCGGTGAAGACCGTCGCCACCACGGGCGTCGCTGACGGCCTGTGGATGAGCAAAGCGGGGACGCTCTACATCACATCGCCCACCGATTACTCGATCAGGCGGCTCGTCGGGTCGGGCACCGAGATCGTCCTGACCGACAAGCGGTTGCGCTGGCCCGACACCTTCGCCGAAGGTCCCGACGGGACAATCTACGTCACCGCCAGCCACATTCAGGACACGCAATGGTTCACGCCCGGCGCGCCGCCATCGATCCGGACCGAGTTGTTCTCTTTCGCTCCAGCCCGCTGAGGTTCCTTCGCGGGGGGCCGGGCGAGACGCAGGGCGACCGGATATCGACGCACCGCAGCATGACGATCAAGGTTTTCGGCGTCGAAGGTCAGAAGCTGCCTGGGCATGATGCGCCAACGCACGATTTCGTCCTCGCCACGGGACGAACGTTCCCCTCCGGCACGGCGAGCGGCTTCCTGAGCGACGCGCAGGAGGTCTACAGCTCGGCGCGCGCCAGCTATTTCGACGAAGTGATGACCTTCCGCCCAACCCACAGCCTGGCCGCCCATCGGCTGCTTGGGTCGGTGATGCGCGCACGGCTTCAGGGCTGTCATGCGCTGTTCCCCTTTCGCCACCGCGAGAAGGGGGTTACTGAAGAAAACACCACAGCCATCCGGCCTATGCCGAAGCAAGAGGCACCGATCATGTCGACAGCCGTCAATTCCGCCACGTACGCCGCCATGCCGATCGGCACGGTGCCAACCACGCTGACGATCAACGGTCAGACACGCACCCGCGCGATCGAGCCTTGGACAACGCTGCTCGACCTGCTGCGGGAGGGCGAAGACCTGATCGGCACCAAGAAAGGCTGCGATCATGGCCAGTGCGGCGCGTGCACCGTGCTGGTCGACGGGCGCCGCATCAACTCGTGTCTCAAGCTGGCGGTGACGCTGGACGGGGCGGAAATCACGACGATCGAAGGGCTCGGTCAGCCGGGCAACCTCCATCCGCTGCAATCCGCTTTCTGCGACCACGACGCGTTCCAGTGCGGCTATTGCACGCCCGGCCAGATTTGTTCGGCGCAGGGCCTCATAAATGAAGGCAAGGCTAGGACCCGCGACGAGGTCCGCGAGCTGATGAGCGGAAACCTGTGCCGGTGCGGCGCCTATACCAACATCATCGATGCGGTGCTCGACGTGATCGGAGATCAGGCATGAACCGCTTCGACTATGCCCGTCCGGCCAGCGTTGCCGAAGCAGTACAGGCAGGCACGGGAGAGCAGGTCCGCTACCTGGCGGGCGGCACGAACCTGATCGACCTGATGAAGGAAAACGTCGATCGGCCGACGACGGTAATCGACATCAATCGACTGCCGCTGAACGTGATCGAGGAGCTGGACGGCGGAGGGCTGCGGTTGGGCGCGCTCGTGCCGAACTCCGATACGGCGTGGGACGCGCGGGTCGAGCAGCGCTATCCCTTGCTGTCTTCCGCGATCCTTGCCGGCGCCAGCCCCCAGTTGCGCAATGCCGCGACCAACGGCGGCAACCTCAACCAGCGCACGCGCTGCTATTACTTCTATGATGTCGCAACGCCGTGCAACAAGCGCAAGCCGGGCTCCGGCTGCGGTGCAATCGGCGGGGTCAATCGAATCCACGCCATCCTGGGCGCGAGTGACCAATGTATCGCCACACATCCCTCGGATATGTGCGTCGCTCTGGCAGTGCTCGACGCGATTGTTCAGGTGACCGGGCCGGAAGGTGACCGCGCGATCCCGATCGCCGATTATCATCGGCTGCCCGGCGACGAGCCGTGGCGCGACAACACGCTGAGACCAGGCGAGTTGGTGACGGGCATCGACCTACCCGCTGAGGACTTCACCAAGAACTACACTTACCTGAAGCTGCGCGATCGCCTGTCCTATGCCTTCGCGCTGGTGTCGATAGCCGTCGCGATGCGGATCGAAGGCAGCACGATCGCTGAAGCGCGGGTGGCGCTCGGCGGCGTGGCGCACAAGCCATGGCGCAGCACCGAAGCCGAGAAGCTGCTGAAAGGCCAGCAGCCGTCGCCGCAGACATTCGGCGCCTTCGCCGATGCCCTCCTCGCCGGAGCGGTCGGTCAGGGCAAGAACGACTTCAAAATCCCGCTCGCGCGCAAGGGGATCGTCCGTGCGCTGAAGCAGGCGGCCGAGGCCACCCCGCAATCGCAGACCGACAAGCGCATCGCTTAAGGAGCAGACATCATGGCTACCGCAGCGAAGATCGGAATCGGCAGCGCGATCAACCGCGTCGACGGCGTCGAGAAGGTCACCGGCACGGCGCGCTACGCCGCCGAGCATCCGGTGGAAAACCTGCTGTACGGCTACATCGTCGAGGCCGCGATCACCAAAGGCCGCGTGCTTAGCATCGATGAGGACGCGGCGCGCGCTGTTCCTGGCGTTGTCGAGGTCATCACACACCGCAACCGGCCGCACGTCGCCTGGACAGACCGCAGCTACCAGGACGAGATGAAGATTCCTGGCTCGCCGTTCCGGCCACTCTACGATGACCGCATCCATTTCAGCCAGCAACCGATCGCGCTGGTGATGGCCGAGACGTTCGAGGCAGCGCGCTACGCCGCCAGCCTGATCGAGGTCGCCTACGAGGCGGAGGCGCATAACACCGACTTCGACGTCGCACTCGACGAGAAGTATGTGCCGAAGAAAAAGCGCAGCGGCTACACGCCGCCCAAGAACCGTGGCGACGCGGCGCAGGCGTTCGCGGACGCCCCGCTCACGGTGGCGGGCGATTACCGGCTCGCGCCGGAACACCACAATCCCATGGAGATGTTCGGCTCCACCGTCGAATGGCACGGCGACGGCAGCATCACCGTTTGGGATAAGACCCAGGGTTCGCAGGGGGTGCATGCCTACCTTGCCAGCGTCTTCGGCTTTTCGAAAAAGAAGGTACGCGTGCTCAACCCTTATGTCGGCGGCGCCTTCGGCTCCGGACTCCGACCGCAGCATCAGGTGTTTCTCGCGGTGCTCGCCGCGAAGATGCTTGAACGCTCCGTAAGGGTGACGATGACACGCCAGCAGATGTTCAGCCACGCCTATCGCCCGCAGGCGGTTCAAAGTATCGCCTTGGGCGCGGAGACGACCGGCAAACTCACCGCGATCCGGAACGCGGCGACCACCTCCACCTCGCGTTACGAGGACAATATGGAGAATGTCGTCACGTGGGGATTGATGAATTACGACTGCCCGAACGCCGACGCTGAATACACTGTCGCTCAGATCGACACACCAACATCAGCGGACATGCGCGCGCCGGGGGCGGCAACCGGCATGACGCTGTTCGAGATGGCAATCGACGAGATGGCCTATGCCGCCAAGGTCGACCCGCTCGAGTTTCGGCTCATCAATTACTCACCCATCGATGCAATGAACGGCACGCCCTACACCAGCAAGGCGCTGCGGGAGGCGTTCCGCGAGGGGGCAGAGGCATTCAAATGGAGTGAGCGGTCGGCCGAACCGCGGTCGATGCGCGAAGGCAACGAGCTGATCGGCTGGGGCTGCGCGACCGGCATGTGGGACGCACAATTCTCCAAGACGTCCGCCAGCGCCAAACTCAGCGCCAACGGCCATCTGGAAGTAGCATGCGCGACTTCAGACATCGGCACCGGCAGCTACACTGTTATGACCTTGGTCGCCGCCGACACGCTCGGCCTGCCCCCTGAGCAGATCACTGCCAAGCTGGGCGACTCCGACCTCCCGGCTGCCCCGGTCGAAGGCGGGTCATGGGGGGCGGCATCGTCTGGGGCGGCGGTCCAGCTCGCGTGCCAAGCGGTCGGCAAGAAGCTCCTGAAGGCGGCCGGGAAGATCGCCGGCGAGCCGCTGGGTGGAGCGAAAATAGACGATGTGCTGTTTGAGGACGGCTGCATCGTGTTGAAGGACACGCCGACGGTCCGCGTGCCATTCGGCGATGCGATGCGTGCCGCCGATCTGACGGAGATCGAAGAGGAAGCAACCGCTGCTCCCGGACTCCGCGACATGTGGAAAGGCCTCCACAAGTCAAAGAACACCCATAGCGCAATCTTCGCGGAAGTGAGGGTGGATGAGGAGTTGGGCGTTGTACGCGTCACCCGCATCGTCGACGCCGTCGCTGCTGGCCGCATCATCAACCCGAAGACCGCGCGCAGCCAGATCCTCGGTGGCGTGGTGATGGGCATCGGTATGGCGCTTCACGAAGAGACGTTCCCCGATCACCGGCTGGGTCGCTGGATGAACCACAATTTCGCCGAATATCATGTACCCGTACACGCCGACATCCATGACATTCAAGTCATCTTCGTCGATGAACCCGATCCTGAGGTGACTCCGCTCGGAGTGAAGGGCTTGGGCGAGATTGGCATTGTCGGCACCGCTGCGGCGATCGCCAACGCGATCTATCATGCAACTGGCAAGCGGGTCCGGTCCCTGCCGATCACGATCGACAAGATTCTGGAATGATGCACTGTTCCACGCGGGCAGCTAGCTGCCTTCGCTACACTATTGCGTCTTCCACCGCGGCGTTATCGAGCGCGTGACCGCTGGCAACGTTTCCACCCTCTCGTTCGTTATCGGCAAACTAAGACTTGGTCATTTATCTGGAGGAGTTGATCATGCCCAAACTTGCGCTGTACGTGCCACTGAAGGCCAAGGCCGGAAAAGAGAGCGATGTCGCAGATTTCCTGACTTCGGCGCTAACGCTCGTTCAAGCCGAGCCCGGTACCCTGACCTGGTATGCGATCCAGGAAGGCCCGGGTGCGTACGCGATCTTCGATACGTTCGACACAGAGGAAGATCGGCAGGCGCATCTTGACGGCAAGGTTGCCGCCGCACTGATGGACAAGGCGGATGAGCTGTTTTCCGAACCGCCGCAGATCCATAAGTTCACCCTACTGGCAGCTAAATAGCGGAGTGCTCGGCACCATTCCGTCGGGCTTGGGCGAACGGCAGATCGGGACTTCATACGTGTCACATCCCGCGTGATTATACGGCCGCTTCGTGAACAGCTCGGGCCTTTTGCGATGCCAGTCATTCGGTGCATTGGTGGGCGTTCAGCCTTTGATTGCGGCAGCTGCTCGATGTGGAGGTAGCCGGGCGCGTAGGCCTCGAGGGGCTTGTGCGGGCCGAGGCGTGGCGGGCTTCAGGTCGCAGGTTGCCCGCACCATGCCGCCGCAGGCAGCGATCGAGCCCCGAGCGCGAGACGTCGGGGTTGAGGAACTCGCGCACCACCGATAGCAGGCCGTCCAGCGACAACAGCAGCGACTTGCGCAGTGCCACTGCCACCGCCTCCTGCGCCGGCGTGAGGGTGGTCTGAAGCCGGTGCGCCGTGTGGCTCCCGGTCTTGGACGCTGTCGCGCTTGCGCCATTTCCAGACCGTCTGGTCGGAGATGCCGTAGCGCTCGGCAATCCTCCAGGCCGGCTCCCTGCTCGCCTGGATCGCCGCCCGGATCTTCGGTGTCGTCGTCGCCTGCTTGTGCAGAGAGATCAGCATGCTCGGCTCACTTCCCGGACCTCGCGCAGAATCGATCTTGCCGTGAAAAGGCGGTCCGGCGAGGGTCTGTGTGATCATCCGGGATGCGACACGTAGATATTAAACCGCCTCAAAAACGGCCGTTTGGTGCAGGCATCCCGGCTGACTGTCGGATACGCACTTGCCCGGGCAGCGTGCCCTAATTTTGCGCGCGCAGGATAACGGCGGCCGTTTTCGCCGCGTGGCAGCGTAATTCGCTTGGCCGGCCGCGATCGCCTGCTCAGGCTGCGGGGTAAGAGCCGCCGGGAGACGTGCGGCGGCCCACCGCAAAGGAACCGACAGTTGAAGCGCAAACTCGTTGTCATCGGCGCCGGCATGGCCTCGGGGCGGATGCTGGAACATCTCACCGCTGCCGCGCCGGACGCCTTTGACGTCACCCTGTTCAATGGCGAGCCGCGTGGCAATTACGACCGGCTGATGCTGTCCCCGGTGCTGTCGGGCGAAAAGACCTACGATCAGATCGTCACGCACGACGCCGGCTGGTACGCGGCCCGCGGCATCGACTGCCGCTTCGGAGAGCCGGTGGTCCGGATCGACCGCGCGACCCGGCAGGTTCACTCGAACCGGTCCAGTGCCGCATACGACGCCCTGGTGATCGCGACGGGGTCGGCCCCCTTCATCCTTCCGGTGCCCGGTCACGACCTGCCCGGCGTCGTCACCTATCGCGACCTCGAGGACACCAACGCCATGATCGAGGCGGGCGTGGCCGGCAGGGACGCGGTGGTGATCGGCGGTGGCCTCCTGGGGCTCGAGGCGGCGGCCGGGATGGCCGCGCGCGCCGCCAGGGTCACGGTGATCCACCTGATGGGTCACCTGATGGAACGCCAGCTCGACCCTGCGGCCGGCTATCTTCTGCAGCGCGACCTGGAACGGCGCGGGATCACCGTTCACTGCAAGGGCGCGACCAAGGCGATCCTCGGCGGGGACCGGGTCGAGGCCGTGCTGCTGGAGGATGGCACGGTCTTTCCGGCCGATCTGGTCTGCATGGCGGTCGGGATCCGCCCCGAGACCCGGCTTGCCAACGATGCGGGGCTCGAGGTCGAGCGCGGCATCACGGTCGATGACCAGCTGCGGACCTCGGACCCGCAGATCTTTGCGCTGGGGGAATGCGTCGAGCATGACGGGCAGCTCTTCGGCCTGGTCGCGCCGCTTTACGATCAGGCGCGGGTGCTGGCGAAGACGCTGCTGGGCGAGGCCGCCGCATTCCGCCCGGTGCAGACCGCGACCAAGCTGAAGGTCACCGGCTGCGACCTCTACAGCGCCGGCGAGCTTGCCGAGGGCGAGGGCCGCGAGGACATCGTCTTCCGCGATCCGGGGCGCGGCATCTACAAGCGCCTGGTCCTTGGCGACAACCGCATCATCGGCACGGTGATGTACGGGGATACGGCCGACGGCGCGTGGTTCCACGGGCTGATGAAGGACGGCACCGACATCTCGGCCATGCGCGAGACCCTGATCTTCGGCCCGGCCTTCCAGGGCGGCGCTGCCGCCGATCCGCTGGCCGCCGTCGCCGCCTTGCCGGCCGAGGCCGAGATCTGCGGCTGCAACGGCGTCTGCAAGGGCACGATCCTGTCGGCCGTGGCCGGCGGCGCGGTGACGCTGGACGCGGTCCGGTCGGCCACCAAGGCGTCGGCGTCGTGCGGCACCTGCACGGGGCTCGTCCAGCAGGTCATGGCGCTGTCGCTGGGCGGCGCGGTGGCCGAGGCGCCGCAGGGCATGTGCAAGTGCACCGATCACACCCATGAGGACGTGCGGCGCCTTATCCGCGTTCTGTCGCTGAAATCGATCCCCGCCATCATGCAGGAGCTGGGCTGGTCCACGGTCGGCGGCTGCGCCGCGTGCCGGCCGGCGCTGAACTACTACCTGCTGGCCGAATGGCCGCTGGACTATCGCGACGACCGCCAGTCCCGGTTCGTGAACGAACGCAACCACGCCAACATCCAGAAGGACGGCACCTATTCGGTCGTCCCGCGCATGTGGGGCGGTGTCACCACCCCGGCCGAGCTGCGCGCCATCGCCGACGCGGCCGAGAAATACGACGTCCCGATGGTCAAGGTCACCGGCGGCCAGCGCATCGACCTGCTGGGCGTCCGCAAGGAGGATCTGCCCCACATGTGGGCCGACCTGAACGCCGCCGGCATGGTCTCAGGGCACGCCTATTCCAAGGGGTTGCGGACGGTCAAAACCTGCGTCGGCACCGAGTTCTGCCGCTTCGGCACCCAGGATTCCACGGGGCTGGGCATCCGGCTGGAAAAGCTGATGTGGGGGTCGTGGACACCGCACAAGGTCAAGCTGGGCGTGTCGGGCTGTCCGCGCAACTGCGCCGAGGCGACGTGCAAGGACATCGGCATCGTCTGCGTGGATTCGGGATACCGGATCAGCGTCGGCGGCGCCGCCGGGATGGAGGTCAGGGAGACCGAGCATCTGGCCGACGCCGCGACCGAGGACGAGGCGGTCGAGATCGTCGCCGCCTTCACCCAGCTTTACCGCGAGAATGCCCGCTATCTGGACCGGGCCTGGAAATGGATCGGCCAGGTCGGGCTGGACTGGGTCAGGGCGCGGGTCGTCGACGATCCGGACAGCCGCCGCGCGCTGTTCGACCGGTTCGAGCTGAGCCAGTCGGTCTACCGGGCCGATCCCTGGGCCGCCCTGTCGACGGCCGTCGAGACGCCCCGCTGGGGCCCCCTTGCCGATCTCACCCTGGAGGCCGCGGAATGACGGTCTATGTCGACATCGGCGCGCTGGACGACATTCCCGCGCAGGGCGCGCGGCTGGTCCGCACGCCGCAGGGCTGCGTGGCGGTGTTCCGCACCCTCGACGACCAGGTCTTTGCGCTGGACGACCGCTGCCCGCACAAGGGCGGTCCCCTGTCCGAGGGGATCGTGCACGGAACCTCGGTCACCTGCCCGCTGCACGGCTGGGTGTTCGACCTGGCGACCGGCCTGGCGACCGGCGCCGACGCGGGCGCCGTCCGCACCTTTGCCACCCGTGTCCAGAACCGACGTATCCTCATCGATGCCGCGCTGATCGCGCGCATGAACGCCGCCTGAAGGGAGCCTGCGATGAACAAGATGACCCCGATCGCCGCCGCCGAGATGTCCCGCGACGACCTGACCGCCCTGATCCTGTCGGCCAAGAAGGCCGCGGGGCTGAGCTGGCAGGAGATCGCCGACGGGATCGGCATGTCCCCGGTCTGGCTGCATTCGGCCGCCACCGGCATGAACGCCTTCCCCGAGGACAAGGCGCGGGCGTTCGTCGCCCTGCTCGACCTGCCCGACGCGGCCGTCGCGGCGCTGACCGAAAGCCCCCTCAAGGTCTGGAGCCAGGCCGTCCCGACCGATCCCTGCGTCTATCGGCTGTACGAGATCGTCGGCGTCTATGGCCCGACCATCAAGGCGATGATCAACGAGAAGTTCGGCAACGGCATCATGTCCGCGATCGACTTCTCGATGGAGGTCGATCGCGAGGCGAACCCCAAGGGCGACCGCGTGCGGCTGACCATCTCGGGAAAATACCTCGCCTATTCGAACTGGTAGACCCGTCCCCGTTCCGCCGCAGAAAGGCACCGCGCATGTCCTATGTTTCCCCCGCCGATTTCGCCCGGAAGATGGTCGATGCCGGCGAAGCCAAGGTCTTCATGTCCACCCGCGACACGCTGATCCGTGCCTATATGGCGGGCGCCATCCTGGCGCTGGCCGCCGCGTTCGCCGTCACTGTCACCGTCAACACCGGCAACCCGCTGATCGGCGCCCTGCTGTTTCCCGTCGGGTTCTGCATGCTGTATCTGCTGGGCTTCGACCTGCTGACCGGGGTGTTCACCCTGGTGCCGCTGGCGTTGCTGGACCGCCGCCCCGGCGTCACCCTGCGCGGGCTGTGGCGCAACTGGGCGCTGGTTTTCGCGGGCAATTTCGCCGGCGCCTTCACCGTCGCGGTGTTCATGTCGATCATCGTCACCTTCGGCTTCACCGCGGCCCCGAACGAGATCGGCCAGAAGCTGGGCCATATCGGCGAGGGACGGACGCTGGGCTATGCGGCACATGGGGCGGGCGGGATGCTGACGCTGTTTGTGCGCGCGGTGATGTGCAACTGGATGGTCTCGACCGGGGTCGTCGCGGCGATGATGTCGACCAGCGTGTCGGGCAAGATCATGGCGATGTGGATGCCGATCCTGATCTTCTTCTACATGGGGTTCGAACATTCCATCGTGAACATGTTCCTGTTCCCGGCAGGTCTGATGCTGGGCGGACAGTTCACGATTGCGGACTACCTGATCTGGAACGAGATCCCGACCGTTCTGGGCAACCTCGTCGGAGGGCTGACCTTCGTCGGCGCGATGATCTATGCCACCCATCACCGCACCGGCCCCGAGCGGGCCCGCAGGGACACGGCGCATCAAGGCGTCGTCCCCACCGCGGCCGTCCCGGCCGAATGACCGGGACCGCGCACGGGTCCGGGATAAGGTGAATGGCAGCGGCCGGGGGTCTGTCCCCGGCCGTCGCCGGATCGACAGCCGGCGGCGTCCTGCCCGCGGGTCGGGCCGGCCGCGCCTCGACCCGCACGGCAGCCGGGCGCGGCCCCCTGTCGGGGGCCCCCGGTCGGGTCGGGCGGTCCGTCCGCGGTCAGCAGACGCAGTCGTAGTCCAGCGCCTCCCACGGCATGGCGATGATGAACGGCTGGGTGCTGCCATTCGCCGCCTCGGCGTCGGTGGGGTCCAGGATCAGGCCGACCAGGTCGCCCTCGCCGGCGACGAAGCCCTCGCCGTTGGCCAGCGCCAGGTCATAGATCTCCTGCGCGTTCTGGGTGGTGGCATAGTTGAAATACGGCGCCACGAAGATCCGCCCGTCGGTCAGGCCCCAGATGGCACCCTGGATCTCGGCCTCGGTATAGGTCCGGCCGTTGCCGTCGCCGTTGTCCACCCGGGTGAAGTCCTGGTTCAGGATCCAGTTGATCACATCCAGGTTCTGCGGGTTCGGCACGACGCCCGCCGGCACGTGCGCCGCGTCGGCAAGATACATGTCGAACGCGATCGGCACGCCGGTCCCGATCGGGTCGTCGATCGACACGCAATAGGCGTTGCCCACGGACACCCCGTCGAAGCGGGCGTCCCCCGTGCCCGACAGGGTCGCGGTGAAGAACGACCCGTTCGGCGCGCTGCTGAAATCGATGACCATCGACCCGCCGGCCGGCAGGCTGTCGGCGATGGTGTCCAGCGTGTTGACCGTGCCGCAGAACCTCATCGACACGTCCGCGGCGGCCGTGCTGCCCTGGCCGTCGGCGACGGTATAGCCGTAGTTGGCGGTGACCGAGGTATGCACCAGGCCGTCGGCATAGGTGGTGCCCGAGGCGTCGAACACCAGCCGGCCGCCCGTCAGGGTGATCAGCACCCCGTCCGAGGCGGTGATCGTCTGGCCTTCCGAGATCGCCTTTCCATCGACCGAGGTGATGGTCAGCGCGTCGCCGTCCGGATCCTGGTTATTGGCTAGCACGTCCACCGCCTTGGGGGTGTCGGCGCAGGTGCGGCCCTGATCGTCCACGGCCACGGGGGCGGCGTTCTCGCGCACCAGGCCGGCGTCGACGGTGGTGTTGGTCTCGCCGATCGACAGGGTCACGGAGCCGGTGCGGCCGGTGGTCTGGTTGGCATCGCTGTCCCGCGCATCGTTGCCGCCGGCGTCACGGGTGGTGAAGTCGAAGCCGTCGGCCTCCTGGAAGCCGACGCTGTAGGTGCCGGCCTTGAGATCATCGAACAGGTAGTTCCCGTTGGCGTCGGTGACGGTCGAGCCGATGGCCTGGCCCGCGGCATCGTAGAGCGTGACGGCCACGCCCGCGACGCCGGCCTCGCCCGCGTCCTGCACGCCGTTGCGGTTGGTGTCGTGGAACACCCGGTCACCCAGCGCGGCGGTGCCGGGGTCCACCGGCTCGGACGGGCACAGCCGGATGCTGTCGAGGATGGCGTATTCGCACCCCGTGCCGCTGCCTTTCAGCGTGATCACGTCGCCGGGCTTCAGCTGCAGGTCGGCGATGACGGTGTCGTGCCACCGGTTGTCGTCGGCGTTCAGCGACACCGTGCGGACCACCTGGCCGTTGATCATGATCTGGACCTGGCCCGCGCCGGACTGGTCGTAATGGCGCAGGGTCAGGTCGTATTCGCCGGCGGTGCTGTTGAACATCGTCCGGGCCGTGCCCGAATAGCAGGCCAGCGTCGCATATTCCCCGCCCGAGGCCGAGCTCGCCCCCCGCACGTTGTAGCCGCACAGGGTCATGTCCTCGACCTCGATCACCGTGCACTGGCCGGGCGTGGTCGGCTCGTTCACGTCGCAGACGTTGACGGTCAGGCACTTGTTGACGACGCGGCAACGGGCGAGGACACGGCCCGCCTGGACGACGATGCCCAACGGGCGGCGCTTGCCCCTTGACCGGCTCGGGCGGGGATGCGTGGCGGACAGGAAAACAAAAAGGCTGCGGACGGGGGTGAGCGGGCGATAGCCCGTCGATCCTCTGGTCCGACAAATGGATCATCCTGGCCCGCGCAGCGCGCGGGCATCTCCCGGATCTTCTTCCTGCCGCAGCAGTCAGACAGGAAGGCAGCTATCTCTGGGCATCACCGGCAGCCTGCAACTGCCCGCCCGGTTGACCACAGGCCGTTTGCTCGATCCCTGTGGTCTCGCTTACAGCCTGCTTCGGCCTCCCGCCTCCACTCCCAAGGTCGTTCTGGCGCGAGGCTGGACAACCGGGCTCACGGCCCGCGTCAGCGGTCCCGCCCGCAGGGACGAGATGGGCAGGGCAGGGCGACCAGGACCGGCGGGCGAGGGACTGGCTCGGGACGAGACAGGCATCCGCACGCCGCAGTCGGGAGCATCGCCCTGACCAGCTCGGGTGGAGGCCGGCTTGCCGGCCGGAACCGGGGACGCGACCCGAAGGGGGACGCCCTACTTGTTTAGTCCCGGCATCTGGTGGATCGGGTCGAGGATGAATCGATCTGGTTCTGATGTCCAGATTCTGCAGATGTATTCGTAGGGCGTGAGCCCGCTGAGCGTCTTTAGTCGGCGTGCGAAGTTGTAAGCTGCCAGGAAGTCCGCGAGGGCAACCGGGGCGTCCAGGACGTCCTGATCGCCGTCGTGGACGGACTGAAGGGCTTCCCGGAAGCAATCACCGCGGCCTTTCCCGAGACCACGGTCCAGGCCTGCATCGTCCACCTGATCCGCCATTCGATGAACTTCTGCAGCTGGAAGGACCGCAAGGCGGTGGCCGCCGACCTGCGCCCGATCTACGAGGCCCCGACCGCCGATGAAGCCGCCCGCCAGCTCGATGGCTTCGAGGAGAAATGGGGTGGAAAATACCCATCCATCGCCCCGGCATGGCGCCGAGCTTGGGCCGAGGTGATCCCGTTCTTTGCCTTCAGCGCCGCGATCCGGAAGATCATCTACACCACGAACGCCGTGGAGCCGCTCAACCGGGTGCTGCGGAAGACACTGAAGACGAAAGGCTCATTCCCCACCGAGGAGGCCGCGACCAAGCTGATCTTCCTGGCCATCCGCAATTTCGAGAAGGGCGGCCGCGCTGTCCGGGAGTGGGTTGCCGCCCGCAATCAGCTGGCCATAATGTTCGCCGGGCGCTTTGACGCCTGACCGTATCTGAAAACCGCATGGGCCAGGTCAAATACACAGAGTTCAGGACACTCCCGTCGCGGCTGCCCTGGCAGGTCACGCAGGTGCGCACCCCGGGTATGGCGCGGCGGCGACCCTCGGGGATGTCGTCGCCGCAGATTGCACAATATGGCTCACTCGCTCCGCTGGGCATGCTTGCCCGGGCGGCCAGCACCGCGTCCGCCACCGTATCGTCGATCTGATCCTGAACCGCGCCATCGCGCGTCCAACCGCCGGCCATCTGCCTCTCCTTATCTGCGTAATATGGGATGCAGGCGACGTCGGTGCCATCGCGAATGCGCTATCGGATGTCCGCTTCTGGATAGCCGTTCACGTTGCGCGGACGACCGCTCAGCGTCAGACTACTTAGGCGATTGTCCGGAGGCCGGCTCGATCGGGCTGCTGGCCACCGGGACGACGTGCAGGCCGAGCGCCTGCTCCAGCCAAGAAGGCATCACGGGCTACAGCATGGGGAGCCGGCGCGGCCGGGGGCCGAGCGGAAACGCCGCGTCGATCCGGGCGAGCTCGGCGTCCGTCAGCCGCAGTGCGCCGGCGGCCGCGTTGTCGGCGGCGTGCTCGGCGCTGGTCGCCTTGGGGATGGCGAGCAGCGACGGTCGCCGTACCAGGAAGCGGAGCACCACCTGGCGCGCGGTCGCGCCGTGGCTCGCCGCGATCTCCTCCAACACTCGTCCGCCCGGCGTGCGTGGGCCGGGAAAGTCGCCATGGCCGAACGGGCTGTAGGCGACGACGGCGACGCCGTGCTTCTCGCACCAGGGCAGCACGGCGTGCTCGATCGCGCGCTCGCCCAGGTGGTAGAGCACCTGGTTGCACGCGATCCGGCCCTCGCCGCCCGCCTTCCACGCGGCATCGAGGTCGGGCACGTCGAAGTTGCTCAAGCCCCAGGAAAGGATCTTGCCCTGCTCGCGGAGCCGCTCGAAACCGGCGAAGGTCTCCTCGAGCGGGTGCGAGCCGGGCCAGTGCAGGAGGTAGCAGTCGAGCCGGTCGGTGCGCAGGCGCGCAAGCGAGCGCTCGCAGGCCGCCACGGTCCCGGCACGAGAGGCGTTGGTCGGCAAAACCTTGGAGACGAGAAAGACCTCGTCGCGCCGCCCGGCGATCGCCTCGCCGACCACGATCTCGGCGTCGCCGTACATCTCGGCGGTGTCGATGTGAGTCATGCCGAGATCGAGGCCGCGGCGCAGCGCGGCGACCGCGGTGGGCCGGTGCGCGTCGTCGATGTACCAAGTGCCCTGGCCGATCACCGGGACTTCGCGCGGCACGGGGCCGAATGGGCGCCGCTCCATAGTCTCCGGTCCCGGCGAAGACGGCCCCTGCTGCGCGGCGGCGGGTGTCACGCGGTCACCGCCTGCGGCGACACCTGCTCGAATCCGTCCGTCACTAGGATCGCAACCTTCAGGCCGATGAGAGTCTCATTCGCCATCTCTCCATCTCCTACGACAAGTTGTCGCTTCGAAATTCGCTTCGTCTACCCCGAACGCTTCAACCAACTAACCGTCTGACCCGCGGCACGCCCTTGTCCGACCGGCGACGCGGACCGTGCCTTCCCACTCAAACTTGCGCTTCGTGCAGCCCCTGGGCTGATCCGCACCGCCCCGCGGGCGCCACCTGCTCTACGCGGGCTGCTTCTCCGCGACGACGTCGAGCTGCTCGATCGTGGGCTTCTCGAAGAGCACGCCCGTGTTCTCGCCGAGCGCTTTCGCGACCTCACCCGACAGGTGCGCCTGGCGCCCGTCTTCGTCGGGAAAGGCGTCGAAGATCCCGAACGACGAGGGTCCGAACTGGATTCCGAACCACCTGACGGTCTTGGGCTCCCCTTCGACGATCGACAGCCCCTGGTTCAAGAAGCCGCGGACGTCGTCCTCCCTGCCGGGTAGTGCTTCGAGGCGTACCAGAAGCGCTTTGCTGACCTGAAGCCCAGGTTGATCAGACTGAAAACATGATCGCTCTCCGAATATCTGCGCGTACCGATGGCCGATGTCGGGCCGATCAAGATCCCGGACAATATCGCTGAACCTGACACCAATCCTACTCAGACCTTACTCAGAACCGTATCCTACTCTGAACCATATCCTACTCAGGCACAGACCCGGCTGCGGCGGGGGTGCGCCCGCACCCGTCTCTTTTACACCTCTTACGCCGCCGACGGAGAGGGTAGGGTGGGTCCTGGGGGTGGCCGTGGCGGTCAAAAAACAAA
>NZ_JRKS01000022.1 GCF_000763805.1 Paracoccus sphaerophysae | reverse complement strand
GGGGAACAAGCCGGGCGCTGGGGCTGGCTCATTGGTCTCTCGGGTCAGGGCTTGGGGGTCAGGGCTGGGGTCTCAAAGCGTCGGCAAGGCGCGCGGTGGCCGAGCCGGGGCGCAGGGGTTGCGGCTGCGACGCATCGGGCGCCCAGCCGGTCAGGAACACGAGATCGAAACCCACCCGGATGCGGCCCGGTTCCTGCGGATCGGGGGCGAGCCCCTCCAGGATCTCGGCCGCGCGCAGGATCATCGCGCGCCGGGTCGGGCGGCGCAGGCGCAGGGCCAGCGCATTGCCCTCGCCCATCGCCCGCAAATCGCGGGCGAGCGGGACCAGGCCGCGATAGCTGACCATCTGGGTGACCTGGTCGGCCACCGGCAGCGCCAGTCCGGCCCGCTGCATCAGCGCGCCGAGGTCGCGAATCTCGCCCATCGGGGCGACGCGGGGGGACAGCCCGCCGGTCAGCTCGATCTCGGCCTGCGCCAGCGCGTCGCGCAAGGGGGCCAGGGTGCGCCCGCCGGGCAGGACCGCCAGGAACAGCCCGTCGGGGCGCAGCGCGCGGGCGCATTGCACGATCTGCCCCACCGGGTCGTCGGCCCAGTGCAGCGCCAGCGCGTGGATCACCAGGTCATGCGCGGCAGGCTCCAGCGCCAGCAGCGGATCGTCGGGCACGATCCGGGCCCCGGGCATCGCCGCGGCCCAGAAATCCGGCGCGCCGGTCACCACGGCGGGGGCCGTAAACCTTCTGTTAATGGCCGAGAGCCTATCCTTGATCTCGTCCTGCGCCAGTTCGTGCAGCCAGTCCTCGCGTCCCTGACGCCCGGCGCGCGCGCGCTGCCGGGTCAGGGCGGCGCGGTCGGTCAGGCGGGGCGGCGCGGCAGCGGCAGGATCGGGGATCGGACGGGCGGACATGGGGATCAGCTTTACGGGGCTTCGCGCGGCGATGAAAGCCACGATGGGGGTGGTGTTCCCGCCCCAGTGCCCCGGTTGCGGCGCGGTCGTGGCCGAGGACGGGGGGCTGTGCGCCGAATGCTGGCGCGACACCGAATTCATCGGCCCCTGCGCCTGCGGGCGCTGCGGCGCGCCGGTGCCGGGCGACGGCGCCCCGGTGCGGGACGAGGCCGCGCTGCTCTGCGACGACTGCCTGGTGATCGACCGGCCCTGGCGGCGCGGGCGGGCGGCGGTGGTCTATGCGGGGACCGGGCGGCGGCTGGCGCTGGCGCTGAAGCACGGGGACCGCGTCGATCTGGCGCCGGTGCTGGGCCAGTGGGTGGGCCGCGCCGCGGCGCCGCTGGTCCGCCCGGGAATGCTGGTCGTGCCCGTGCCGGTCCATCCGCGACGGCTCATGGCGCGCAAGTACAACCAGGCCGCGCTGCTGTCGGCGCAGGTGGCGCGGATGCACGGGCTGCGGCACATGCCGGGCGCGCTGATCCGCACACGGCACACGCCGATGCAGGATCACGGCTCGGTCGGCGACCGCGTGGGCAACGTGGCGGGCGCGCTGGCGGTCCCGGCCCGTTCCCGCGCCTGCATCGAGGGGCGGGCGATCCTGCTGGTCGACGACGTGATGGCCTCGGGCGCGACGCTGGCGGCTGCGACCGCGGCGCTGCGCGAGGCCGGCAGCGGCCCGGTCGCCGTCGCGGTGCTGGCGCGGGCGGTGAAGACGCCCGGGAGGGCGGCGGATGAGCCCGAGGAGTGAGCGCCCGGGTTCGGGTGACAGGGCGGCGGATGCGGCCGTCCCCCCGATCGGCTCCTTCGGGCGGCGCTTGCCGCGCGACAGGTCGCGCTGGGTGCGGGAGTCCACCTGCACCGGCCATGCCCACAGCCGGCCGGCCGAGCGGCAGGCGCCCCCCGCGCCGCCCCGCCACAGACCCGGCCGGCAGCGGACGCGCCGGCGATCAGCGCCGCCGATCAGCGCCGCCACCGCACCCGCGCGGCGATTTCTGGCGCACCCGAACTTGCCGCGCCGCGAAAAAACGGCGTGCCGCCCCTTTCCATCATGCCCCCGGACCCGCATCTTGCGGCCATGCTGCGCATCAACGACGCCATCACGATCGCCGACTGGGAAATGTCGGAACAGTTCACCCGCGCCCAGGGGCCGGGCGGGCAGAACGTGAACAAGGTCTCGACCGCCGTGGAATTGCGATTCGAGGCCGCGCGCTCGCCGCATCTGCCCCCCGCCGTCAAGGCGCGCCTGCAGCGGCTGGCGGGGCGGCGCTGGACCAATGATGGCGCGATCGTGATCTCGGTCCAGGACACCCGCAGCCAGGCCCGCAACCGCGAGATCGCCCGCGCCCGTCTGGCCGACCTGATCGCTAGCGCGCTGCGCACCCCGCGCAAGCGCATTGCCACCCGGCCCACCCTGAACAGCCAGCGCCGCAGGCTGGCCGCCAAGACCGCCCGCGGCACCGTCAAGTCGCTGCGCGGCCGCGTCGCGGACGGGGGCGACGAGGGGTGAGGCAGATCCGCCGCAATCTGGGCCGGCTGATCGGCGCGCGCCAACCCGCGCTGCAGGTGGCGGCGCTGTGCCTCGATGCCACGACCGGCCGGGTGCTGCTGATCACCAGCCGCGGCACCGGACGCTGGATCATCCCCAAGGGCTGGCCGATGCCCGGCCGCTCGCTGGCCGAGGCCGCGCTGGAGGAAGCGTGGGAGGAAGCCGGCGTCCGCGCCCGCCCCGGCACCGAGATCGGGCAGTATCACTATGACAAGATGCAGGACCGCGGCTTCGGGATTCCGGTCGTCGTGCATGTCTTCCTGACCGTCGTCGATGCCCTGGCCGACGATTTTCCCGAACAGGGCAGCCGCGAGCGGCAATGGGTCGATCCGGCCAGGGCCGCGACGATGGTGGCCGAGCCCGAGCTTGCGGCGATCCTGCGCGGCCTCGGCCGCCCTGCCGCGGCCCGCTAGGCTGGCGACACCGGGCATGGATTTCCGGTTTCTCGACAAGGACCTGGACAAGGTCGCCAACGCCGAAAGCGCCGGCGTCTATTCCACCCGCCCGCTGCTGCGGCTGGGCCTCGCGCTGACCTTTGCCGCCGCCGTCACCGTGGCCGGGGCGGTCGCGACCGGCGCGGGCGGGTCGTGGATGCTGGCCGCGGGGCTGATGGTCGGGGCGTTCCTTGCCCTGTCGATCGGGGCCAACGACGTGGCCAACGCACTGGGCCCGGCCTTCGGTGCGGGCGCCGTGTCGATGCGCGCCGGATTGGTGTCCGTCGCCCTGGCCGAGATCGCGGGCGCGCTGACCGCCGGCGCCCGGGTCAGCGAGACGCTGTCCACCGGCATCCTGCGCCCCGAGCTGGTCGCGGGCGGCGGGACGGCGCCCGTGATGCCGGCGGTGATGCTGGCGGCGATGCTGGCCGCGGCGCTGTGGATCTCGCTAGCCACCTGGGCCGGGGCGCCGGTCTCGACCACCCACGCCATCGTCGGCGGCATCGCCGGGGCGGGCGTCGCCCGCTTGGGCCTGGACGCGCCGCACTGGGCGGGGGTGGCGCGGATCGCGATGGGCTGGGTCGCCTCGCCGCTGATCGCCGCGGTGATCGGCGCCGCGCTGCTGGCCTTTCTGCGCGCCCGCATCCACCACGCCCCCGACCGCATCGCCGCCGCCATGCGCTGGCTGCCCCGCGTCGTGGGTACCGGCGCGGCGGTGCTGGCGGCGTATGCGCTGACGCTGTGGGGCGCGCCGGGACGGCCGGCGCTGGCGCTGGCGCTGGTCGCCCTGACCAGCGTCGCCGCCTGGTGGGCGACCCGCGCCCGCATGCGCAGCCAGCGCATGGCCGGCCTGCGCCCGCGCGAGGCGACCGAGCGTCTGTTCGGCCCCTCGCTGATCGCCGCCGCGCTGCTGATCGGTTTTGGCCACGGCGCTAATGACGTGGGCAACGTGGTGGCCCCGCTGGCGGCCATCGCCCGGGCGGGGGATGTGGGCGCCGCCCTGCCCGCCGCGCCGTGTGGCTCGCCACAGGGGCACTGGGCTTTGCGCTGGGGGCGGCGCTGTACGGGCGGCGGCTGGTGCGGATGGTCGGCAGCCGCATCACCCGGCTGAACCCGGCCCGCGCGCTGTGCGTCTCGCTGGCCACCGCGCTGGTGCTGCTGGGCGCGACCTGGCTGGGGCTGCCGGTGTCCACCACCCATGTCGCGGTCGGCGGAGTCTTCGGCGTCGGCTTCTATCGCGAATGGGACGAGCGCCGCACCCAGCGCAGCCAGCGCGAGGCGCTGCCGCCCGAGGAACTGCACCGCCGCCGGCTGGTCCGCCGGACGGCCGTGCTGCGGACCCTCGCCGCCTGGGCGGTCACGGTGCCCATCTCCGGCAGCCTCGCCGCGGCCATCGCCTGGGCGATGGGCTGACCCCAACGGGCGATCTAGAACGCCTTGAAGGTCATCGTCGTCAGGGTCCGGTTGATGTCGGGAATGTCGAACAGGCGCTCGGACAGGAAATGCCCGACATCCTCGCCCTCGGGGACATAGACCTTGGCGATCAGGTCGAAATCGCCCGAGGTCGAGTAAAGCTCGCTAACCACCTCGCGGTCATAGATCGCGTCGGCGACGGCATAGGTCTTGCCGGGATTGCAGCGGAACTGGACGAAAACGGGGCGCATCTGACCTCTCCGGACGGCGGAACGGGGCGATCCTAGCGCCGCCCGGGCCAGGGGGCCAGAGCTAGCCGGCCGCCGGAGCCAGGGGCGCCGCCTGCCACGACCGGCCCCAGAACCGCGCCATCAGCAGCGCCGCGGCAAAGCTGAGCCCGACCAGCAGCCCGAGCCACAGCCCCGGCGGCCCGAACCCCAGCGGAAACGCCAGCAGCCAGGCGGCGGGCAGGCCAAAGAGCCAATAGCTGACCACCGCGAGCACCATCGGCACGCGGGTGTCGTGGACCCCGCGCAGCAGTCCCAGCGCGATCGCCTGCATCGCGTCGACCAGCTGGAACAGCCCGGCATAGACCATCAGCACCGCCGCCAGCGCGACGATGGCCGGCGCCTGCGGGTCGCCAGCGTTCAGATAGAGCCCCGTCAGCGCCCGCGGGATGGCAAGGAAGGCGGTCATCGCCAGCAGCGCAAATCCCACCGACAGGATGATCGCCGCAAGGGCGGCCCGCCTCAGCCCCGCGGCGTCGCCATTGCCGTGCGCGGTTCCCACCCGGATCGTCGCGGCGTTCGAGATCCCCAGATGCACCATGAAGGTCAGCGAGGCGATCTGCAGCGCGATCCCGTGCGCGGCCAGCGGCACCGTCCCCAGCCAGCCCATCATGATGTAGGTGCTGGTGAACATCCCGGATTCCGCTACCAGCGTCAGCCCGATCGGCAGGCCCAGCGCAAAGACCTGCCGCGCCGCCGGCCAGTCTGCGCGCCACAGGCGCTGCAGCAGGTGATAGGGCCGCGCCTCGGGCAGCGAGACGGCCAGTAGCAGCAGGGCTGCCAGTTGCAGCCAGTTGACGGCGGCGCTCGCCAGCGCGGCGCCGGTGACGCCCAGTTCCGGCGCGCCCAGGTTGCCCCAGATCAGCACCCAGTTCAGCGCCGCGTTCACCGGCAGACCCGCCAGCGTCACGATCAGCACCGCGTTGGGCCGGCCCAGGGCGGCCAGGAAGCTGTTCAGCGCCATCGCGCACAGCACGGCCGGCATGGCGAACAGCATCACCCGCAGCCATTCCTGCGCCAGCGCGGCGATGGCCGGCTCTTGCCCCAGCGCGATCAGGATCTGCCCCGACCACCACAAGATCGGGGCGACCAGCGCGGCGTGGATCACCGACAGCCACATCGCCATGCGGGTGGACCGGCGCACCTGCACCTCGTCGCGGCGCGCGCGGGCGGTGGCGATCAGGCCCATCAGCCCCAGCGCATAGCCCGAACCGAGGATCATCAGGATGAAGAAATACGACGTCGCCAGCACCAGCGCGGCCAGCGGATCGACGCCGTAGCGGCCGACCATGACCGTGTCGATGACGCCGATCATCATCCGCGCGACATGCGTGGCCACCAGGGGCAGGCCCAGGGCGAGGGTCGCGGACAGATGCGGCTTGAGGCTCATGCCCGCGACGACTAGCCGCAATCGCCCGCGGCGGGAAGGCCGGGGGAAACGAGGTCGGGCGCCGGTCGCCGACCGGCACCGCTGCTCAGGAAAGCCGCGTCAGCGTCAGTCCGCGCAGCACCTCGGCGGCCGGCATCGGCCGCTTGCCCTCGCGCTGCGCCTCGATGATCTCGACGGCGCCCTGCCCGCAGGCGATGGTGAAGCCGTCCAGCACCGCCCCCGGCGCGCCCTCGCCCGGCACCACGCGGGACCGCAGCAGCTTGAGCCGCTCGTCACCCGCGAGGCACCAGGCCCCGGGAAAGGGAGACAGGCCGCGGATCAGTCGGTCCACCTCGGCCGCCGGGCGGCTCCAGTCGATCCGCGCCTCGGCCTTGTCGATCTTGGCGGCGTAGGTGACGCCCTCGGCGGGTTGCGGGACGGCCGGCAGCGGCAGCCGATCCAGCACGTCGACGATCAGCCCCGCCCCCATCTCGGCCAGCCGGTCGTGCAGATCGGCGGTGGTGTCGCCCGCGCCGATCGGGGTGCGCGCCTCGGCCAGCACCGGGCCGGTGTCCAGCCCGGCCTCCATCTGCATGATGGCGACGCCGGTTTCCGCGTCCCCCACCATCACCGCCCGGTGGATCGGCGCCGCCCCCCGCCAGCGCGGCAGGATCGAGGCGTGGATGTTCAGGCACCCCAGCCGCGGTGCGTCCAGCACCGGCTGCGGCAGGATCAGCCCATAGGCGACCACCACCGCCACATCAGCGCCCAGAGCGGCGAAATCCGCCTGATCCTCGGGCGATTTCAGCCGCGCCGGAGTCCGCACCGCCAGCCCCAGCGCCTCGGCCGCCGCCTGCACCGGCGAGGGCCGCGGCTTCTGCCCCCGCCCGGCCGCGCGCGGCGGCTGCGAATAGACCGCCACCACCTCGTGCCGCGCGGCGATGGCGCGCAGCGCGGGCACCGAGAACTCGGGCGTTCCCATGAAGATCACGCGCATCGGCCAGGTCCTTCTTCTTTGCCCAAATATCCAACGGATGAACGCAGACGTTCATGGCGGTCTGCCTCTCCCGGCGGGCGCACGCCGCCCAGCCCCGTTTCAGCGCGCCAGCTTGGCCGACCGCGCCACCAGCATCTTGCGGCGCAGCGACGACAGGCGGTCCACGTAAAGCCGCCCGTCCAGATGGTCGATCTGGTGCTGCACGCTGGTCGCCCACAGGCCGACGAAGTCGCGCTCCTCGATCTCGCCGGCGTCGTTCAGGAAGCGCACCGTGACGGCGCGCGGACGCTCGATCATGGCCGACACGCCGGGCAGGTTCGGCGAGGCTTCCTCGTGGCTGCGCAGTTGCACCGATTCGTGCAGGACCTCGGGGTTGGCCATCCGCACCGCCTCGCCGCGACGGGTCGACGCATCGACCACCGCCAGCCGCATCATGATGCCGATCTGCGGCGCGGCCAACCCGACGCCGGGCATCCGCTCCATCGTGTCGATCATGTCGTCCCAGATCATCCGCACCGTCTCGGTGATCGCCGCGACAGGCTCGGCCGGCATGTGCAGCCGCCGGTCCCGATAGGGCAGGAACGGCCGCACGGTCATGCGCGCAGCCGGGGCGGCGGGCGGCCGGCGCGGGCGCGGGCGACCAGCCGCGCGGTCTTGCCGGCGACGACCGGGGCCTTGCCGGGCAGCGGGTCTGGGCGCAAGGCGGGATCGGCGTCGAGGATCAGGATGCCGTCCAGATGATCCAGCTCGTGCTGGGCGATGCGGGCGGCGGCACCCTCCAGCGCCAGTTCGCAGGCGTTCCCGGCGAGGTCAAAGAACGCCAGCCGGATCTCGGCCGGGCGGCGGACGCGGACGGGGTGGTCGGGGATCGACAGGCACTGTTCCGGGGCGATGGTGGTCCTGCGCGAGCGGGACACGATCTGCGGCTCGATCACCGCGAGCGGCGCCGGGATGCCGTCCTTCCAGCCCGCATCCATGACGAAGACCCGCCGCTCGATGCCGATCTGCGGCGCCGCCAGCCCGCGCCCGCCGGCGGCATAGAGCGTGGCGCACAGGTCGGCGACCAGCGCCCGGAGTTCGGGATATTTCAGCTCGCCCGCCGCGGCGCAGATCGCGCGCAGCACCGGATCGGGATGCAGGCGGATCGGGCGGACCGTCCCCGCCCCGCCGGGCAGGTCCTCGGGCCGCGGGACCAGCGGAGGGCGGGGGCCGTCAGGCACGGGCGAGTTCCCGCTTGATCTTGGTCATCCGGCGGGCGATCAGCTGGCGCTTCATCGGGCCGATATGGTCGATGAACAGCTTGCCGTTCAGGTGGTCCAGCTCGTGCTGGGCGCAGGTCGCCCACAGCCCGTCAAAGTCGCGCTCGTGCACCCGCCCGTCCAACCCGGTCCAGCGCATCCGCACCTCGGCCGGGCGGGTCACGTCGGCATACTGGTCGGGGAAGGACAGGCAGCCTTCCTCATAGACGTTCAGCGTGTCAGACGTGGAAACGATGTCCGGATCGACCATGACCACCGGCGCGCGCGGCGCCTCGGGGTCCTTGGTGCAGTCCATGACGAACAGCCGCGACAGAACCCCCACCTGCGGCGCGGCGAGCCCGACGCCCGGCGCGGCATACATCGCGGCCAGCATGTCGTCGGCCAGCGCCTCGATATCGGGCGTGATGCGGCCGATGGGGGCGCAGGTCTTTTTCAGCCTCGGGTCGGGGAACAGCAGGATCGCGCGCGTCATGTCGCGGGAATACTGGGGTTTTCCCGGCGCGGCAACTCGCTATTGTGGCCCGGCCCGAACAGAGAGGACCGCCATGACCCGCCCCGATTTCGACGAACCGATCGACCGCCGCGGCACGCTGTGCAACAAGTGGGACGATCTCGGCAGCGTCTTCGGGATGCAGGCCCCCGACGCGCTGGCGATGTGGGTGGCGGACATGGATTTCCGCGCCCCGCTCGGCGTGCGCCGCGCGCTGGAGGATACGGTCGCGCAGGGCATCTATGGCTATCCCGGCGAGAACCGGCCCTATCTCGAGGCGATCCGCTGGTGGATGGCGACCCGCCACGGCTGGGACGTCGCGCCCGAGGCGATCCTGTCCGTCCACGGCCTCGTCAACGGCACCGCGCTGGCGGTCGATGCCTATACCGAAGCAGGCGATGCGGTGGCGCTGATGACCCCGGTCTATCACGCCTTCGCCCGCGTCGTGAAAGCCGCCGGGCGCACGGTGACAGAGCTGCCGCTGGCCGAGCGGGACGGGCAATACGCGCTGGACTGGGACGGCTGGGCCAGTCGCCTGACTGGCAAGGAACGGATGCTGATCCTGTGTTCGCCGCACAACCCCGGCGGCCGGGTCTGGTCGGCCGAGGAACTGCGCGAGATCGCCGGCTTCTGCCGCGAACGCGACCTGATCCTCGTGTCCGACGAAATCCACCACGACCTCGTTCTGCCCGGCGGGCCCCGCCACACGGTGACGGCGCTGGCCGCGCCCGAGATCGCCGACCGGCTGGTGACGCTGACCGCGGCCACGAAAAGCTTCAACCTCGCCGGGGCGCATCTGGGCAACGCGATCATCGCCGATGCCGGGCTGCGCGACCGCTACAAGGCGCGAATGGGGGCGCTGGGGATCTCTCCGGGGCTGTTCGGGCTGCCGATGGTGACCGCGGCCTATTCCCCCGAGGGCGCCGACTGGATCGATGCGCTGGTCGCCTATCTCGCGGAAAACGCACGGATCTTCGACGAGGGCATCGCCGCGATTCCCGGGGCGCGGTCGATGAAGCTGCAGGCGACCTACCTGTCCTGGGTCGATTTCTCGGGCACCGGCATGGCGCCTGCCGAAATCCACAAGCGGATCGAGCAGGACGCCCGCATCGCCGCCAACCACGGCGAAAGCTTCGGCACCGGGGGCGCAGCCCACATGCGCTTCAACATCGCCACCCCGCGGGCGCGGGTGGTCGAGGCGGTGGCGCGGCTGCAGCAGGCCTTCACCGACCTGCAATGAGGCTGATCGCGATCCTCGCCTTTCTGGCGGCGGGCTGGATCGCCTGGACCTCGTGGGGGCCCGGCCTGCGCCTGCCGGTCCCCGCCCCGCCGACGCTGCCCGTGCCCGTCCCGCCGCCGACCGTACCGGTGCCGCTGCCAAAGCCGCCCCGGATCACCTTGCCGAAGCCCGCGCCGCAGATCACCAGCCCGGTCGAGCGCATCCTGATCGAAAAGGCCGCGCGCCGCATGACGATCTTCCAGCGCGACGGCAACCCGCGGGTGATGACGATCGCGCTGGGCTTCGCGCCCGCCGGCGACAAGGTCCGGCAAGGCGACGGCAAGACGCCCGAGGGCATCTTCAAGGTCGACCGCCTGAACGACCAGAGCAAGTTCCACCTGTCGCTGGGGCTGAACTATCCCCGCCCGCAGGACCGCAAACGGGCAAAGGCCGCCGGCGTCGATCCCGGCGGCGACATCATGATCCACGGCCAGCCGAACCAGGTCCCCGAGGGGTATCGCGTCAAGGGCGACTGGACTGCCGGCTGCATCGCGGTGACGAACGCCGAGGTCGCCGAAATCTTCGCCCATGCGAAGATCGGCACCGAGGTCGAGATCAGGCCCTGACCCCGGCGTCTTCTTTGCGAAATATCCCGGGGGAGCCGCTCGCACGGGCGGCGGGGGCAGCGCCCCCGTCACGTCCCGCGCGGCTTGGCGCGCAGGGTGGGGTCGGCCTCGGTCGGGTCCTCGGGCCAGGGGTGGCGCGGATAGCGGCCGCGCATGTCCTTCCTCACCTCCGCATAGCCGCCGGCCCAGAAGCCCGGCAGGTCGGTGGTCACCGCGATCGGCTTGTGCCCCGGCGACAGCAGGGTGATGCGCAGGGGACGCCCGCCGGCGGTGGGGTGGCGGGTGACCCCGAACAGCTCCTGCAGCCGCGCCTCGATGGTCGGCGTCTCGGCGTCGTAGTCGATGGGGATGCGCCGGCCCAGCGGGGAGGTAAAGGCCGCGGGCGCGGCCTCGTCCAGCCGGCGCTGGCCGTCCCAGCCGATCAGCGCCTTCAGCGGCTCGGTCAGGTCCAGCGCGCGCAGGTCGGCGGCGGATCGGGCGCGGCCCAGATACGGCAGCAGCCAGTCGGACCCCGCCAGCAGCGCGGCGTCCGAGACGTCGGGCATCCCCGGCACCAGCGCGATCCGGGCCCGCAGCCGCCGCGCGGCAGGGGTCCAGGGCAGGCCCAGCTCGACCAGCCCGTCCCAGGCGGCGCGGGCCACGGCGTCCGCGTCGGGCGCGTCCAGCGCGCGGTCGGACAGCACCAGCGCGCCCAACCGCTCCTGCCGGCGGGCCAGCACCCGGCCCTCGCGGCGGGACCAGGCGACCGCCTCGACCGTCTCGATGCGGTCGCCGTAGAGGTCGCGCAGTTCGTCCTCGTGAAGCGCCACGCCGATCCGCACCCGCGCCTCGCGCCCATCGCCGTCCAGGTCGGTGGCGACGATCAGCCGCTCGGCGCCCAGCGGGTCGCCCTCGGCCAGCACCGCGCCCTTGCCGCCGGACAGCACGAAGCGCGGCGCCTCGCCCTTGCGGCGCAGGCCGATGCGGTCAGGGTAGGCCAGCGCCGCCATTGCTGCCGGCGACATCGGCGGGCCGACGGGGACCAGCCGGGCAAGGCGCTTCGCCTCGGCCCGGATGCGCTCCAGAACCGCCCGGTTGGCGGGCCAGGGGTGGCGGTCGGCATAGCCGCGCGGGTCGCGGATCGCCGCCAGCCGCAGCCCCAGATCGGCGGGGGCGCCGCGGATCGGGTCGCGCTCGGCCAGGGCCGCCGCCAGCGTCGCCGCGCCCCGGCCCGCGGTCAGCAGCATATGCGCCAGCCGCGGATGCAGCGGCAGCGCCGCCATCGCCCGGCCATGCGCGGTGATCCGCCCGACGCCGTCCAGTGCGCCAAGCCCGGCAAGCAGCGCCCGCGCCTCGGCCAGCGCGGCCTCGGGCGGCGGGGTCAGGAAGGCGAGACCCTCGGCCCCGCCCCAGACCGCCAGTTCCAGCGCCAGCCCGGCGAGGTCGGCGGTCAGCATCTCGGGCGGCGCGAAGGCGGGCAGCGCGCCCTCCTCGGCCCGCGCCCACAGCCGGTAGCAGACGCCCGGCGCCACCCGCCCGGCGCGGCCGCGGCGCTGTTCGGCCTCGGCGCGGCTGACCCGTTCCGTCACCAGCCGAGACATGCCCGAGCCGGGGTCGAACCGCGCCCGCCGCGCCCGGCCGGCATCCACCACCACCGTCACGCCCGGAATGGTCAACGAGGTCTCCGCGATCGCGGTCGCCAGCACGATCCGCCGCCGCGCGCCCGGCGGCGCCAGCGCCGCCCGCTGCGCCGCGAAGTCCATCGCGCCGAACAGCGGCAGCAGCTCGGCATCCACCTCCAGCATCGCGGCGACGCGCCGGATCTCGCCCTCGCCGGGCAGGAAGGCGAGGATCGTGCCGGCTTCCGTCTCGCGCGCCGCCTGGGCGATGAGGCGCGCCGCCTCGGGGACCAGCCGCGCCCCGGCGGGCAAGGGCCGGTCGAGCCAGCGCGTCTCGACCGGGAACGCCCGGCCCAGCGAGCGGACCACCGGCGCGTCGTCCAGCAGCGCGGCGACGGGTTCCGCGTCCAGCGTCGCCGACATGACCAGCACGGCAAGGTCGGGGCGCAGCGCCGCCCGCGCCTCCCACACCAGCGCGAGGCCCAGATCGGCGTTCAGGCTGCGTTCGTGGAACTCGTCGAAGATGACGCAGCCGATGCCGGCAAGCTCGGGGTCGGACTGGATCATCCGGGTCAGGATGCCCTCGGTCACCACCTCGATCCGGGCGCCGGGCACCGCCTCGCCGCGGATGCGATAGCCGACGGTGGCGCCGACGGGTTCGCCCAGCGTGGCGGCCATGCGCTCGGCCGCGGCGCGGGCGGCGAGCCGCCGCGGTTCCAGCATCACGATGCGGCCGGGGACGAGGTCCAACAGCGCCAGCGGCACCCGCGTCGTCTTGCCCGCCCCCGGCGGCGCGACCAGCACGGCGCGGCCGTGGGCGGCCAGCGCCTCGTGCAGGTCGGGAATCGCGGCGTCGATGGGCAGGTCGGTCATGGCCCCGGTCATGGCGGGAAACGGCAGCGCGGACCAGTGGGCGCATCTTCGATGCCCCGCATCCGCCCCCGGCCGGTCGGCCGGGCCACTGAACCCTTCCCGCCCTCTGGTCGTTACCGACCCGACTGCCTATCTGTCAGGCCGTTGATTTCAGGGGGCGACGAATGGGTCTGTCCGATACCGCCGGCGGGCTGATGCGCGGGCTGGGGCTGTCCGATCCGGTGATCCGGCTTGGCGTCACGGGGCTGTCGCGCGCCGGCAAGACGGTGTTCATCACCTCGATGGTCGCCAATCTGCTGGACCGGGGCCGGATGCCGGCGCTGCGGGCGGCGGCCGATGGCTCGATCCGTGCGGCGTGGCTGCAGCCGCAGCCCGACGACACGGTGCCGCGCTTTGACTTCGAGCGCCACCTGACGGCGCTTACCGGCCCCGATCCGCACTGGCCCGAGGGCACCCGCCATGTCAGCGAATTGCGGCTGTCACTGCGGGTCCAGCCCCGCGGGCTGTTCAGCGGCCTGCGCGGTGTCCAGAACCTGCATCTGGACATCGTGGACTACCCCGGCGAATGGCTGCTGGACCTGCGGCTGATGGAACGCAGCTTCGCCGAATGGTCGGCCGAGACGCTGGAGCGGATGCAGACCCGCCCCGGTGCCAACCCGTTCCGAGACGCGCTGGCGGCGCTCGACCCCCGCGCCCGGTTCGAGGAACCTGCCGCGCAGGCCCTGCACCGCCTGTATGTCGACCATCTTGCGGCGGCGCGCGAGGCGGGGTTTTCCGATACCACCCCCGGCCGCTTCCTGCTGCCCGGAGAGATGGAGGGCTCGCCCGCGCTGACATTCACGCCGCTGCCGGCAGAGCAGTCGTCCTCGAAGCTGTACCGAGAGTTCGAGCGCCGCTTCGACGCCTACAAGTCGCGGGTGGTCAAGCCGTTCTTCCGCCACCATTTCGCCCGCATCGACCGGCAGGTGGTGCTGGTCGACGTCCTAGGCGCAATCCATTCCGGCCCGCAGGCGGTCGAGGACATGCGCCGGGCGATGGCCGATATCCTGTCGGCCTTCCGCCCCGGCCGGGCGGGCTGGCTGGCGCAGCTGCTGGGGACGCGGCGGGTCGAACGCATCCTCTTCGCGGCGACCAAAGCCGACCACCTGCACCACACCCAGCACCAGCGGCTGACCAACATCCTGACCGCGATGCTGCGCGAGGCCCGTGACCGCGCCGATTTCCAGGGCGCCCGGACCGAGGCGCTGGCCATCGCCGCGCTGCGCACCACGACCGAGGAAACCATCCGTCAGGATGGCGCCGAGTTGCCCGCCGTGCGCGGCACGCTGATGGACGGGCGCGAGGCGGCTTTCTATCCCGGCGAGCTGCCCGACAACCCGGCGGTGCTGCTGGCCCCGGCGGCCGAGGGCGCGACGCGCTGGCTGGACGGCGACTATGCCGCGATGAACTTTGCCCCCGCCCCCAACACGCTGCGGCCTGGCGACGGCCCGCCGCATATCCGCATGGACCGCGCGGCCGAGTTCCTGATCGGAGACCGCATCTGATGGCCGACACGCCTGCTTCGCGCCGCGGTCCGGTGCTGGTGGAATATGGCGCGGCGGCGCCGGCCCCCGCGCGGCCCGCTGAGCCCGAGGTCCCGCGTCCCGACGCGGCGCGGCCGGCCTCCTCGCCCGATCCGGTGCCGCCGCCGGGGGACGGCCGCGACGCCCGCGCGCCGCGCGGGGCCAGCGCCCCGCCCTCGCCCGCCGATGCGCCGCCGATCGACGACGGGCTGCCCGACGCCCTGCCCCGGCCGCGCACGATGGAGCTGGTGACTCGGATCGTCGGCAGCGGCCCCTCTCCGGTCACGCGGTTCTTCCTGAACTCGCTGGTCGCGTTGCTGACCTTCGTGCTGTCGATGGCGGCGCTGCGGTTCTTCGACAACCTGATGCTGCGCTATCCGCTGCTGGGCTGGGTCGGGGTGGTGCTGTTCGCGCTGTTCACCGTCGCCGCGCTGGCGATGGCGGTGCGCGAATACGCCGCCTGGGCGCGGTTCGGCCGCATCGACGAGATCCACCGCCAGGCCGGCGCGGCGGTGGCCAAGGGCGACCTGACGCTGGCACGCGGCACGGTGGACAAGCTGGATGCGCTGTATGCGCGCCGGCCCGAGATGCAGTGGGCGCGGCAAAGCCTTGCCGAACGCCGCGGCGACGCCTTCGACGCGCCCACCCTGCTGGCACTGGCCGAGACGCAGCTGCTCGCGCCGCTGGACCAGCAGGCGCGGCGTGAAATCGAGGCCGCCGCCCGCACCGTCGCCGCCGCCACCGCGCTGATCCCGCTGGCGCTGGCCGACGTGCTGGCGGCGCTGGCCGCGAACCTGCGGATGATCCGGCGGATGGCCGAGATCTATGGCGGCCGGGCCGGCGCCGTGGGGGGCTGGCGGCTGGCCCGCACGGTCATCGCGCATCTGGTCGCCACCGGCGCCGTCGCAGCGGGAGACGACCTGATCCACACCGTCGCCGGGGGCGGGGTGCTGGCCAAGGTCAGCCGCCGCTTTGGCGAGGGCGTGGTCAACGGCGCCCTGACCGCCCGCGTCGGCATCGCCGCGATGGAGGTCTGCCGCCCCCTGCCCTTCATCCACCAGCCGCGCCCCAAGGTCGGCAACCTGGTGGCGCGCGGGCTCAAGGGGCTGTTCGGGGAGGACACGCCGCGCTGAGCGTCGCGCGGCCCAGCCCCTGAACCTATGCGTTCATCCCTTGGATATCCGGGACCGACCGAGATGCAGGGAGCCGCTTGCGTCGGCCCTCTTTCCCCCGCGGGCGCAACCGACTAGCCTGCGCGCCATGAGATGGAACCTGCCCAATCTGCTGACCCTGCTGCGCCTGGTCGCAGCCCCCGGCGTGCCGCTGATGTTTCTGTATTTCAGCCGCCCCTTCGCCGATTTCGCGGCGCTGGGGCTGTTCGTCGTCGCCGCCGTGACCGACTGGTTCGACGGCCATCTGGCCCGAAGCTGGCATCAGGAAAGCCGCTTTGGCGCCGCGATGGACCCGATCGCCGACAAGGCGATGGTGGTGATCGCGCTGGTCGTCATCACCGGCTATTCCGGGATGAACCCGTGGCTGATCCTGCCTGCCACGGTGATCCTGTTCCGCGAGGTCTTCGTGTCCGGCCTGCGCGAATTCCTGGGCGCCGACGCGGGCAAGCTGAAGGTGACCCGGATCGCCAAGTGGAAGACCACCGCCCAGATGGTCGCCATCGCGATGATGTTCCTGGGCACGGGGCTCGATTTCTACGAAAAGGGCCACCCGCCGCTGGTCGGCGAGGGTCGGCTGCCCTGGTCGGACAGCTGGTCGGACCTCGCGACCCAGGCCGGGCTGTTGCTGATCTGGATCGCGGCGATCCTGACCGCGATCACCGGCTGGGACTATTTCCAGAAGGCCCGGCCGTGGCTGAGGGACGTGCGATGACGCTCGAAATCCTGTATTTTGCCTGGCTGCGCGAGCGCATCGGCGCCCCGCGCGAGAGCGTCGAGACCTCGGCCGCGACCGTCGCCGACCTGGTGGCCGAACTGGTCGCCCGAGACGACCGCCATGCCGCCGCGCTGTCCGACATGCGGGCGATCCGCGTCGCCGTGGATCAGGAGCTGTCGGGGCTGGACAGCCCGCTGGCCGGGGCGCGCGAGGTCGCCTTCTTCCCGCCGATGACGGGCGGCTGATGCGGGTCCTGGTCCAGCCCCAGCGGTTCGACGCGGCGCAGCTGCTGCAGGGCTTCGGCGCCGGTGCCGGCGCGGTGGTGACCTTCACCGGGCTGGTGCGGGGCGAGGACGGGCTGGTCGCGCTGGACATCGAGCATTACCCGGGCATGACCGAAAAGGCGCTGCGCGCCCATGCCGAGGCCGCCGCGGCGCGGTTCGGCCTGAGCGACGTGCTGGTCGTGCACCGCCACGGGCACCTGGCCGTGGGCGAGCCGATCATGATGGTCGCCACCGCCGCCCGCCACCGCCGCGCGGCCTTCGACGCGGCGGATTTCCTGATGGACTGGCTGAAATCCCGCGCCCCGTTCTGGAAGCGCGAGATCGGGCCGGAAGGCCCCGGCGACTGGGTTGCGGCGAGGGACGACGACGAGGACGCGCTGGCGCGGTGGTAGGTCGCGTTGGCGGGTGAGCACTCCTGTTGGCAGCCGCTTGGCAGGGCCTGACCGTCTCAGAGATCCCCGGATTCTGGCGCCGGCCTGCGGGGCCGGAACCACGCGGGCGTGGAAGGGCCAATCAAGCCCAGGCCCCTCTGGCGCCGTGACTGGCAGCGTGACCGCCCGCGCTTGCCGTGCGAAGGGCGACACGGTCGCTCGCGCCTGCCGCTGCCTTCGCCGAGCGGAGTTGCGAGGCTCCCTCGAGACGCTGCGTTCTGCACCTTGTGGTGTGACGCAGCCTGGCCGACCCGGTCCGCAGCCGCCCGCTTGGTTCCGCTGCGGGCAATACGTCGAGCCAAGGGACAAAGGCCGGGGCGCTTTGTCGGCCAGATAACCGCCCGTGAATGCCGCTTTGCCGCAGGCGTCCACGCCGCGCCTTCGCCCGCCTGCGATCCCGGCCGCACGGTGCCGGTATCCCTCCGCCATCCACCTCAGGTCGATAATGGTGGCGGCGTGTCGCACCCCTTCCGCCCCCCCCCGCAGCGCCATGACGCGCCCGGCCGGTCGCTTCTTGCGGCCGCCTGCATACCTCGGCGCCGCCGATCATTGCCTGCATCCGGACCGCACAGGCGCCCGACGCGCCCCGAAGGAGGGATCCTCGACGACATCTGCAGCCGAAAATCGACGACGGCGTTCGTTGAAAGCCGCTCAGCGACCGCGCAAGCCAGGGGTAAACTCGTCAACAGGTATACGACGTGTTGAGCGGCACCCGACCTGTCCGCCCCGACGATGCGCGACCGCGGTCCGCATCAGGTCCTCCCTTCACACTTCCGTGGTGCGCGCGCCCCCTTGCTCGACACCACGGCGATGGTGCGGCTGTCGGTGGCTTCGGTCGCGCGGTGATGGCAAAGGCGGAACTCTCGTCTCTTCCCGAGGCAAGTGACGCCATTCGCGCTACCGTCACTCCCCACGAACGCCAGCTGTCCGCACCTCGCAAAGGGCAGTCTCCTCAGACGGCCAGACCATCTGTCGGCTAGGCCGACAGTCGTCTTCAAAGCCGCCTCCGGCGAAACCCGTCAGGCCGCCAGCCCGCGGGCGCCCATCTCGACGAACTTCCGCCGCCGGCTGCGGATCAGCTCGGCGGGCTTGCGGCCCGACAGGTCCTTGAGGAAGCTGGCGATCTGGTCGCCGACCTGCGCGATGACGTCGTCCGGGTCGCGCTGGGCGCCGCCAACGGGCTCCGGGATGATCGCGTCGATCACGCCCAGCTTGCGCAGGTCCTGCGCGGTCAGGCGCAGCGCCTCGGCGGCCTCGCGCATCTTCTCGGCGTCCTTCCACAGGATCGACGCGCAGCCCTCGGGCGAGATCACCGAATAGATCGAGTGCTCCAGCATCGCCACCCGATCGGCGGTCGCAAAGGCCACCGCCCCGCCGGATCCGCCCTCGCCGATGATCACCGACACCAGCGGCACGCCGATCTGCAGGCATTTCTCGGTCGCCCGGGCGATCGCCTCGGACTGGCCACGCTCTTCGGCGCCCTTTCCGGGATAGGCGCCGGGGGTGTCGACCAGCGTGATGACCGGCAGGCTGAAGCGGTCGGCCATCTCCATCAGCCGGATCGCCTTGCGATAGCCCTCGGGCCGCGCCATGCCGAAATTGCGGTGGATGCGCGACTTGGTGTCGTTGCCCTTTTCGTGGCCGATCACCACCACCGGCTGGTCCCGGAACCGGGCCAGGCCGCCCAGCACGGCATGATCGTCCCCAAAGGTCCGGTCGCCGGCGAGCGGAGTCCATTCGGCGAACAGCCTGGCGATATAGTCGACGCAATGCGGCCGGTCGGGATGGCGCGCGACCAGCGTCTTGCGCCACGGATCCAGCGACTTGTAGAGGTCGCGCAGCATGTCCTCGGCCTTGCGGTCCAGCGCGGCGGCCTCTTTTTCCAGGTCCACGCCCTCGCCCTTGCGGGCCAGCGCGCGCAGTTCCTCGGCCTTGCCTTCGAGATCGGCGAGGGGCTTTTCGAATTCCAGATAGGTCATCAGGGAGCCTTTCCGCAGGTCGCGGCCTATATGATCGGCCGGATGGTGGATTGCAACGGCGGCCTGGCGGCGGCGGCCGGCGCGGGGAGCGGAGTGTGCGGAGCCCGCTGTTGGAACTGCGTTCGGACGGAAGCGAGCCACATTTGCACGAAATCTCGCCTGCCTGAGCCGCATCGTGGCATCCTCGCGCCCCTTACCCTCCCCCCTGATAGCCGCGAACCAGCGCCGCCGCGACCAGACCCCAGCCATCCACCGCGACGAAGAACGCGAGCTTGAACGGCAGCGAGACGACGGTCGGCGGAACCATCATCATCCCCATCGACATCAGGATCGCCGAGACGACGAGGTCGATGATCAGGAACGGCAGCGACACCAGGAAGCCGATCGAGAAGGCGCGCTGAATCTCGGTCAGCATGAACGACGGCACGATCAGCGACAGGGGCGCGCGTTCCGGATCCAGCTCGGGCGCGGCATCGTTAGCGCGCGGGGCGACCTCGGCCAGGGCCTCCATCGTGCCGGGGTCGATGCGGCCGGCCATGAAGCGGCGGAAGGGCTCGATCCCGCGCTCGAAGGCGGTGCCCAGCGTGATCTCGCCCCGCTGCAGCGGCGCGCCGGCGACCTGCCAGGCGTCGCGCAGGACCGGGTCCATCACGTACCAGCTGAGAAAGATCGCGAGGCTCACGATCAGCATGTTCGGCGGCGCCTGCTGGAGCCCGATCGACTGGCGCAGGATCGACAGCACCGTCACCACGAAGGGGAAACAGGTGACCATGATCGCGAGCCCCGGGGCCAGCGACAGAAGCGTCATGCCGATGACCAGCATCACCGCATTGCGGCTGGCGCCGTTCACCGTCGTGCCCGCGAGATCGCCGAGCCCCGGCAGCTCGGCCAGCTCCTGCGCCCCGGCGGTGCCGGCCATCGCCGAACTGATCCCGGCCGCAACCGCGGCCCAGGTCAGCGCATTGAGGTAGGGACGGCTCATGCCGGGGCGGGACCGACGATCCGCACGGCCAGGCGGCCATCGCCGCCCTGATCGACCAGCTCGCCCCGGGCCACGACCCGATCGCCGATGCAGATTTCCACGCCGTCGATGCTGTCCTGGTCCAGCGGCAGGACGTCGTCGGAGCGCAGCTGTGCGAGTTCGGCGACCGACAGCCGCGTGCGGCCCAGCCGGACGGTGATTTCCACCTGGATCTGCTGGGTGGGAATGAGGCCCGCGTCCAGGTCCATCTCAGTGTTCCTCCATGATTTCTTGCATCAGATCCCGCAGTTGCCGGCTGACATCGGCGATATCCCAGGTGATGGTGCCGCCCAGCAGCTCGGCGTCGACCGTGCCGGGCGGGCCGTCGGCGTCGATGACGATTGCCTCGATCCCGGCCTCGGCCACGCAGGCCTGGACGAAGGGGTGCAGGTCGGCGCCGCAGCGGATCCGGGCCTGCAGGGGCGACACCGCCTCGGAGAGCTGCAGCAGCTCGGTCAGCAGCGCCGCCTCGAGCCGCGCCCGCGCGATCTGCGGCAGCGCGCCATCGAGCAGCGCGGCGATCAGCGGCTGCAGCGTCCGCGCGGCATTGCGGCTGCCAGCGCTGATCGCGCCGCTTACCGCGGCCAGTTCGGCAGACAGCGCCTGCAGCGCGGCCTGCACCAGCGTGACCTGCTCGCCCTCTGCCTGCGACCGCCCCTCGATCAGGCCGCGGGCATAGGCGTCCTGAAGCTCCTCGGCCGAGTGCACCTCGCGCCGCGCGGCCGGCTCGTCGCGGTCGAAGCGTTCCAGTTTCAGCACCGCCCCCATCACGCCTTTTCCTTCTCGCTGATCCAGGTCGACAGGATCCGCATGCTTTCGTCCTGCCGGTCACGCATCAGCTCGCGCAGCCGGGCCACCGGATCGGCAAAGGTCGTCGCCGGGGCGAATTCGAAATCCGGCACGTTCAGCGCTAGGTTGGGCAGCGCCAGCGCGCCGTCCCCGCCCCCGGGTTCGAACGCCGATGCCATACCGATCCCCGGCGCAATCAGTTCGGGCGTCCCCGCCCCGGAATTGTCCAGCGCCGGAAGTGCCGCCTGCCCCGCGGCCGCCCGCGACTTGAGCACCGGCCGCAGCAGGACGAAGACGATGGCCAACGCGAACAGCCCGATCAGGGCCAGCCGGGCCAGATCGTTGATCGCGAGCCGCGACAGCAGGCCGCCCGCCGCCGCCGTCGTCCCCTCGGGACCGATGGCCGAGAACGGCAGCGACTTGACGGTGATCACGTCGCCGCGGTCCTCGTCGAAGCCGACCGTCGAGGCGACCAGTTCGCGCAGCGCCTCGAGCTCGGGTTCGGTCCGCGGCACGACGGTTTCTGTGCCGTCGGCGCCTTTCTGCACGGTCCCGTTGACCAGCACGGCCACGGTCATGCGCCGGGTCGATCCGGGCTGGCGGACGATCTCGCGCGTCACCCGGCTCACCTCGTAATTCTGCCGCTGGCGGGTTTCCGAGCTGCTCGACTTGCTCTGCTCGCCCTGGCTGCCGGTTCCTTCAGGCAGGTTCGACGAGGCCGTCACCGCGCCCTGTTCGGCATTGCTCGACTGGTCGGTCGTCTCTTCGTTTTCCTGCGACACCAGCGCCCGGCCGTTGGGGTCGAATTTCTGTTCCGACAGTTGCTCGGTCTCGGTCACCAGGTCGAGGTTCAGCTCGACGATGGCGTTGCCCGGCCCGACATGGGGTTCGAGGATGCGCTCGACATTGCGCTTCATCTCGGCGGCACGGTCGGCGGCGACCGTCTCTTCCCCGGTCGAGACGAGGCCGCGGGCGCTGTCGATCACCTTGACCTTTTCCGGATCGAGCCCCGGCACCCCCGACGACACCAGATATTGCAGCGACCGGGCCTGCTTGCTGTCCAGCGCACCGCTGTCCATCGTTACCGTCACAGAGGCGGCGCCCCCCGCCTCGCGCCGATAGCCCCGCGTCGCGGGCACGGCGATATGCACCCGCGCCGTCCTCACCCCCGGCACCGCGAGGATGGTCCGCGCCAGCTCGCCCTCCTTGGCCCGCCAATAGGCCGCGTCAAACATCTGCGAGGTGGTGCCAAAGCCCGACATGCCGTCGAGGATCTCGTAGCCCGCGCCGCCTGCCGACGGCAGGCCCATGCCGGCCAGCGTCATCCGCAGCCGGTCCCGCTCGGCGGCGTCGACCCAGATCGCGTCGCCGCGGATTTCGGACGCCACGCCGGACTTGTCGAGCTCCGCCATCACCTCGCCCGACCGCGCCGGGTCGAGCCCTGAATACAGCAGCGCCATCGGCGTCCGATTCGCCAGCCACGAAAAGCCGACCACCGCCAGGAACGTCAGCGCGAAAGCCGCGGCGATGAGCCCTTTCTGCGCGCCCGTGCGCTCGTTCCAGTATTCGGCCAGCTTCTGCATCGGCGTCCCCTTGTTCCCGAATCGTTTCCGCTTCGACAGGTTCGTCATGACATGGCGGCGATTAAGATTCGGTTAGTGCCGACCTGCTAAATCCGTTCGGACAGGACGGAGAATCAGATGACCGACACAGCCGACGCCACGGTAGCAGAACCCGGCAAATCCCGGATCGGCAGGCTCATGCCGCTGCTCTTGCCCGTGCTCGCCATGGGCGGCGGCGCGGCCAGCACCTACCTGGGTTTCTGGTCGCCCCTGGCACTGATTTCGTCCTCGGAGGCGCCGGCCGAAGCGCACGCCGCGGGCCCCGAGATCGCCTTTGTCGACGTGCCGCGAATCGTGCTGACGGTGCCAGGGGAACGGACCCAGACGCTCGCTTTGACGGTGATGATCGAGGTCGCGCCCGAGGCCAAGGCGCAGGCGCTGGCGCTGATGCCGCGCATTACCGACAGTTATAACGGCTTTCTGTCACGCATCGATTCCAGCGCCTTCAGCCGGCGGGGGATCCTGGAAATCATCAGGGCCGAGCTGGCCACCCGCACTCGCTTCGTCCTGGGCGACGACGCCGTCCGCGACCTTCTCATCACGGAGTTTCGCATCCAATGACCATCGGACTGATCCTCCAGGCGGCACTGGTCGCCGCGGGCCTCGCCCTGGCGGGCTTCTGCCTGCTGCTATCGCGCCGGCTGCGCAAGCTGAATGACCTCGAAACCGGGCTTGGCGGCGCGATCGCCGTCATGGCCGCGGAAATCGCCCGGCTCGAGGCGGCGCTGGCCGCAGCACGGGCGGGGGCAACGAGCGCCTCGGACGGGCTGGCGCGGGAAATCGAAAAGGCGAAATCCGAGCGTGCCTACTGGGCCTTGCAGCGCCAGTTCCTGCCGGATGGACAAGAGCCGCGGCGCCCGCTGCGCCGCAAGCGGACCGAGGTGCAGGATGCGTAAGACCCATCTGTGGGCCGCCGGCCTTGCGGCCCTAACCGCCGCCGCCGCGTTCGCGCAGTCGGACCGGATCGCCCCCCAGCTGACCGCCCAGGCTGCCACCTCGCCGCTGCTGCAGGGCTGCACCGATGTCCCCGAGGCGGTCGCGCTGGCCGATACCCTGCGGCTGCGCGGGATCGCGGTCGACCGCGCGCTGGCCGATCTGGACCGGCGCAAGCAGGAACTCGCGGCAGCCGAGCTGCGCATCAAGACGCGGCTCGAGGCGCTGAAATCGGCCAAGGCGGCGCTGGGCGATGCCCGCGGCGCCCAGAAGGCCGGCACCGTCGAAGGGATCGACCGGCTGATCGCCGTCTATGACGCGATGAAGCCCGCCGAGGCCGCGACGATCCTGACCGCCCTGCCGCCGGACTTCGCCGCGGAAATCCTTGCTCGCGTCCAGCCCGAGGCCGGCGCGCGGATCATCGCCCAGATCGACCCCGGCCAGGCCGCGGTCCTGACCGCCCACATGGGCTCCCGCCGCCTTGCCGGAGACTGAAGATGTTTGGAATCATCGGGATCGTCCTCACCTTCGCCATGGTCTTCGGCGGCTATATCCTCGCCGGCGGCAAGATGGGGGTCATCACCCACTCGCTGCCCTTCGAGATGATGATGATCGGGGGCGCCGCGGTCGGATCATATCTTCTGTCGAACGACACCGCCGTGCTGAAGCATACCGTGTCGGGCATCATCCGCGCCTTCAAGGGGCCGCGCTGGCATGAAAGCGACAACACCCAGGTGCTGTGCCTGCTGTTCCAGCTGCTCAAGCTGGCGCGCGCCAACCCGGTCGAGCTCGAGGAGCATGTCGAGAACCCGCAGAAGTCGACGATCTTCCAGGCCTATCCGGCGGTCCTGAACGACGACAACGCGGTGACCCTGATCACCGACACGCTGCGCTCGGCCAGCCTCAACTATGACGACCCTTACCAGGTCGAGGACATGCTGAGTCGGCGCATCAACCTGATGAAGGACGAGGCGATGCACGTGCCCCACGCGCTGCAGAACATGGCCGACGCGCTGCCCGCGCTGGGGATCGTCGCGGCCGTCCTGGGGGTGATCAAGACGATGGCCGCGATCGACCAGCCCCCCGAGGTGCTGGGGGGCATGATCGGCGGCGCGCTGGTCGGGACGTTTCTCGGCGTGTTTCTCGCCTATGGGCTGGTCGCGCCGCTGGCCCAGCGGCTGAGCGCGGTGATGAAGCAGGACCTGGCGTTCTACGACGTGATCAAGTCGGTGCTGATCGCCGGGCTGCACCAGCACGCGACCAACCTGTGCGTCGAGGTCGGGCGGCAGGCCGCACCCGACCACCTGCGGCCCAGCTTCGTCGAGGTCGAGAACGCGCTGCGTGAAATGAAGAAGGCCGCGTGATGCTGGCCGCCGCGATCCTGGCCGCCGCCCAGGCCCTCTCACCCGCCGCGATGGAATTCGTCGACGACGCGACCGACCGGCTGATCGCCGGAGAGGACCTCGCGCCCGATTTCCCGGTGCGGCTGCAGGAACTGCCCCCCGACCAGAGGCTGCTGGTGATCGTGCATCTGCGCCGCGCCGGCTTTCTGGATGATGTCGTCATGCCGGTGGACTGGGTGATGTCGCCCGCCACCCCGCCCCGGGCCGCGAAATGAGCGCGGTTGCAGGGATCGGATCGGCCGCCGGCTCGTCCGGCAAGCCGCTGGCCATCACCGGCGCGCTGGTGCTGGTGGTGATGTCGATGGTGATCCCGATCCCCGCCGGGCTGCTGGACGTGGGCATCGCGATCTCCATCGCCACCGGAACGCTGATCCTCGTCATGGCCAGCGTCGTGCACCGGCCGACCGATTTCCAGGCCTTCCCGGTGATGCTGCTGATCTCGCTGCTGATCCGGCTGTCTCTGAACGTGTCCTCGACCCGGCTCATCCTGACCGAGGGCCACACCGGCCCCGGCGCGGCGGGCGAGGTCATCAGCGGATTCTCCGAATTCGTCGCCGGTGGGTCGCTGATGGTGGGGATCACCGTGTTCGCGGTGATCTCGATCGTGAACTTCATGGTCATCACCAAGGGGTCGGGGCGCATGGCCGAGGTCTCGGCCCGCTTCGCGCTCGATTCGCTGCCCGGCAAGCAGCTGGCCATCGACGGCGACCTGAACTCCGGCGCCATCACCCACGACGAAGCCAAGCGCCGCCGCATCCAGGACCAGCGCGAGATCAGCTTTTACGGATCGCTGGACGGTGCCTCGAAATTCGTCAAGGGCGACGCGGTCGCGGGCCTGCTGATCACCGCGGTGAACTTCTTCGTCGGCCTGGGGGTCGGCGTGGTCGCTCACGGCCTGCCGGTGAGCGAGGCACTGTCGACCTATTCGCAGCTGACCATCGGCGACGGGCTGGTGAGCCAGGTGCCGGCGCTGATCACCTCGATGGCCGCGGCCTTGCTGCTGTCGCGCGGCGGCTCGACCGAGTCGACCGCGGACCTGTTGTCGCAGCAGTTCACCCAAGGCTGGCACGCCCCCGCGCTGGTCGCCATGGGGATGACCGTGCTTGGTTTCGTGCCCGGCATGCCGACCCTGGTCTTTCTTGCCATCGCCGCGGTGTCGGGGTGGTTCGCATGGCGCAACGCGCACCGCGCGGCGCCCCCGGCCGAGCCCGAACAGTCGCCGCCGGCGCCCGTCGATACCCGCTCGCGGATCGGCGACGTGCTCGACACCGACGAGATCTGCGTCGAGATCGGCGCCGACCTCATCACCGCCGCGCTGGACCCGACCAAGGGCCTGGGCGGGCGGATCAACAACCTGCGCATCCACATCGCCCGCAGCTTCGGCGTCATCCTGCCCGAGGTCCGGATCACCGACGCCGTCGGCCTGCCCGGGGGCGACTACGTCATCCGGGTGCACGGCGTCGTGCGCGCCCGCGGGCGGCTGGACCCGCACCGCATCCTCGCCCTTGGCGGCGAGGAGGTGCTGGCCGGTGTCGCCGGCGAACGCACCCGCGAGCCGGTCTATGACAGCCCCGCCAAGTGGATCGACCCCAGCCGCCAGGACGACGCCGCCATCGCCGGCGCCAGCGTGGTGACCCCGATGGAGGTTCTGTCGACGCATCTGATGGACACCGTCAAGTCGCAGCTGCCCGCGCTGCTGACCCTGACCTCGATGCAGCGCCTCATGCAGGAACTGCGCAGCCTCAGCGACGAGACCCGCGCCCAGGCTTATCAGCGCGTCTTCGACAACATGATCCCCGACAAGGTCGCACCCGAGCATCTGTTGTCGGTGCTGCGCCTGCTGCTGGACGACCGGATCTCTATCCGCAACCTGCCGCTGATCGTCGAGGCGATCTACGAGGCCCGCTCGCCCGACCCCGAGGTCGCCGCGGAATTCGTCCGCCGCCGGCTACGTGGCCAGATCACCGAACAGCTGTGCGACCCCGATGGCGGGCTGGACGTCGTCCAGCTGCAGCCGGGGTGGGAGGCCGAGTTCATGCGCGCCGAAGCCGAGGCCGGGCGCGGCGGCGGCGCCCTGACCCCGCCGCTGATGCAGCGGATGACCGAGCGGCTGCGACTCGCGGCCGGCGCCTTGCCGCCCGAGCGCCAGCCGGCGCTGGTCGTCCCCGATCACCGCCGCCGCATGGTGCGCGCGATGGTTGCCGCCGCGGGCCTCGGCTGGCCGGTGCTGGGGATCGAGGAGGTCGATCCGCAGGCTCGCGTTCGCCTCGTGGGCACGGTCGAGACGTGATCCCCGACGACGCCTTCGCCGCCCTGGTCGCGCTCGCCGCGCCGTGGCTGCTGATCTATGGCCGCGTGCAGGCGTTCCTGCTGGCGCTTCCCGCGACGGGGGAACGGCTGCTGCCGATCCGCGTCCGGGCCGCGCTGGGCCTCGCGCTGACGCCGCTTTTCGCCGCCGCCGCGCCGACAGCGGTGCCGGATGACCTGCTGTCCATCGCGGCGCTGATGGCGGCCGAGATCGTCACCGGGCTGGTCATGGGGCTGATGGTCCGGGTGGTGGCGATGGCGCTGGACATCGGGTCCACCGCGCTGGCGCAAAGCGCCTCGTTGTCGGCCCTGCTCGGCATGTCCGAGGACATGCCGCCGCACCCGATCGGCAACCTCATGCACCTCGCCGGGCTCGCGGTGCTGATGGCGCTGGGGCTGCCGGTGCTGATCTGCCAGTTCCTCGCCGACAGCTTCCGGATGATGGCGCCTGGCAGCTGGCCCGAGATCGGCACGCTCTGGCCGGCCTTCGGCGCGCTGGTCCGGCACGGCTTCGTGCTGGCGCTGCTGATCGCCTCGCCGTTCATCCTGGGCGGGCTGCTGTTCCAGATGCTGTCGGGCGTCGTGGCCCGGGTCATGCCGGCGATGCCGGTGGTGTTCATCGCCGCACCGGCGGCGGTGCTGCTGGCCCTGGTGGCGCTGACCGTGCTGTTGCCCGGCATCCTCGCGATCTGGGCCAACGACCTCATGTCCCTGCACCTGCCGGCGCTGCGATGAGCGACGAGGACAAGGACGACCGCCAGCACGAGCCAAGCGAGCAGAAGCTGCGCAAGGCGCGCGAACAGGGCGACATCCCGCGCTCGGCCGAGGCGACCACGGCGCTCGCCTATCTGGGGTTCTTCGGGTCCCTGACCTTCGGGCTGGCGGTCCTGGTGCCGCCGTGGCTCGCCACCGCCCGCAATCTGCTGGACGCGGGGTCGGTTCCCGAGAACGGCGGCGCCGCGGTCCGGTCTCTCGCGCTGATCTCGGCCGGGGCGGTCCTGGCGGTGGCGCTGGTCCCGGCGATGCTCGTGCTGGTCGGGCTGATCGTGCAGCGCGGGCTCGTCTTCACCCCCTCGCGCGTCGCTCCCGACCTCAAGCGGATCGATCCCTTCAAGAACGCGGCGCAGAAGTTCGGTCGCACCGGGCTGAGCAGCTTCGCGATCTCGCTGGGCAAGCTGGCCGCCATCGGGACCGGCGGGGTGCTGCTGTTTTCCTCGCTAGGCAAGACCATCGCGCAATCCGCCGCGATGACCGCTGCCGCGTGGATCGAGGCGCTGCCGGTCCTCATCCGGCAGGTGCTGACCCTCGCGCTCGTCGTGGCGATCCTCTTCGCCGGCGTGGACCTGCTGTGGAAGCATTTCGATTTCCGCCGCCGCAACCGGATGACCCGCAAGGAGGTGGAGGACGAGCACAAGGACAGCGAGGGCGATCCCCATCTCAAGGCGGCGCGGCGGCAGAAGGCGGTCGACCTGGCGCTGGGCTCGATGCTGGCGGATGTCGAAAAGGCCGATGTGGTGATCGTCAACCCGACCCATTACGCGGTCGCGCTGGAATGGAAGCGGGGCAGCGGCAAGGCGCCGGTCTGCCTCGCCAAGGGCGTCGACGAGGTCGCGGCCCGCATGCGCGAGCGCGCGCGCGAGCACAAGGTGCCGATCTGGTCCGATCCCCCCTGCGCCCGTGCCCTGCACGCCCGCACCAAGATCGGCGAGGAGGTGCCGCGCGAACAGTTCGGGCCGGTCGCCGCCGCGATCCGCTTTGCCGAGGCGATGCGCGCCAAGGCCCGCCGCGGCTATGGCGGCGCGCTCGAGGGCAGCGCATGAGCCGCCGGTCCGACCAGCTGCGCGCCCTGGCCCGCCTGGCACGGATGCGCGCCGACCTGGAGCTGCGCCGCTACGCCGCCTATCGCGCCCAGGCCGACGAGATGCGACGCCACGTGGACACGATCCGGGACGAGCTGCACGCGGCGATGACGACCCCCGCAGGCGATGCGCTAGATCAATGGCGACTGACCACCGCTCTGGTCGGCTATCGCGCCGGACGGCTGCACCGCGCCCAGGACGGTCTGGCCAGGATGCAGCCCGCCCTGGCTGCGGCGCGCAAGAACGCGACGGTTGCCTTCGGGCGCGCCGAGGCGCTGGTCCAGCTGCAGCGCATGACGGTGGCGAAGGATCGGGAGGCGCGCGATCGGCGCAGCTAGCGGGGGTTCGTTTCCCCGGGGCCGACGGGTGGCGCGCGGACGTCGTCCCGATGGGCCCCCCATCGTCGGCTCTTCGGACCTGCACGCGTCCGACGGAAGGCCCAACCCGGCCGGCGCGTCCGCCGGCGCTACATCGGAGGCTGACGGCCGTGCGGCGCAGCCCCCATGATGTGACACCAGGAACCATGATCCGAGCGGCTCAAGGATCGCATCCAGACCCTGGGTCCGCCCCCCGGCCACCCGCACAGCATGTACTGCTTGCTCGGTTGTCCTCGTTGAAAACGTCGCAGGTGGCGTGGCCCTTGCTTAAGTCCGCCTGCTTGTCTGCGGGGACCTGCGTGGGCGGCCTGGCCTTCAGCGCCAGATAGATCGGGTCACGGTACAGAGGCGCCGCGCAGGCGGCAACGACCAGAGCCGCACCCGCCGGGGCCGCGACATGGTGCCATCTTCCAGCACGAGCCTGCTCTCTGGGACCACGCGAACCGTAGCAGATCTCCTCTGCCCTTCCAGCCTCGCGTTCCGTTTCAAAGCCAAGTTTTCCAGACGAAGACCGCGCATTTCCCACCAAGCCCCTCGCCCGATCCATCGGGGCCGAAACGATATGAACCCACCGCGATCCGCAAACGGGCGCCTCTCGGCGAGCATCTTCCCGAAATTGCGACCAATCCGCTGCAGTGCAATACGCCGACAACTCCCGCGCACCGAGACACGGACTGCGAGGCGGCGGCCCTGCGCCCGTCAGACGGGCACCACATCAGGCGGGTCCGACCGGCCCAACACCGGGCGCCTGCGGTGCCGCCCCGTCGCGCGTGGCCCTTAGCTGCCGACAATTCCCGCGGACACCTCCCCCGTCAGATCGCGCCGCAGCACCAGTGCATCCACCCCCGGCGCATAATACCCTCGCCGCCGGCCGGCCTCGTGCCAGCCGGTGGCGCGGTACAGCGCCTGGGCGACGGGGTTGTCCGACGCCACCTCCAGAAAGGCCACCGTCGCCCCCTGCCCTTCGGCCGCCGCCAGGAACCGGCGGACCAGGTCGCGGCCCTCGCCGGTGCGGCGGGCGGCGGGGGCGACGGCGAGGGTCAGCAACTCGGCCTCGCCCGCCGCCACCCGCCCCAGCAGGAGTCCGTGGTCAGAGGTCAGCAGCAGCGCGCCCGGCGCAGCCAGCACGCTCGCGAACTCGGCCTCGGACCACGGGCGCGGGGTGGTGAAGCAGGCGGCGTGCAGCGCCGCCAGCGCCGCCGGGGTCACGGCAGCAGGACCGGCGCCGGGTCGCGCGGCGGGGCAGCGTCGGCGGGGCGCAGGTAGAGCGGCGCGGGTCGGGGGAAGTCCGACCCCGAGGCCAGACGTTCGGCGGCCAGCAGGGCGATCGCGGCAGGCAGCGGCCAGGCCGGGCCATGCACCGGGTGACCGGGGGGCAGCGCATCGGCCAGTGCCAGCGCGGGCTCGGCGGAGCCGGGGAAATCCTGCCAGGCGACCTCGTCGCCGCGCAGCGGCGCCACCGCGCGGCAGGGGCGCGGGACCCCCACGGCCAGCGCCTCGGTCACCGTCACCCCGATCGCCGGCACTCCCAGCGACAGCGCCAGCCCGCGCGCTGCAGCGACGGCGATGCGGATGCCGGTGAAGTTGCCGGGGCCGGTGCCGACGCCGATCGCCGACAGGTCGCGCCAGGCGACGCCGGCCTGCGACAGCAGCGCCTCGAGCAGCGGGAACAGCCGCTCAGCCTGGCCGCGGGCCATCGGCTCGACCCGGCAGGCCAGCACCCGGCCCCCCGAAACGACGGCGGCCGCGCAATGCGCGGCCGATGTGTCAAAGCCGAGGACGGGCCCCGACGCAAAGGTGTCAGGCAACGGGCCGGACCTCGACCACCTCGGGGATGTAATGGCGCAGGAGGTTCTCGATCCCCATCTTCAGCGTCAGGGTCGAGGACGGGCAGCCCGCGCAGGCGCCCTGCATGTGCAGATAAACGACGCCGCGGTCGAAGCCGTGAAAGGTGATGTCGCCGCCATCCTGGGCCACGGCGGGACGCACGCGGGTGTCCAGCAGCTCCTTGATCTGGCCGACGATTTCCGCGTCGGGGCCGTCGCCTGTCGCGGCGTGACCGCCGGCTGCCGCCGCCTGGCCCTGGGCCAGCGCCGGTTCGCCCGACTGGTAGTGGTCCATGATCGCACCCAGGATCGACGGCTTGATCTGGTCCCAATGCGCGGCGTCGGCCTTGGTCACTGTGACGAAGTCCGACCCCAAGAACACCCCGGTCACCCCCGGCACGGCAAAGACGCGCCGCGCCAGCGGGCTGTCTGCGGCGGCCTCGGCCTGCGGGAAATCGGCCGTGCCGGTGGCCAGCACCGTGTCGCCGGGCAGGAATTTCAGCGTCGCGGGGTTCGGTGTGGTTTCGGTCTGGATGAACATCGGCGGCTCCTCATGCCCTGCCGATATGGTTGCGCACCCCCCTTAAAGTCAAGCCTGCCCCGGCGCCCCCGCGGGCAGGCTCAGCTGATCTTTTCCAGCCGCTCGCGCGAGATGTCGCCGGGCACGATCGTCATCGGACAGGGCAGCGCCGACAGGTCGCGCATCGGGCGCGAGATCAGCGGCCCCGGACCGCCGCCGCCCGAGGCCGCCAGCACCGGCACTGCGATGCCAGGTCCTCGGCGATCTGGGCCAGCAGCTCGGCCCCTGGATCGCCCTCGCGCACGACCAGCTCGGGCTTGATCCCGGGGCGGTCGCGCATCCGCTTGGCATGGATCCTCGAACTGCGCCCCGATCCGGTCGCGGGCCTCGGCGCGTATGACCTCGGCCACCCCGAAGCCGTGCTGGATCTCGTCGGCGGGGATCACCGACAGCACCCGCACCGCCCCCCGGTCGAGGCCGCCCGCAGCGCCGCAAAGCGGGTCGCGTTCAGGCATTCCTTGCTGTCGTCCAGCACTACCAGGAACTTGCGCATCGTCCGTCCACCCGGTCCATGCTCCGGCCCGCAGCGTCGCAAATGCGCAACCCCGCTCAAGACCCCGAACAAAAAGCCGTGTCGTGCGTTTTCTTCCCGCCAGGGCCATGTTATCGGAACCGCAACGGAAAAGTCGTATCCGGCCCTTAACGTTTGGTAGGCGCGTGACGATTGAGCACGATTGGGACCGGACCGAAGCGGTGGGGCTGCCGGCGCTCCCCCGGCCAGGTTTCGTCGCGACCGACCACCCCGATGACGAACGGCATGTCGGCATGACCCTGGGCAAGCGCGTGTTCGACGTGGTGCTGGCGCTGGTCCTGCTGGTGCCGCTGTCGGTGGTGATGCTGGTCGTGGCCGGGCTGCTGCTGCTGTCCGAGGGGCGGCCGATCCTGTATGTCTCGGAACGGATGCGGGCGCCGGGGGAAGCCTTCAGCCTGATCAAGTTCCGCACCATGACCCAGGTCGACGAGGATGCAGGCGCGACCGGGGCGCACAAGGCGTGGAGGATCACCCGGCTGGGGCATTTTCTGCGCCGCACGCGCATCGACGAGCTGCCGCAGCTGTTCAACATCCTGCGCGGGGACATGAGCTTCGTCGGCCCGCGCCCGCCGCTGCGCGAATACGTGGACCGCTTTCCGCGCCGCTATGCCGAGGTGCTGCGCACCCGGCCCGGCGTCACCGGCCTTGCCACGCTGATCTATCACGCGCACGAGGACCGGCTGTTGGCCGACTGCCACACCGCCGAGGCGACCGAGGCGGTCTATTACCGGCGCTGCCTGCCCACCAAGCTGCGGCTGGACCGCATCTATCAGCAGCGTCGGTCGGTGGCGCTGGACATGTGGATCATCGCCAACACGATGATGACGGTGATCATTCCCGGCTGGGTGCGCCGCCGCTAGGCCCCTCCGCTAGCCCCTCCGCTCGGCGCGCGTCCGCGGCCCCGGCTGCGGCAAAGGGGTCGGCCGGGTAATCGACTCCGCACAGATACAGCCCCTGCGGCGGGCAGACCGGCCCGCAGGCGGCGCGGTCGCGGGCGGCCAGCGCCTCGGCCACCCGATCCGGCGCCCATGACCCGGCCCCGACCCGTTCCAGCGTGCCGACGATCGAGCGCACCTGGTTGTGCAGAAACGACCGCGCCGACAGGTGAAAGCGGTATTCGACGCCGTGCGGGGCCGGATGTTCGGTGATCTCGAGCCGGTCCAGCGTCTTCACAGGGCTGTCGGCCTGGCACATGGTGGACCGGAAGGTGGTGAAGTCGTGCCGCCCGACCAGATGCGCCGCCCCCTGCCGCATCGCCTGCGCGTCGAGCGCCTGATTGATCTGCCAGACCCGGCCGCGCTCATGCGTCGCGGGCGCGCGGCGGGCGAGCAGCCGGAACATATAGCGCCGGCCAGTGGCCGAAAACCGGGCGTGGAAGTCGTCCGCCACCGCAGCGGCGGCCAGCACCACGACGGGGGCGGGCTTCAGGTGCCAGTTCAGCGCCTCGGACAGCCGGAACGGGTCCCAGTCGCGGGCCAGATCGGCATGTGCGACCTGTGCCGTCGCGTGAACGCCGGCATCGGTGCGCCCGGCCGCCGCGACCCGCGCGCCGGCGGCAAAGCCGGGGTCCAGCCGGGCCAGCGCGGCCTCGATCGCGCCCTGGACCGAGGGCTGGTCGGCTTGCGCCTGCCAGCCCGCGAACGGCCCCCCGTCATATTCGATCTTGAGCGCAAAGCGCGGCATTCAGCGGCTGCGGTCCTTCAAGGTCTCGCGCAGCGCCTGGCCGAAGGTCTCGGCCGCGGTCGGCTCGCGCCGGTCCTCCAGCGCCGCGGTGGCGGACGGGCGCACGCCCTCGCGGGCGAGGCGGTCGCGCAGGACCTCGATCTCGATGTCCATGTCGGTGCGCCCGCCCTCGTGCAGCCGCCGGGTCAGGGCATCGAAGCTTGCTTCCAGGTCGCCCAGCAGCGCCTCGTAATCGGCGCGCGCCTGCGGGTCGCGGGTCTGGGCGTAGAGATCGGCGAACTTGAACGTCGCGTCGCGCGCCCCCTGCAGGTAGACGCCCAGATAGCGCCGCGCGGCGGCCAGCCCGCCGGGGTCCTGCTCGACCCGGTCGAACAGGTTGCGGGCGGTGGCGGCGAACATGCTGACCCGCGCCTCGAGCCGCCGGTCGCCGGTGCGCAGGATCGCGTCGGTCATGCCGCGCAGATGCGCCTCGGCATCCTCGATCATGCGGGCGGCGCGGTCCTGCTGAAAGGCGTCCACGCCCTCCATCCCCTTGTCACGCATGGGGTCGGGGCCAAAGGACAGCCAGTGCAGGATCGAGGCGGTGAAGCCCAGCACCCCCGCCCCGGTGAAGGACCCCGGCTCGGCCACGCCGACGGCCAGCCCCAGCCCGGTCAGGATGCCGCCGAACAGCTTGCGCGGGATGGCCGGCTTGCGGGCGACGCGGCGGGCGTCATAGGCGGCCTCGGCCTGCAGCCCCTCGCGGGTCAGCCACATCGCCCCGGCGGTGATGCCGAAGGCCGCGAGGTTGGCGGCCATGCCGACCGGGTCGTGAAACGGCGCCGTCAGCAGGAACGGCGTCGCCATCGCGGTGACCCACGAGGTGCGGGATTCGTAGGGATGGCGGATCTGTTGCGCGGGGCGGGCGGCCGGCGCGGGCGCCAGACCGCGCGGCCCCGCATCGGGCGAAAACCGGCCGCCGAAACGCTTTGCCATGCCGCGGCCTCCTCAGCCCATGCCCAGCGAGGCGTACAGCGTGACGCCCATCAGCAGGAAGAACGACAGGCGCTGCATCGCATGGCGGGACATCGGCAAGACCTTTTCGCTTGGCCAGAGGGGGCGGTGACGCGTCCAGAACCGCCGGGGCGGGCGTCGCGTTCCCTGGCGAATATGGGGCAACCGGCCGCCGGGGGGAAGGGTGGCGGCCGAAGCGCGGCGGAAACCGCGGGCGCGGGCCGCGGGTGGCGGCGATTGCCTAACCCCGCCGATGCGGCGATGATCCGGGCCATGTCCGACCCCCGCCTGCACCCCGAGCTGTTCATCCGCCTGTTCCTGTCCCCCGACGCGATGCTGGGGCCGGGAAAGGCGCAGCTGTTGCAGCGGATCGCCGAGACCGGCTCGATTTCCGCCGCCGGGCGCGAGATGGGGATGAGCTACAAGCGTGCCTGGATGCTGGTCGAGACGATGAACGCGATGTTCCGCGCCCCGCTGGTCGAAAGCGCCCGCGGCGGCCCCGGCGGTGGCGGCGCGGCGCTGACCGACACCGGGCGACAGGTGCTGGCGCTGTATCGGCAGGTCGAGGCCGACGCCGCCGCCGCAGCCGCCCCCGCCATCCGCAGCCTGCGCGAGCTGATCGCCAGCCGAGCCTAGGGCCCGGCGCGCAGGTCCTCGGGCCGGTCGATGTCCCGCAGTCGGTCGGGCGGCAGCGTCAGGCGGCGGGCCGCGGGGATCTCGCGCAGCAGGGCGCCGGCGCCGCGGTCCCCCTGGGCCCCGGCCAGCGCCGCGAACATCTCCTCGGGGAACACGGCGGGGGGCAGCGGGGTGGTGCCGCCCGTGGTGCAGGCGGCCTCAGTCCCGGCCAGCACCAGCAGCGCCGCGACGTCCGTGGCCTGCACGAAGGGCATGTCGCCCAGCAGGACCAGCAGCTGCGTGGCGCCGTGCTGGCGGGCCGCGGCCAGCCCGGCCCGCAGGCTCGCCGATTGCAGCGCGCCGGCGGGCACGGGGACGGGCTGAAAGCCATGCGCGCGCACCAGCGCCGCGACCGGCTCCGAGGACACCGTGGCCAGCCGCAGCCCTGCCGCGGGACGGGCGGCCTCGAGCGCGTGGGTCAGCATCGGCCGGCCTTCCACCGGCGCCCGCAGCTTGTCCGCCGTCCCGAAGCGGCGCGACTGCCCCGCCGCCAGCACCAGCGCGGCCCTCATCAGCCCACCAGCTGCTGCGCCCGCGCCAGCACGTCGGCCAGCACCGACACCGCCAGCGTCCGCGGGTCGCGGGCCGAGGGGATCAGTCCGAAGGGCGAGGCGAGCCGCGCGATGGCGGCCTCGTCCACCCCCCGCGCCCGCAGCGCCGCGCAACGGGTCTGGTGCGCCCTCAGGCTGCCCTGGGCGCCGACATAGAAGGCCGGACCGGCCAGCGCCGCTTGCAGCAAAGGCGGTTCCAGGTCGTGATCGTGGAAGAACAGCGTGACCGCCGTGCGGTCGTCGGTCGCCGCTGCCTGCGGCCACCCGCGGGCCGGCAGGGGCTGGGCCAGCGGGTCGGGATCGGGGGAAAACAGGTCGACCTGATACCCGGCGCCGCGGGCAAGCGCTGCAAACACCGTGGTCTCGATCCCCTTGCCGATCACCACGAAGCGGATCGCGGGCAGGATGGTCAGCGCCATCCCCGCCGCGCCGGGGGCGGCCAGCCCGTCGGCCCCGACGACCAGCCGCGCAGGACGGCGGGCGGCAAGCTCTGCCCGGCAGGCCGCCAGCAGGGCGCGGTCCGGATCGGGCAGGATGCGGATGTCCAGCCCGCCCCCGCAGGGCAGCGTGATGTCCAGCATCGCCGAGCCGCGGCCATAGCGCAGCGCGGCGGGACGCCGGTCGGCGAGGCTCTGCTGCGCCCGCAGCGCGACGTCGCGATCAAGGCAGCCCGAGGACAACGACCCCGACACCTCGCCCTCGGCGTCCACGACCATCATGGCGCCCAGCGGCCTGTACGACGCGCCCTCGACCCCGGTAATGACCGCGAGCGCAAAGCGCCCCGCCGCCGGGATCGCCGCCAGCGGCAGGTCAGATTCGCAGATCACCGCGGCGCCGTGGGTCGCCACCGCGTCGCCTTGGGGGTGAATCGGTCGGGCCAGGGTCATGGGCGTCGCCCCGATCGCGGACCGGGACCGGGGATCGGGCCAGTCGGCCCTCGGCCGGCGGGCAGCCGCCCGCCGACGCTGATCCGGTCCCGGCCCACCATCCTGCCCGACCTCGCGCCCATCATCCCAGCGCCGCCAGCACCTTGTCCAGCGTCACCGGAAACTCCCGGAAGCGCTTGCCGGTGGCGTTGGCGATGGCGTTGACGATGGCGCCGGCGGTGCCGCAGCAGGCCAGCTCTCCGATGCCCTTGGCCTGCATCGGGTTGGCGTGGGCATCGCGGTCGGGCAGGAACGCGATGTCGATCTTCGGCACGTCCAGATTGGCCGGGACGTGGTATTCGGCCAGGTCGCGATTGACGAAATGCCCGTCGCGCGGGTCGTGCGCGACATGCTCGGTCAGCGCCGAGCCGATGCCGAAGATCATCCCGCCGATGCATTGCGACCGCGCCGTCTTGGGGTTCAGGATGCGGCCGCAGGCAAAGGTCGCGGCCAGCCGGCGCAACTGCACCTCGCCGGTCACGGTGCTGACCGCGACCTCGGCGAACTGGGCCCCCCACGTCGCCTGCCGCACCGTCTGCGAGGTCGCGCCGGGGTCGATGGCGCCCTCGCCCCGCAGCGTGTCCCCGGCCAGCAGGTCGGGCAGCGCGCGGGTGCGGTTGCCGGCGATGGCCTGCCCGTCCTTCAGCGTCATCTCGTCCGCGTCGCATCCCATGCGTTCCGCAAGCTGCGCCCGCAGCGCCTGCGCGGCCAGCAGGACCGAGCTGCCCGACGAGGCCGCCCCGAAGGACCCGCCCGAGCCCGACGAGGGCGGCAGGTCGCTGTCGCCCAGTACCGTCGTGACCCGCTCGACCGGCAAGCCCAGCGCCTCGGCCGCGATCTGGGTCAGGATCGCATAGCTGCCGGTGCCGATGTCGGTCATGTCGGTTTCGACCCGCGCCGTGCCGTCTGGCAGCAGGATGATCGCCGCCTCGGACGGCTCGAGCGTGTTGACGCGCACGGCCGAGGCCATGCCCATGCCGATCAGCCATTCGCCCTCGCGCCGGGCGCCGGGTTCGGGACGATCCGCCCAGCCGAAGCGCTCGGCCCCCTGCCGCAGGCAGTCCTCGAGCCGGTTCGAGCTGAACGGCTTGCCGGTCGAGGGGTCCTCGTCGGGGATGTTGCGCAGCCGCAGCTCGACCGGGTCCAGCCCGGCGGCCTGGGCCAGCTCGTCCATCGCGAGTTCGACAATCGGCACGCCGATCGCCTCGCCCGGCGCCCGCATCGAGCCGGGCGCGGTCAGGTTCAGCCGCGCCACGTGATGCCCGATCACCCGGTTTTCGCCGGCATAGGTAAAGGGCGAGGCCTGGGTGACGGGTTCGGAAAAGCTGTCCCCGAACATGGAAGACACCCACGCCTCGTGCCCGATCCCGGCCAGCCGTCCGTCCGCGCCGGCGGCCAGCCGGATGCGCTGGCGGCTTTCCGACCGCCGATGCGTGGCCTCATAGACGTTGCGGCGGTGCAGCGCGATGGCGACCGGGCGGCCCAGACGCTGCGCGGCGATGGCGGCGCCCACGGCCTCGTGGCTGATCCCCAGCTTGCCGCCGAAGCCGCCGCCGACATAAGGGGCGAGGATGCGCACCTTCCTGGCGCTGATCCCCAGCGCGTCGGCCAGTTCGGCGACGTTAGTCTTGAGCATCTGATAGCTGCCGCGCACGGTCAGCTTGCCGTCGTCCCACCACGCCACGGCGGCATGAGGCTCCATCGCCGAATGGCTCATCGAGGGCGTCTCATAGACCTGGTCCACCGCAAAGGCGGCCTCGGTCATGGCCTTGTCCAGATCGCCCTGCGCGGCCTGCTTGGACTTGGGCGTCTCATAGTCGTCCAGCGGCAGCTTCAGCGCCGCCTTGTCGCTGCGGTCGATCAGCTCGGGCCGCGCGGCCTGGGCGGCGTCGCGGGCCTGCTCGAAGGTCTCGGCCACCACCAGCGCGACGGGCTGGCCGGCATAGAAGACTTCGGAAGGGCCCTGCGGCGGGGATTTTCCCTGCTGGCCCTGCGCCGGGTGCATGATCATCCGGTCGTCGCGGATCACCGCCAGCACCCCGGGCATCGCCCGCAGCTCGGCCGTGTTCAGCCCGGTCACCCAGCCCTTGGCGATCGGCGCGCGGACGAACCAGCCATAGGCGGTTTCCGGCGGGTGGACGTCGTCGGCATAGCTGGCCGTGCCGGTGACCTTGAGCTTGCCTTCCGGCCGGTCCAGCGGCTGCGACAGCACGCCCTGCGCGGTCTGGTCAAAGAAATCCGCCTTCTCCGGCGTGTTCATCCGCAGGTGGCGCTTGAAGGTGATGGGCTCGCTCATGCTGCGTCTCCGCCGGTGGCCTCGGTCAGGACGGCGATCACCGTCCGACGCGCGAGGGGGATCTTGAAGTCATTCTCGCCGTGTCCTTTCGCCCCCGCGAGCAGCCGGTCGGCGAACCGGCCGAACAGCGCCGCCGAGGGCGGCTGGCCGTCCAGCAGGGCCTGCGCCTCGGGCAGCATCCACGGCCGTGCCGCGACCCCGCCCAGCGCCACGCGGGCCTGCCGGATGGTACCGCCGTCCATGACCACGTCCGCCGCCACCGACACCAGCGCAAAGGCGAAGGACCGCCGGTCGCGGACCTTGCGATAGATCTGCCGCCCGCCGGTCGGCGCCGGCAGGGCGACGCTGGTGATCAGCTCGCCCGGTTCCAGGTTGGTGTCGCGTTCGGGCGTGTCGCCGGGCAGGCGGTGAAAGCCCGCCGCGGGCAGGGTGCGGGCGCCGTTCGGGCCGTCGATGCGGATCTCGGCGTCCAGCGCCGCCAGCGCCACCGGCATGTCGCCGGGGAAGGTCGCGATGCACGCCTCGGACGCGCCCAGGATCGCCAGCGTGCGGTTGAAGCCGCCCTGCGCTGAACAGCCGCTGCCCGGCTGGCGCTTGTTGCAGGGAGTGTCGAGGTCATAGAAATACGGGCAGCGGGTCCGCTGCAGCAGGTTGCCGCCGGTGGTCGCGCGGTTGCGGATCTGGGCGCTGGCCCCGGCCAGGATGGCGCGGGACAGCAGCGGCCAGTCGCGGCGGACCCGCGGATCGGCGGCCAGGTCGGCGTTGCGGACCAGCGCGCCGACCAGCAGGCCCTCGCCCTCGGGCGCGATGGCGTCCAGCCCGACATGGTTGATGTCGACCAGCGCGTCCGGGGTTTCCACCTGCAGCTTCATCAGGTCCAGCAGGTTCGTGCCGCCGGCGATGAACCGCCCGCCAGCCGCCAGCGCGGCGGCCGCATCCTCGGCGCGGGTGTAGGTAAACGGCCTCATGCCACGCTCTCCGCCGTCTCGCGGATCGCGTCCACGATGTTGGGATAGCACGAGCAGCGGCAGAGATTGCCCGACATGCGCTCGCGGATTTCCTCGTCGTCCAGGCGCGGCGCGGACAGGTCGTTCGAGACGTTGCTGGGCCAGCCCTCGCGGAACTCGGCCAGCATCGCGGTGGCCGACACGATCTGGCCGGGCGTGCAATAGCCGCACTGGAACCCGTCATGGCGGATGAAGGCCGCTTGCAGAGGCGACAGCGCCTCGGGCGTGCCCAGCCCCTCGATCGTGGTGATCTCGTCGCCCTGGTGCATGACCGCCAGCGTCAGGCAGGCATTGATGCGCCGCCCGTTCAGCATCACCGTGCAGGCCCCGCACTGGCCGTGATCGCAGCCCTTCTTGGTCCCCGGCAGGTCGAGATGCTGGCGCAGCGCGTCCAGCAGCGTCACCCGCGGATCCTCCAGCGGCAATGTCCGACGTTCGCCATTGATCGTGAGGGTGATGTCCATCGGCTGCCTCGCTGGTCTGTTGGGGTCTAGCGGAACACCTGCCGGGACGCCGGGGTTCCTGCAAGAAATGTTGGTCTTGTCGGTGGGAAGGGCGGGCCGGCCCGCACATTTCGGCCCCCGCGCGCAGACCTACCGGCGTCTGCCGCGCTATCGGTGGGATGCGGTGTCGGCGCAGGCGGGCCCCCGCGTCACCCCCGCGGGCGATGCGGCCCGCGACGCTGCGGCCGGAAAGATCGGGTGGAGCGGGTGATGTGCTCTATTGCACTGAACCGACGATGAATAAGTGCTATCTATCAAACATTTATTACAAAAGCCTGTGGTGGATGTGCAGCAAAATGTGCAGCAAATAAAAACCGTGTCGGGCCAGCCCTATGGCATCGGTTCGAAGTGGACCATGCAGTCTGACGGCGCACGGATCCGCAGTAGATGACGCTCAAAGCAGGTCCCCCCCAACACTTGACTTCTGGTTGTGGTCCCCTGCCATCGTCTGGGTGTCGATACCACTCAGGCTGCGTGATGAAATGGGCGCGGTGTGAGTTCGACGGGTGGCACATGAACGCCAGGAATTCACATGAAAAAGACCCTTGACGAAGCTCTGAGCGAACTGATCGAGACGATCCGCACCGACCTCGAGGCGCGGTCGACCCCCGGTGATCGCCGTGAGGCACGCTCCTATGCCGAGTTGCTTCCCGTCGCCCTGATCGTCGATCAGAAACGCATCTCGGTTGACCTGCGCGAAGTCCCGGAGCCGATACGGGGGCGGATCCTGGGCCGTCCGATACCGCTCGTGATACCCGCCGGACCGGGAAAGAATGAGATCCTGGATTTTTGGCAGCGCCGGTGTTTCGACGAGGCGGGATACGCGATTACGGTGCTGCCGCTCGTTCCGATCGAATTACTAACTCGCGGACGGCGTCAGCGTGATGAGGTGGAGGTCAAGCTCAGGGACACGCTGGCACTTTGGGTGTGGGCGCTGCAGCCGGCCATCGAACGGCTTGCGGCAAGCTTGCCGGAAACTCGCACCGATGAAGCGCCCGGCCTGACCCTGCTGGCGACGCAGGCCGCGTTCTTCTCACGATAACTGCACGGCGCTGTCATTGCGAGCGAGCGCGTCGTAAAACGCCAGTTCTGCCGCATTCAGGCCATCTTCGGGCTCGTTCTGCAGGTCCTTGGCCAGCGCGATCAGCTCCTGCAGGATCTGCAGGGCGTCCACGCTGCGGTTGTGATAGCGGGCGATCGCCTGCTCCAGCCGGGACGAGAAGGCTTCCTTCTGCCCGACATTCGTCCGGGTGCGGGCCGCGATCTCACTGTTGAGCAACTTCTTCAGCGCCTCCACGGCCAGATTGCGGTGCTGGATGTTTTGCAGTTCCAGCATGAACTCGTCTGACAGCACGCTGATGTCGGGGCAGTCGAAGCCGCAGGCGGCGAGGATATCGACAACCTCGGTCGAGGCGACGGCACTGTTGATCAGCTGCTGGATGGCGAAGTCGGCGCCGCCATCGTTCCGCCCCTGCCCCACGTCGAGCTTGGCGAGCGACGAGCGGACGGCGGCGAAAAAGACCACCTCCTCGACATGGGCCGTCGCCTGCGGGCTGCCGGACGCGAGTTTGTAGCCCTTTATCAGCGCGGCAACTGCGTCGTGGAAGCGCCTCGCGGACTTCTCTGAGGCTGAGCGGGATGTCGCAATGTCCCGGTTCCAAGCGTTGCGCCCCCACGTCCAGGACGGTGCCACCCTGACCGAAGCGCGGATCGAGCGCCGCGGGAAAACCCGGAATGATCGTCAGCGACAACGGGACAACTCAGGCCGCAAGTTGTGGTGACTAACGAAAGACGCGACCGCAGCGGACTGCGGTCGCGTCAGGATGCCGTGCCGCGTCAGGCGCGTGTCACTCGGCCGGAACCAGACCAGCCGGCCCCATCCCGGCATCGCGCGCCCGGGCCGGG